>NZ_JALLIN010000037.1 GCF_023630175.1 Streptomyces cellostaticus | reverse complement strand
TCTGCATGACGGAGTGATCCAGGACAACAGCCGGGAGATGCCGCAGATCGACAAGGGGTACCTGGACCAGAACACGACCCTCGTCACGATCTCCATCGGCGGCAACGACTCCCGGTTCTCCGACATCTTCCAGAAGTGCCTGATGTCCTTCAGCGGCGGCAACTGCAAGGGCAAGACGTTCGACGAGGGCGACGAGGACGGGCACGTCGACGGGCGGGACGCGAAGTTCGTCGGCCAGAAACTGGAGACCGCCGTTCCGGGCATCATCAACGAGATCGTCCGTCCGGACATCACCAGGACACTGCTGCAGATCCACGGCAAGGCGCAGCACGCGAAGATCGTCCTGATGGGGTACCCGCCGCTGCTCTCCGACAGGGGCTCCTGCCTGAGCATCGGTACCCTCGGTCTGTCCCCGGATTCGGCGGACTGGCTCAACGCCACCGCCGGCACGCTGGCGACGGCGATGCAGGGCGCGGCCGACGACGCGAAGGCGCAGGGCGCGAACGTGTGGTTCTCCGACCCGGCGAGAGACTTCGCGGGCAAGGGTGTGTGCGGTGACCCGGAGCAGGTGCACGGCATCGTCAAGACTCTCGTGAAGTCCGACAACCCGAGCAACGACTGGCCATGGCTCAGGAACTACGGCCTGTCGGCCCAGTCGTTCCATCCGAAGATCGGGGGCGCGCGTCTGTACGCGAACTCCCTGGAGCGGACGATGTCGGGCATGGGCCTCTGACGATCGCTCCTGATCATTCCGGGGCAGTCCGCCAGGGCTGCCCCGGACCTGTCTGAGTACCGGTACTCATGCCCGGACCCACCTGCCCGGTGGACAGTGGCCCTGGCAACCCCCTGGCGGAACGACCCAGCGATGAGAGGCCCGATGAAGAGCACGGCCAAAGGCGGCCTCGCCGTCCTTTTGTTGCTCACGATGACCGCGTGTTCGTCCGGCAACCGCGCCGTCAGCCCGAAGGAGGCCCGCACACTGGCCGGCAGCCGTCAGGCTGTCGAGGCCAGGCAGCAGGCGGAGCAGAAGCTCCGAAAGGTCGTTCGGGCATACGCCGACCACACCCGCCTGAGCCTCGGACTGGTCGTGGTGCGGGACACTTGCCGGACGGGTCTGCGCAAGCAGCCCTTCTTCCAGGACGGAAGCGACACCTACAAGATCAAGTGCTTCATGCACATGACCGCGTACTACGGTGCCGACCCGGACCACATGGCCGAGGTCATCGACAGCGTTCTGACCGCGGGCGGGAGCGACCCGCGGATACCGTTCACCCGCGACGACACCGGCAGACGGCTGCTGGCCTACTATCAGGGCAAAGGGCCGAACCCGAACGGCTCGGGGGCGCCGGATCCGAGCTCCGTCTTCGCCTGGGGAGACACGCTGACGTGGGATCCGGTGCGTGACCGTGATCCCAAGCGCCTCGTTGAGGAACCTCTCGCCCTCAAGAACGACCCTCCGATGCAGCGGTTCCTGCGAGAGCCGGCCTCGGGCACGGTGTCCGGCCTTCGCCAGAGGTACGGCATGGTGTTCCGGCTCGACCTCGGCTCCGACGACTACTACGAAGTGCTCAAGAGCGGTCGGCGCCGGTGAGGAGCGCGCCCCCTCGGCCGTGACGCGGACATCGGGCCGCCGGCCGCTTCCGTGCCTCCGGTCGGCGACCGCGGTCGCGTGACCGCTTCCCGGGCGGCACGGAGCAACCCGTTGTCCAGCCCTGCGGAGGTGGCGGCGATCCGGCCGTTCCCGGCGCACCGCCGGCACGTCGTGCGGTGGTGCGAGCCGCTGTGGCAGGTCCGGTCGATGCCCGCGCACGCCTCAGCCGACACCCCCGCAACGATCCGGCGTGTCCCCGGGGGGCTCGGCCCAGCGGGTCGCGGCTCGGCGATCGCCCGGCCCGGGCCGGCCGCCCTGGCGTCGGTCAGCGACAGTTCGTCGCCGTCGCGCCGGATACGGGCCTGACCGACCGGGAGGCGCAGCGGGTGGAGGCGGGGGGAGCGGTGCGAGCCCGTCCATGTGCCGAACGCGGGCGGCGCCCCCGCCGGTTGGCGAGGGCGCTCTGCCGAGGGCGGAAGGGTTCAGCCCGCCGCGTAGTTGCTCAGGAACAGCGCCTCGGCGACCGAGAGCCGCTCCAGCTCCTCGGGGGACACGCTCTCGTTGACGGCGTGGATCTGCGCCTCCGGCTCGCTCAGGCCGATCAGCAGGATCTCCGCCCGCGGGTAGAGGCCGGCGAGGGTGTTGCACAGCGGGATGGAGCCGCCCTGGCCGGCGTAGCTCATCGACTCGCCCGGGTAGGCGACGGCCATGGCGTCGGCCATCGCCTGGTAGGCCGGGCTGGAGGTGTCGGCGCGGAAGGGCTGCCCCTGCCCGATCTGCTCGGTGGTGACCCGGGCTCCCCACGGGGTGCGTGCCTCGATGTGCGCCTGCAGCAGCTTGGTCGCCTCGGCCGCGTCCACGCCCGGCGGCACCCGCAGGCTGATCAGCGCCCTGGCGCCGGCCTGCACCGAGGGGGTGGCGCCCACGACCGGCGGGCAGTCGATGCCGAGGACGGTGACCGCGGGGCGGGCCCAGATGCGGTCCGCGACCGAGCCGCCACCGATCAGGCCCACGCCGTCCAGCACCCTGGCGTCCTTGCGGAACTGCTCCTCGGTGTACTCGAGGCCGTCCCACCGCGCGGCGGAGTCGAGCCCGTCGACCGTGGTCGAGCCGTCCTCGGCGCGCAGCGAGTCCAGGACCCGGATCAGCGCGCCCAGCGCGTCCGGGGCGGCGCCGCCGAACTGGCCCGAGTGCAGGTTGCCGGCCAGGGTGTCGACCTGGACCCGGACCAGGGTCATGCCGCGCAGGGTGGTGGTGACCGTGGGCAGGCCGACCCGGAAGTTGCCGGCGTCGCCGATCACGATCGTGTCCGCGCGCAGCAGCTCGGGGTGCTGCTCGGCGTACCGCTCCAGGCCGCCCGTGCCCTGCTCCTCCGAGCCCTCGACGATCACCTTGACGTTCACCGGGACGCCGCCGTTGGCCTTGAGCGCCCGCAGCGCGAGCAGGTGCATGATCACGCCGCCCTTGCAGTCGGCGCTGCCGCGGCCGTACCAGCGGCCGTCCCGCTCGGTCAGCTCGAACGGCGGGGTGGTCCAGCCGGCCTCGTCGAGCGGCGGCTGGACGTCGTAGTGGGCGTAGAGGAGAACCGTTTTTGCACCCTCCGGGCCCGGCAGGAAGCCGTACACCGACTGGGTGCCGTCCGGGGTGTCCAGCAGAGCCACGTCCACGAATCCCTCGGCGCGCAGCGCGTCCGCGACCCACTTCGCGGCGCCCTCGCTCTCGCTCCTGGGGAACTGCGCGAAGTCGGCCACCGACTTGAAGGCGACCAGTTCGGCCAGCTCCGCCTTGGCCCCGGGCAGTAGCGAGGCGACGGTCTCGGCGACCGGATTCGACGACATGGGCACGCTCCTCGTGGGTGCGACGTTGTACCGGGTGAGTACATCGATCCTCCCACAGCGGTCCACCGTGATCGTCGCCGTAGGATGCTGGGGACAGGTGCGGCAGCGGCTTGATCGGAGCAGTAGACCATCGTGAGCGGCGAGAACTCTTCGGCGGACGACGTGCAGCGGGTATGGGACGTCGTCGTGGTGGGCGCGGGACCCGCGGGGGCCTCGGCGGCCTATGCGGCGGCGGTCGCGGGGCGGCGCGTGCTCTTGCTGGAGAAAGCCGAGCTGCCGCGCTACAAGACGTGCGGCGGCGGCATCATCGGCCCGTCCCGTGACGCGCTGCCGCCCGGCTTCGAGCTGCCGTTCCAGGACCGCGTGCACGCGGTGACCTTCTCGCACAACGGCCGCTTCAGCCGCACCCGCCGCTCCCGGCGGATGCTGTTCGGGCTCATCAACCGGCCCGAGTTCGACCAGCAGCTCGTCGAGCACGCCCAGAAGGCGGGCGCCGAGCTGCGCACCGGCGTCGCCGTCCAGCGGGTCGAGCAGCACGGCTCGACGGTGCCCGACCGTCGTACCGTCGCCGTGGTGCTGCAGGGCGGGGAGACCGTGCTGGCCCACGCGGTCGTCGGCGCCGACGGCAGCGCCAGCCGCATAGGCGCGCACGTCGGTGTGAAGCTGGACCAGGTGGACCTCGGCCTGGAGGCGGAGATCCCGGTCCCGGAGACGGTGGCCGAGGACTGGAAGGGGCGCGTACTCATCGACTGGGGCCCCATGCCGGGCAGTTACGGCTGGGTCTTTCCCAAGGGCGACACGCTGACGGTCGGTGTGATCTCGGCGCGCGGCGAGGGCGCCGCCACGAAGCGGTACCTGGAGGACTTCATCGCCCGGCTCGGGCTGGCCGGTTTCGAGCCGAGCATCTCCTCCGGCCATCTGACGCGCTGCCGCGCCGACGACTCGCCGCTCTCCCGGGGCCGGGTGCTGGTCTGCGGCGACGCGGCGGGGCTGCTGGAGCCGTGGACCCGGGAGGGCATCTCCTTCGCGCTGCGCTCGGGCCGGCTGGCGGGGGAGTGGGCGGTCCGGATCGCCGAGGCGCACGACGCCGTCGACACCCGTCGCCAGGCACTGAACTACGCGTTCGCGATCAAGGCGGGTCTCGGTGTCGAGATGAGCGTCGGCAAGCGGATGCTGGCCGCGTTCGAGCGCCGTCCCGGCGTCTTCCACGCGGTCCTCACCGGGTTCCGGCCCGCGTGGAAGGCGTTCAAGGAGATCACGCAGGGCTCGACGTCCCTGGGTGCACTGGTCCGCTCCCATCCGCTCGCCCAGCGCGCGCTGACCGCGTTCGACCGGAACCGGGGCGCGGTGGCGGCCGAGGCCGAGGCCGCGGAGGAGACCGTCACTCCGTGACGGTGATCCGGAAGACGGGGTGGTCGCCGGCCGCCGCGAGGATCTCCTCGTCGGAGGACCCGGCCGTCACCCCCTGGAAGTACTGGTTGACCTCCCAGCCCCACTTCCGCAGATAGGTCCGCAGGATCGGGAGCTTCTCGGCGTCGGGGATCTCCTCCGCGGTGAACACGCGCACCTTGCGGCCCACCCGCAGCTCACCGCCGCCGGCGACCCGCATGTTGCGCACCCACTGGGAGTGGCCGCGCGCGGAGACGAGGTACCGCGCACCCTCGTGGCTGTGGGGGTTGACCGGGATGCGCTGCATCCGCCCGCTCTTGCGGCCGCGCACGGACATCTCGGCGCTGCCGGCCAGGCTGAGCCCGTGCCGCGCGAGCCAGCCGACGATCGCGTTGAACCGGACGTTCAGCGCGCTGCCCTTGAGGTAGTACGGCGAGGAAGACGACGACATGGTGACCCCCACGGTTCGGGAGAGCGGTGCTCTCGGTCGACTCCAGTGTGGAGCAGACCGGTGCTCCGGTGCAAGAGCACTGCTCTCTTTTTTGTTCGGCGTTCTCGTTTGTGTGCACTGCTCCGCCCTCGTGGCACACTGCTGCCATGAGCACCGCACAGGGCGCCCGCGCGCGAGCCAGGACCGAAGTGACCGCGGCCATCAAGGACGCGGCGCGCAGACAGCTCGCGCACGAGGGCGCGGCCAAGCTGTCGCTGCGGGCCGTCGCCCGCGAACTGGGCATGGTCTCCTCCGCGCTGTACCGCTACTTCCCCAGCCGGGACGACCTGCTGACCGCGCTGATCATCGACGCCTACGACTCCCTCGGTGAGGCGGCCGAGGCCGTGGCCGCGGCGCCCGGTGCGGATCCCGCGCGGCGCTGGACGGCGGTGTGCGAGGCGGTGCGCGTGTGGGCCCTTGCCCATCCGCACGAGTACGCGCTGATCTACGGCTCGCCGGTGCCCGGGTACTCCGCGCCGCAGGCCACCGTCCCCGCCGCCGCGCGGGTCGGACTGCTGCTCATCGGCATCGTCCGCGACGCGCACGGCACCAGTGGCCTCACCGGGCTGCCCCTGCCCGCCGGACTGCGGCCCGAGGCGGAGCGGCTGGCGGCCGACCTGGCGCCCGACCTGCCTTCCGAGGTGGTGGTGGCCCTGGTGGCGGCCTGGGCCGAACTGTTCGGACTGGTCGGCTTCGAGGTGTTCGGGCAGTTCAACCGGGTGGTCGAGGACCGTGCGGCCTTCTTCCGCCACGCGGCGGAACGGCTCGCGCGAAGCGTGGGCCTGACAGCCGGTCCTTGACGTTGGGGGTGCGCCGGTGGCCTCGCGGACTCCGCCCGTGCGCGACCCGTCGTCCTCGCCCAGGGGCCGGCCCGGTCCGGCCCGTTCCGTCCGGGGCCGGCCGCACCGGGATCGCGGCGGTACGCGATCAGGGTGCGCCCGGCGGGATGCAACTCCCACCGGGCGCACGCGATGCGTTCCCCGGGGTCTGTCGCCCGGATCCGGCCCGACCGAGCGCCCCGGCCGGTGCCGCGTCAGCCGGGGTCCGCCCCGGCGCGACGCCCGGCGGGCGCTCTCGCCGCACCGGCCGAAGGTCCGGGTGCGCCCGGTGCGAGGGCTGCCGGCCGACAGGCCCGGGAGGCCCCACCGGACGCAGCTCCTCGACGGCCGATGCCCGACCGACGCGGCACCAGGTCCTAGTCGCGGACCGGCACGGGTTCCGTTCGGGCCTCCGCCACGGTCTGCGCGGTGGACCGGGTGACGACGATCGACGGCCGGCTCCGGCGGCCGCGCGCTCCGGTCAGCGTCATCAGCAGACCGGCCAGGGCGATCCCGGTGACCACCATGAAGCCCGGCCGGTAGCTGTCCAGGACGCCCTGCGGGGTGGCGGTGGCGGGCGCGGACGCGGTCACCACGGCCGTGACGACCGCCAGGAAGATCGCGCCGCCCACCTGGACCGAGGTGTTCAGCAGCCCGGAGACCATGCCCTGTTCGTGGTCGTCGACCCCGTTGGTGGCCTGGATGTTGAGCGAGGGGAAGACCAGCGCGCAGGCCGCGCCTATCAGCAGCATCGACGGCAGGATCGCGACCGCGTACACCGGGTCCAGATCGACGCGCAGGAACAGCGCGTACCCGGCGACCATCAGCGCGAAGCCGGTCGCGATCAGCCGCGTGGTGCCGAACCGGTCGACGATCGCGCCGACCTTCGTCGAGGAGATCGCCACCAGCGCGCCCGCCGGCAGGAAGGCGAGTGCCGTGTGCAGCGCCGACCAGCCGAGCAGCGACTGCATGTAGAGCGTGGTGAGGAACTGGAAGCCGACGTAGGAGCCGAAGAAGGCCACCGCGCCGAGCTGGGCGCGGATCTGACCGGCCGAGCGCAGCACACCGAGCCGGATCAGCGGGCTCGGCGAGCGCCGCTCCACGAGGACGAACGCGGTGAGCAGGACGGCCGCGGCCAGGAAGGACAGCAGAGTGCGGGCCGAGGCCCAGCCGGCCTCCGGTGCCTGGACCACGGTGAAGACCAGCAGCAGCATCGAGGCGGTGCCGAGGACGGCGCCCGGGATGTCGTAGCCGCCGCGGTTCTCCTCCCGGTTGCTGCGGGGCAGCAGCCGGAGTCCGGCCAGCAGGGCGATCACCGCGATCGGCGCGGGCAGCAGCATGGTGAGGCGCCAACTGGCCTCGGTGAGCAGGCCGGAGAGGACCAGGCCCATGGAGAACCCGGTGGCGGCGCAGGTGGTGTAGATGGAGAGCGCACGGTTGCGCAGCGGCCCCTCGGGGAACGTCGTCGTGATGATCGACAGGCCCGCCGGGGCGGTGAAGGCCGCGCTCAGCCCCTTGACGAAGCGGCTGGCGATGAGCAGCGGACCGGAGTCCACCA
This sequence comes from Streptomyces cellostaticus, assembly GCF_023630175.1. Taxonomy (GTDB): domain Bacteria; phylum Actinomycetota; class Actinomycetes; order Streptomycetales; family Streptomycetaceae; genus Streptomyces; species Streptomyces cellostaticus_A. The sequence goes on along the minus strand of NZ_JALLIN010000037.1, from coordinate 68,764 downwards.
CCCCGCCCAGCAGCGAGGCCAGCGCGAAGACGCCGAGCGCCACCAGGAACACCCGGCGCCGGCCCAGCAGGTCGGCGGTGCGGCCGCCGAGCAGCAGCAGCCCGCCGTACCCCAGGATGTAGCCGCTGACGATCCATTGCAGCGTCGACGTGGACAGATGGAGATCGGCGCCGATGGACGGCAGCGCGACGCCGACCATGGACACGTCGAGGGCGTCCAGGAACATCGCGGCGCACAGCACCAGCAGGGTGCCCCACAGCCGGGGAGTCCAGCGTCCCTCGGCGGCGGGGGTGGTGAGCGGAGAGGTCATGCGGTGAGACTACATGCACGCGCATCAGATGCAATTGCATTTAATTACGATGCAACAATCGCGATTCTCTGCTACGGTGCGCCCATGACGGGGAAGGACGCCGAGCACGCACTCGTGGAGCAGTGGCGGGACATCCTGTCCCTGCATGCCCGCACCCAGTGCGAGCTCGACCGGGCGCTGCACGGACACGGCCTGTGCGCCAGTGACTTCGAGGTGCTCGACGTGCTCGCCGAGGGTGCGGCGGCGGACGGCGGCTGCACCTACCGTGTGCAGGAGATCTCCGAGCGGGTCCATCTGAGCCAGAGCGCCCTGTCCCGCCTGATCGGCCGCCTGGAGAAGGACGGCCTGGTGTGCCGGGCCATGTGCGAGGAGGACCGGCGCGGGGTCCGCGTGGCCCTCACGGCGAAGGGGCGCGCGCTGCACGGCGAGGTGCGTCCGGTGCAGCGCGCGGTGCTCGGCCGGATGCTGGCCGAGTCGGACTGACGAGACGTCAGATACCTGAACTCTCCCGCCACAGCGCCGCCAGCGCGCGGTCGCCCGTCACGTTCGGCACCGGTGCCCGGTTCCACAGCGCGAGGTACAACTGCTCCGCCGTGCCGGTCAGTTCGGCATCCGCGTCGCCGTCCGCGTTCCGCGAGGTCACCGGCGGCCGGTCGGACAGCCGTACGGTCCACACGGCTTCCGAGCCCGCGTCCACCGCGCGTACCCGCAGTACGCGCGGGCGGTCGGTACGGACCCGGCTCCGCGCCCGGGCGTGGAGGCCGCGCAGCAGCTCTTCGACACCGTCCGCGGCGAATCCGGCGGACACCGGGGACGCCGGACCGCCCCGCGACGTCTCCGCGTCATAACGGTGCACGGCCGTCTCGTGGGCCTGCCGGCGGGTCCAGAACGTCAGCGGCGACGGGCAGGGCGCCGGATGGAACGTCCAGCAGTCCAGGTCCGCCGGGGCGCCGGCCAGCGTCTCGACCAGCCGGCGGTGGCTTTCCCGGTACCACGCCACCAGTTCGGCCCCGTCCAGCTCGGGCTCGTCCGGGAGGGGGCGCGGGGCGGTGAGCCCGTCGGCGACGATCGCGGTGGCCCACCGGTGCACGGTGCCCGTGTGCCGCAGCAGGTCCCGTACCTGCCACTGCGGGCACGTCGGCACCTTGGCGTCCGTGCCCGCGATCTCGGCGGCCGCGGCCAGCAGCCGCCCTTCCCGGTCCAGCGCATGAAGGAACTCGGCAGTCTCCATGGCGGTGAGTCTGCCCGATGGGGCGCCTTCGGGGAGACTCCTTTTTCCGGCCCGCGAGTTCACGGGCCCGCGTGACGGGGGGGGGCGACCGGAGCGGCCCGGTGCCGCCATGCCGGTGAGCGCGGTGGGCAGGGAAAGCCGGTCGGTCATGAAGCCGATGGCGGGCGGCCCGAGAGGCGTGCCGCCGCGCGGGCCGCCGCGGTGGGGTCAAGGAGGCCGAGTTCAGGGGCCTTCCGCGTGCGCTCGGGTGTCCGGGCACCGGAAACCCGAGCGGATACAGGTCGGTTAATGCTTGCGCACCGGCTGGTTGCCGAGGGGTGAGCAGGCCATGATGGCCCCATGACGTTGGCCTCGCGCGCGCTCGCGCAACTGGCGACCTGGCCGGACCTGAGACGAGCCCTCCCGAGCTGTGGCACGGGAGAGGCGGTCGACTCGGCCGAGGGTGAGATCGTCCACTTCCACTCCGACCGGGATGTCGACCTGCGGCTGACCGACCGGGCCATCCGGCGGTTCGCCAAGGACCTGAGGGCCTCCGGCGCGGTCCGAATCGTGCCGGGCTCCCCGTGGGTCACCCTCCGGCTCGACGCGGCCAGCGACGTCGACCTGCTGCTGACCCTGGTGAGCGTCGCGCTGCAGGCCCGGCAGTCCTGGCCGGACCCCGAGGGCCGGGCGGTGTCCGGCTGCAACGACCAGCGCGGCGCCGGATTCGTGAAGGCCGACCGCAGCGGCTACTGAGCGCGCCGTCGACGGCCGGGCCGTGCCGGCGGGCGCCTCCGGTCCGGAGGCGGCCCGGCGCGCCCGCGCGCCGGCCGTCACACCGCCAGCACCCGGATTCCCGCCTCCTCGAAGCGGTGCGCGGTCTCCGCGGCGACCGCCGTGTCCGTGACCAGCGTGTCCACCTGCCCCGCCGCGCAGATGCGGGCGAAGGCCCGCCGTCCCAGCTTGCTGGAGTCGGCGGCCACGACCACCCGCTCGGCGCGTTCGCACAGCAGCCGGTTGATCGCGGCCTCCGCCTCGTCGTGCGCCGCGGCGCCGTGCGTGACGTCGAACGCGACCACGCCGAGCACCGCCACGTCCAGGGTGATCTGCCCGAGTACCCCGTCCGCGAGCGGGCCGACGAGCTCGTACGACTGCGGACGCGCGACCCCGCCGGTCACCACGATCTTGAACTGGGGCCGTACCGCCAGCTCGTTGGCGATGTTGAGCGCGTTGGTGACGACGGTCAGGGCGGGTGAGTCGGCTCCCAGGTCGCCGCGCACGGCGAGCGCGCGTGCCACTTCGGTGGTGGTCGTGCCGCCGGTCAGCCCCACCGCCTCGCCCGGCGCCACGAGATCCGCCACCGCCTTGGCGATCCGCTGCTTCTCCGACGCGCGGCGGGCCGTCTTGTAGCGCAACGGCAGCTCGTACGACACCCCGTGCACCACCGCCCCGCCCCGAGTGCGCACCAGCATCTGCTGCTCGGCGAGCTGGTCGAGGTCGCGGCGGATCGTGGCGGCCGACACCCCGAGCTCGGCCGCCACCTCCTCGACCTCCAGCCGGCCGCGCTCCACGAGCAGTTCCAGCAGCGCCTTCCAGCGGGCGTCCCGGGACATCCGCGGCCTCCGTTCTCCGTGTTCCCGGCGACCCTAGCGCACCTCACTTCCGCTCGAATGCTTGATTCTGCTCGAAAGGCCGCTATATCTTGCAAGAACAATCACCAAGGGGAGGGTGTGGCATGCGCCATGTCGAGGAGGAGCTGAACAGCCAGCCCGCATGCTGGATACGTGGGGCCGAGGAGGCGGGGCGGCACGCCGGGGCGCTCCCGGCGCCGGGCGAGCGGGCCGCGATCGTCGGATGCGGGACGTCGTACTTCATGGCGCAGGCGGTGGCCGCCCTGCGCGAGAGCGCCGGGCACGGGGAGACGGACGCCTTCGCGGCCTCCGAGTTCCCGCCGGGACGGTCCTACGACCGGGTCGTCGCCCTCACCCGCTCCGGCACCACCACCGAAGTGCTGGAACTGCTCCGGTGGTTGAGCGGAGGAACCAGGACCACGGCGATCACCGCCGACCCCGAAACCCCGGTGAAGTCGGCCGCCGACGACCTCGTCGTGCTGGACTTCGCCGACGAACGCTCCGTCGTCCAGACCCGGTTCGCCACCACCGCGCTCACCGTGCTGCGCGCCCACCTCGGCCTGCACACCGCGGCCGTCGTCGCCGACGCCCGCACGGCCCTCGCGACCCCGCTGCCCGAAGACCTGGTCGACCGCGCGCAGTTCACGTTCCTGGGACGCGGCTGGACCGTGGGTCTCGCGAACGAGGCCGGCCTGAAGATGCGGGAGGCCTCGCTGTCCTGGACCGAGGCCTACCCGGCGATGGAGTACCGGCACGGGCCGATCAGCGTCACCACCGAGGGCACCGCCACCTGGATGCTGGGCGAGGCACCCGCCGGCCTCGCCGAACAGGTCCGACGCACGGGCGGGACGTGGATCGCGGGCACCCTCGACCCGCTCGCCGAACTCGTCCGCGTCCAGCGCCTCGCGGTCGCCGTCGCCGCCCACCGGGGCCTCGACCCCGACCGCCCGCGCCACCTCACCCGCTCGGTGATCCTCGCCTCCTGACCCACGCTCCGGAAGGGAGACGGGCCGTGTCCCTCGCGACCACCGGCGAGCTGGTCGACCGCGCCGCCGAAGACCGCTCCGCCGTCGCCGCGTTCAACATCATCACCCTGGAACACGTCGAGGCCGTCATCACCGGGGCCGAGTCCGCCGGCGCCCCCGTGATCCTCCAGGTCAGCGAGAACGCCGTGAAGTTCCGCCACGGGCGTCTGCTGCCACTGGCCCGTGCCGCCGTCGCCGCCGCCGAACGCGCCGGGGTCCCCGTCGCGCTGCACCTCGACCACGTCCGGAGCGACGACCTGCTGCGCCAGGCACCCGGCGCCGGGTTCGGCTCGGTGATGTACGACGCCGCCCACCTGCCCTACGCCGACAACCTCGCCGCGACCCGGGCGGCCGCCGACTGGGCGCACGCCCGGAACCTGTGGATCGAGGCCGAGCTGGGGCAGATCGGCGGCAAGGACGGCCGGGCCCCGCTCGACGCCCACGCACCCGGGGCGCGCACCGACCCCGGCCAGGCGGGCGACTTCGTCACCGCCACCGGAGTCGACGCGCTGGCCGTGGCCGTCGGCAGCGCCCACGCGATGACCACCCGTACCGCGGCCCTGGACCACGCCCTGCTGGGGCGGCTGTCCGCCGCGCTGCCCGTACCCCTGGTCCTGCACGGTTCCTCCGGCGTGCCGGACCACGGCCTGGTGGCCGCCGTCGCGGGCGGCATCGCCAAGGTCAACGTGGGCACCGCACTCAACGCCGCCATGACCGGTGCGATCAGGGACTTCCTGGCCGCCCACCCGCGAGCCGTCGACTCCCGCACGTACCTGCGCGAGGGCCGGGACGCCATGTCCCGGGAGGTGGCCCGGATCATCGGGGTCCTCACCCGCGGCCGGAGCACACCTCCCTCGGGGCGGGCGGTCAGTCCCGCTTGACCGCCCTCAGCACCACGAACTTCGGGTCGCTCGCCACCAGCCCGCTGTTGCCGAACAGCCGCTTCAGCCCGACGTGGTAGCCCAGATGCCGGTTGCCGACCACCCACAGCTCGCCGCCGGGGCGCAGCGCCCGCTTCGCCCCGGCGAACATCCGCCGGGCCGTCGCGTCGGTGGTCGCCTGGTGGGAGTGGAACGGCGGGTTGTTCAGCACGAGGTCCACACTGCCGGGCGCCACCCCGGACAGCCCGTCCCCGACCCGGAACTCCGCGTGCCCCGGGACCCCGTTGGCCCTGTAGGTCGCCTCGGCGGAGGCCACGGCCTGGAACGACTCGTCCACGAACAGCACTTCGGCCTCCGGATCGGCCAGTGCCATCGCCGTGCCGACCACACCGTTGCCGCAGCCGAGGTCCGCCACCCGTCCGGTACCCGGCCCGGCCGGCAGGTGCCGCAGGAAGAAGCGGGTGCCGATGTCGAGCCGGTCGGCGCAGAAGACGCCCGCGTGGTTGACGACCGGGCGCCCGGAGAGCGCCCCGGCGTCCTCGGGAAGGTCGTAGCCGTACGGCCACGGGTTGGCGGGCCGCTCCAGGGCGGGGTCCGGTGAGCAGAGGATCAGCCGGGCCTTCTGCCGGGCCAGTGAGGTCCGGGTGGGACCGAGGATCCGCTCGAACAGGCGCAGCGTGGACGTGTGGATCTCCTTCACCATCCCGGTGCCGACCACCACCGTGCCCGCGTGCACGGCGGGTGCGAGCCGCAGCAACTGGTCCTCCAGCAGGGCGAGGCTCTTCGGCACCCGGACCAGCAGCACGTCCACCCGCTCCGGGGGCGGATCCTGTGTGGTCAGCAGCCGCACGGCACCGGGCTCGACACCCGCCCGGGCCAGATTCGCCCGGGTCGCCTCCTGCCCGAGGAAGGAGTCGGTGATCTGCGTCGGCCGGTACCCGGCGAGCGCCGTGACCAGCGCGCCCCAGCGGTCGCCGACCACCACGACCGTGCCCGTCAGCGGCACCCCCTCCTCGGCCAGGTGCCGCAGCAGGTACGCGTCGGAGGCGTCCCAGGCACGCAGCGGGTCGCGGGGATCGTCGGGGAAGCGGGACAGCTCGAACTCGCCCCACGGTGTCGTCATACGGTCGCTCATCGCGCCCCAGGCTAGCCGAGCCGCAGCTCACGACCGTTCGTGCAGGATGGACGGCATGGATGCCGAGCTGTTCGCCCGGGAGCCGGCGCGGGTCGCGCCGGGCGCCGTGCACGTCCCGGGCTGGCTGCCCGCCGAGCGGCAGCGCGCGCTGCTCACCGACTGCCGCGCGTGGGCCCGGCCCCCGGCCGGCCTGCGCACCGTCCGCACGCCCGGCGGCGGCACGATGAGCGCCCGGCAGGTCTGCCTGGGCCGGCACTGGTACCCGTACGGCTACGCCCCCACCGCCGTCGACGGTGACGGCGCGCCCGTGAAGCCGTTCCCGGCCTGGCTGGACGAGCTGGCCCGGGCCGCCGTGTCCGAGGCGCTCGGGCCGCGGGCGCTCCCGGCCGCGCCCTACGACATCGCGCTGATCAACTTCTACGACGGCGACGCCCGCATGGGCATGCACCGCGACGCCGACGAGCGGTCGGACGCGCCGGTGGTGTCGCTGAGCCTCGGCGACACCTGCGTCTTCCGGTTCGGCAACACCGAGACCCGCACCAGGCCGTACACGGACGTCGAGCTGCGCAGCGGCGATCTGTTCGTGTTCGGCGGGCCGTCCCGCCTCGCCCATCACGGAGTGCCGCGGGTGCGTCCGGGCACGGCGCCGCCGGAACTGGGACTGACCGGGCGGCTGAACCTCACCCTGCGGGTCGGCGGGTTGTAGGTCCGACCGGGGCAGGCCACGACGGCTGCGGATCATGGGAGACTCCCCTCATGACCGGCAAGGCGGACCCCCGGAAGGCGGGGGAAGGGATCACCTCCAGGGCGCGGCTGGACCGGGGGCGCGGTGCGCTCGGACCGGCGCTGGAGCTCGTGCACACCGGACGGGCACCGACCCGGGCCGTGCTGACCGCCGAACTCGGGGTCACCCGGGCGACCGCCGGTGCGGTGGCCGCCGAACTGGAGGCGCTCGGGCTGATCCGGGTGAACGCCCGGCCGGGCGCGGCGGCCGGTTCCCAGGGGCGCCCCTCGCACCGCCTCGAGGTCGCCGAGGACGGCCCGGTGGTGCTCGCCGCGCAGGTCCACGCCGACGGCTTCCGGGCCGCACTGGTGGGGCTCGGCGGGCGGATCGTGGCGACGGCGCCCGGCTGCGAGACCGTCGACGCCGACCCGGCGAAGGTCCTGGGCTCCGTCGTCGAGGCGGGCGCCGAACTCCTGCGCACCACCGGCCGCCGCTGCGTGGGCGCCGGACTCGCCGTGCCCTCCGCGGTCGCCGAACCGGACGGCCTGGCCCTGAACCCGCTCCACCTGGCCTGGCCGGTGGGGGCGCCGGTCCGTCAAATCTTCGCGCGGTGCGTGCGCGCCGCCGGCATCACCGGCCCCGCCTTCGCGGCCAACGACGTCAACCTCGCCGCGCTCGCCGAGCACCGGCACGGCGCCGGCCGCGGCGCCAGGGACCTGCTGTGCGTGGCCACCGGGCACCGGGGCGTGGGCGGCGCGCTGGTCCTCGACGGCCGTCTGCACACCGGGAGTTCGGGGCTCGCCCTGGAGGTCGGGCACCTCACCGTCAACCCGGAGGGCCGCCCCTGCCACTGCGGCAGCCGCGGCTGCCTGGACGTCGAGACGGACCCGCTGGCCCTGCTCGTCGAGGCGGGCCGCGATCCGGGCCCCGAGGTCTCCCTGCTGCAGCAGGCCAACGAGATGCTGCGCGACCAGTACGCCGACCCGTCCGTGCGCGGCGCCGCCGAGGCCCTGATCGACCGCCTCGGGCTGGGCCTGGCCGGCCTGGTCAACATCCTCAACCCCGACCGCATCATCCTGGGCGGCCTGCACCGCACCCTGCTCGACGCCGACCCCGCCCGCCTGCGCGCGGTGGTCGCCGACCGCAGTCTGTGGGGGCAGAGCGGCGGAGTCCCCGTCCTGGCCTGCACCCTGGACCACAACAGCCTGGTGGGCGCGGCGGAGCTGGCCTGGCAGCCGGTCCTGGACGATCCGCTGGCGGCGCTGTGATCCGGGCCGGCCGGGTGGAGCTGCTGTCCCCCCCGCGCATCCGGCTCGTCGAGACCGTCCTGCCCGAACTGTCCCCGGCGCACCGGGCGGCCGTGGACCGCCGGTGGGAGGAGGCGGTGCGGGCCAATCCGGCGCTCTTCGACGGTCCGGTGGCCGCGCTGACGGGCCTGGAGCGGGACGGGCGGGACGCACTGGTGCTGTCGTGGGCCCGGGCCACCTACCGTCACCGCGCCCTGCGGGAGCTGCCGGACGCGCCGGTGTGCTCCTCGCTGTTCGTCTCCGTGGCGCAGCCGTCCGAGGACGGGCGCCTGCTGGTGGGGCGGATGGCCGCCTCGACCGCGGCGCCGGGCCGCTGGCAGCTCCCCGGCGGGAGTGTCGAACCCCCGGACGAGGGAGTCGAGCTGGACGTCGACGGCCTGCGCCGGCACGCGGCCCGCGAGCTGGCAGAGGAGACCGGCTCCGCCACCCCCGCCGGAGCCCTGAGGCTGTGGCTGACCACCCGGGGCGCGGGAGGCGGTGTCGGCGTCGTGTTCCTCGCCCCGCCGAGCTCCGGCCGGGAACTGCGTGAGCGGTACGCGCGGCTGGTGAGCACGGAGACGGGCGAGGGCCGCGAGCCCGAGTTCGACCAGATCGAACTGGTCCGCCCGCAGGCCGGAGCGGCCGGACTGGAAGGACCGTGCGTCGACCACCTGGAACCGGTCCTCGGGCGCTACGCAAACGCCTCGGCCTGAGCCGAGGGTGCCGGTGGCCGCGGCCGGGCCGCCGCGGGTGCCGGGCCCGCGGGGTTCGTACGCGTGCCGGTTCCGGGCGGTGCGCGGCCGGCCCGGGAACCCTTCTGACGCCCGGTCATGGCACACGGATGGTCATGGCACACGGACGGGCGGGCCGTCCCGGCCCGCCCCGTCCGCGGTCCGTGGTGGCGTCACCGCCCGGTCAGCCGGCGACGGCCGACCGGGCGGGAGCGGACGTCACGGCCGGGGCGTGCGCCACGGCGGGGGCGGGAGCGGGGGCAGGCGCCACGGCGACGGGCGTGGGCGCGGCGGTGACCGGCGTGGCCGCCACCGGGGCCCGCCGCACCCCGGTGAGCCGGGGCGCGGGCCGCCGCTCGGCCGCGGGCCGCGGCGAGCGGGCCGGCTGCCGGACCGCCGTGGACGGCGCGGGCAGGGTGAACCACACGACCTTGCCGTCGTCGCCCTCGGGGCGCGCCCCCCAGCTCTCGCTCAGCGCCGCCACCATCGCGAGCCCCCGCCCGCAGGTGGCCAGCGGGACGAGTTCCGGCGCCTCCACGGCGTCGGCGACCACGGGGAGACGGGGATCGTGGTCGCGCACCGAGACGGTGAGCCGGTCGACCAGCAGTTCCAGCTCGACGGTGCACGACTTGTCGGGCCGGGCGTGCCGGTGGACGTTGCTGAGCAGCTCGGTGACACCGAGCGCGGCCCGGTCGATCAGCGGGTCCATATGCCAGTAGCGCAATTGTGCAGATACGATTCTGCGGACCTGGCCGATCCGCGACGGCAGGGCTTGGAGCTCCACCGTGCAGTGCCTGCTTGAGTGACTGATCACGGCTGCGACTCCCCGATGTGAGGTCCGGAGGAACCGGAGGAAACACGGAGAACAAACGGATCCAGCAGGGTGCTTGCGTCCAAACGTCCGCCTGCTGTCAGGGCCGGCGAGCTGGTTCGCAGCGTTATCGCCGGTAAACCCAGAGTGACGTGAGACCAGCGTGACGCAGCGGATGCGCTCCCGCAACTCGCCGCCCTCGGCCGCCGGTCAGCCGCCGCGCCCGGCCGCGCGGCGCACCGCTTCGATGAACCGCCGCGCCGCGGGCGGCCCCGGCTCGCCCGGTGCGGGATCGTGCTCGCCCAGCGTCAGCGAGTACCGCTTGCCGTTGAGGTCCGCGTGCGCCCGGTCCTCCGGGGCGAACCACGGCCTGGATGCCCGCACCGCCTGCACCGGCGCACTGTCGATCTCGCTGCCGTAGCTGGTGAGCAACTCCACCCGCCCGTCGCTGATCCGGACCTGCCCGGCCCGGGTGAGCGAACGCAGCCGCTTGTCGATCCGCACGCCCTTGGCCGTGAACTCCGGCTCCGCCATGTCCTGCCGCCCCCTTGTGCGCGTCCTTCGCCGCGGTGCCGGACCGAGTGGGTCCGGATCCGGCCCGTGTCCGGTCGTACCGGTCCGGGCCGACGCGGTGCTGTGGTCCGGTGTGCGCCACGACTGTCCGGTGTGCGCCGCCGTCCGGGACGAGGGTCCCGTCCGGTGCAGTCTGCCCCGGCGAGGGCGGGAGCACCAGTGCGCGGGGGGCGTGCGCGAAGGGCGCCCGGAGCACTCGCGCCAATGCGCCCCCGAGGGACCCGCACCGCTGTGCCCAGGCGTCCCTTTGGGCGGCCCAAAGATGCGTTTATGCAGGTGGGAAGAGGTGTGCAAGGTGCTTATGATGCGAGGAGCCGGCCGCTCGAGGTGCCGTCAACGCTCAGCGTAAGGAGCCCCGCCGTGAGCACGACCCCACAGAACCGGACCGGCGTTACCCTCGACGTCGACCGCAGCGACGCCGCCTACCGCAGCTGGCTGAAAGACGCCGTCCGCAAGGTCCAGGCCGACGCCAACCGCTCGGCGGACACGCACCTGCTGCGCTTCCCGCTGCCCGAGCGGTGGGGCATCGACCTCTACCTGAAGGACGAGTCGACCCACCCCACCGGCAGCCTCAAGCACCGGCTCGCCCGCTCCCTGTTCCTCTACGGCCTGTGCAATGGCTGGATCCGGCCGGACCGCCCGGTGATCGAGGCGTCCAGCGGCTCCACGGCCGTCTCCGAGGCGTACTTCGCCAAGCTGATCGGTGTGCCCTTCATCGCGGTCATGCCGCGCACGACGAGCGCCGAGAAGTGCCGTCTGATCGAGTTCCACGGCGGCCGGTGCCACTTCGTGGACGACTCCCGGAAGATGTACGAGGAGTCCGCCCGCCTCGCGGTGGAGACCGGCGGCCACTACATGGACCAGTTCACCTACGCCGAGCGGGCCACCGACTGGCGCGGCAACAACAACATCGCCGAATCCATCTTCCGGCAACTGGAGTTGGAGCGCTTCCCGGAGCCGGCCTGGATCGTCGCCACGGCCGGCACCGGCGGTACCTCGGCGACCCTCGCGCGCTACGTGCACTACATGCAGTACGACACCCGCATCTGTGTCGCCGACCCGGACAACTCCTGTTTCTTCGAGGGCTGGACCACCGGCGACCCGGACGTCACCTGCGACTGCGGCTCCCGGATCGAGGGCATCGGCCGGCCGCGCATGGAGCCGAGCTTCGTGCCCGGCGCGATCGACCGGATGATGAAGGTCCCGGACGCCGCGAGCGTGGCCGCCGTCCGCGCCCTGGAGCGGGCCATCGGCCGCAAGGCGGGCGGCTCGACGGGTACCGGCCTGTGGAGCGCGCTGAAGATCGTCTCCGAGATGGTGGCCGAGGGCCGCACCGGCAGCGTCGTCACCCTGCTGTGCGACCCCGGTGACCGCTACCTGGACAAGTACTACTCCGACTCCTGGCTCGAGGAGCAGGGCCTGGACATCGCCCCGTACACCGCCGCCATCGAGTCGCTGCTGGCCACGGGCGTCTGGCCGGACTGAGACCCCCGGCCGGCGCGCGGTCAGACCTCCTCGTCGCCCTCGGTCTCGCCCGCCACCACCAGCCGGTGCAGATGCTCGGCGATCTCGGTGCGCGCCTCGGCGGGCAGACCCGCGTCGGTGACCAGCGTGTCCACCTGGGCCAGCCCGGCGAACGAACTCAGGCCGACCGTCCCCCATTTGGTGTGGTCGGCCACCACCACGACCCGGCGCGCCGACTGCACGAGCCGGCGGTTCGTCTCGGCCTCCGCGAGGTTCGGCGTGGACAGTCCGGCCTCCACCGATATCCCGTGGACGCCCAGGAAGAGCAGATCGAAGTGGAGCGCGGCGATCGCCTGGTCGGCGACCGGCCCCACCAGCGAGTCGGACGGGGTGCGCACCCCGCCGGTCAGCACCACCGTCGCCGCGCCCTGCCGCTGCCCGGACGTGCGCTGCGCGGCGTGGAAGACGTCGGCGACCCGCACCGAGTTCGTCACCACGGTCAGGTCGGGCACCTCCAGCAGGTGCTGCGCGAGCGCGTAGGTCGTCGTGCCGCCGGACAGGGCGATCGCCGCGCCCGGCATCACCAGCCGGGCGGCGGACCGCGCGATGTCCTCCTTGGCGGTCAGCTCCAGAGCCGACTTCGCCTCGAAACCGGGCTCGTGCGTGCTCGCCTCGACCACCGGTACCGCGCCGCCGTGCACCTTCTCCAGCATTCCCTGACGGGCCAGCGCGTCCAGATCGCGCCGCACCGTCATGTCGGACACGCCGAGCTTGCGGGTCAGCTCGTTGACCCGGACGCCGCCCCGGCGCCGGACCTCGTCCAGGATCAGGGCGCGGCGCTGCTCCGCGAGGAGGTTCTGATTCTCGCTCACGTGCGCTCCGGTCCCTTCGCCGCGATCCGTCGTCCGACCCGCCCGCCGTACCGGCTCCGACCTGGTGGTCCGGCGGCCCGCGGGGCAGGGGCGCTCCATCCTTTCACGGGACGGCGGCGGTCGCGCCACCACCTTCCCGACGCGCACATGCCATCACGGCCGGTATCCGGCGCCGGTGACCCGGGTCCTGTCACACGGATTGGCGGGATTCGCCGGCCGGAGGTGTACGCGGGCCCGGAAACGGAGAACCTGAAGCCCGCGTGGGCAGCTGCCCGGCAGGCGCGTCACGGGGGAGGTGCTGACAGTGGAACGTCCGCGGCAACGCCTCACCGGGCCGCAGACGGACGGCTCCGCCCTACGGCCCGCACCGGCCGGCGCCGAGCTCGAACTCCTGGTGCACGGGGTGGGCGGCGCCACTCCCGAGAAGATGCTCGACGACCCGCGCACCGTCCGGATCACCGGCGACGACACGGCCGCGATCTTCCGGCGCGCCGCCGACGCCGGGAAGCCGGCCGCCGCGCAAGGTCCCCGCGGCGAACCGGTCCGGGAGGCGTACGTCTGGTGCAACCTCACCTCCGGCGACGGCACCCGCGCCCTGTGGCTCCTGCTGCTGCCCTTCATGGTGGTCAACCTCGCCCACTGGATGCGCCCCGCCACCCACGGACGCAGGCGGACCGTCCGGTTCTACGGCGTCCTCGTGCGGCTGGCCGCGCTCACCCTGACCGTGCTGTTCACGGCCGCCGCCTGCGAGGTCGCGCTCGACCTGGTCGCCTGGCAGTGCGCCGGCGTCCCGGACTGCGCCCGCCGCCACACCTGGCTGGGCTTCCTCTCGCCGGCCGTGGCCGGAGACGCCTGGTGGACCCGGCCGGGCCGTCGCCTCGCGCTCGCCGCGCTGGTCCCGGCCGCGCTGACCGCGCTGCTCTGGTACCTCTCGCACCGCACCTGGAACGCCTACGAGTCCCACCGGCCGATGTCCCGCGACCCGGGGCCGCAGACCGACGGGAGCGCCCTGGCCCGGCCCGGGTTCTGGTACGGGCGCCGCCTGGTGGCCCGGCTGCGCGCCGCCCACACCGCGGCCGGTCTGCTCACCGTCGCCGCCGCCGTCGCCGTGCCCACGGCCCGCTTCGACCACCGCCCCGGCGGGCCGGCCGCCCTCGACCTGCTCGGCCGGCTCCTCGGCGCGGCCCTGCTCTGCTGCGCGGCGGCCGTGGTGTGCGTCGTCTGCCGCCGCGGCCGCACCGAGCGGCGCCCCGACCACAGGCTCGACCGCCACCTCGTACGCGGCCTGCCGCTCGGCGCCCTCGTCCTGCTGCTGCTCACCCTCGTCCACGCCGGCTGGTCCCGCCCCGGCTGGCGGTCCGCCGGCCGGCTGCCCGGTGACGCCGCCTTCGGCACCCTCATGCTGGCCCAGGGACTGCTCGTCGTCGTCCTCGCCGTCGTCGCCCGCGACCTGTACCGCCGGCGCCCCGACCCGCGCGCCGCGGGACGCGGCCTCGGCGGGCCGGCGGTGGCACTGCTCGCCTGCGCGCTGGGCGGGGTCATGTCCGGCGGCGTCGCGCAGCGCGTCGCCGACTGGCTGGACGGCACCCGTGTCCTCCTCGACGGGCCGCCGGTGCTGCTGACCTGGCAGGCCTCCGTCATCCCTCCGCTGCTCGCGGTGCTGCTGCCCCTCGCCGCCCACCTGGCCCGGCGCACCGCCCGGCTCGCCCGCACCGAGCGCGACCGGGTACGGCACGAGCATCCGGGCGAACCCGAGGACCCCGCCCGTACCCGCCGTATCGCCCATGCACGGGCCACGGCCACCCTCACCGACCGGGCGCCGCTGGTCATCGGCGTGCTCTGCGCCACCACCCTGTCGCTGGGTACCGTCGCGCTCGCGGGCGCCCTGGCCACCGGCGAGCCTCCCGAAGGAGCGGCCCGCGGGACGTACGGCGTGGTCCGCGCGGTCGCCGAGACCTCGCAGGCGCTGGGTTCCTGGCTGGTCGGAATAGGGTTCCTGCTGTTCGTCACCTGGGGCCGGCGTGCCTACCGGGACGCCTCCGCGCGGCGCACCATCGGCATCCTCTGGGACGTCGGCACGTTCTGGCCGCGCGCCGCCCACCCCTTCGCCCCGCCCTGCTACGCCGAGCGCGCGGTGCCGGACCTGACCTGGCGGATGGCCACCTGGACGGCGCGCACCGGCGGCAGGCTGGTCCTGTCCGGCCACTCCCAGGGCAGCGTGCTGGCCGCGTCCGCCGCCTGGCAGCTCGGCCCGTCGGCCCGCGGACGGGTGGCCCTGCTCACCTACGGCTCCCCGCTGGAGCGCCTCTACGGCCGATGGTTCCCGGCCCACTTCGGCCCGCCCGCGCTGGCCGCGCTGCACCGGGACGTCGCCTGCTGGCGCAACCTCCACCGCCCCACCGACCCCATCGGCGGCCCGGTCCGGGTCCCCGGCGGCCGCGGCCCCGAGGTCGACCACGAGCCCCTGCGCGACCCCCTCGCCTACGGCCGTACCCCCGAGCACCCGCTTCCGGCCCCGGTCCTCGGCCACTCCGACTACCAGGCCGACCCGGCGTTCGCCCGTGAACGAGCACGCCTCCTGGCCCGCCTGCGCCCGGACCTGCCCACACAGCGTCCGGAACACCCCGAACGCTGACGGCCCGGGGCGCTTCGGTCAGGGCAGCTCGGGCAGGTCCTCCCCGTACAGCAGGGTCAGGTCGTCGGTGCTGGGGTCCGCGAGCTGGGCGACCCGGCCGGCGTGCCGTTCCACCATCGCCTCGAAGGTCTGACGCGCCGTCCGGCCGTTGCCGAACGCGGCGCCCTTAGGGATCGCGGTGAAGTACTTCAGCAACTCCTCCGAAGCGCCCGGCGCCAGCCGGTACTCGTGCTCCTCGGCCTGCTGCTCCACGATCCTGAGCAGTTCCTCGGGGCCGTAGTCGCCGAAGGTGATGGTCCGGGAGAAGCGGGAGGCCACACCGGGGTTGACGGAGAGGAACCGCTCCATCTCGGCCGTGTAGCCCGCGACGATCACCACCACCGCGTCCCGGTGGTCCTCCATCAGCTTCACCAGCGTGTCGATGGCCTCCTTGCCGAAGTCGCGCCCGGCGTCCTCCGGGGACAGCGCGTACGCCTCGTCGATGAACAGCACACCGCCGCGCGCCCGCTGGAAGGCCTCCTGGGTGCGGATCGCCGTCGAGCCGATGTGCTCACCCACCAGGTCCACCCGGGACACCTCGACCAGATGGCCCTTCTCCAGCACCCCCAGGGACGCGAGGATCTCGCCGTAGAGCCGGGCCACCGTCGTCTTGCCCGTGCCGGGGGAGCCGGTGAAGACCAGGTGCCGTTTGACCGAGGCCGCCTTCAGGCCGGCCTGCTGCCGGCGCCGGCCCACCTCGATCATGTCGGTCAGCGCCCGGACCTCACGCTTGACGCTCTCCAGGCCCACCAGCGCGTCCAGTTCGCCGAGCACGGCCTGCGACGACCGGGCCGGCTGCTCCGGCTCGACCGCGGCGACGGCCGGTTCGGCGTCCAGGGCGCGCTGACCGGGGATCGCGCCGAGCAGGCCCGCGGCCGAGGGGGACGCCGACTGCCCGGCCGTCGCCCGCGGTGGCGGCGGCCGGAGGCCGCCGCTCTCGTCGCTGGTGCAGTCCTCCACCACCGGACCCGTCCCGGAGTCCGGGTCCGGACCGCCGTCCGCGAACTCGTAGCCACCGCGCGCGCACCGCTCCGTACGGCACTTGCGCAGCGTGGTGCGGCATCCGTCGATCACGTGGAAGCCGTAGCCGCCGCTGCCGCTGACCCGGCAGTCCACGAAGGTGCCCCGGCCGCCCGCGGACACGTAGAAGCCCGCCTCGGCGGGGGAGTCCACCGTGCACCGCTCGACGGTGGGGTCGGCGCCCTTGGTGACGATCACACCCGTCTGGGTGCCGTCCAGGGTGCAGTTGCCCAGGTTGCCGCCGCTGCCGTGGTCGCGGAACCAGGCCCCGGTGGCCGCGTCCCGGATCCGGCAGTCGTCGAGCTGCGCCGTGGCGCCGTCGCTCACCGACACCGCCGTGTTGCGCACCTGGTACAGATCGCTGTCGACGACGTCCACGCGTGAGCCGCGGTCCAGCACGAACAGGGCGTCCGGCACGTCGTGCACCCGGCAGGCGTCGAGCACCGCGGTGGCGCCGTCGCTCACCCACACCGCCGGGTAGTCACCGGTGCTGTCGAAGATCTCGCACTGGTTGGCGTCGACCCGGGTGCCCGGGTCCCACACCGACAGGCCGTTGCGGCCGAACTGCCGGACCGTCGTCCGGGTCAGCGTCAGCACCGAGCGGGACCGCAGGTCGATCGCGTTCTCCGGCACGTCGTGGATCCGGCAGTCGGCGAGCGTGAGCACCGCGTCCGTGTCCAGCGTGACCCCGTCGGCCGTGGTGCGGTGCAGATCGCAGTCGGTCAGGTGAGCCGTGGCCCGGCCGGTGACCTGCACCCCGGAGCCCCGGACCTCGTACACCTCGCAACCGACCGCCTCCAGCGCCGAGTTCTCCCCGGTCGCGGTCAGCCCGTTGCCGGCGGCGTGGTGCACCCGGCAGCGCGCGAGCCGGGGGTGGGCGCCGCCGTGGACCGAGACCCCCGCCTGCCCCGCCGCGACGACCTCGCACTCCTCGAACACCCCGCCGGCGCCGTCGAGCACGGCGATACCGATGCCGGCCGGGTTGTCGACGGTGCAGCGGCGCACGGTCGGGCGCGCCCCGCCCCGCACCTCGATGCCCGCGGCGGACCGGGTGACGATCCGCACGTCCCGCAGTTCGGGTGTGCCCTCCTCCACCAGCAGTGCGGGCGCCGCCGCGTCCTGGCCCTCCACATGCAGGTCCTGCACCACCGCCGAGGCCCGTACGGTCAGCGGGACGCCGTCCGCCGGGGCGATCCGCACCGAGCCGGGCGCGCCCTCGGGACCCCGCAGGGTCACCGGCCGCCGCACGACCAGGTTCTCCCGGTAGGTGCCGGGAGCGATGGTGAGGACGTCGCCGTCGGCGGCGGCCTCCAGGGCTGCGGCGAGCGATGCGTACTCACCCGTGCGGCGACGCCACCGCGACGTACCGCTGTGCGTCACCTGGACCGTGCCCTGTGCCATGGCGTTGCCGTGCCCCCACCTCGTAGTACGCGGGTTTTGGTGCCGAATGCGAGTCGGCCGCTCCACCGTAGCGTGCGCGCGGGTGGTGGGATGACCAGAGCCGGAAGCCGTCAGCTGCCGGTGCCCGCCTTGCCCCAGTCCGGACCGGCCCGGTCCCAGGCCCGGTCCCAACGCGCGTACCGGCGGCGGACCATGCGCCACACGATCAGCCGCCGGCCGCAGTCGACCAGCCCCGTGGTCAGCAACGCGGCGCCCACGCCCGCGAGTACGGCGTGCGTCGTCGCCGTGGGGGAGTCCAGCGGGCGTGTCGTCACCTGGCCGTTCCGGTCCGTCCAGAGCGCGAAGCGGTCGCCCGGACGCGGCGATCTGAGTTTCGCCAGGGCCGGTCCGCGGCGGTGGCCGCCGTCGGGCGCCGTCCAGTCGGCGAGGACCCGGCTGTGGGCGTCCCGCACCGCGCTGGTGTCGGGGTCGGTCTCCACCGGGGCGCCGTCGAGTCCTCGCACCACGGTGGCCTCGACGAGGTGGCGTTCGTGCTGCTGCTCCCGCGCGGAGCGCTGCAGGGAGTCCTGAGCCGCCAGGCCGACCAGGACGCCCGCCACGGGCGCGGCCACGGCGATCAGCACCAGTGCCACGACGGCCACCCAGGCCTCGGTCAGATCGGTCGCGCGGCGCAGCGGATTGTGCCGCCAGCGCCACAGGCCCATGATGGCCCGCACGTCCTCCACCCCCTTCCGCCCCCCGGTGGTCCCCCGAGGAGCCACCCGCCCCCGGGCCCGGGTCGCGGCGGGTGAGCCGCGCCCCGGGCCGTTCACGCCCCGCTCATGGTGCCCCAACGACCGGGCCACGCGCCGCGGTTCCCGTGAGTCACGACAACACCCGTACCGGGTCACCCACCCTGATGGTGCCGGGTGCGAGCGGCACCAGGTTCTGGCCGAACAGCAGCCGGCCGCCGGTCCTGCGGTGCCGGGCCAGGGTGTGCAGCGGCTCCCGGCCGCGCCGGGTGGTGTCCTGGTCGGTCGTGGTCACCACACAGCGCGCGCAGGGCCTGGCCACCCGGAAGTCCACCTCGCCGATGGAGAGGGCGGACCAGCCGTCCTCCGCCCACGGCTCGGTGCCCTCGACGACGACGCTCGGCCGGAAGCGGTTCATCGGCAGCGGACCCTCGGCGGCGTGCTCGCCCCGCGCGATCAGTTCGTTCAGGGCGCCGAGGGAGGCGGCGCCGGTGAGCAGCAGGGGATAGCCGTCGGCGAAGCTCACCGTCTCGCCCGGCCGGGCGAACTCGGGGTCCAGCGGACGGCGGGAGCCCGGCTCGTCCATGTGGACGAGCCGGACATCCTCGCCCAGATGGGCGGAACACCACGCGTGTGAGGTGCCGGACGCCGGGACCGCCGCCACCTCGGTGCCGAAGACGTCCACCGCCACCGTGGCGGCCGGTTCCGGGACCGCGACCTCCAGCGGTTCCCGTCCGGGCGCGGACAGGCGAACGCCGCCGCCGGGCAAGGGCTCGGCGGCGGCGAGCGCGAGACGCGGCTGCTCGCGTCGTGTGACGACCTTTCCCCCGTCGTCGATCAGTGTCCAGCGCCGGTCCCCGGCCAGCCCCCAGGGCTCCACCACGGCCTCCCGGGGCGATACACCCCGGAACGACTTGACCGGATGGACGTGGATCGACCGCAGTCGTGCGTTCCCCATGCGGTCATCGTGCCAGGCGGGGACGGCAGCCGGGGGCGCGGGTCAGTAGCCGCGGTACTGCTGGCCGTTGTACGGGTCCTGGTACGGAGCCGGCGCGGGCCGGGGGGGCGCCGGGCGCATCGCCTCGTACCCCGTGCCGCCGGCCATCGGGCGCTGCTGCTGCGCCTGCGGGCCGGGGTAGCCGCGCGGTGCGCTCGCCTGCTGCGGGATGTACGCCGTGGGCGCCTGCTGCAGCGGGGAGGAGTGCTGCGCCTGCGGATAGCCGTAGGAGGGGACCTGGTGCGACGGACCCGCGGGGAGGGCGGGCAGCGCCGACGGCAGCGCGGGCAGACTGCTGCCCGTGTCGTACGCGGCGGGGACCCGGATCGGGGCGATCTGCGGGGTACCCCGCTCGGCCACGAGGGAGTCGTAGATCGGGGTGTCCGGGAAGGAGGCGGAGTAGTAGCCGCCGCCATAAGTGGAGCGGGGGGAGGTCATGGCACATAAGTTAAGCCCACGATGTGCTGGTTGGGGAGACCGATAAGAGGGTTGTTTTCCGTGTCGGCAGTGACTCGGGATCCCCAATACGAGCGAACTCGGCAAAAATGGACGCCGATCAGGGTTCGGATCGTGTAAAGGCCGAGTTCCTGGCAGGTTACCGACGGTTGACCGGTGATCTTCAGCGGCCGGCCGGCGCCGCTCATGCGCGTTCGCCGCCATCGGGAATAGGTTGGGCGGGTAGCGATCATCCGGGGTGCCCGGGGACGTCCGGGACGCACACCGACACACCATGGGGGCGGACATGACAATGGCGAAAGGATCGAATGCGCCGGTGCCGACCACGGCCCTGCGCGTCGAACTGGGCTGGCGCACGGGACCCTCGGTGCCCGACGCGGACGCCTCGGCGCTGCTGCTGGCGGCCGGAAAGGTCCGCTCCGACGGGGACTTCGTCTTCTACAACCAGCCCGCGCACCCCTCCGGCGCCGTCCGGCACGAGGGCAAGCGGACCGCCGGCGGGCGGGTCACCGACACCCTGCGCGTCGACCTCGCGCGCGTGGAGAGCGGAATCGACCGGATCGTCGTCGCGGCCTCGTCCGACGGCGGGACGTTCGGGCAGGTGCCCGGCCTCTACGTCGAGGTGACCGAGGACGGCGGCGGTGCGGTGGTCGCCCGTTTCGACAGCCCCGGCGCGACCTCCGAGACCGCCTTCCTGCTCGGTGAGTTCTACCGCCGCCAGGGCGGCTGGAAGTTCCGCGCCGTCGGCCAGGGCTACAGCAGCGGACTCGAGGGACTGGCAACGGACTTCGGCATCACCGTCGACGAACCGCAGCGGCCCGCCGCGCCGCCCGCACCCCCGTCCCCGCCCGTGCCGCCGCCTTCCCCCTCCACCGCCCCGCCGCCGGCGCCCGGCGCCCCGTCGGTCACCACGCCGCCGCCGCCCGGCGCTCCGTCGGTCACCACGCCGCCGCCGGCGACCGCGCCCGTCCCGCTGCCGCCGCCCCCGGCCGCGCCGGTCCGCCTCGCCAAGGTCACCCTCACCAAGGCCGCCCCCTCCGTCTCGCTGGCCAAGCAGGGCGGCACCTCCGGAGCCATGCGGGTCAACCTCAACTGGCAGGTGCGCAAGCAGTTCCCGGGCCGGCGCGGCCGATGGGGCGGCGGCCCGGGCGACGTCGACCTCGACCTGTGCGCCCTGTACGAACTCGCCGACGGGCGCAAGGGTGTCGTACAGGCCCTCGGCAACGCCTTCGGCTCGCTGAACCGCCCGCCGTACATCCACCTGGACGGCGACGACCGCACCGGCGCCGTGGCGGGCGGCGAGAACCTCACCGTCAACCTCGACCACAAACAGGACTTCCGGCGCATCCTGGTCTTCGTCACCATCTACGAGGGCGCCGCGTCCTTCGCCGACCTGCACGCCACGGTCACCCTCCAGCCCCGGCACGGCGCCCCGATCGACTTCGCCCTGGACGAGTGCACGGTCCCGTCCACCGTCTGCGCGCTCGCCCTGATCACCAGCGCGGGCGGTGACCTCGTCGTCCAGCGCGAGGCGCGGTACCTGGTGCCCGACCGGGGAGTGAGCCCGCAGCGGACCGTGGACCGCGCCTACGGCTGGGGCATGAACTGGACACCCGGCCGCAAGTGAGCCGGGTCAGCCCTCGTCGGGCCGCACCTCAGGACGCGCGTACGTGCGGCCCTTCCAGGCCGCACCCCGCCCCCGGTAGTGCTGCACGGCCGAGTCCACCGTCATCAGGAGGTAGAGGAGCGCGGTGAACGGCAGCAGCGGCGCCAGCCACGGCGGCTGCCGGTAGTAACGGAGCATCGGCAGGTACGTCCCCGCCATCACCGCCCACGCCGACGCGCCCGCCGCGGCCGTGGCCGTACCGCCCGTGGCCGCTCCCGCCACCACGGCGGCGGGCGGCACCAGGTACACCAGGGCGAGCCCGGCGACCGTGCCGAGCAGCAGGGGCGGGCTGTGCCGCAACTGGGCGTAGGCGCTGCGCGAGACCATCCGCCACAGGTCGTGCAGCCGGGGATAGGGCCGCACGCTGTCCACCCGGTCGGCGAGCCCCAGCCACACGTGACCACCGGCGCGCTTCACCGCGCGCGCCAGGGCGACGTCGTCGATGACGGCGTGCCGGATGGCGTCCGGGATCCCCGCCCGCTCGGCCATGTCCGCGCGCAGCAGCACACAACCGCCCGCAGCGGCCGCCGTACGCGAGCCCCGCCGGCCGATCCGGCGGAACGGATAGAGCTGCGCGAAGAAGTAGACGAAGGCCGGCACCACGAGCCGCTCCCACAGGCTCGCCACCCGCAGCCGCGCCATCTGCGACACCACGTCGAAGCCGCCGGCGGCGGCCGCGGCCACCAGTTCGCGCAGGCTGTCCGGCGCGTGCGCGATGTCGGCGTCCGTCAGGAGCAGGTACTCGGGGGCACGCGCGCGTGCGAGGGCGACGCCGTGCCGCACCGCCCAGAGCTTGCCCGTCCAGCCCGCGGGCGGCTCGCCCGGGGAGTCCACCGTGAGGGGCAGCCCTCCGCAGCGGGCGGCCAGATCGCGGGCCAGTTCCCCGGTGCCGTCCGTGCTCCCGTCGTCCACCAGGACGATCTCGGCGCGCCCCGGATAGTCCTGGGCGAGCAGCGACGGCAGGCTCGCGGGCAGCACCGCGGCCTCGTCGCGGGCCGGGACCACCACGCACACCGACGGCCAGTGGCCCGGAACGCGGCGCGGTGGCAGCCGGACGTCCGTGCGCCAGAAGAAGCCCTGGCACAGCAGCAGCCAGCACCAGGCGGCGAGGGAGGCGACGGCGATCCACACGAGGGCGCTCACGGGCGCAGTCTGCCCCACCCGACCGGCCGCCCGGAGCCCATCGTCTATCGTGGCCGGGTGAAGATCGCGCTCATGGACTCCGGAATCGGCCTGCTGGCGGCCACCGCCGCGGTACGGCGCCTGCGGCCCGACGCGGACCTCGTCCTCTCCCTCGACCCCGACGGCATGCCCTGGGGGCCGCGCACCACCGAGGACCTCACCACACGCGCCCTGGCCGTCGCCGACGCCGCCGCGGCCCACCGGCCGGACGCCCTGATCATCGGCTGCAACACCGCCACCGTGCACGCGCTGCCCGCCCTGCGCGCCCGTCTGGAGCCCGGCATCCCGGTGGTCGGCACGGTCCCGGCGATCAAGCCGGCCGTCGCCGGCGGCGGCCCGGTCGCCATCTGGGCCACGCCCGCCACCACCGGCAGCCCCTACCAGCGCGGCCTCATCGAGGAGTTCGCCGACGGCGTCCGGGTCGCCGAGGTGCCCTGCTGGGGACTGGCCGAGG
This sequence comes from Streptomyces cellostaticus, assembly GCF_023630175.1. GTDB lineage: Bacteria > Actinomycetota > Actinomycetes > Streptomycetales > Streptomycetaceae > Streptomyces > Streptomyces cellostaticus_A. The sequence goes on along the minus strand of NZ_JALLIN010000037.1, from coordinate 45,530 downwards.
CAGTGGAGCACGCGGACGAGGCGGCCATCGACGCCGCCGTCGCCGCCGCGGCCGCACTGACCCCGGACGACGTCACGACCGTCGTCCTGGGCTGCACCCACTACGAACTGGTCGCGGACCGCATCCGCGCCGCCGTGCGCACCACCGGCGCCGGCCCGCTCGCGCTGCGCGGCTCCGCCGGGGCGGTCGCCGCCCAGGCGCTGCGCCGCCTCGGCGAACGGCCCGCCCCCGAGGCCCCGGCCGGGGGCACGCTGACGGTCATCCTCAGCGGACGCGAGGGCACGCTGCCCGCGAGCGCGCTGCACTACCCCGAGGGACGGCTGCTGCCCTCCGCCGGCCCGCTCGCCGACCGGCACTGACCTGAGGCGCCCGTCCGGCCGCTGTCCGGGCCGCCGGCACGGTCACCCTCCGCGAGCGGGTACCCGCGCACCGAAACCTGAGTAACCTCGTATCCATGAGCGAGCACCGCCACGCCGAGGACGCCTCGCACTCCGACGTCTGGACCGGCCGCGCCACCAACCGGGTCCAGTGGCTGCTGGCGCTGGCCGGCGCTGCCTGCATGGCGCTCGGCATCGAGCTGGCCGTGGACTCCGCCTGGACCTCCGGCGTCGCCGCGCTGGCGATGTCGGTCGTCGGCTGCATCGCGGCCGGCCTGCTGGTCCTGTTCGGCACGCTGGCCTTCGTACACGTCGACCTGAAGCTCGAGAAGGACTGCCTGGAGGTGCGCTGCGGCCACATCGGCGTGCCGCGCCGCCGTATCCCGCTGTCCGAGGTCGCCGGAGCCGACTTCGCCGCCCTCGTCACGCCCCGCAACTGGGGCGGCTGGGGTTACCGCTGGCGCCCCGAGAAGGGCACCGCGGTCGTCGTCCGTCGCGGCGAGGGCGTCGTGCTCAGGCTCTGGGACGGCCACACCTTCACGATCACCGTGGACAACGCGGAGTCCGCCGTCCGTGTCATCAGAGCCCGGCTGCGGGCGATCACCCCGGGCACCATCAGCTGACGCGTGGCCGGCTCCGCCGTCGCGGACCGGCCACGGCTCCGCGCCGCCCTCCGCCCCGGGACGCGCCGCCTCCCCCCCCCGCCCCGGGACGCGCCGCCCTCCGCCCCGGGACGCGCCGACCGGCCCGCGGGCGTGCCCGCGTCCGCCCGGACCGCCGCGAAGGCCGCCCCTGCCGCCCGCCGCGCGGACCCGTCGTGCACGCACGCGTGACCGGTGCTGTGACCGGAAAGGTCTGCCGGAGAGCTCGCGGCGTCCGGTGGGGTGCAGCGCAAGGCGGAGCGTCGTCCGCGTACTACTGGACGTACTCGGGTGAGGCGACAACGCGGCGAGGCGCCGTGCCGGGCGTCGCGAGCCGGTGAACCTTTCCGGTCGCGGCACTGGCTCCGGGACTCCGCAGGCGCCCGGGACGTCCTGGACGGCGCTGTCGGCATCCGGGGCGACCGCCGTACACTCCCCGGGTGACCGTCACCGCAACTTCCGTGGACCAGTCCGACCAGCTCAGGCCGCCCTCCGCGCGGGCCGCGCGCGGCGGACGGCTGCTGCGTCTGATCCCGGCCGCCGCCTCCGCCCTCTGCGGAGCGCTGCTCTACGTCAGCTTCCCGCCGCGCACCCTGTGGTGGCTGGCCCTGCCCGCATTCGCCGGCTTCGCCTGGGTGCTGCGCGGGCGTGGCTGGAAGGCGGCCCTCGGTCTCGGCTACCTCTTCGGGCTCGGTTTCCTGCTGCCGTTGCTGGTGTGGACGGGCGTCGAGGTCGGTCCCGGGCCCTGGCTCGCCCTGGTCGCGATCGAGGCGGTCTTCGTGGCCCTCGTCGGCGTCGGTGTGGCCGCGGTGTCGAGACTGCCGGCCTGGCCCCTGTGGGCGGCCGCCCTGTGGACGGCCGGCGAGGCCGTACGCGCGCGCGTGCCCTTCCGCGGCTTCCCCTGGGGCAAGATCGCCTTCGGTCAGGCGGACGGCGTCTTCCTGCCGCTCGCCGCGGTGGGCGGCACCCCCGTGCTCGGCTTCGCCGTCGTCCTGTGCGGGTTCGGCCTGTACGAGGCCGGGCGCCTGGTCGCCGAGCGCCGCCGCACCCGGACGCTGCGCCGCGGTGCGGCGGCGGCCGCCCTGCTGAGCGTCGCCGTCCCGGTGGCCGGGGCGCTCGCCGCGCGGCCCCTGGTGAGCGACAAGGCGCAGGACGGCACCGCGACCGTCGCGGTCATCCAGGGCAACGTGCCACGGGCCGGTCTGGAGTTCAGCGCCCAGCGCCGGGCCGTGCTCGACCACCACGTGCGCGAGACGCTCAGGCTCGCCGCCGACATCAAGGCGGGCAGGGCCGCCCGGCCCGACTACGTGCTGTGGCCGGAGAACTCCTCCGACATCGACCCCTTCACCAACCCGGACGCGGCCGCCGTCATCAACGAGGCGGCCAGGGCCGTCGGTGTGCCCATCTCGGTCGGCGGTGTCGTAGAGAAGGACGGCAGGCTGCTCAACGAGCAGATCCTGTGGGACCCGGTCGAGGGACCGACCCAGACCTACGACAAGCGGCAGGTCCAGCCGTTCGGCGAGTACCTTCCGCTGCGCGGCCTGGTCGGTGCGATCAACAAGGACTGGACCGGCATGGTCCGCCAGGACTTCAGCCGGGGCAGCGAACCGGGTGTCTTCGACTTCGGCGGCGCCAGGGTCGGCCTCGCCACCTGCTACGAGGCCGCCTTCGACTGGGCGGTCCGGGACACCGTCACGCACGGCGCCGAGATGATCTCGGTACCGAGCAACAACGCCACCTTCGACCGCAGCGAGATGACCTACCAGCAGCTCGCCATGTCCCGTGTCCGGGCCGTCGAGCACAGCCGGACCGTGACCGTGCCGGTCACCAGCGGCGTCAGCGCGATCATCATGCCGGACGGCACGATCACCGGGAAGACCGGCATGTTCGTGCCCGCCTACCTCGTGCAGAAGGTGCCGCTGCGCACCTCCGAGACGCCCGCGACCCGGCTGGGCGTCCTGCCGGAGATCGCCCTGGTGCTGGTCGCCGCCGGCGGACTTGGCTGGGCGATCGGTTCCGGTGTGCGCGCCCGGCGCGCGGGTGACGCGCAGGCCCACCCGGCCGTACGCCCCTGACGGGCGCGGGTGGCCGCGCACCGGCCCGTTAGGGTCGGTGCATGGCTACTCCTGACTTCATCCGCACCCTGCGGGCCAGCGCCGGTCAGCAACTGCTCTGGCTCCCCGGGGTCACCGCGATCGTCCTCGACGACGACGGCAGGGTGCTGCTGGGCCGGCGGTCGGACACCCGCAGATGGTCGGTGATCGGAGGCATCCCGGAGCCGGGCGAGCAGCCCGCGGCCTGCGCGGTGCGGGAGGTGTTCGAGGAGACGGCGGTGACGTGTGTTCCCGAGCGCGTCGTGCTCGTCCAGGCCCTCGAGCCGGTCACCTACGCCAACGGCGACGTCTGCCAGTACATGGACATCACGTTCCGCTGCCGTGCCGTGGGCGGCGAGGCCCGGGTCAACGACGACGAGTCGCTGGAGGTGGGCTGGTTCACGGTGGACGCCCTGCCGGACCTGAACGAGTTCGGGCTGCTCCGGATCAAGCAGGCCATGTCCGATGCACCCACATGGTTCAGCCCTATGACTATGGGCTGAAGTGTGGGTGGTGACCACATGTGGTGAGGGGTGGGCCCCGCCTATCGTCGGCTCATGACCACGCCCAGCCCGCCACCGGCCGTCCAGCCCCCCGCCCCGCACCCCACCCTCGACCTCGGCGGCCGCACCGCCCTCGTCACCGGAGCCGCCGGTGGCATCGGGCGCGCCTGCGCGCTGCGGCTCGCCGCCGCCGGCGCCGAGGTGAGAGCCGTCGACCGGGACGCGGCCGGCCTCGCCGAACTGGCGGAAGCCGCCCGGCGGGCCGGAGACCTCACCGGCACGGTCGTCCCGCACGCCCTGGACCTGACCGATCTCGACGCCGCCGAGCGCGTCGCCGCCGGCACCGACGTCCTGGTCAACAACGCCGGGCTGCAGCTGGTGCGCCCTCTGGAGCAGTTCCCGCCCGACGTCTTCCACACCGTGCTGACGGTGATGCTGGAGGCACCGTTCCGGCTCATCCGCGGCGCCCTGCCCCACATGTACGCGCAAGGATGGGGGAGGATCGTCAACGTGTCCTCCGTGCACGGACTGCGCGCCTCGGCCTTCAAGTCCGCCTATGTGGCGGCCAAGCACGGCCTCGAGGGCCTGTCCAAGACGGCCGCACTGGAAGGCGCCCCGCACGGGGTGACCTCCAACTGCGTGAACCCCGCCTATGTGCGCACCCCCCTGGTCGAGCAGCAGATCGCCGACCAGGCGCGGGCGCACGGCCTCCCCGAGGAACGCGTCCTGGCCGAGATCCTGCTGAAGGACAGTGCCCTCCGGCGGCTGATCGAACCCGAGGAGGTGGCCCACGCCGTGGCCTACCTGTGCGGCCCGCAGGCCTCCTTCGTCACCGGCACCTCCCTCGTCCTCGACGGTGGCTGGACGGCCCACTGAGCGGGCCGGCGCCGCCGGGCCCGGGAGTTTTCCACAGGCCCGGCAGGCCGGGCCGCCGATGCGGAATCCTGTGACCATGTCTCGCGATCACGTCCAGCCGGCCGGACCCCCCGCCCCCGGGGGCGGCACCGCGGTGCCCGACGACGTCCCGGGCACCCCGTACCTCGAGCTGCTGGCCCGCGACGCCCCCGTGGAGGCCTACGAGCAGCCGGTGCTGCTCGCCCGTGCCGAGGGCCGGCCGGCCGAGAGGGTCGCCGCGCTGGAACGGGCCAAAATGCTCGCCCTGCGGGTCCGCTCCGAGCTGGAGGGGCGCCGCAGACGCGAGGCCGAGCTGTCCGCGCTGTTCGAGACCGCCCACGACCTGGCCGGCCTGCGGGACCTGGACGCCGTCCTGCAGGCCATCGTGCAGCGGGCCCGGTCCCTGCTGGGCACGGACGTCGCCTATCTCAGCCTCAACGACCCGGCCCGCGGCGACACCTACATGCGGGTGACCGAGGGCTCCGTGGCCGCCCGCTTCCAGCAGCTCCGCCTCGGCATGGGCGAGGGGCTCGGCGGACTGGTCGCGCAGACCGCGCGGCCGTACGTCACCGACGACTACTTCAAGGACGCCCGCTTCCAGCACACCCGCGCCATCGACGCCGGCGTCGAGGACGAGGGCCTGGTCGCCATCCTCGGCGTACCGCTGACGCTCGGCCCGAACGTGATCGGGGTCCTCTTCGCCGCCGACCGGCGCGCCCGCGTCTTCGAGCGCGGGCAGATCGCCCTGCTCGGCTCCTTCGCCGCGCTCGCCGCGGCCGCCATCGACACCGCCAACCTGCTCACCGAGACCCGCTCGGCGCTGGCCGGTCTCGAACGGGCCAACGAGATCATCCGCGACCGCAGCGCGGTCATCGAGCGCGCCTCCGAGGCGCACGACCGGCTCGCCGAACTGGTGCTGCGCGGCGGCGGGGTGCACGACGTGGCCGCGGCCGTCTCCCAGGTCATCGCCGGCACAGTCGAGTTCACCGAGACGGGCTCGGCCCCGGCCGGAGCCCTGAAGGCGTCCCGGAACGAGGGGCACGCGGTGCGGCACCGGGGCGACTGGATCGCCGCGGTGGCCGCGGGCGGCGAACTCCTCGGCGCGCTCGTGCTGCGCGGCCACCCGGACCTCGACCCCGTCGACCAGCGCACCCTGGAACGCGCGGCGATGGTGACCTCGCTGCTCCTGCTGGCCCGCCGCTCCGCCGCCGAGGCCGAACACCGTGTGCGGGGCGAACTGCTGGACGACCTCCTGGACGCCCGCGACCGCGATCCGCGCCTGCTGCGCGAGCGCGCCGCCCGGCTGCGCGCCGACCTGGACGCCGCCCACGTCGTCCTCGCCGTCCGGCTCGACGGACCGGCCGCCGACGCCGACGAGGAGGCCGCCGCCCGGCGGCGCCTGTGGTCCGCCGCCTCCCATCTCGCCGCCACCCGGCACGGCCTGGCCGCCGCGCGGGACGGCGGCACGGTCCTGCTCCTGCCGCTCGCCGCCGGCGACAGCGCCACCGAACTGGCCCGCCGGACCGCCCGGCATCTCGGCACGGCCGTCCACCAGCCCGTCACGGTCGGCGCCTCCGCCCCGGTCAGCGATCTCACCGTCCACCACGACACCGTCGCCGGTGCCTACGCGGAGGGCCGCCGCTGCCTGGACGCGCTGCTCCTGCTGGGCCGCGGCGGGGACGGCGCGGCGGCCGAGGACTTCGGCTTCCTCGGCCTGCTGCTCGCCGGAGACCGGGACGTGGGCGGCTTCGTCGGCCGCACCATCGGTCCGGTCGTGGACTACGACGAGCGCCGCGGCACGGAACTGCTGCACACCCTGGACGCCTACTTCGCCTGCGCGATGAGCCCGGCCCGCACCAAGGACGCCCTCCACGTGCACGTGAACACGGTCGCCCAGCGGCTGGAGCGGGTGGGCCGCCTGCTCGGCGGGGACTGGCAGACGCCGGCCCGCACCCTGGAGATCCAGCTCGCCCTGCGGCTGCACCGGCTGGCGACCCCGGAACGGCACTGACCGGCCCCCCGCGAGGGGAGCCGGCCGGTGGGGGAGTCGGCCGGTCAGACGGTGCCCGCCGCCGCGGCGGCGGGCTTCGCGTCGGCGGGCTCGCCGTCCCGGTCCTCCACCCGGGCGAGGTCACGGTGCCGGGTCTCCTTGGCCACGCCCACGGCGATCAGGGTGAGCACGGCCGCCGCGATCACGTACAGGGCGATCGGGGTGGAGCTGCCGTAGTCGGACAGCAGCGCCGTCGCGATCAGCGGGGCGGGCGCACCGGCGGCCACGGAGGCGAACTGGGCGCCGATGGAAGCCCCGGAGTAGCGCATCCGGGTCGCGAACATCTCGGCGAAGAACGCCGCCTGGGGCGCGTACATGGCACCGTGCAGCACCAGCCCGACGGTCACGGCGAGCAGCAGGTACCCGAAGGAACCGGTGTCGACGAGCGAGAAGAACGGGAACATCCACAGTCCGACGCCGGCCGCGCCCAGCAGGTACACGGGCCGCCGTCCGACCCGGTCGGAGAGCGCGCCCCAGGCCGGGATCACGGCGAAGTGCACGGCGGAGGCGATGAGCACGGCGTTCAGCGCGGTCTGCTTCGAGACGCCGGCGGACGTCGTGGCGTAGACGAGGATGAACGCGGTGATCACGTAGTAGCTGATGTTCTCCGCCATGCGGGCACCGACGGCGACCAGCACGTCCTTCCAGTGGTGGCGCAGCACGGAGACGAGCGGCGGCTTCTCCGGCTCTCCGCCGCGCCGGGTCTCGGCCCGCCGCAGCGCCTCCCGGAAGACGGGGGACTCGTCCACGGAGAGACGGATCCACAGACCGACCATCACCAGCACACCGGAGAGCAGGAACGGTATCCGCCATCCCCAGGTGCCGAAGGCGTCGTCCGAGAGCACGGCGGTGAGCAGCGACAGCACACCGGTCGCCAGCAACTGCCCGGCCGGCGCCCCCGTCTGAGGCCACGCGGCCCAGAACCCGCGCCGCCGCGCGTCTCCGTGCTCGGAGACCAGCAGTACGGCACCGCCCCACTCGCCGCCGAGCGCGAATCCCTGCACCAGGCGCAGCGTGGTCAGCAGGACCGGCGCGGCGGAGCCGACGGTCGCGTGCGTGGGCAGCAGACCGATGGCGAAGGTAGCCCCGCCCATCAACAGCAGGCTCAGCACCAGCAGCTTCTTGCGCCCCAGCCGGTCGCCGTAGTGCCCGAACACCAGTGCCCCGATGGGGCGGGCCGCGAATCCGACGGCATACGTCAGGAACGACAGCAGCGTTCCGACGAGCGGGTCGGAGTCCGGGAAGAAGAGCTTGTTGAACACCAGCGCGGCAGCGGAACCGTACAGGAAGAAGTCGTACCACTCGATGGTGGTGCCGATGAGGGACGCGGCGACGATGCGACGGAGGTTGGAGGGCTGTGGGGGAGCGGTCGCGGGGGAGGACATCGGCACCACTTCCTGGCGTGTGACGGGGACGTTTGCGTGTCGCCACACCGTAGAAACACACAGGTCAGAGGCGTATGTGGTGGGACACCATAGTTCCAGGTGTGGGAGTGCGCGCGCCCACCATGGAGCCGGTACTGGGGTCTTCGGTGGAGCCTCAACGAGGCCACGGAGCACGCTGTCCGAGTTGCGCTATTCGGGCATGATTTGAAGGCGCCGTGCTGACTCCCGTGCTGGTTTCGTGCTGACTAAAGGCCCACGTCATCACCCCTTCTCACCGGTCCCGTGCTGACTTGGTGCTGACTACGCCGCGTTGAAGTCCGGCATCTGCGGCAGATCGGATTCTGGACCGGCGGGCCGTGGCTGGGGCGCGGCTGCTCCTGGATGATCGCAGTCGCGGTAGCGCGGACGGTCCCTCGGGCAGGCCGGCGCATTGCCATCGATCGCGTTCCACATGCGTGGCGATGTTGTTCCTGTGGTGTCTGGAAGTCGCCCGTAGATCGGTGATCCACGTCGTAGGCCTTCCCGGACAGCCGCGTACAACTGGGGAGTGTGGCGCGGGGGGATGCGCCTGCGCCCACCTGCGGCGTCGGCCCTTCGGTGGGCGCGCCATGTATCTGGCCACGCTGACGGCTGAGAACTTGCGCGTTTTCGGTGCCCGGAGGTCATCCGGGGACGCGGGAGATTCGCTCGAACTAGAACCGACGCCTGGGGTATCCGTCCTCGGGGACCGTCTCCGCCGCGAGCCGCTCGAAGGCCGGCACGACGTCTGCTATGGACTGCTCGGCGAAGACGATCAGAGCTACCTTGCCGACTGGGGACGAGCGTGGCCGGCACCATCCAGAGGGCCAAGGGGGAAACACACGCCGCAACCCTGATCCTCGACTGCCTCGGACGCACCGGACAGAGACATGATGTCGGGCAGGCGATAGCCTTCCTCGCCGGGCAAGGCGAACCCACTCGGGCTTCGGAGACCGTGAAGCAGGCCATGCAGCTGATATTTGTAGCTGTCACTCGCCCACTCACCTTCTCGCCTTCGCGACCTTGAAGGACCATGCAGCGCCCCACACGGCAGTACTGGAAGACCGCGGTTGGTTGATACGTGACGTATCTCCACCGCGGTGAGCCTGCCGATGCCCGCCCACCACGCGCCAAGGTTGGCGGTTGCGTCCCTGCGCTGTCCGCTGGACACCAGCAGATGCTTCGTCTGCTGGCGGTACACGGCCCAATCCGTCGCTGACCTGAGGAGATGCGTGAAATCGCCGGAGGAGAAGCGAAGTTGGTCCGCTCCTGGTCCGGATCTCGGTGGCGGGGGCCGCGCTGGGCGTTGATGCTGGGAGTGTCCCTGTGGCACCACATGGCTCCGCACAGGCAGGTCCGGCTGTCGTTCCTCGGCTGAGCGGCGCGCCAGGGGAGGCCCGGACGGCGTGCCCCGTGCTAACGTTCCGCTTTTGCTGTGTCGCTGTGTGGGTGCTCCGTTGGGTGTCTCTGGTCGGCGGCCGCGTCCCTGCCGCGCCTTCCTCGGTACGGTCCCTTCGGAGGAAGGCTCTCTGTGAGCGAATCAACACGTGCCGATGCCCGGCGGCAGGACGATGTGTCCGAGGCGTCGGGCGCCACTTCGGCAGTGCCCACGGCGGCGTCCTTCGCCCAGCTGGGGTTGCCGGCCGAGGTTCTGCGGGCGCTCGATGAGCAGGGTGTGACTGTGCCCTTTCCTATCCAGGCGGCGGCGCTGCCGAACACGCTCGCGGGACGGGACGTCCTGGGCCGGGGCCGCACAGGATCCGGCAAGACGCTCGCCTTCGGCCTGGGGATGCTCGCCAGGACGGCCGGGCAGCGCGCGCAGCCGAAAGAGCCGCTGGCGCTCGTTCTGGTGCCCACCAGGGAGCTGGCGCAGCAGGTCGGTGAGGCGCTCACCCCGTACGTCGAGGCGCTGCGACTGCGGCTCGCGACCGTGGTGGGCGGCGTGTCCATCGGACGGCAGGCCGCCGTGCTGCGGGATGGCGCCGAGATCGTCGTCGCCACGCCCGGTCGGCTGCACGACCTCATCGAGCGCAAGGACTGCCGACTGGGACGGGTGCGCATCGCGGTCCTGGACGAGGCCGACCAGATGTGTGACATGGGGTTCCTGCCGCAGGTCACCGGGATCCTGGACCAGGTACGTCCCGGCGGGCAGCGGATGCTGTTCTCCGCCACCCTCGACGGCGACGTCGACCGGCTGGTGCAGCGCTACCTACGCGACCCCGCCGTCCACTCGGTGGATCCTTCGTCCAGCGCCGTCTCCGCGATCGAGCACCACGTCTTCGTCGTGCACGGCCCGGACCGGTACGCCGTGACCACGGAGATCGCCGCTCGGGACGGCCGCGTCCTGCTGTTCCTGGAAACCAAGCACGGCGTCGACCAGCTCACGCGGCATCTGCGGGCCAGCGGCGTGGCCGCCGCCGCCCTGCACAGCGGGAAGTCCCAGCCGCAGCGCACCCGGACCCTGGCCCAGTTCAAGAACGGGCAGGTCACCGCGCTGGTAGCGACGAACGTCGCCGCACGCGGCCTGCACGTCGACGACCTCGACCTCGTGGTCAACGTCGACCCGGCCACCGACCCGAAGGACTATTTGCACCGCGCGGGCCGCACGGCCCGGGCCGGCCGCGCCGGCACCGTCGTGACACTCGTCCTGTCGGGACAGCGCCGCGAGACGAGCCAGGTCATGGCGGACGCCGACGTCGACCCCAAGGTCACCAAAGTGCGGTCCGGCGAGGCGGAGCTGAGCCGGATCACCGGCGCCAAGGCCCCCTCCGGAAAGCCTCTCGCCGACGGGCCGGCCGTACCGCGCCCCAAGAACCACAACGTTCCGTTCGGCGGCCTGGGCAGCACCAAGGACGCGAAGAGCGGTTCCGGTGGCAGGTCGTCGTCCCGCAGGAGCAGCGAGGCCCGCAAGCTCGCGGAGGCCCGCAAGGCGGCCCGGGTGCGGCGCGGCGGCTGAGACCGGCTTCCCGGACTGCCGGGCGGTGTCTTCGTCCACGCTGCCGGACGGATACGCGGGACCGGAGGTCGGCCGGGGTGCATCGGACGGCGTCACGTACGGGTGACCGTGCGCAGAGGGAGGCGTGCAGGCGATGGAGAACGGAGCGGACCTGCCACGGCGGATCGGTGTCTGCACCGTCGAGCGGGAACCGGGCGCGAGCGGCATGGGAAGCGGGGGCGGCCTTCGGCACTCCCGGACACCTCGCGCCCGAGCAGGCGCAAGGCGACGAAGCCGGCGGTGCCGCCGATGTATTTCGCACTCGGGCCGTACTCGTCGCGGCGGCCGGAGGCAGCACGTGCGGCATCGGCACGCCCATGTGGCGTCGACCACACCGCTCTCCAGCTCCTCCGCATCGGTTCGGGCGTCCAGCGGCTGCTTGCGGGCGGCCGATCCGGCGGCCGTGACGTGGCCGACCGGGGCCTGGGCGAGCGGTTCCCGGGAGCGGTGCGGGAACGCCTGCCCGAGCAGCCGACCCGCCGTACGAAGGCATTTTCTGGTGCGAAATACTCTCCCGATGAGTTCACGCCCTTTTCCGATGAGCCAGCCGATCACGATACGGAGGGCCGTCGCGCGGGATGCCAAACGGCTCACGCGGCTCGTGCGTGGCTCAGGTGCCTACGAGGGCAAGTACGCAGCCGCAGTCGCGGGCTACCGGGTCGGTCCTGATTACATCGAGGAACACCGCGCCTTCGTGGCGGTCGGCGCCGATGAGCATGGAGGCCGGGTCCTCGGGTTCTACTCGCTCGTCCTCGCTCCACCGGAGCTCGACCTGCTGTTCGTCGCCGACGAAGTGCAAGGACGGGGTATTGGACGGCTGCTCGTGGCGCACATGCAGTCCGAGGCCCGTGCCGCCGGGCTCGACCGTCTCAAGGTCGTGTCGCATCCTCCCGCCGAGGACTTCTACCACCGCGTTGGTGCGGTGCGGACCGGGACCGCGTTCGCGAACCCGCCCGCCGTGCCGTGGGACCGTCCCGAATTCGAGTTTCGCGTTCCTTCGGAATGATGCGGTGTGCCGGTTGGCGGGGCACCGGCTTCGCCTGCATGGTGGTCGGCATGCAGGAGCCGCCGGACGCCGCGCGCTCCGTGTGCGCCGTCGTCTCTGCCCTGGCGGGTGATCGCTTGCGCCAGCGGCCTCCCCCGGCTACTTCCTTGCCTCCGGCACTCCCAGAGCGTTGAGCTCGTCCATCAGCCTCTCCCGCTCAGGTGGCCGAAAGCCCGCAACATGTGCATCGCGACCGAGGAAGTCTTCGGCCCGGTGGTCACAGTCACCGCGTTCTCCTCAGAGAACGAGGCCGTCGAGATCGCCAACGGATCGGACTACGGACTGCTGGCCGGGGTCTACAGCCGCGACAGCGCGACAGCGTTCCGGGTGGCCAGGCGGCTGGAGGTCGGGATGGTGTTCGCCCGACAACTGTTTCCGCAGCATCCTCGGCGCCCCCTTCGGAGGCACCGAGCACAGCGGCTACGGGCGCGAGCACGCCCCCGGAACACTGCGCACCTGCGCGAGGAGTAATAGTCAAGACTTGTGGATGAGTTGTAGGGCGCGGATCGTCCCTTGGCTACGTGATGCCGGCGGCCGGTGTTTGTCGGCTCAGTCCTTGGTCGGTTCGACGCGAACCAGGATCCCACTCTCGAACCTCGCGCCAGCCCGGACCAGAGGCACCAGGTGCGCTCCCGTGATCGCCCGCCAACGGGCCTGCGCGGACTCGACCAGCTTGAACAGCATCGCCAGGGCCGCGGCCGGACTGCCGGCCCCGCGGGTGACCTTGGTACGTAGCCTGACCGTTGAGAACGTCGACTCGATCGGATTCGTGGTCCGCAGATGGATCCAGTGCTCGGCCGGGAAGTCGTAGAACGCCAGCAGTTCCTCGGCGTCGTCGGTGATCTTCGCGACGGCCTTGGGCCACTTCGCGCCGTAGGTCTTCTCGAACGCCTCGATGGCCTTTTCGGCGTGTGCGCGGTCCTCGGCGTTGTAGATCTCCTGCATCGCCTTCGTTGCACCCGGCTGTGCGGACTTCGGAAGGGAGTTCGTGACGTTGCGGGCCGTGTGGACCCAGCACCGCTGGTGCCGGGCCGCCGGGAACACCTCGGCCAGCGCCTTCCACAGCCCCGTCGCGCCATCGCCGACGACCAACTCAGGATCGCGCATGCCGCGCCGACGGCAGTCGCGCAGCAGTTCGGCCCACGACTCGGTGGACTCGCGCAAGCCCTCGGGCCAGCGCGATCAGCTCCTTGGTGCCGTCCAGCCGGACGCCGGGCAGGACCAGCACACACGAGTGCGCCTGCCCAAGCCGGACCTTGGGGTGCACGCCGTCGGCCCACACGTAGGTGTGGCGGCAGCCGCGTGTGGGACACACCAGGCGCCACACCCGTACGCGGACCACAACCCGCCGGCCGTCGACCGGTACGTCGGCCACCGTCCGCCAGCGATAGCCGTGCACCCGCCCCGACGACGCCCCGCACACCGGACAGACCGCAGTGTCCTGCGGAGTCCGTGCCCGCACGACGACCCGCTCGCCCTCGTCGACCACATCCTCGACGACCAGCGGGGACAGCCCTGAAAACACCGTCTGTACAAGCTCGTTGGCATCCCTACCACGGATGCCAACGACCTCTCACGACTCTGCGTCACCACCGAATGTGGGACAGGGCCGTTAAATTGACACACCCCCTGCCGGGGATTACGGGACAGCCCTTGGCCGTCCCGCCGGGTGGAGGAGGGTCTCCGCCATGGACGGCCGGGCGGGGGCGGATTCCAGGGTGCCGCCCTTGCGGTGCGCGCCCATCTCAGCCGCCCTCCGCCGGCGTCCCGACCTCGCCCGTGCGCCGGAGCTTCTGCCAGCGCAGCCGTCCTCCGGTGAGGGCGGTGACGCAGGAGTGGATCAGGACGAGGTACATCATCTGCCGGTAGGCCAGTTGCTGCAGCGGCAGCATCACCAGGCAGCGGTACTTCTCTCCGTCGAGCCGGAAGGCGTAGGCCGCACAGACCAGTTGAACACCCAGCACCGCAAGCCAGGCCACCAGGCCCGCCTGGAAGTCGACGAAAAGCATCGAGTAGACGGTGAACACGTCGATGAGCGGGGCGAACAGAGGCATGAGGATCTGGAACAGCGCCACCAGCGGCAAGCCCACCCGCCCGAAGCGGCCCGAGGGTCCCTTGTCCAGGATGGAGCGGCGGTGCTTCCACAGCGCCTGCATGGTGCCGTAGGACCAGCGGTAGCGCTGCGACCACAACTGTCCGAACGAACCAGGCGCCTCCGTCCAGGCTCTGGCGTGCTCCTGGTACACGACCCGCCAGCCCGCGCGGTGCATGGCGATGGTGATGTCGGTGTCCTCGGCGAGGGTGTCATCGCTCATCCCGCCGACCGCGAGTACCGCATCCCGACGGAACGCGCCGATCGCGCCGGGGATCGTCGGCATACACCGCAGCAGGTCATACATGCGGCGGTCCAGGTTGAAGCCCATCACATACTCGATGTGCTGCCAGCCACCGATGAGCGTGCGCCGGTTGCCGACCTTCGCGTTGCCCGCGACCGCGCCTACTTGCGGGTCGGCGAAGGGCCGCACCAGTTGCCGTACCGTGTCGGGTTCGAAGACGGTGTCGCCGTCCATCATGACGACGATGCGGTGGCTGGCCTGCCTTACACCGTTGTTGAGAGCGGCGGGCTTTCCTGCGTTCTGCTGCCGTATGACGCGGACGTTCGGCAGACCCAGTGACTCCGCGATGTCGGGGGTGCCGTCGGTCGAGCCGTCGTCCACCACGATGATCTCGATCGGGTGGGTACTGCGCGCCAGCGAGCCGAGCGTGGCCGCGATGCATTCCTTCTCGTTGTACGCCGGGATGATCACGCTCACCGCTTCCGTGACCGGCGGCCCCCAGCTGAACCGCCTTCTGTTGCGCTGCCGGTGGTGACGCCGGGCGAGGATCAACATCATCCCGAAGCGGGCGAACACCGCCACACCGACGACCAGCAGTCCGACGGACAGCGCGGGCACCGTCCACTCGGCGACAAAGACGGCGGCGACGAGGGCCTTGCCCATGTAGAGGGTCGCACCGGTGGCCCGGTGGTGGGCTGCCTGGAGCCTGGAGGCGGCGTTCGGGCCGGCGCCGAGGCCGACACCCGGCACGGTCACCGCGCGCTTCGCGGCGCCGGGCGCCTGCTGTGCCATGACCCCACTGACGGTGGTGAAGACGTAGCCCTTCGCCTTCATCTTCTCGATGTACTCGGGCAGCGCCTCGATCGTCTGTGAGCGGTCGCCGCCCGCGTCATGGAAGAGCACCGACGCGCCCGTGCCGCCCTTGGGCGTAGCCCACTGGACGATCTTCGTGGCGCCCGGCTTCTTCCAGTCGTTACTGTCGGTGTCCACGAATACACTGGTGTAACCGTCCTCGCCGAGCTTCTTGTAGACGGGCCAGCTGTAGTCGTCGATGGCGTCCGTCTGCGAGGAGTACGGTGCGCGGAACAGCGTGGTCGTGATGCCGGCCGCGCCGGCGAGGGCGAGTTGCGACTGCTCCATCTCGCGCTCGACGCGGGCCGCGCTCTGGTACGACAGATCGACGTGCGTGAAGGTATGGATGCCAACCTCGTTGCCCTGGGCGACCATAGTCTTCACGGCCCCCGGGTAGCGCGACACCTGCGAACCCACCAGGAAGAACGTCCCGGGCACGTGGTACTCGTCGAGGATCTTGAGGACCTGGGGCGTCCAGGTCGGATCCGGCCCGTCGTCGAAGGTGAGCGCGATCGTCTTGTCCGGGACGGAGACGGTAGCGGCCCGGCCTCCCCGGAAGGTGAGGATCGGGCCGCCGTCGAGGATCTGCTTCGGCACGCCGTCGGCGCTCGCGTCAGTGCGCACTCGCTGGTCACCGCCGATTTCGGAGCGAAGATAGCCGTCGAGCAGCATCACGCAGGTGAGCGCCAGCAGAAGCAGCAGCGCGAGGATGACGCGCGGTCTCTGCAGCGCCGCCGCCCTGACTGCCGCCCGCTCCATCCGGGTGGGGGCGCGCCGTCGGCCGCGCGCGGGACTCGATGGGGTCATGGGGTGCGGTCCCGTCAGTCTGTGGAGGCGGTCGGGGTCGGAGTGGCGGCGGTCGGGGTCGGCAGCGCACTAGGCGCCAAACCCGGACGACCGGCCGGCCCACCAGGTTTGCTCCAGGGAGGGAGCCGACGCGGCGCCCGCCCCCTGCCGTCCTCCCCGGCGAATGGCAGCAACGTGGATGGCAGGGAAGTGC
The DNA here is from genome assembly GCF_023630175.1 of Streptomyces cellostaticus. GTDB lineage: Bacteria > Actinomycetota > Actinomycetes > Streptomycetales > Streptomycetaceae > Streptomyces > Streptomyces cellostaticus_A. The sequence goes on along the minus strand of NZ_JALLIN010000037.1, from coordinate 29,341 downwards.
CCCAGCCCATGAAGGCGGCCCCGAGGATCACGGCGTACGCGAGGCAGGCGACACCGAGCGCCAGGCCGACACGACGCAGCACCTTTGACCGGCGCCCTGAGGAGTCGACGAACACGGGACTCTCCACAGCCCCTTTGCCGCGTTCACGACTGCTACTGCGCTCGCCGGCATGGCTTTCAGTGGCGGATTCGAATTGCATTCCCTGGAGACTAGAGAGCTTTCATGTGAACACCTTTGGATATCATTTGAGTCTCCTGTGAAAGGGCCCTCGACCTCTCCTTTCTCTGAGAATCCCGGGACCGCCGCTCCTGTCGGCGTGTAAGTATGGGGATTCAACTCCGGGCCGCAGCGGCCGCAGGCGGGACGCAGATCACGAGAGCGAGTGCAGAAGCAATGAGGAAATCCCCGATCCTGGCCGCGGTTTCCATCTGTCTGTTCGCACTGGCCGTAACGGGATGCTCCGCGCAACGGCACACGGGCTCGACGGCGTCGGCGGAGCCGACAGAACATGTGGCCCCGGTCACCTCCTACGCTCCCTACGTCAGCGCCACCGACGACTCCGACACCGACACCAGCGGCTCTCCGACGACACTCAACCTGGCCTTCGTGATCTCCGACAGCGACAACTGCACACCGACGTGGGACGGGACGTCCTCCATAGGCAGTACGACGGTGAAGTCCCGGATCAACCGACTGAAGCGGAACGGCGCGACCGTCCGGGTCTCCTTCGGCGGTGCGGACGGCACGGAACTGGCGCGCGCCTGCGACAGTGCGTCCGCCCTGGCGGCGGCCTACGGTGAGGCCCTGGACGCGGCAGGCTCCGAGCAGGCCGACTTCGACATCGAGGGCGACACGCTCACCGACTCCGCCTCGGTGAACCGTCGTTCGGCGGCGATCGCCCTGCTCCAGCACGAACGCCGCGGCTTGGAAGTCACGTTCACGCTGCCAGTGATGCCGTCCGGACTCGACTCCGACGCTGTTGCTCTGTTGGAGTCCGCCAACGAACACGACGTCCAGGTCTCTACCGTGAACATCATGGCGATGAACTACGGCGCTTCCTACGACGACGACATGGGCGATTACGCGATCGCCGCGGCCGAGGCGACACAGCGCCAACTGAAGGAGGTCTTCGGCCTGTCCGACGCGATGGCCTGGCGTGGCATGGCGCTCACCGCGATGCTCGGCGTCAACGACGCGGCGGGCGAGACGTTCACGCTGTCCGACGCGGGCCAGGTCCGGACGTTCGCCGAGGAAAGGCAAATCGGATGGGTGTCGATGTGGGCGACGTTCCGCGACCGGCAGTGCGAGGACGGGAATTCCGAACAGAACGACCCGGCCACCGACTGCAGCGGGGTGAAGCAGGGCACGGGGACGTTCTCGGAGGCCTTCGGTGGCCACTGAGTCCCAAATGGAGTTGGTAACCAGTAGGACTCCGTTAGCCTGCGTGTTTCGCTCGCCACGGTGTCCGGATTTTGAGCGGGAACGCGAAAGTGACTCCTGAGCTGGGACGATGAGGCTTGTCCAAGGTCTCCGTCGTTCTAGCAGGAAGGCACTTCCTGCGTGCACCCCACCGGGTCGCGCCCCAAGCTCGTCGTTTTGCGGGTCAGTTCGAAGAAGGTGCCGCGCTGGATCGTGCCCTTGTTCCTGTTGGGGGCGTGGCTGTAGTTACGGGAGCCGTCCTTGGCGGAGACGTCCTTGCCGATCTTGCCGACGGCCTGGCCGGCGGGGAGCCTGTAGCGCTTGGGTTCCACGGTGTACCAGGTGCTCTTCACGCCCATGGAGCAGATGTGCTGCTTCTTGTACTTGCGGTACTCGATGGGGACCTTGTACTGGTGGGCGTAGTAGGAGCCCTTTTTCATGTAGCCGGTCGACAGGCCGAACTCGTTGGAGAGGTTACGGTTCGCGCCGGCCTTCCAGTTGCCGTTGCTGTTGATGGCGAGTTCGACTGAGCTGTTCATCGAGGAGTCGTACTGGAACGATGCCTTGGCGTCCCAGGTCGCGTGCGCCTCACCGACAACGGTGTACCTGATCTTGCTCCACTGCTCGTACGCCGCGGTCTGGCAGTCGCCGACCTGCGGAGTCACCGTCTCGGCGCTGATGTCCTTGCCCCCTACGGAGTAGGGGTTGTAGTCGGCGGGCAGGATGCTGTGGTCGCTTTGCCACAGGGGCGTCTCCTCGCCGGTCGCCTGGGGTTCGGCTTCCACCTTGGCCGCAAGTGACTGCTGCTCCTGCTCCGCGGAGGAATCCTTGGCGGCGTCGTCCACGGTGTTGGGGATCAGCGGGACCGTGTGGTCGCCGTCGGTCGCCTCTGCGGCTTTGGAGTTAAGGTCTGTCCCGGCGGTGAGGGATGTGCCCTGGGAGGGCACGGGCACTGCCGTGAGGGCGTCGATGCCGAGCACTGGCGCACCTGTGGTCGTGGTGGCCGCGCTGGTGGCGTTGAGGTTGAGCGCGCCACCGTTGTCATCGGTGGCCCGCTGAACGCTTGCCGGAAGCTTGGCGGGCAGGTCCAGCTTCCAAGTGCCGTCCGCCGCGGTGGTCGCGGTGCCCAGGACCGGTTCGTCGACGCCGGCGCTACTGTCGCCGGCGAGGGTGGCGTCAGCTGCGGTGACTGTGACGGTCAGGCCTTGCACGGGCTTTCCATTACCCAGGGCGAATTTGCCGCTCACCGTGTTGGACGGTGTGGTCGGCGAAGGGTCCTCGCTTGGCTGCTGCGCTGTAGGTATGTCGGTGTCGCCGGCCGGTGCCGTGCCGAAGTACGGCACAACCTCCGGGTCCGGGTCGGTGAGGCAGGGGCCTGCGTCGGCCATGATGTCGCCGACGATGCCGGCGCGGACATCGTCGTCCGCGGTGGTCAGCGGGCCGGTGGTGTAGGAACGGACCTGGCCGGTGGTGTCGGGGTCGCTGGTGACCGATTGGGTGCTCAGGGCGTTCGGGCCGGGTGCCCATGCCTGGGCCGCGTCGACGCCGGTGGCCGCAGTGGTGGGCGCTTCCAGCCGGATGCCCGAAGGTGTGATGCTCCCGATGCCGGGAGGCAGGTTGCTGATGGTGCTCTGCTGGACCTTGCCGTCAGTGAGCCACTGAATGGCCGAGTTGACCATCCAGGCACTGTCGGCGGAGGCGAGCGAGGTGGTGACGGACGCCTTCAGGTCGTCCATGACCTTGGTAGTCGTGCCGTCGCCGGTGGCCGGGTTGGACTGGTTGTAGACGTCCGTGGTGCCGTCGGCGCCGATCACCAGGATGCGGGTGCCGTTGGTCAGGATCCACTTGGCTGAGGACCAGTTGAGGCTGTAGGTCTTGACCGAGGCGAGCAGCGGGCCGCCGGTTGCGGTGTTGTCCTTGTAGGTCTTCACCTGCCCGCCGGTGGCCTGCAGAAGGAGAACGCCGAACTCAAGCGGGCCAACGAGATCCTGAAGGCCGCGGCGAGTTTCTTTGCGGCCGAGCTCGACCGGCCGCACACTCGCTCGCAGCGTTCATCGACGAGTACCGGGACCGCTTCGGTGGAGTCGAGCCGATCTGCAGGACGCTCACCGAGCACGACTGCAAGATCGCCCTTCCACCTTTTACGCCCACAAGAAACGCCTCGCAACTCCCTCCGCCCGTTCCGTGCGCGACGAGGAACTCAAAGAGCGGATCCAGGAGGTCCACAGGCCCAACTACCGCGTGTACGGCGCCCGGAAGATCTGGCGCGAGCTGAACCGTCAGAGACATGCGGTGGCCCGCTGCACCGTCGAGCGCCTGATGCGCGAGCTCGGGATCCAGGGGGCGGTGCGCGGCAAGCGCGTCATCACCACGATCCCCGGCGGGCAGGCCGAGCGAGCCCCTGACCTGGTCGACCGTGACTTCGTCGCCGCCGCTCCGAACCGGTGCCGGGTGGCGGACGCGGAGAGCCGCGGCAGCCCCTCACCATCACTCCTCCCTCAAGAGGTCTCTTCGGCGTCCTGCGTCGGCAGCACCCGCAGAGCCGTCACGGTGCCGTCGTCGCCGAAGGAAACGGGACCCCACAGCGGGGCCGTGGTGCTGGTCGGGTAGGTGTCGCGTAGCTCGTACGTCCGGTTCCGGTATGCCTCCACCTGTCCTTTGACCAGCAGGTCGTACAGTTCCTCGGCCATCCCTGAGAACGCCTCGACGCGGATCCGGTTGAGTCGGAACACTTGATCGGTTCCGACGTAGACCGTCGGGCCTATCCTGTGCCGCGCGTCCCGGACGCCGGACGAACCGGCGAAGGTCTGCTGCTTGTAGTGTTTGTGGCCCTGCTTGTCGGTCAGGTACTGGGCGATTTCGGTGCCGGCTCCGGCGAAGGCCAGCCGGCCTGCGGCTCCGGTGCGCGCGAGCAGCCGGCCGTACCAGCCGAGTTCCTTGTGGGGGATGAGGAACCCGTCCTGGATCCGTTCTCCGTGGCCGTCGGCAGGTACCTTCACCGCGCCGGCGTATGCGAGGTTCCGTTCCGAGCGCACTGCGTCCGCGCTCCCTCGCCCTGGGGCCGGCCTCGCGGGCAGCAGTCCCTTGCCCGGCGCCTGCAGGGCGTTGACGGTGATGTCGTCCGGCGCGAGCAGTTCGGTGGACATCAAGAGACACGGCGTGGTGTTCCACTCGGCGAGGTGGAAGTGCTCGGCCCGCTCGCTGCCCCTGGCCAGTTGCTTGGTTCAGGGGACCGGTGGTGGCCGAGACGAGTGCCCTCCGGGACGCGTGGTTCAGGGTGATGACGACTACGCAGTAGCAGGTCAAGGCATCGAGGTGCGGAAGAGTCCGCGTAGTTGGCGACAGGTCCGTGACAGCGTCGGTGACAGGGCGAGAGACCTGCCGGGGGACATCCAGGTCACCGGGCTGCGGACCGCCCACCCACCGGGGTCACCACCCTCGTGGGCGCCACCAAACCCAAGCGGGTGAAACGCATACCAAAGCACTAACTTACCGGCATTGAGGTCAGGAGAAGAGCGAAGAAACCCCGTGTTGCGACATTCGCTCATTACGGGAGTCACTATTCTGCCGGTTACCAGACCAGCGGCAGGCGGCACTGATCCGGACGATTCCGGTTGCCCGCATGCTCCGATCCACGAAAGAGCTGCTTATGACGAGAAATCACTGGGGTGCTGTAAAAAAGATCACGGCGCTAGGCATCGGGCTATTCGTTCCCCTGATGCTGTGCGGCGGCACGAGCGCAGCTCAGACAGCCACCCGTCCTCCCACGCATGCGGCCCGGCAAACGGACAGCACTTTCGCCAAGGGAGACTCCTTCCACCCTGGCATCGGAAGCGGTCCTGTCATCCTGTCCACTGACATGACGATGGGTTTGACCACCGGCAATCGCAACGGCATCGCCCCCACGGTTCCCGACATCGACGACTCCTACGCTTTCGCCCTTGCCGTCGCGCACCATCTCGATGTCCGGGGCATCGTCGTGACGATGGGCAACTCGTTGGTCAAGCCCTCCATGGTCACGGCACAAGCCGCCCGGCGTGCTCTCGGTTCCCGGGTCCCCGTGGTCCAGGGGGCGGACGCCTGGCTGCCGGTCGAGCCCCAGAAGACCACCGGCGGAGCGAACCTCACCAAAACGTGCGTCAACGACGGCGTCCGGTTCATGGCCGACCAGTTGCGTCGGACGCGAGGACTGACCATTCTCGCCATCGGGCCACTGACCGATGTGGCCTGCCTCGCCATGAACTACCCGGCGGAGGCCGCGCACATCAAACGGATTGTCGCGCTGGTCGGCAGCAAACCGACGACACCCCTGGAACTGTTCGGCCATCCGGTGGTGGATTTCAACTACATCATGGATCCCCGCGCGGAAGCGGTCGTACTCGAACAGACGTCAATCCCGTTCACCGCCATCAACTTCGAACTGTCCTCCCTCGCGCCGATCCCGCTCGACCGGCTGCGGAAACTGGCCGCGAGCCCGGACCCGCTCGCGCACTTCTTCGGCCAGTCCTCACTACCGCTGGTGGCCGAATTGGCAGCGGACGGTTTCCCGGCGAAGCCCATCTTCGACGCCGCCGTCGTATGGCACCTGATCCGTCCCGAGGATCACGTCTGCAAGCAGACCGGCTTCCGTCTGACAACCGGCTCGCCAGCGATCACCCAGGCGAGCGACGACAACGTCACCGACTGGTTCTCCCCCGAATTCACGGACACCCGGCAGGTCACCGCGTGCACGGGCTTCACGACTCCACAAGCCGAAGCGGCCTTCAAACAGGCCGTCCTGGCTGCCGTCCACGGGTAGTGCGGCTGTCTCTTGAGCCGATGCGGAGCAGTTCACCCTCCTCGGCGCCGCGGACGACCACGTCGTCCACTGCACCAGCGCGGCTCCCGGCCACGCGGGCGCACTTGATGAGAGTCCCGTCCAGGATCACGTGCGTCATGACTTCGCGTCGGCAGCGGTCCAGGACCTGGCGCAGGTCCGGTGCCTTCCTGGCGAGGACGTCGATGCCTTCGTGCAGGTAGCGGTAGCCGGTGGCCTGGGAGCCGCCGGCGTCGCGGGCCGGGCGGTGCATGCACGCAGTCGCGCTCGCGGAACCAGCGCAGGATCAGCACGGCTTGGCGGAACGGGCCCAGTGCCCGACCGCCGCGTGGGGTGCCGATGTGCCGTCGGTGCGCTGCGAGCAGGCGGGCCAGGTACTCCACGACACGGCGCGGGACGTCGTGCGTGGCAACATGGGTGACCAACGTGAAGCCTCTGGTGGTTGCGGACATGATCTTGTGGTGAGACCTGTCCCACCAGGGGCTTTACGTCTGTCCAGAGCCGGGGCCACCCGGCCCGTTCCACCCGGGCATGCGCCTGCCGGACCGCTTCACGGAGACCATTTAGCCGAGCAACCCTCAGTGCCCCGGTAGCCGTCGTCGGCGATCACGGTAGTGCGGCTGACAGCGTCCGTCGTGCCGGTCAGCCCCGCGCCGTGCGGTCGTTGCTGTTGCCTGGCACCGAACGGCCTTTGCGGACCGGATCGGCTCCCTTGCGCCGCAGCGCGATGGCCGGTTTGCCGAACAGCCGTGGGCCCACCCCGGTGAACGGGTTGTCCAGGAGGAGTCCGACGCCGTCCGCACACCGGGCACACAAAGATCGTCACATCCGAGGCCGGCAGTCATCGGGCGGCCCCTAGGGTGGGTGGGTGATCGAACGTGACGCGCGGGATACGCGGGTCGGACTACCGGCGTACGCGATCGAAGTGGGCACCGAGGCTCTGGCCCAGCCGACGCGGAACTCGGTGGGCGGCTGGCCCTTCCTCGACGAGGGCCAGGAGTGGCCGGAGTGTTTCTGCGGCGAGCGGATGGTGTTGTTCTTCCAGCTCGACGTCCCTCCGGAGCTGGAACCTTTCGGTGGAGAGCATCTGTTGGTCTTCCACTGCCGCGCCCACAACGACGCTTCCAGTCCTGAGCTGACTGATGGCCGGCTTGTCTCCCGGTACTGGGACGCTCCCCAAGCGCCCTACCCGCGCCCCTTCTGGCGGGTATTGCTTCAGCGTGACGCGGTACTGCCGACGACCGAGCCCGAACCCTCCCTGCGCGCCCTGCCACTGTCGCTGCGCCCCTTCACGGACGTCCCCGATGAGCGGGAGCGGGGGGCTCAGACGTTCAAGGTGGGCGGTGCGCCCTCCTGGGCACAGTTTCCCGAGTACTACCACTGCGCGTGCGGCGCGGAGCTGGTGTACGTGTGCCAGGTACCGGAGGACATGGAATTCGCGGCCCATCCCGGCCCATCAGAGCAGCCCTACAGCGTCGCCACCGACACATACAACCTGTTCCTCGGTAACGAGGTCTACCTGCTGGCCTGCCCGGCCCGCTGCGATCCGGCGGCGGTCTGGCCGGTGAACCAGAACTGAGTACGACCGCCGGACACCGCGGGACTCATCGCGACTCGCGTCGAGGCCATGCCGCGTGCTAGATCTCGCGCCGGCGCCGGAAGGCGAATGCCCTGACCGCATTCCGGCCGAGCAGTGGTGAGGGGGGCGCTCCCTCCCCCTTGATCACGGTGGACCCGGTGCGCGTGATGGTGATCACGCCCGCCGAGAAGGCTACGGCGAGAGCTTCCGCCAGCATGCCGTTGACTCCGGCCTCCGGGAACGGAGTGATCGTGTGAAACGCCTCTTGGCCGTAGGGTCCCAGCCAGTCCTTGTCGGCGGTCACGACCAGCCAGTCCCTCTCGGACTGGATGTGAACCGTCTCCGCGCCCAGAGTCAGAGCCTCGGTGGCGATCATCCCTGCCAGTTCGACCGCATCGTAGGTACCCGAGCGGAAGAACCGGCTCTCACCCATGCGCAGGTAGTTCACCGTGTCGAGTGCGGTGATGTCGTCCGGGTGATACTCCACTTTCGCCCTTCTGCCGGAATCGATGGAACAGTTCCAATGCGGTCGGGGGGATGCGGAACTCGCGCGGAGCGGACAGAGACGTCAACGACCAGGCGTGTCAGGGCACACCGGATCACCGTCCCGGCTGCCGAGATAGGCGACCCGCTCCGTTTCCGTGAGATCGCGATGGAGTCCGGTGCACACGGCGTCGCTGATCTCCTGGGCGCCAGGGAGGTCCACGTCCCACAGGCGGACGCTACCGTCGCGGCCGCTGGTCGCGAGGATCTTGCCGTCCGGGTGGAACGCGACCGCGTACACAGGGCCGTAGTGCCCGCTGAGCGTGGCGCGGAGCCTGCCGCTCCGCGTGTCCCACAGCCGTACGGTCGCGTCCCTGTTGTCACTGGCCGTGGCGAGGGTCCTGCCGTCCGGGCTGAACACCACCGAGGACACCCAGTCGCCCTGGCCGGTGAGGGTGGTCAGCAACTCGCCGGTCTCCGCGTCCCACAGCCGCGCGGTCCCGTCCCGGCTGCCGGAGGCGACCATCCGCCCGTCCGGGCTGAACGCGGTCGCCGTCACATAGCCGCGGTGCCCCTTGAGGGTCACACGTGTGCTTCCGGTTTCCATGTCCCACAGGCGCACGTGGTTCCAGCCGCCGGCGAAGGCGATGGTTCTGCGGTCCGGGCTGAAGGACACCGCCCCGCGTATCCGCTCGTCGCGGGGCAGGGTGGCGCGGAGTCCGCCGCTCCGCGTGTCCCACAGGCGCACGGTCGCGTCCCTGCTGTCACCCACCGTGGCGAGGGTCCTGCCGTCCGGGCTGAATGCCACCTCCGACACCCCGTCGTCCCGCCCGGGGACGGTGGTCCGGGTCCGACCGGTACGAGGATCCCGCAGTTGGACGCTCTTCGCTTCGTCGCCGGCGGTCGCGAGGGTTCTCCCGTCCGGGCTGTACGCCATCGCGTAGTGGGCGACCCGCCGGTCCATGAGGACGGTCCGGGCCGCACCCGTCGCCAAGTCCCGCAGTCTCAGGGTCCCGTGGCTCTCCACACTGGCGAGCGTCGAGCCGTCCGGACTGAAGGCCACCGCCGGCGCGATCTGTTCGGCGCCGAACGTGGCGTAGGTCTGGCCGATCCGGGCATCCCACAGGCGCACGGTTCCCTCGTCGGCGGCCGCCAGCGTCGATCCGTCCGGGCTGAACACCATCGAGTGGACGGCACCCTCGTGACCGGTGAAGCCGCCGCGGGACTGGCCGCTGCGCACGTCCCACAGACGCACCGTACCTGCCCGCGTGCCGAAGGCCATGGTCGTGCCGTCAGGGCTGAAGGCGAGCGAGGACACCATGTCGTCGCGACCGGTGAAGGTGCGGATCGGCTTTCCGGTGTCGAGGGCCAGGAGGGGTACGGCCGTCTCCTCGTCGCCGAGAACGGCGAGAGCCCTTCCGCCCGGGTGGAAGGCCACGGCGAGGACCGCATGTTCGAGTTCACCGACGACGGTCCGGGACCTACCGGTGCTGATGTCCAGCAGGCGTACCGACCTGTTCTTGTCGCCGGGCACGGCGAGGGTCGCGCCGTCCGGGCTGAATGCGATCGAATCCGTCGTCAGGAAGTCGGCATGAGTGGTGAGGGAAGCGAGGGCTTCACCGGTCCGCAGGTCCCACACGCGTACGGTCGTGTCGTCGACGGTGGCGAGCATCCTGCCGTCCGGACCGAACAGGGCGGAATCGGCGTGCGATCGGTGTCCGGCCGGGAGGATGCGGGAGCCACCCGTCCGCACGTCCACGAGCTGCACGGTGCTCTCCCCGGGCACGGCGAGTGTGGTGCCGTCCGTGCTGAGGGTCGTGTCGCCGCTCATGTCCTGGTGGTTGTCGGGGGTGGCCCGGCGCTCGCCCGTCTTCGTGTCCCATCGGCGCACGGTGGTGTCGTCGGCGGTGACGAGGGTCGAGCCGTCCGGACTGAAGGCCATCGAACCGACGAGCCCGGAGGGTGGCGGTCCGTGGTGGCCCGCGAGACGGGCGCGGAGGTCGGCCGCGGGGGCCGCGAAGAGTGCTCCGGCTGCTTCGTTGGTGTGTGCCGTTCGCCACGCCATGACGGCCAGGAGCGAGGACAGGTCCGGGTCGTCGCCCCGCAGGGCGGCGGACTGTGCGGCGAGCCGGCGCGAGCGCGCCTCGTGCTGCGCGGCCGTCGCCGTGTGCTGCTGGTAGAGGGCCGCTCCGACGGCGGTGAGGGCGAGCGCGAGCAATCCGGCCAGTACCGAGTTGATGCGCCGTGCGCGGCGTACCGCGGTCTGCTGATGCCTTCGGCTGGCCTCCAGGATCCCGGTGATCTCGGCGGGCAGCGAGCGTCTACCGGCCCAGTCGAGGCCCTCGGCCAGCAGCGTGCCGTCCAGCAGGTCGCCGGCAAGGCCGCTCCGGGCGTGGCGGGTCTGCTGCTCGGCGGCCCGCTGCAGCCAGAGCTGGAACCGGTGGTCCTGGGCCACCCAGTCACGCAGGTCGGCCCATTCGCGGACGAGGGCGTCGTGGACCAGTTCCGCTGTCGCCTCGTCGGCCACCGCGGCACCGGGGTTCGTCCCCCAGGGCGCGGCCGTGCCGACGGTGATGAGGCGGTGGCGGACGAGGGCCGTGAGCACGGTGTCGAACGCCTCGTCGGCGGCGGCTGCGTCGAGCCGCTGGTCGCCGGCGAGAGCGCGCAGCCGGGCGAGGGGTACGGCCTGGCGAGTGGCGGGGATGCCGTCGGGCTCGTCGGCGGGGCGGACGAGTGCCGTGAGGATCCGCCGCGCGATGGGGCGATGGCCGGCGCAGAGCTGACCGAGGGCGGTGTCGCACCAGACCGTCATGCTGCCGATGACCGTGCCGATCCTGCCGTAGGCCTCGTGGGTGAGCCGTCCGTCATCGCCGTTGCGGCGCACCCACAGTTCCCGGAGGGCCAGTTCCAGTGGCGGAAGGAGGGTGACCGGGACGTGCCGGACCGCCGAGTGGGCCTGCATGACATCGCTGATGATCCGGTCCACGAGGCCGTTCTCCAGCGGTAGACCGACGGCCTCGGCGGGGCGGGTGATGATCGCCCTCAGCTCGGGGACGCCCAGGGTGGTGGGGACGTTGAGGATGCCCGGCATGGCGGCGTTCAGGAGAGCGGGGGAGAGGGCGTCGAGTGCGGCGTAGAAGTCGTTGCGCATGATCAGTACTACGGTGACGGGGGCGTGGGAGTCGGTCAGCTCCACCAACTGCTCCGCGGCACGCACACGCCGGTCGGCTGCCGGGTCCGCCGTGCCCGGGGCCGACTGGGTGAGGAGTTCCTCGAACTGGTCGATGACCAACAGCACCCGGTCATGGCCGGGTTCGGCGGCCAGACGCGCCTCGGACGCGGCCAGGACACCGTCGGCGGAGGCACCGGGCAGACCGGCACGTTCCAGTTCGGCCAGAAGGTTTCGGCCCGGACGGGCCAGTACCGGCAGCCAGCGGTCGCTGCCCGGCACCGCCCCCTCGGCCAGGGCCGGCAGTACGCCGGCCTTGACCAGCGACGACTTCCCCGCTCCCGAGGGGCCCAGCAGCATGAGCATCCGCCGGTGTCCGCCGAGTGCCGCCAGCACACTCTCCACGGCCGCCTCCCGGCCGTGGAACCATGCGGCGTGCTGCGCGGTGAACGGTTGCAGTCCCAGGTAGGGGCACACCTGACTGACGGCGAGTTCCGGCCGTGTCTCGCGCAGTACCTCGGCCGGCGTGGCGTAGGCGATGCCCAGACCCCGGTGGTGGGTGTCGGGGGAGGCGATGGAGGTGACCATGCCGATGACCAGACCGGTCACCTCGTCCACGACCGGCCCCCCGCTGAACCCTGTGGTGAGGTCGTTGGCCGCCGACAACTGAAGCAGCCGGCCAGCGCCGCCGCCTTCGGCGAGCAGGCCCCCGGCCGTGCCGTAGCCGAAATGACCGCCGCGCGGCGCCTGCCCGGGAAACCCGTACGACAGCACCCGGTGTCCCCGGCATCCAGCGCTCGCCCCCAACGACAGGGGTCGCGCGCCCGAGGGAGCGCCCTCCAGCCGCAGTACGGCGATGTCCTCGTCCTCCGTCGCCCGCCACCCCTCGGCCAGGACCCGCGCGGTGGTCCGGGGAGCGCCCGGCAGGCGTGCGAAGACCAGTTCCACCTGCCCGCCGCCGTGCTGTCCGGCGAGGCTCACCACGTGCGCGCAGGTGAAGGCGATGCCGTCGCCGGCCAGGAAACCGGCCCCGGCGACGCCGCCGTCCGCCGCGAGCACCTGGAACACCGCGGTGGTCACCGCGATGTCCCCGGTACCGGACGGCACCACCGCGGTGGCGTCCCGGAAGGCCGCGGCCGGCTTCGGCGCGGCACCCGGCGGAGTCCCGGCCTCCGGGGTCATTCGGGTGCCTCGTCCCGGGCCTGCGGTATGGACCCGCCGTCGCGCCACACCACGCGGACCTTCAGGTGGACCGCCGCCTCGCCTGCGGTGATGACGACGCCTGCCTTCGCCGACAGGTCCACCCCGAACTCCACCTCGACCTCCTCGGGACCGGCCTGCCGCAGTTCCTGCAGCACGGTACGGGCGGTCTCGCGGACCGGCCCGAGCAACTCCCGTAAGGAGCGCGGCAATTCCTGCACCGCGTCGCTGATCCGCCCGGCCCGCACCGGCCCGTCGGGTTCCGGTGTCGCCTCGACCAGGATCGCCCCGCCGTCCTCAAGCGGCAGACGCGCAATACCCTTCATCAACTCCCCCTGCAAAGACGTCAAGTCTGCATCGCGAGCGCATGTCCGGACAACGGTCCCCGTTCCGGCGCCCACGCCGGCGTGTCCGCCGGCCGGCAGGTCCGTGGCGGTGCGGACGCGGCACCGGCGGACCTTCGCCGCCGGCATCCCGCACCCCGGGCAGGGCGCCGCGTCGTCCCGCTCGCGGGCCGTGACCACCACCATGCCACCGAGATCCGGTACATCCTCGATCACCAGCACGGACGGCTGGAAAACACCGTAGTCACAGGGGAATCGTCCTGCCATGCCGACCGGCGGGGAGCCGTCCGTGAACAGCGGGTGGTGCGTGGCGGGCCTGTGCGGCTTCGGGGCGGTGCCGGCGCTGGGCGTCCGCCGGGTCCGCTCGCCTGCCCCTGCCGGTACCCGCCCGTCTTCCGGTGCCCGCCTGCCCCTGCCGGTACCCGCCCGTCTTCCGGTGCCCGCCTGCCCCGCTCTCCGCCGCGGTCCCGGCGTGACCGGGGCGGACAGCGGGGCGGTCACGGGGAGGCTGCCGTGGTGCGGGGCATGAGCAGGGCGGCGAGCGTACCGAGAGCGGCCGCCGCCACCGCGCTGCCGATCGCGGTCCAGCGCAGTACGCCGTCGATCGAGGCTCGCAGCCCCGCCGATGCGGCCCACACCTCCATCACCATGGCCGCCGCCGCCACACACATGCCGGCCACGCCGATGACGATGGCCAGGGTGACCCCCGACGCCTGTCCGGCCCGCTCCGCGGGAACGACCGTCTGGGTGCCGACGCTCGCCATCGCCCAGCCGGTGCCGTACCCGAGGCCCACCAGGGCGAGGCCGAGCACATAGCCGCCGGGGGCGTCGGTCAGCGAGACGAGGAGCAGTCCGGCCGCGCCCACCCCGATGGCCAGCGCGATCGTCCGCGGGATGTCGAATCGTTCCCCGAGCCACCCCGAGGCCGGGCCCGCGAATCCGGCGGTGACGGAGGAGCCGAGGAAGATCAGCCCGGACGCGAGGGGTGAGTGGCCCTCGACCTGCTGCAGCGAGAGGGTGACGCCGTACATCGTGACCGCGAAGCCGATGTTGGCCACGGTCGCCATCACCGTGACGATGACGAACGGCTTGTTCCAGAAGAGGTCCAGGGCCATCAGCGGCCACCGCGCGCGGTGCTCGCGCAGCACGAAGGCAGCGAGCACCAGCAGCCCGGCCACAGCGACGCCGACCGTGGCCTCGGCGGGCCAGACGTCCGCCCGGTCGACCGCGAACGTGACGCCGGTGATGCCCACGACGACCGTGACCAGGCCGGGCAGGTCGATGTTCCGGGGCGCAGTGGTGTCCCGGGACTCCCGCACCCCCGCCCGTACCACCAGGAGCGTCACCATGACGGTCGGTACGTTCAGCAGGAGCACCCACCGCCATCCGACCAGCTCCGTCAGTCCGCCGCCCACCAGCGGCCCGAAGGCCAGTGCCAGGGCACCGATACCGTACGCGTTGCCGATGGCGCGCATCGTCCGCTCGCGCGGGTAGGCGTCGGTGACGACCGCGACCGCCAGGGGGAAGAGGATCCCGGCGCCGACACCCTGGAGGATCCGTAGCAGGATGACCACGGTCGCCGACGACGACAGCCCGGCCCCCAGCGAGCAGAGCCCGAAGATCACCAGACCGGTCATCAGGACCTTCCGGCGTCCGAAGATGTCGCCGAGGCGTCCGCCCGGGATGAGGAAAGCGGCCAGTGCGAGCATGTAGCCGCTGAGCACCCACTGCAGGTCGGTGGTGGTGGTGCCCAGCTCGGACGCCATCCGCGGCAACGCCAGGTTGAGCGCGAGGAAGTCGAGCTGCACGACGAAGATGCACAGGGAGGCTGCGGTGAGCGTCAGCCCCAGCCGTGGCTGTCCCCGGCCGCCGACGTCCTCGGCGGATGCTCGGATGTGTGGGCCGCCGTGGGCCATGTCGCTCCCCTTCGTCTCGTCTGCCGAGAGACCGGCCCGACATGGCGCGCCCGGCACGCCGGGCTCCGCCCGTGCGGGCCCGTGACCCCCGGGCGCATCCGTGGCGCGGACGACCACCATGCACGACGGGGGTCCGTATGCCCCGGACATCGCGGCCGGGCGAGGCCGGGTTCCCCCCGGTGGGCCCTCGGCCTCCGCCTCCCCCGCCCGTACCGGGGCCGGTCGGGTCACCCGCAGCCGCTGGTCGGCCGGCCCGGGAAGCACGGCGTCGCGGGTCAGGACGTACTGGCTGATGACGTGGTCGACACGGCCGACGCCCTACGGTGTGCCTCGCCGACGCAGCAGCAGCCGACGAGGGGTGCGGCCTGGCGAGTGGCGGGGATGCCGTCGGGCTCGTCGGCGGGGCCGACGAGCGATGTGCGGATCCGCCGCGCGATGGTGCGATGGCCGGCGCGGAGCCGACCGAGGGCGGTGTTCGCGCCAGACCGTCATGCTGCCGATGACCGTGCCGATCCCGCCGCAGGCCTCGTGGCTGAGCCGTCAGCGCGTCGCCGTGGACGGGCCCACGCTTCGGTGCGCCCGGGGGCGAACCGGGCCGGGGCCGCCCCCCGGCACCCGGCGCGGCGCACGCCTGCCGCTACAGCGGCGCCGGTGAGGAGGCCCCCGCGATCAGCAGGTGGGGAGTTCCCGAGCCGTCGGCGGGCACGGTCCACAGGTCGCTGCCGCCCACCTCGCCCTCGGCGGGCAGGGCGTAGGCGAGGGTGCGGTCGTCCAGCCAGGTGGCCTGGTCGTCGACGCTGTGCCGCTCGGCCAGTGGCGTCCGGCGCAGGGTGCGCAGGTCGAGGACGTACTCGTGCCACAGCGTGGCGCCGGACAGGACCCGCTTCTTGAAGGCGACCCGGGTGCCGTCGGGGGAGAGCGAGGGGCACTCCACGTTCTCGGCCAGGGCGGTGACCGAGCGCCGGGAGAGCGAGCCGCGCACCAGGTACGTCTTGCCGGCGGTGTTGAGGGTGGCGTAGAAGGTGTCGTCGTCGGCGGCGAAGGTGACGCCCCAGAAGTTGATGTCCGAGGCGTGGTACGGCTTGCCGTCCTTGACCACCGAGAACTTCTCCAGGCTGGGGATCAGCCGCATGGTGCGGGTGTCCAGGACGGAGGTCCGGGTGGAGAAGAAGGCGGAGGAGTAGGACTCGCCGGACACGAAGACGGTCCAGGCGGCGAACCGGCCGCTGGGTGAGACCCGGGCCCGGCTCGGTGTGCCCGCGAGCGGGAACTCGCGCCGGGTGCGGAGGTCCGCGTCCACGAGCAGGGCGCGGTTGCTCTGCTTGAGCACGCCCGGGTCGGACTGGAGGCAGACGCCGGTGCCGGCCGCCGCGTAGAAGCGCGCGCACTTCAGGTCCGAGGCGATCCGACGGCCACCGGGGTCGGCCGACGGCACCGAGGCGACCGCGGCGCGGTGGGGTCCGGCGGCCGCGTTGACGAAGGTCAGGCGGTTCTTCTGGGCGAGCGTCAGCCGCCCTACGCCGACGGCGGGGCCGCCGGCCCGCGGCCGGTCGGCGTGGTCGGCGCGGGCGGCGGCGTGCAGGACCACACCGGTGCCCAGGCCCCCGAGCAGCAGGACCGCCACGGCGAGTACGAGCAGACGGCGGTGGAGCGTTGTCATCCGGATCCTTGGGGCTGAGATGGTCATCGGGTCCCGCCGGCCGGCCGCAGCACCAGGCCCGCGACGGCCGCGCACACCAGCAGGCCGACCGCCGATCCGGCCAGGGCCGGGCCGTCCCCCCACACCGTCCAGGCGGCGCCGAAGGCCAGCGAGCAGCAGAACCTTGCCAGTGCCTGACTGGTGCCGACGATGGCGAGGCCGCTGGCGCGCAGTTCCTCGGGCACGACGCCGGCCAGGGCGGCCGGGAGCACGCCGTCGGTGGCCGCGTAGAACGTGCCGTGCAGGGCCAGCACGGCGGGGGCCAGGACCGGCGTGGCCGGCGCCCACAGCAGCAGGGCGTAGGCGATGAGCAGGCCCAGGTGCCCGGCGAGGAAGACGGTGCGCCGCCCGATCCGGTCGGCCAGCGCTCCGGCGGGCACGGCGAGCAGCAGGAACACCGCGGCGGTGCCCAGGGGCAGCAGCGTGAACCACTGCTCGGCGATGCCCGCGCGGCGTTGCAGGAGCAGATAGACGAAGGCGTCGCTGACGGTGGTCAGGCCGAGCAGCGCGGCGCAGCCGGCGAGCGCCCGCAGGCGCGGCAGGCGCAGCAGGGCCAGTGCCTCCCGCACCCGCACCGGCGGCCTGCCGTCCGTCCCGCCCGGTGCGTCCGCCGGCGCCGCCCGCCGCCCGCCGGGTACGAACAGCACCAGCACGAGCACGCCGAGCACGGCGACGCACGCGCTCACCCCGAACACGGCGTCGTAGCCGTCGGCCGCCGCGCGCAGGATCAGGAAGGCCGCGAGCGGGCCGAGCATCGCGCCGGTGGTGTCCATCGCCCGGTGCACGCCGAAGGCACGGCCCTGGTTCGCGGCCGGGGTGGACAGGGAGATCATCGCGTCGCGCGGGGCGGTGCGCAGGCCCTTGCCGGTGCGTTCCAGGGCGAGGACCGTGCCCAGGGTGCCGAGGCTGCCGGCGAGCAGCAGCAGCGGCTTGCAGAGCGCGGACAGGCCGTAGCCGAGCCCCGCCATCAGCTTGTGGTTGCGCACCCGGTCGGCGAGGTGGCCGCCGGTGAGCTGGACCAGGGCGCTGACGCCGTTGTAGACGCCGTCGAGGGCGCCGAACCCCAGCGGGCTGAAGCCGAGTCGGCTCACCAGGTAGAGCGGCAGGACGGCGGTGACCATCTCCGAGGAGACGTCGGTGATGAGGCTGACCGTGCCGAGCACGAGCACGACCGGGGCGACCGCGCGGCCGGGGCCGCGTCCTCGGCCCCGCGCGGTGTCCGCTCCGGCGGGTGCGGAGCGGTCGGTGAGGTACATGATCGGGGACTCCCGGTGCGGTGCGATCAGTTCTGCCGGCTGCTCTCGTCCCGCAGCCAGGTGCCGAAGTCCCCCGCGCCGATGGCCTTTCGGGCCCGCCACCGGGCGACCACCGCCGTGGCGACGAAGACCACGGCACCCGCGAGGAGTCCGGGTTCCTCGCGGACCACGGCCATCAGGTCCGCCCTGCTGGTGCGTGCCGACGCCTCCTGCGGGTCCTGCTGCCGTTCGACCTGGTGCCGTTCGACCTGGGCGGTGGACACCGCGGCCCGGATCCGTCGCCTGAGCAGGTCCGGCCAGGTGCGCGGCGGGTGGACCACCACCCGGGCCGCACCGACCACGAGTCGCTCCTCGGGGGCGAAGGCCAGGGAGGCGGCCAGGTCGTCCGCCATCAGCGGCGGCAGCGCCGCGATCCGGGTGTACCCGGCCTTGGAGACCGCGATGACGCCCCGGCCGAACAGCCCCTCGCGCACGGCCGGGAGCCGCTGCCACACGCGGTAGTAGGCCCGCACCGGCCAGGCGCAGCCGGCGAGTGGGAGCTGCCGCTCGGGGGCGGTGGCGAGGACGCCGGAGGCGTCCTCGCCGAGCGGCCCGGTCAGCGCCCGTACGTCGGCGCCCGTGATCACGACGTCGGCGTCCACGTAGACCCTCGGGAAGCCGCGCGCGTGGTCGTCGCCGGCCCGCAGGGCCGCGTGCTTGGAGGGGACGGGAATCTCCACCACCCTTACGCGCGGGCCGCGTTGGGCCGCGATCCGCGCGGTGTCGTCCGTGCAGCCGTTGCACACGACCACGATGTCGGTCTCGTCCCCGCAGGAGTCCGCCAGCAGCGAATCGAGGAGCCGGCCGAGGACGCGCGCCTCGTTGTGGGCCGGGATCACGATGCTCGTCACCCGGGCAGTATGCCGTCGGTTTCCTCATGGCGCTGTGTGTTTCGTCCAACTGTTCCCGCGACTGCGTCCAGTGGTCTAGATTGAGGTCCGCCGGGCCGGTTTGGGAGGGACATCCGCACCTGACGCTCAGTCAAGTCGCGGAGTCGTGAACCGGGTACGGCACAGGCAACAGCCAACATGCAGGGTGTGCAAGACGGTTGGGGAACCGCTGACCGCACCCTGGTTTTCCGGCGCCGTTGTGTTGAGGAGACGCACCGGCGCTGTTCCGGCCCTGGCCGCGGACTTGCGACCGTACGTCCGCATCGCTCGGTCAGGGGTAGCCGCGCATGTGGTGGGGGGCGCATGGCCATTGAGGTCACGCATGAGCAGGTGGTTCTGGAGCACAGGAGTCCAGAAGCGCGTCGAAGACCTTGGGAACGGAAGTACCGCACGATCCTGTTCGTCGCGGACGGCCTGGCGGCCGTGGCCGCGGCCTTAGTGATCCACGGGGCCTACGGCCGCTGGACGGTGGCCCTGGTGCTGCCACCGATGTGGATCGTGGCGATGGCGGCCCATCGCTCCTACGACCGGGGCGCCCTGGGCCTGGGAACCGAGGAGTACCTGCGGGTGCTGCGCGGGGCCGTCGCCCTGCCGGCGCTGGCCGCGTGCGCCTACTGGCTGTTCGCGCGCGACCTGAGACTGCTGCACGACATGATCGCGGCCGCGGTGCCGGCGGCCGCGATCGCCCTGGCGGTCCGGTACGCGCTCCGCCGCCGGCTGTACCGGCGCTGGGCACGGGGCCGGGACCGCAGCACGGCGCTCCTGGTCGGGCCGTCGCACGGGATCGTCGAACTGGTCGCCGTGCTGCGCAGGTCCGGCGGCGCACAGGAGTTGCAGGTCGCCGGCGTCTGCCTGAGCGACCCGGAGAACGCGGTCGCGGTCCGCGAGCTGGGGCTCCCCGTCCTCGGCGGGACCGGCGACCTGCACGACGTCGTCCGGGCCATGGGCATCGGCACCGTCGTGGCGCTGCCGGCGCCCGAGTTCGACGCCTCCGTCCTGCGCCGGATGTCCTGGGCGGCGGCCGTGCAGGGCGTCGACTTCCTGCTGGCACCCGTGCTGACGGACGTGTCCGCCTCCCGGCTGGTGGTGAGGCCCACCAACGGGGTCCCGCTGATGCGGATACAGGCACCGAACCTGTCCCGGGCCTCCCGGCTGCCCAAGGAACTGCTGGACCGGACGCTCGCCGCGGCGCTGCTGACGGTACTCGTGCTGCCCATGCTGGTGATCGCGCTCGTCGTCCGGCTGGACAGCACCGGTCCCGCGCTGTTCCGGCAGCGCCGCGTGGGCCGTTACGGAAACCACTTCACCATGCTGAAGTTCCGCACGATGCGGGAGGACTCCGAAGCCCTGCGGGCGGAACTGGAGCACCTCAACCAGAACAGCGACGGCCTGCTGTTCAAGGTGAAGGAGGACCCGCGGATCACCCGGGTCGGCTCGCTGCTGCGCCGGACCTCGCTCGACGAGGTCCCGCAGCTCATCAACGTGGTGCGGGGTCACATGTCGCTCGTCGGGCCCCGCCCCTCGCTGCCCGAGGAGGTCGAGGCGTACACGCCGGACATCAAGCGCCGGCTCCTCGTGAAGCCCGGCCTCACCGGGCTGTGGCAGGTGAGCGGCCGCTCCGACCTGCCCTGGGACGAGGCGGTCCGGCTCGACCTCGGATACGTGGACAACTGGTCGATGGGCCTCGACCTGACCATCCTGCTGCGCACCGGGTCCGCCGTGGTGCGCGGAGCGGGGGCCTACTGATGGACCGAAGGAAGAGGAACACAGTGACGCAGACCACGGATCCGCTGGGGGTCGCGGTCGTCGGGGCCGGCTACTGGGGTCCCAACCTCGTACGCAACTTCCAGGCCAGCGAGCGGTTCCGGCTGCGCTGGCTGTGCGACCTCGACGTGGACCGGGCCCAGCGGGTCCTCGGCGGCTACTCGACGGTGCAGGCCACCTCGGACTACGCGGCCGTCCTGGCCGACCCCGCCGTCGCCGCCGTCGCCGTGGCCACCCCCGCCGGGACCCACCTCGACATCGCCCTGGCCGCCCTGCGCGCCGGCAAGCACGTCCTGGTGGAGAAGCCGCTCGCGGCGACCTACGCCGACGGGATGCGCCTGGTCGCCGAGGCGGAGGAACGCGGGCTCACCCTCATGTGCGACCACACCTACTGCTACACACCGGCCGTGGGCCGCATCCGCGACATGGTCCGCTCGGGCGAACTCGGCGAGATCCACTTCGTCGACTCGGTGCGGATCAACCTGGGCCTCGTCCAGAAGGACATCGACGTCCTGTGGGACCTGGCCCCCCACGACCTGTCGATCCTGGACTTCATCCTCCCCGACAACGTGGAACCGGTCGCGGTCGCCGCCCACGGAGCCGACCCGATCGGCGCGGGACAGGCCTGCGTGGCCTATCTGACGCTGCAGCTCGACACGGGCGCCATCGCCCACGTGCACGTCAACTGGCTCTCCCCGACCAAGGTGCGCACCACCATGGTGGGCGGCTCCAAGCGCACCCTGATCTGGGACGACCTCAACCCGGTGCAGCGCGTCGCGGTCTACGACCGCGGCGTGGACCTGGCCGCGCCGCAGGAGATCGGCGCCGACCAGCGCCGGGAGATGCTGGTCTCCTACCGCTCGGGGGACATGGTCGCCCCCGCGATCGGCGAGAAGGAAGCGCTGCGCAGCATGGTCGACGAGTTCGCCGACGCGATCGGCGAGCGGCGCCCCGCGCTGACCGACGGACGGGCGGGCCTGCGGGTGCTGGACATTCTCGAAGCGGCCTCCCGGAGCCTGGAGTTCCGCGGCGCGGTCGTCGGCCTGCGCGCCGGACATTGACAGTTCCACCAAGGGAGAGGGCACTTCAGTTGAACAGCGTACGGGGCAAGAAGATCCTGGTCACGGGAGGCGCGGGGACCATCGGGTCCCATCTCGTCGACCTCCTGGCCGAGGGCGGTGCCCGTGAGGTCGTCGTGCTGGACAACTTCGTCCGCGGGCGGATGGCCAATCTGGCCCGGGCCCGGCGCAGCGGCGTCGTCGAGGTGATCGAGGGCGACATCCGCGACACCGCCGCCGTGCGGAAGGCCACGGACGGCGCCGACCTGGTCTTCCACCTCGCAGCGATCCGCATCACGCAGTGCGCGGAGGAGCCCCGGCTCGCCAACGAGGTCATGGTCGACGGCACCTTCAACGTCCTGGAGGCGGCGGTCGAGGCCGGGGTCGGCAAGGTGATCGCCTCGTCCTCCGCGTCCGTCTACGGCATGGCCGAGGACTTCCCGACGACGGAACGCCACCACCCCTACAACAACGACACCTTCTACGGCGCGGCCAAGGCCTTCAACGAGGGCATGCTGCGCAGCTTCCACGCCATGTACGGCCTGGACTACGTGGCGCTGCGGTACTTCAACGTCTACGGCCCCCGGATGGACATCCACGGCCTCTACACCGAGGTGCTCATCCGCTGGATGGAGCGCATCGAGTCGGGCGAACCGCCGCTGATCCTCGGCGACGGCAGCCAGACCATGGACTTCGTCGACGTCAGGGACATCGCGAGGGCCAACGTGCTGGCCGCCGAATCGGACCTGACCGACGAGGTGTTCAACGTCGCCAGCGGCACGGAGACCTCGCTGAAGGAACTCGCCCAGGGCCTGCTGGAGTCGATGGGAGCGCCGGGCCTGGAGCCCGAGCACGGGCCCGCACGCGCGGTGAACGGGGTGGTCCGGCGGCTCGCGGACACCACGAGCGCCGCCGAACGGCTGGGTTTCACCGCCCGGATCGACCTGCGCACCGGCCTCAGGGACCTGGTCGACTGGTGGCGTGCGGAGCGTGCCGCGGGGGAGGGCGCCCGGTGAGCACCGACCGCATCCCGGTGATGATCCCCTGGCTCGGCGAGGAGGAGGCCCGGGCCGCCTCCGAGGCGGTCCTGTCCGGATGGGTCGCCCAGGGCCCGCGGGTCGCCGCATTCGAGCGGGCCTTCGCGGAGCGGGTGGGCGCCGAGCACGCCGTCGCGGTCAGCTCGTGCACCACCGCCCTGCACCTGTCCCTCGTGGCGCTCGGCCTCGGGCCCGGCGACGAGGTCGTGGTGCCCTCGCTGTCGTTCATCGCCACCGCCAACGCGGTGCGCTACGTGGGTGCCGAGCCCGTCTTCGCCGATGTCGAGGCCGCCACCGGCAATCTGACCACGGCCACCGTGGACGCCGTCCGCACCCCGCGGACCAGGGCCGTCCTCGCCGTCCACCAGGGCGGCGCGCCGGCCGACGTGCACGCCCTGCGGGCCGCCTGCGCCGACTGGGACCTGCCGCTGGTGGAGGACGCGGCCTGTGCCATCGGCTCGACCGTCTCGGGCAAGCCCGTGGGGCACGGCGCGCTGGTCGCCGCCTGGTCCTTCCACCCGCGCAAGGTCGTCACCACCGGCGAGGGGGGCATGGTCACCACCGACGACGGCGCATGGGCCGAGCGGCTGCGCCGGCTGCGCGAGCACGGGATGAACGCCTCGGCGGCCCAGCGCCACGCGAGCACCAAGCCGGTCCTGGAGAGCTACCTCGAGGTCGGCTACAACTACCGGATGACGGACATCCAGGCCGCGGTCGGCCTGGTCCAGCTCGACAAGCTCGACGCGATGATCGCCCGCCGCCGTGAACTGGCCGCCCGCTACGAGCGGTTGCTGCGCGACGTCCACGGTCTCACCCCGGTCCGCGACCCCGCGCACGGGCAGAGCAACTTCCAGTCCTACTGGGTGCTCCTGGACGAGGCCTTCCCCGTCGGCCGGGACGACCTGCTGGCCGCGCTCGCCGGCGCCGGAGTCTCCGCCCGGCGCGGGATCATGGCGGCCCACCTCGAACCCGCCTACGCCGACCACCCCCGTGCGCCGCTTCCGGTCACCGAGCGGATCACCCGGGACTCGCTGATCCTGCCGCTGTTCCACACCATGACCGAGGCCCAGCAGGACCGTGTCGTGACGGCGCTGCGCGAACAGGCCGGAAGATGAACGGGCTCCTGATCGTCGGCGCCGGCGGCTTCGCCCGCGAGACCGCGCAGGCCGTGCGGGACGCGGGCGGCACCGAGCTGCTCGGGCACCTCGACGACAACACGGCCCTGCACGGCACCGAGGTGGACGGAGTCCCCGTCCTCGGCGGCTGCGACCTGGTCCACGACCTGCCCGAGGCCGGCGTGGTGGTCTGCGTGGGCAACCCAGGGGACTACGCGGCCCGCGCACGGCTGGTCGGCAGGCTCGGCCTGCCCGCGGAGCGCTACGCCACCGTGGTCCACCCGACGGCCTCGGTGTCGAGGTCGTCCCGGGTCGGCCCCGGATCGGTCCTGCTCGCGCACTGCGCGCTGACCGCGGCGGTGCGGGTGGGCGCGCATGTCGCGGTGATGCCGCAGGCCGTCCTCACCCACGACGACGTGGTCGAGGACTGCGCCACCATCGCCTCGGGCGTCCGCCTGGGCGGGGGAGCCCGGGTGGAGCGGGGCGCCTATCTGGGCGCGGGCGCCCTGGTCAGAGAAGGCACGACGGTCGGCGCCTGGTCGCTGATCGGGATGGGGAGCGCCGTGCTCGGCGACGTGCCGCCGGGCGAGGTCTGGGTGGGGAGCCCGGCCCGGCGGCTGCGCGCGGCGGACGCGCCCGCGCTCGACCGACTCGCCGCGCGCGAGGGCGGCTTCGCGACGCACACACTGGGGGGACCAGTCACATGAACCAGATTCCGCTCGTGGACCTCAAGGCGGCCCACGAAGAGGTCGCCGACGAGGTACGGGCCGGCTTCGAACGCGTCCTGGCGGGCACCGCGTTCATCGGCGGCGAGGAGGTCCGCCTGTTCGAGCGGGAGTACGCCGCCTTCGGCGGTGTCGCGCACTGCGCGGGCGTCGCCAACGGCACGGACGCCGTCGAACTCGCCCTGCGGGCGAGCGGGGTGGGGCCCGGCGACGAGGTCGTGGTGCCCGCCAACACCTTCATCGCCACCGCGGGCGCGGTGGCCCGCACCGGCGCCCGGCCGGTCCTCGCCGACTGCCTGCCCGACAGCCACCTGCTCGACCCGCAGGCCGCTGTGGACGCGGTGGGCCCGGCCACCCGCGCGGTCGTGCCCGTCCACCTCTACGGCCAGATGGCCGACGTGACGGCGCTGACCGGCCGGCTGCCCGGACATGTGACCGTGGTCGAGGACGCCGCACAGTGCCAGGGCGCCACCCGGGACGGCCGGTCGCCGGGCAGCGGCGGCATCGCGGCCACCAGTTTCTACCCGGGCAAGAACCTCGGTGCCTACGGGGACGCGGGCGCGGTCCTCACCGACGACGAGGAACGGGCCGGACTGGTGCGGGCCATCGCCAACCACGGCGGTGTCGCCAAGTACCGCCACGACGTACCCGGTTTCAACAGCCGGCTGGACGGGCTGCAGGCCGTCGTGCTGCGGGCGAAGCTGAAGCGCCTCGCGGCCGGCAACGCCGCCCGCCGCGCGGCCGCGGCCCGCTACGACGAACTGCTCGCCGGCCTCGTGGCGGCCGGACGCGTCGTGCTCCCGGTGACGGCATCCGGCAACGTCCACGTCTGGCACCTCTACGTCCTCCAGGTCGACGGGGCCGACCGCGACGGCATCGTCGGCAAGCTCAACGCGGAGGGCATCGGCGCCGGGGTGCACTACCCGGCACCGGTCCACCTGACCCCGGCCTACCGTCATCTCGGCCACTCCCGGGGCGACTTCCCGAACGCCGAGAGGGCGGCGGAGCGGATCCTGTCGCTCCCGCTCCACCCGCACATCACCCCCGACCAGCAGCAGCGCGTCGTGGACGCTCTCGCCCACGCCCTGCGCGGCTGACCGGTCACTGCTTCACGGCTCCACCCCGACCGCACGGGTCGGTCCTGCACAGCACCGTGAGAGGTACACATGAACAAATGGAGCAGACGGATCCGGGGCGGCCGCCTCGCCGTCGTAGCAGCGTTGATCTGGGCGGTGCTCCCGCAGGCGGGGACCGCCCTGGCAGCCTCCGATCCGTGCGGAACGGGTTCCAACCCCGTCGTCTGCGAGAACTCCAAGCCGGGCAGCCCGAAGTCCGACTGGTTCTCGCCCAACGCCTACGGTGACATCAAGGGCTTCTCCACCAAGGAGAGCGTCCAGGCCGGTGACACCGTGCAGTTCAAGGTGCAGTCGAAGGTCCCGTACCAGATCGAGATCTACCGCCTGGGCTGGTACGGCGGCGACGGCGCGCGCGAGATGTCCACCGCGGCCCAGGCCGCCGTCACCTATCCGGCCAACTACTCGACGAACCCGGCCGGTTGCACCAAGAAGAGCAGTACCGGACTGGTGGACTGCGGCAACTGGCCGGTGACCGCCACCTGGACGGTGCCCAGCGACGCCGTCTCCGGCCTGTACATCGCGAACCTGACCCAGACGGACGGTGACGGCCTGATGCCGTACCCGTTCGTGGTCCGCAAGGACTCCAGCACCTCCGACATCGTCGTGCAGACCAGCGACCAGACCTGGCAGGCCTACAACGACTACGGCGGCCAGGACCTCTACGGCGGCGCCGGACCCGCTCCCGACGGCCGCGCCTACGAGGTCAGCTACAACCGTCCGCTGGACATCGGCGGCGACAACGGCATCTACGGCTCCGAGTACATGATGCTGTCCTGGCTGGAACGCAACGGCTACGACGTCAGCTACCTGTCCGGCGTCGACGTGTCGGCCAACGGTGCCACCCTGCTGAAGAAGCACCAGGTGTACCTGTCCTCCGGCCACGACGAGTACTGGACGCAGAGCCAGTACTCCAACGTCCTCGCGGCCCGCAAGGCCGGTGTCCGGCAGGGCTTCTTCAGCGGCAACGAGGTCTTCTGGAAGACCCGGCTCACCCCGAGCATCGACGGCGCCAGCACGGCCAACCGCACCCTGGTCTGCTACAAGATGACCAAGATGGCGCAGAACAACGGCGTCGCCGACCCGAGTGGCACCTGGACCGGGACCTGGATGGACCCCACCAGCACCCAGTACGGGCAGGACTACCAGCCGCCGAACATCCTCACCGGGACCATGTTCACGGTGAACGGCTACCGCAGCGACGCCATCACCGTCCCCGGCTCGTACGGCAGGAACCGGATCTGGCGCAACACCTCCGTCGCCGGCCTGTCGTCGGGCCAGACCGCGGTCTTCCCGACGGGGACGCTCGGCTACGAGTGGGACAGCGACCTCGACAACAGCACCCGGCCCGCCGGGGCGATCGACGTGTCGTCCACGACGGTCGACATCAACGACGGCAAGCTGCGCATGGACTGGGGCAACGTCTACGGCAACGGGACGGCGACGCACAACCTGGTCGAGTTCCGCGACCAGGACTCCGGCGCCCTGGTGTTCGGGACGGCGACCGTGCAGTGGTCCTGGGGGCTGACCAACATCCCGACGTACAACCCCGACGACACCGTGGTCACCGAGGACGCCCGCATGCAGCAGGCGACCGTGAACATCCTCGCCGACATGGGCGTCCAGCCGCTGACCCGGCAGAGCAACCTCGTCGCCGCGGCGGCCACCACCGACGCCACCGGCCCGGCGGTCACCGTGACGGCCCCGGCCTCGGGAGTGACCGTCCCGGCCCTGAAACCGGTCACCATCACCGGCACCGCCTCCGACTCCGGTGGCGGCGTGGTGGCCCGGGTGGAGGTGTCCACGGACGGCGGCACGACCTGGAAGGCGGCCACCGGCCTGGCGTCCTGGACGTACACCTGGACCCCGACCACCCCCGGCGCCGCGTCCGTCAAGGTCCGCGCGGTGGACGACAGCGTCAACATCGGCGCCGTCAACACCCTCCCGCTCACCGTCGGCCCGCAGGCCTGCCCCTGCACCGTCTGGCCCGCCTCGGCCGTCCCCGGAACCGTCAACGGCGGTGACGGCAGCTCCGTGGAGCTGGGCGTCAAGTTCCGTACCACCGCCGCCGGTTCGATCACCGGTGTCCGCTTCTACAAGTCGCCCGTCAACACCGGCACCCACACCGGAAGCCTGTGGAGCGCCTCCGGCACCCGCCTGGCCACCGGCACCTTCACCGGCGAGACGGCCTCCGGCTGGCAGCAGCTCAACTTCTCCACCCCGGTGCCCGTCAAGGCCGACACGACCTACGTCGCCTCGTACTTCGCCCCCAACGGCGGATACTCCTACGACGGCGGCTACTTCTCCGGCGGCGCGGCGGGCCTCGCCCCGCTCACCGCCCTGAAGTCCGGTACCGACGGCGGCAACGGCGTCTACCACTACGGCTCGACCAGCGCCTTCCCGTCCTCGCAGTCCTCGGGCAGCAACTACTGGGTCGACGTGGTGCTCGACACCTCCACGGCCAGCACCACGCCGCCCACCGTCACCTCGACCTCCCCGACGTCCGGAGCGGCCGGTGTGTCGATCACGGCGCCGGTGTCGGCCGTCTTCAGCTCGGCCGTCGACGCCGACAGCCTGACCTTCACCGTGAAGGACCCGGACGGCGACGCCGTGCCGGGGTCCTGGACCCTCCCCGCGTCCAACAAGGCGACCTTCACCCCGTCGACGGAACTGGCCCTGCACACCACGTACACCGCCTCCGTCCAGGCCTCGGACCTGTGGGGCAACACCATGGCGGACCCGGTGACCTGGCCCTTCACCACCAGCACCACCCCGCCGGCGGTCACCTGTCCCTGCACGCTGTGGAGTTCCTCGGCCGTGCCCGCCACCACGGACATGACGGGCGACACCAACTCGGTCGAGCTGGGCACCCGTTTCACGTCCTCGACGAGCGGCTGGGTCACCGGTGTCACCTTCTACAAGGGCACGGGCAACACCGGCACGCACACCGGCAGCCTGTGGTCCGACGCCGGCACGCTGCTCGCCACCGGCACCTTCAACGGCGAGACGGCCTCCGGCTGGCAGCGGATGACCTTCAGCACCCCCGTGGCCATCAGCGCCGACACCCCGTACGTCGTCTCCTACCACGCACCCAACGGCCACTACGCGGTCGACGGCGGCTACTTCACCGCGGCCCACCAGTCCTATCCGCTGACCGGCACCGCCGACACCGCCACGCACCACAACGGGCTCTACCGCTACGGCGCGGACCCGGCCTTCCCCAACGGCTCCTACGGATCCGCGAACTACTGGGTGGGCCCGGTCTTCACCGCCGACGACCCCAGCGCGTCCCTGGCGGCGCCCGGCGCCTCCGAGGACAACGCGTCCACGCTGACGCGCACCGCCGACGCGAGCAGCCCGCTCGTCGCCACCCTGCCCGCCAGGACCGCGGTGTCGTCCGTCAAGGCGACCGTGACCGTCCTGTCCGGGCCCCGGGCGGCCGCGGCCAGGAAGCTCCACGTCACGGCCGTCACCTCCTACGACCGGGCGCGTCACAGGATGTCCGTGCACCTGTCCGCCCCGCTGCCGGACGGCACCCGGTTCAAGGTCACGGTCACGGCCCGGGACAAGCACCGCCACGCGGTGAAGTCCCGTAGCTGGACCCTGACCGCCCGGACCGTCCACAAGAAGAAGAACTGACCCGTCACAGCGCACCGGTGGTGGCCCCCCGCCCCCCCCGGGGCCCCCCCCCCGGCGTGG
>NZ_JALLIN010000036.1 GCF_023630175.1 Streptomyces cellostaticus | reverse complement strand
GGCTGGACAAGCAAGATCCCACAACTAGCACAACATGGCTGCTCTGCGTAACCAGTTGAGCACCGGACCGTCCTGCCGGGCGGCTCTGCCGCATGGCACCGCACGATGACGACACCCAGCCGGCCGCACCGCGTTCCGCACGGACACCGACGTGGCGCAACCGAGTCGGCGCCTTCGAACACCGGACGCCCGACGCCGCTTGTGTGGGGATTCAGCACACGGCGTCCAGGTGTTTGGGGCGCGGGGCGCGGTGGGGGCCCGTATCTTCGAGTCCTTGCCCCGCGCGAGCTAGTGCAGGGGGCACAGGTGGGAGCAGGATCCATGGGGGCGGGCTGTGAGCAGACAGGACCGGGCGGATGCGGTGGACCGGGAAATGGCCAAGCGCCTGCTACCCGACGAGGCTCTACGGGCGCTTGCCCGGTGGTGGAGCGAGAACGCTGCACGGCTGCCCGACAAGACGCCCGGCGCGCACACGGTCCGCTACACGCCCAGCCGGTGGGCCCAGATCACGTCCTGGCCCGCAGCCCTGGCCTCCTCTTCCGGCGACGGTGACGCCGCGGTGAGCCGGGCGCAGGTGACATCGATCGTTGAGGACGCACTGCGGCGCGAAGCCTTCACAGAGGCCCTCGTGGCCACCTATGTGTGGGGGAAGGGCAAGGGCGGCTCCCCTGGCGGCAGCGGACCGGCCACGCTGCGAACGATCCTGGCCGCCGACGACCTGGAAGCGGCACTGGCCGATGCGGTCACCGCACTGAGCGAGCACAGCGCAGCAGCCGCCTACGCGACACTCCGCGGCCGCGTTCCCGGGCTCGGGCCGTCCTTCTTCACCAAGTTCCTCTACTTCACAGGCAAGACAGTCCCGCCGGCGAACGGCCCCGAGCCGCTCGTCCTCGACCGCGTCCTGGCCCGGCGCATGCGGTCCCTGGCCTCACAGGTTGGCCGGGAAACGGGCCACGACCCCGACGGCTCGATCGCCGCCTGGGTCTGGAGGGATCAGGACTGGTCACCCCACCGCTACCAGGTCTACCTCTCGTTCCTGCACGCCGCCGCCCACCAGGCAGCGTCCACCGACGGCTGGCCGTCCGACGCCTCACCCGACCTGCTCGAATACGCACTGTTCAACGCCGCATGGTGAGCATCCGGGTCCGGCACACCTGCCGCATCCCGACGCGCATAGAAGTACGCCAGACGTTCCCGGTGCGGCCTGGCGGGTGCTCCGGCGCGGTTCGGTAATCGGGTTGAACCGGTACGGGTGAGGCAAGAGACTTGCGCGGTGTTCGTAGAGCTCTCACCTCGCATCCTGACCTGGGACGAGGTGGACCCCGCCCGTCATCCGTTCGACAGCGAGGCGGCGGCGCAGGTGGTCAGATCGCTCGCCCCGGCCCAGCGGGTACCCCGGCGCCCCGACCTACCGCCGGGTGACCGGGTCCTATGCGACTGGGGCTGGGAGGAGGCCAGGCCCTGGGCCGACGCCATGACCCACGCACTGGCCGAGCACTACGGCCGCTGGGTCGCCGGCTGGCGATGGGCGCACGACGAAGGGGACTTCGACGGAGGGCCGGTCGGCAACTGGTCCCGTCCCCAGTACTCGGTCACCACCCCGGACGAAACCCTCGACCGGGTCACCGCGGCACTGCGGGAGTGGCGGGACTGGCTGGAAAGCCTAGCCGCACGGTTCGAGGCCTACCCATTGGACCTGGCCAGCATCGACGACCAGCGGATCCTGTGGGACCGCACCGCCCGCAACCTCATCCTGCACGTCACCGACCGCACCGGCTGCGGCAGCGGCTGGTACGCACACTGCCACCAGGTCCTCGGCTGGTTCCTCAGCCGCTGGGGCATCCCGGCCGACGACGCCGAGCACCTCGTGGAGCAGACGATCGGCGGCCGATTCGAAAGCTGGACCGGCCCCGACCCGGCGCTGGTCGAGGACATCGCCGAACGCCTCGCGGCCGCCGTACGACCCGACGCGGCCGCCCGAGCCGCCCAGTCGCCGCTGCCCGACCACCTCAAGCGCTGGCTCGCCGTGCGGGACGAGGTGCCGTGGCATGAGGCCGCCGACAGCACCGGGGACACGCCGGTGATACCCGTGCGCGACGGAATGGCGGAGGAGATCCGCACCTTCGACGCGATCCTGGACCCCGCCCGCGGACGAGGCCTGCTCACCGCCCTCGAGCTGATGCGGGCCGACGCCGCGAGCGGCGCCCGGCTGGACTTCGACCTCATCCAGCGCTGGCAACAACACGTCCTGGCCACACCCGGGCTGCCGCCGTTGCGCACCCTGCCCGCCTTCGCCAAAGGCGGCCGTGAACGCTACGGCATCGCCCCGGACACCCGCGCCCGCCTCGACGCCTGCCTCGCCGAAAGCACCAAGGACACAGCCCGGCCCCTGCCGCTGACCGCCCGGGCCGCACGCGCCTTCCTCGACGTGTGCTTCTTCCACCCCTTCGACGACGGCAACGCCCGCTCCGCCCTCCTCACCCTCCTCTTCGTCCTCGCCCGCGAAGACGTCGCACTCGACAGCGTGCAACTGCTACGCCGGGTCTCCTTCCACGCCGACGACCCGCAAGACGCACTGGCCCTCGCCCGCTACATCGACCTCCACCTGCGCGAAACCCGACGACAAGCCACCAACCCCACCCCCTGAACGGACGGCAACCTCGTTCGGCTGTGCCCGCACCAGTGGGGGCAGGGCTTACACCAGAACGGCCGGCACGGCGTCCTCGGCCGTCCAGTCCCCCTCGAACAGGGCGGCGACCAGGCGGACGTGGTGGTCGGGGAGCTGGTCGGCGCGGTGCCGGTGGCGGGCCTTGGCGAGCCAGGCGCCGAGCTTGACGGTGTCGCCGTCGACGCGGATGCTCTCGCGGGCGGCGGGGATGCGGCCTTCGCGGTGCAGGAAGAGCTCCAGCAACTGCACGGTCTCCTCGAACGTGCGGCGGGTACGGCGGGCGGGAGCCAGCGGGTTGGCCTCCGGAGTGAGGCCGAGCGCGGTCATCAGCTGCTGCTGACCGTCGGCAAGGGCCGCCCAGGTGGTGAGCTGGCGACTCAGCCAGGAGCCGATCTTCACGCCGCCGAGCTGAGTGTCGCGGGTGAGGGCGGCGGGGTCGGCGCCGGAGGCGAGGTGGGCGCGCAGCAGATGGTATTTGCGGTGCCAGTCCGCTCCGTGCGGCAGGCGCCAGTCGGCGGCGAGGGCGGTGAGGGCCTCGGCGCGGGCGGCGTCGAGTTCGCCCTTGGTGGCGAGGTGGCGTTGTTCGGCGAGCCAGGCGCCGACGGGGGTGGTGGCGGGGGCGGCGAGGTGACCGTGAGTGCGGTGGTAGTCGGCCGCGGCGGCCAGGCGGGAGCGCCAGGCGGCGTCGTGCTTGTCCCAGATCATGCCGAGCGCGTCGAGTTCGGCGATCCAGTCGGCTTCGAGGCGGCCGGTGGTGCGGGCGTCGCGCATGGTGGTGATGAAGGTGCCGAGGCGGTAGCCGGTGGGGTCGGTGTAGTCGGCGGGGACGTCGAGGTGGCCGTACTGGTCGCGGTAGGAGCGGGCGGCGGCCAGGCCGAGGCGGCGGGCGCGGGAGACGCCTTGGTCGCGGGGGTCGAAGGAGACCAGGTCCATCGCCTGGGCGATGCGTTCGGGGTGGACGGTGAAGTCGAAGTGCCAGCGCCGCGCGATGACGTCGCTGGTCTCCTTCGGCAGCCGGTTGGCCTTGTCCGGGAGGCGTTCGAGGATGCGGTGGTCGTGGCTGGCCAGCGCACAGGCGATTGCCCACACCGGCTCGTACGCGGTGCCCAGGACGTTCTCGCCGTCGGCGCCCGGCGGGATGTAGACGGGGACGATGAGGGAGGCGGTCTTGCCGGAGACGTCCAGGCGCAGGGCGCGGCCGAGGGCCTGGACGCAGCGGATGACGCTGCGGGTGGGGTCGGCGAAGACGATCCCGTCGACGCTCGGGATGTCGACACCTTCCGCGATCAGACGCGAGTTGGCGAGGATCGCGACGTCGGCGGCCGCGAACTGGGTGAAGATGTCGGCGCGCTGGGCGGGGGTGTGCTCGCCGTGGGCGAAGAACAGCTTCGGGTCGACGCCGGGGACGAGGTCGGGGTCGGTCTTGGCCAGCATGCGCAGGGTGTGCGGGAGTTCGCGGGTGAAGCGGCGGGCGTCGGAGACGAGGTTGAAGTAGACCAGGACCTTCTGCAGACGGTGCTCGGTCATGGCGCGCAGGACGGCCAGGTGCAGGGCGGTGGTGCGCAGTGCACTGTCGTCCTTCTCCTCCTGGGCCACGGTGCCGCCGGTGGTGGTGCCGGGGGCGGGCAGGTTCAGGCGGCGGCGCAGGTCGGTGTCGGTGAGGGTGGGCACCACGATCCGGTAGTCCGCAGCTCGGCCGTCTTCCACGGCCCTCGCGAGGGGGTATTCGACGACCTTCTTGCCGTACACCTGTTCGTTGTCCATGGAGTTGGCGAACGCATCCACCTCCGGGCCCTGCAGGCGCCGGCGGCGCGGGCGGATGAGGTCGGCGGACTCCGCCAGCTCGGGCGCGGCGAAGATGCGGGGCGTGGCGGTCATGTAGAGGCGGCGGTCGGCGTGGATGCGCTGGGCGTCGTTGACGATCGCCCACTTCTTGTCGGCCCGGCCGGCGATCCGGTGCGCCTCGTCCATGACCGCCAGGTCGAACGGCGGCACCGCGTACCCCGTCTTCTGGGTTTCCTCGATCTTGTTCAGCGAGTCGTAGGTGCAGATCACCGTCAACGCCCGGATCTCGTCGGGCCCCTCCCCCACCACCGACATCAGCCCGCCCAGCGCGTGCGGGCTCGTCGTCGACATCACCCGGGCCGCGACCAGATCCTCCCGGGCGTTCGTGTCCAGGGAGGACACGATCACCATGTGCTCGCTGTGGCCGTCCGCCCGCCAGGCCAGCGCCGTCTGCGCCGCCAGGTCCAAGGTGGGCACCACGAACAGCACCAGCCGGGCGCCGAGTTCGTCTGCCACCCGGATCGAGGTCAGCGTCTTGCCCGTCCCCGTCGCCGAGACGAACAGCCCGCGCGTGCCCGGGCGGTGCAGGTGGCGTGCGAGGCGGGAGACGGCTTCGGTCTGGTCGGGGTGGAGTACCGCCCTTCGGGGTCGGCCTCGTGCGGGAACGGCGGCCAAGGTCCTTCAGCCTTCCTGATCCGATTCGGAAGGTGTCCGGTGGGCCTTCCGTGCGGGCACCGTATCACCCCGCATACTGCCAGTACGGGAAACGCACGGTTTTTGCACGCTGGAAGTACGCAATGCGTCCGGTTCGTGGAGTAGGGTAGGGGCGGAGGTGCTTCATGTCCGAGTTGTTCGACGCGGTTGACGCGCTCGTGGCGTCCCGGTCGCCGCTGCCGCAGCCGGCGGAGCGCAGGCGGCTGCGCCAGGCGCATGCGCTCACCCTTGATGAAGTAGCAGCCGCCCTGGGCGTGCGGCGTGCGACCGTCGGCGACTGGGAGTCGGGCAAGACCGAGCCGCGGCCGCCGCAGCGGGAGGCGTACGCACGCCTGCTGGAGCAACTCGCCAAGCTCTACCCCACCCCTGAGAGCGCCGGTGCCGAGCAGGAGGACACCGCGGTGCCACAGCCCGTTGCGGCGCCCGCATCCCAGGCCACGGCAGCGGCGCCGTCGATGCCCCTGGTGGGCCCGCCGACGGCGTCGGCGAGCGGCTCCCCGGTCGCGACCGGGGCTGAGGCAGTCGAGGAGTCCGCCCCCGCTCCCTCAGCGGCCGTCCAGGCAGCGGCCACCGTGTCACGCCCGCGCGCCGAGGGGGTATCGCAAGGCTCGCGCCGTCCGGGTGCGACGAAGGCCGCCCCGGCGAAGACGCCCGCGCCCGGCGGTGTGTACGCGCACGGCCCGCTGCTCGTCCTCGACGCCGACGCCGACCGGAACGTGACCGGCTACGGCATCGGCGGCCTCATCCTGGACGTGCCCGCCAAGTCCCTGCCCGCCCTTGTCGAGTGGACGCTGAGCGAGGCTCAGCTCGGGGCGGAGCGGCTGCACGGTTCGGGCAAGGACGCCGATGCGCTGCTGGTGCTCACCGAGGCCGCGTGCGAACGGTACGGCCTGCCCGCCGTCCTGTCGGAGTCCGAGCGGCTTGCGGGGCGGCTCCCTGAGGGGCACAAGGTCATCAAGCAGCTCCAGCGCGCCGAGTGGAAGCTGACCAAGCGGGGGCTGGGGCCGTGGGCGCGGATCTACCGCCCCGCCCAGGGCAGCCGCCGCAGCTGCGTGCAGCTGAGCATCCCCTCATGGCGTGCTCTGGACGACCGCGCCTGGGGGCATGCCGCGCAGTTGGAGCCGGCGGAACTCGCCCGGGTGCTGGGGGTGTATGCGGCCCGGGTGATGACGCCGGTCGGCTCAACTGCCGTGACGGGGCTGCAGCTGATGACCGCGCTCAACCCGCCGACCCGCGCGAGCGAGCCGGACGCCGACGGCCGGCGGCACCGCGAGCACCGGCCCGGGTCACTGGGCACAGAGCCGGTGGACCCGGCGCCGTGCGAGGCGATCGACGGACACCCCGTCCTGGCCCATCTGCCCCGCTTCCACGTGCGCGGACCCGGCGAGAGGCTGTTCGAAGAGGCCTACGACTGGGCGCGGGATCTGACCGACGCCGAGTGCATGCAGCGCCACCTGGTCGGCCTGGATGTGAACCTCGCCTTCGGCGCGGCCGCCAACGGCGCCGTCGTCGGCCTGGCATCGCCGCCCGTGCACGTCACCCGCCCGGTCTTCGATGCGGCGGTGCCCGGCTCCTGGCTGGTCGACCTCTCCCACGTCGACCTGTCCCGGGTGAAGGTCGGCAAGCAGTGGCGCGACCTCGACGCCGCGCTGCTGCCAAGCCCGTTCACGCCGACCGGCGAACGCCCCACCGGTCCGGCCTGGTACGCCACGCCCACCGTGGCGTATGCCATCGAACTCGGCTACAGCGTCGCCCCGTTGGAGGCCTGGGTGCGCCGTGAGAGCGGCCGGTTCCTGGACGGCTGGTACAAGCGGCTGCGTGATGCCTACGTCGCCACCATGGCGGACCTCGGGGTGGGCGAGAAGCTGTCTCCGCAGGAGTTCTTGGAGGCGATGGACGGCTACAAGAGCCGTGATCCGGAGCTGGGCATCGTCGTGGACGCGGTCAAGATGACCGTGAAGGGCGGGATCGGCAAGCTGCAGGAGAAGGCGCGCGGCGGCGGATGGAAGCCGGGGCAGGCCTGGCCCGCGCTCGCCCGGCCGACGTGGCGGCCGGACATCCGCGCCACCGTCATCTCCCGGGCCCGGGTCAACATGCACCGCAAGATGCTCACCCTGGCGGCGGCCACCGGCCGTTACCCGGTCGCGGTCCTCTCCGACTGCGCCGTGTACGCCGCCGACGGGCCCGGCCCGCTGGACGTGCTGCCCTACGGCGCCGACGGCAAGACCGTACCGGGCTCGTTCCGGCTGGGGGTGTCGCCGGGGATGGTCAAGCACGAGGGCACCCAGAGCGTGCTGTGGGGGGCGGACGTGCTCGAGCAGCTCAGCGCCGACGGCAAGGTCGCCAACCTCGCCCGCTACATCAAGACCGGCGAGGTCACCGCCAGGGACACCGGGGAATAAGGGGACACGTCGATGGTCACGGTCAGGGAAGAGCTCGACAAGGCGGTGCAGGGCGCGTTCACGCGTCCCGTTCCCAAGTCGGCGGGGGCGCAGATGCGGTATCTGGTCCGACAGCACCAGCGCAGTACCCGGCGCGTCGCCGAGCTGCTCGGCATCAGCCAGCGCACCGTCGAGCGGTATGTGAACAACCAGATCAAAAAGCCCCGGCCGGAGCTCGCCGACCGGCTGGAGCGTGAGGCCCGCATGCGCTGGCAGCCGCAGATCCGGGCCAGGGCGAAGCAGGCCGCGGCCACCACGAGCGGCATCATGATCGATGTCCAGGCCCGGTTCGGCTACACCGCCGCCGTCGGCAGCACCGACCAGTCCCGCGTGCGTCACCTCACCCTCGCCCTGCCGCCCCGCCACGCCGCCCGCCTCCTTGCAGCCCAGGAAGCCGGGGTCGACGAGGACGACCTCCGCGAACTCGCGGCCGAGGCGTTGGGGGAGGTGTACTTCCGCGACGGCGGCCGCCGCGCCCACGGCCTCGAAGTGGAACTCAAGGACATCATCGACCTCCAGTTCGAGCTGTAGGCGGTCAGTGCGCCGGGCAGGAAGCAGGAAAGAGCGTCGGGGAGAGCTGTGACAGCAGGAGTGTTACGGACCGTGCCGCTGGCCGGGGAGCTGACTGCGTCGCTGATCGGCCGGGTCGCGGACCGCTACGGCCTGCCTGCCGCCGGCGTGCTGCGGCTGTGGACGTGCCGCAACTCCCCCGCCCGCGACGACGGCGGCGGCGTACGGGCCGACGCGGAGATCGTGCTCAACTCAGCCGGGCGGGATGTGCTCGCCGGACTGTGCGGGGTCGAACCGACGGTGCTGGCCCGCGCCCTGCCCGCTTTCAGCGTGGATGATCCCAAGATCAGCACCGGCCGGGAGGCCGGCCTGACGCAGGCGCGGTGGCGTGCGGCGGGCACGGTGGCGGGAGAAGCGGCGTTCGCCTGCCCGCTGTGCACCGCGCGGCGCACCGGGCAGACGGTGCGGGCGGTGCGGTATCTGCCGCGCTGGCAGCGGGTGTGTGTTCGGCACGGGCGATGGCTGCTGGACGCGGACGCCGACCAGCCGCTGGAACACCTCGACCTGCGCGGCGTCCCGGAGGTGGCGGCCGCGCAGCGGCGGTGGGCGGGGGCGGCGCGCCGTGCGGGGCGGGCCGGGGTGGAGGGCGGGGAGGTGTTCGCCTTGGCGTACGCGGTCGTGGCCTGGTGGTGGGAGGAGGCTCTGCACTGGGAGCGGGAGAACTCCGCGCTCACACTTCCGTACAGCAACGGCCCCACCGAGGGCGTCAACACCAAGACCAAGCGGATCGCGCGCCAGATGCACGGACGAGCAGGCTTCGCCCTTCTACGCCACCGCATCCTCCTCGGGTAGCGACACCCTCCGTCACCACCGAATGTGAGCCAGACCCTGTTCTCGTGGACAAAGCCACTGCCACCGACCACGCCCCCGACGAAGCCACCGAGCACTACCTCATCCAGACATGGCCAGCACCCCCGCAAGACGCGAGAGCGCTGCGCCAGACAGACCACTACGGAACCACCGTCCGAACAAGCTGACCACCAGCCGAGGCAACGCGCACCGGACGCCAGGCGATCCGGCGCTCGAAGACGGACACGGCATCCGCCGCGTCTATCCGCTCCCTCAAGGGCAGAGTCTGCAGCAGCGCCCGCCCCTTGAAACGCCCAGGCGTGCCCGTGAACGTACTCAGCGAAGCACAGATGAAGGCGCTCAGCCGGTTGCTCGTCTGCGGGATCCGGCAGGTGGACGCGTGCAACGATCGTGCGATGAAGACTCCTGCTCCCTCGTTCCGTCGGCGCTTGCTGATGGAGGCGCTGACCGTGCTGGCAGCCGATCCCCAGACCCAGATCACCTGGCTGGCCAGGCACAACGTGGTGACGGATGAGATCGCCCTGGACTTCGATCACGCCTTTGGCATGGCCGAGGTCCTGGCGGAGGAAGGGTATGTCGATCGTGGGGTCCTGCCCGACTTGCGGGAAATCGACGCCGTCCTCAGCGAGATGAGCGGTCCCGAGAACGCTGATCGGTGGACGAAAGACGCGTTGCACGTCGATGAAGGGTGGATTCGCGCCCGGCGACTGGCCCGGCGGGCTCTCGTTGCCGCACTGGGCGAATGGCAGCAGCCGTTGCCGGAGATCACCGTTGCCCGGTGACAGTTTCGCCGCGCCGGTCAAGCGGCCCGGGTATCACCAGATCGGGCAACGGACTGCGCAGCAACGGCTTCCCCCACCTGACGAACTGAGCACGTGCGGGCGCGCTTTCTGGCCACTACTCGCAGGTAGCGGTGCGAGAGGGCTGCTTGCGGGGGATGATCGCGATCGTGTTCGGCGAAGACATGCCCGGCTGTGTGCGGTGGGAAATCC
The DNA here is from genome assembly GCF_023630175.1 of Streptomyces cellostaticus. GTDB lineage: Bacteria > Actinomycetota > Actinomycetes > Streptomycetales > Streptomycetaceae > Streptomyces > Streptomyces cellostaticus_A. Next base: position 67,237 of record NZ_JALLIN010000036.1, on the reverse strand, counting down.
TGATGCACGAGCGATTCAGCGACGTGTGGATCTGCAAAGACCTCGGCCGCGCCACCACCGACGCGGATCCCGCTGAGCTGGGCCGGACTCTTCTCGCCGCGTACCTCGCCGGCCGCGACAGCCGGGGCGAAACGTTCCGCGTCGTCGTCCGCGCCGACAACGGCAGCCAGAGCGTCATCACACCCGCCCACCTCACCGGCCCCGGCTGGAAAGCGGACCCGGCCATCTGCCAGGCCCTGCCCGCCTACCTTCGCGACACCCTCGCCTGACCTCAGTGCCATCTACGTCAGAGCCGGCGGAGACGGTGATCTCGCCTGGCATTGAAGCGCGCACTTCGTGTACCTATTCCGCGCAGACGGCGTGCGCTCGGGCGGCCTGCCCCTGCCCGAGGCCGCGCCGGATCCGGGCGTTGCGCAGCATCTCGCCCAGAGAGCGGGGAGGTATCCGACGACTGGCTGGAGACGGCGGCGCTCACGGCGGTGCGTGCCATCGCCAGGAGAGCCTCCCCTACACCAGGGGCACGCAGCAGATCGGTATGAACGACCAGGACACCATCGGTGCTGGGATGTTGCTGTGCCGCCTCCTTCGCGGAGATGACCGCGCAGGCAAGGTCGGACGCCGTCCCAGCGGCTGCGTTCATCCCTTGCCCCGCGCTCCCGCGCGACGGGGCCCTGTCCGGATCGACCGAGTTCCCTCGCCGGTAGGTTCCCGCCCGCACCGAGGCGCAGCAGGCGATGTGATGAGGTGACGTGACGCGGCCAGAGCTGTTCGTTTTCGCGTCACGTCACCTCATGGCGCATCTTGCTACGAATCCCGCCGCCGCGTGGTGGTAACCACCGTGGGGACAGGCAGCGCGACGGTCTCCGCTCTCACCGTGAGGGTGGTGACCGTGCGGAAGAGCAACTGTCGCTTGCTCGTAGTGACTAGCATCCGGCAGCAACAACCAGGTACAAGGAGTGTGGTCGTGGCCGACGAGCCCGCGAAGACGCCCATCCAGAACAAGTACGCGCAGAGTTACGCCGATGACCTCGCGGCCAATCGCAGGGAGCAGAGCGAGGTCACCGCGCAGATCGCCGGTCTGCAGGAGCGCCTGGATCAGCTCAAGGCAGAGGAAGCCTGGTTGGCCCGGGCGCAGGGCAGTTTGCCGGGAGCGGTGTCGAGCGCGCCCGAGGCGCAACCGGCCACCGGGGCGGCCGAGGCTCCGCAGGGGGCCGCGGCCGAGCAGGCCGACACCTCCGCACCGGCCGAGGAGGCCGCCGATGCGGCCCAGACTGTTCCCCAGCAGCGACGGGACCAGCCGGTGGAGGAGGCACAACCCGAGCAACCTGCCAGGAAGGCGGCCGCAGCCAAGAAGACAGCCCCGGCGAAGAAGACCACGGGCCGGAAGACCGCCGAGAAGGCCACCACCAGGACCACGGCGAAGAAGGCGTCGGCCGAGCCGGTGAAGAAGGCCGCCGCGAGGAAGACGTCGGCCGAACCGGCGAAGAAGACCGCCGCCTCGAAGAAGGCCACCGCGAAGAAGACGGCCGAGAAGGCACCGGCCCAGCAGGCAGCCGCCGCACCAGCGCCGGCGGGAAGGGCTGCGGCCGAGGAGAAGTCGGGGCCGCCGCTGTGGCAGCTCATCCTGGACATCCTGCGCACGGCCCCGGGGCAGCCGTATGTGGCCCGCGAGGTCCACGACGAGCTCGCGCAGCACCACCCCAGTCGAAAGACATCCGCCCAGACGGTGCGCAACAACCTGCAGACCCTCGTCAAGAAGGGCCTCGCCGAGAAGTCCCGCCAGCAGGGAAGCGTGATGTACACCGCCTACGCAGACACCGAGGCGGAGACGGCGCCCGCCGCGGACGGCGAGGCCGGTCAGGCCCCCGAGGGCGCTGCCGAGAAGGTCCCGGCGGAGGCCTGATCCCTGCTGCGCCCGCCCGGGCACCCGCGACGGCCGCGGGCCGAGCCCTGCAGGTGCCCGGGCAGAGCAACACGGCGCGCGGCAGTGGCCCCAGCCCCAGACCGGCGGCCATGTCACTCAGCCCGTCCGGCGGCTGGTCACTGGCTGTCGGAGGTGTGCGGGTGGCGGCGCCGGCGGGATCCGGCCCATACCGCGCCGCCTCCGGCGGCCACCAGGACGCCGCCCGCGCCGATGAGCCAGGGGGTGCCGGGTGAGCCGGTGTGGGCAAGTTGTGCGGTGGGCGTGACCGGCCGGTGCGGCACGGGCGTGGTCGGCTGGTGGGGCGTGGCCGGGGGTGGTGTGGTGGCCGGCGTGCGGGTGGGGGTCTTGGTGTCGGCGAGGGTGACGGCGGTCTGGGCGGCGGGGGTGGCGGTGAATCGCTGGGGTGTGGCGTCGGCCCGGTAGCCGTGCGGTGCGGTGGTCTCGCTGGCCCAGTACGAGGTGCCGTTCCTGGCGTTCACGTCGAGTTTGATCGTGGCGGTGCCGTCCGTGCCGGTGGTCAGTCGTGCGATCTCCTTGCCCCGGGTGTGCTTGCCGAGCGTGTCGAGGGTGTCGGCGTTGATGGTGATGACCGCTCCGGGCAGTGGCTTGCCCGTCGCCTTGTCGGTCTTCTTCACCAGCAGCTCCCCCGGCTTGAACGGGTCGATGACGGTGAGGGGGTTGGCGGCCGCCTGCTTGCCCTCGGTGATGGTGATGTCCTGGTCCGGTACGCGCTCGTGGATGCGGCTGCTGGTGTCCGTCTCACGCAGCCGGTAGACGCCCGGCTCCAGGCCGTCGAAGACCAGGGTGCCGTCGGCGCCGGTCTTTCCTTCGGCGACGACGCGGCCGCTGCCGTGCTCGATGAGCCGGAAGGCGGCACCGGCCAGGAGGTCGCCGCCGGGGTCCTGCTTGTGGATGGTCACACCCCCCGGGGCGGCGGTGACCTTGATGGCGGCGCCCGCGCTCGCCGTGGTGGTGTCACCGGCCAGCAGCATCCGCTGCGCCCTGCTGTCGTGGGGGGGTGAGGATCTTCAGGGCGGAGCCGGGCAGGTCCTTGGCGGTGGCGCGGACGGTGGCCGTGCCCTTGGTGTCGGCGGTGAACTCCCAGTCGGCGGTGCCGTCCGGACCGGTGGTGACCTGCCCCTGCTCGCCGGGCTGGCTGTGGGTGCCCGCTTCAGCGAAGGCGACCCTCACTCCGGGAACCCGGGCGCCGGAGAGCTGGGCGGTGACCGCGACGGTGACCGTCACCTTCGCCCCGGCCGGGGCCTGGGGCGCCTTCGGGGTGACGGTCAGCCGGTAGGGGCCCGCGTACTTCTTCGCCTCGGCCAGGAAGCGATGCGCTGTCGTCCGGGCGGACGAGGCCACCTGCGGGTAGGCCAGACGCTGCTTGCCGCGGGCGCCGTCGATGCCGTAGGTGCCGCCGGCCAGCCACTCGTACACGGCCGCGTCGACCGCGGCCGCCTGCGCGGCGTCCCGGGTCTGGCCGTACTTGCCCACGATGTAGGAGGCGTAGGCGAGATGGGCGTCGGGGACCCGGCGGCCGGTGACCGAGGACGTCCAGTGCTCAACCGTCTCCGGACCGGTGTAGCCGCCCGCCGCGTCCGGGCCCTTGCGCGTCGGATCGGCGCAGAACGTCTCGTAGTCGCCGTACACGGTCATGCCTGGCGGCCCGTAGGCGCCGATGTGGGAGCTGGCGGCGTGGCCGTCGCTGTCGGGGATCGCGTAGCCCGGTCCGAATCCGTCGTGGCCGTCCGCCGCTCCCGGCGCCGCGTAAGCGGCGGAGCAGACGAGGGTGCCGACCGCGGTGGCGGCGAGGACGGCGGCGGCCAGACGCGACGGCACACGGAGACAAGGTGCGTGCATGACGGGGATGAACTCCTTCAGTCGGTGCGGGCCCGGATACGGCAGCGCCCGCCCGGAGGGATGGATAAGCGGGGCCGGGCGGGCGCTGGGTCGGGGCGCTGCCGTAGGGCTACGGCAGCGCCGTCGGACAGAGGCGATCTCAGCAGGAGCGGCCCTCTCCCACCAGGGACAGAAGTGGACGGAATCCGCTAATTCCTCTGGGTGGGAGGCGAGTTGGTCCGGCGGTCTGGGCTGCGGAACGAAACCCCTCCTACGCCGCGGTCCCGGTCCGTCCGGCGGACCGGGACCGATGTCAGTGGCTCCTGGAACCATGCCTTCGTCCGAGACAGCCGTATCGGGAGCGATGCATGGGAACGTGGGGAACCGGCCCCTTCGACAGCGACCTCGCCGCCGACTTCGTCGATGAGCTCGAGGGACTCACTCACCAGCAGGTCATCGAGGTGCTGGGGCGGGCATTCCAGCGAGTCATCGACTCGGGAGAACGGGTCGATGGCGCAGACGGGGCCGAAGCTGTGGCCGCCGGTGCCCTCGTCGCCAGCACCCTCCCGGACAGTCCCCTCGTGATCGACCCCGATGACGGCCCCAGGGAACCGCTGCCCGAACTGCCCGCCGTCCTTGGCGCGTCGGCGAGACTCGCACTGAACCGGGTTCTCCACGACGGATCAGCAATGGCAACCGGCTGGGTGGACAGCGCCGACGCCGGCCAGTGGCGCCAGGAAGTACGACAGGTCCTCGAAGCACTCGAAGCACCCACTGATCAGTAGCCGTGACCGCTTCACGGAAGTCATGCCGGGGGGCGGCTCGTCTCACACCGGGCTGGCTGCGGGTGCGGTGCGGGCGCAGAGCAGCAGTGCGCAGCCGGCGGCGGCCATCAGCGGGACGGCGAAGTGGCCGCTGAGGGGGCCGGCCAGGGCTGTGCCGCCGGCCAGGCCGAGACGGATCGCGCTGGACATCCAGCCGACCGCCTCGGTGGACGTGCCCGGCGGGGTGAGTGCGGTGGCGGTCAGGCTGGCGACGGTGAGCAGGGGAACGAACACGGCACCCGGCAGCAGCGCCAGGAGGAGGACCGCGGAGGCGGGGAGCGGGGCGAGCGGGGGGGGGAGCCAGCAGGCCGTGTATGCGGTACCCAGCAGCATCAGGTGACGCGGGCGCGGGACGGTGGTGGGCTGGAAGCGGGTGAAGAGGACGCCGCCGAGGAGCCCGGCGGCGGAGAACGCGGCGGGCAGCGTGCCCGCCAGCCACGATGCGTCCTGCCGGTCGGCCACGGCGATTGCTGCGACGTCGAGGGCCCCGACGGTGGCGCCGAGGAGGACCAGGGAGAGCAGCAGGGGGCGCATGGCGGGTGGGCGCAGGACGGCGAGCCGCTCGCGGCGGCGTGGTGCGGCGCGCCAGGTGCGGGCCGGTGGGGTGGTGGCGAAGGCGAGGGAGCCGGCCACGGTGACGGCGGCGGCCAGGGCGAGGGCCGCGGCCGGACAGAGCCAGGTGGCCGTCGCGATGGCCAGGGCGGGGCCGGTGACGTAGACGATCTCTTGAGTGGAGGAATCCAGGGTGTAGGCGGTGCGTACGTGTGCGTCGTCGGGGAGAACGCAAGTCCACAGGGAGCGCAGTGCGCCCTCCAGCGGTGGGCATCCGGCTCCTGCCAGGGCGACGCACCCGGCGGCCAGTGGCAGGTGGGTGGTGCCCGCTACGGCCAGGGTGCCGAGCGTGGAAGCGACCAGGGCCGCGCCGAGGTAGCAGGGCAGGAGCAGGCCGCGCAGGTCGGCCAGCCGTCCCAGCAGCGGCAGTCCGAGCGCCGGGGCGATGCCATAGAGCGCGGCCAGCAGGCTGGCGCTGGCCAGGCAGTGGCCGTCGGCCTGTGCCGCCAGGATCAGGGCGACGGGCACCATGCCCAGCGACAGGCGTCCGGTCACCGACGCGATCAGCAGGCGGCCGCAATATCGGTGGTGCAGCACGTCGAGGAAGGTCGGCGGGCTGGATGGCGGCGGGTCGTCGGCCGGTGCGGGCGGGGGGAACGGCTGGGGTGCGCGGGCCGGCGCGTCGGTGGTGCGGGGGACGTCACGGACCTGCGCGTGGGCCATCGCCTGCCTGCCTCTGCCATGGGAAGTCGAGTCGAGATGTTGCGCGCGGGGGGAGGTGCCCGCACGGCGGGCTCGTCAGGGCGCACGCCGTGCGGGCGATGGGCAGCGGCACGGGGATGCCGCCGGGTGAGACAGCCCAACAGGGCATGCAGGCGGCTTCAACGCCGCTTCCCCTTCCACGGTCGGCATCAGGCATCAGTCGCAGCCTCTGGTTCGGCGTTCCCCCGTACCGGTCCGTCTCACGGGTCCGCCGGGCCGCACCGCTGTACCCGCCGCGGCGACGACGGTGACGGCGCGGCAGCGGTCCCGCCTGCTGGCTCCGCGACGTGGCCTCGCTCTCCCCCGCGGGCCGAATCCGCCGGGCGCCAGCCGGTGCCTGGCGTGGTTGCAGCGCCCGGTCGGCAGGTAGGTCCGTGGGACGGGAGGCGCAGCCGGGTTGTTCGGGGAGATCGTCCCGCCCGGCGGCGTGTAAGGCGGCCAGGCGGACTGCGGCGGCTCGGGCGGGCGTAGATGGGGTGGCACCTGCTGCCTTTGGCGATCCCTATGCAGCCGATGACGTGAGCCCCCGCACCGCCCCGAACCCGCCCGATGAGGACCCGGCCATCGGCTGGCAGTTGTCCTCTTCCGAGGCCGATACGCACGCGGCCGTCGCCGGGCTCGCCGCCGGTCTGTCCACCGCGGGCCGGGGAGGTGCCGCGTGAGGCCCGCCGTGCCGGGGCCACGCTTCTCACCCTGCCCGCCGAGGTCGGTGACCGGATGGACCACACGCCCGAGTCCGCGTACGCGCATCTGCGTGACACCCGCCCCGCGTTGTTCTCAAGTCCGTCCGGCGACGGTGCGATCGGCATCATGCGCTTGCGGATCGTCCCCGCGCGGCCGGAGCCGTCGGTGGCCGTCCTGCCTTTGCTGGACGGCCAGGTCGTGCTCGTCGACCGGTTCCGGCACGCCGCCCGCACCTGGCAGTGGGAGATCGTCAAGGGCCCCGGAGCCGCGGACGTGGACGACGCTCAGAACGCGGCCGGACAGCTGCAGGACCTGCTCGGGGCGAACGCCTCGGACCTGATCGGCCTGGGCCGAGTTCACCCGGACCCGGCGATCCTGGCCGAGGTGGTGATGCTGTACGCCGCGCGCATCGACCGAGTGGGCGAGCTCGGGCACGACGCCGGGATCCGCCGGGCGCGTCTGGTCGTCTTCACCGAGGCGGAGCAGATGGTGGCGACCGGTCAGATCACCGACGCGGTGACGATCACCTCGTTGTTCCGGGCCCGGCAGGCGGGTCTGGGTGAAGAGGGCCCGGCCGTGTGACGGGGCACAGCAACGCGGCCGGCTGCTGATGCGGGCGCGGCAGCCGTGACGGCGGGCGGGCTTCCCCGCAGGCAGGCGGCCGCGACCGCTCGGGGTGGTGAGATGTCCCCGGGGAGGGAAAGCGATCACCAACGGCTCGCGACGTTGCGCAAGCGCAGCACGGCACTGCCCCCGGACACCCAAGTGCCGCCGGGTGCGCCGCCCGCGTCCGGTCCCGAGCGCAGGCAGGAGGCCGCAGGTGACCGCCATACCCGAGGGCCGCGACTGGACCCGGATGAAGCGCGCCGACTTCGACGACTCCGCGCCGCTCAACCTGGTCGATGCGGCCGTGTGTCGGCCGGTGCCCGCCGTGCCCGACGAGTGCGGGACCCAGGCACTGTTCGGGAAGGACCCCAAGCCCCCGCGTCCGCGCCGCCCCCGCACGCCGGCCCCGGCATCCCTCGAGGATTTCGAGAGCACGGACACCTTGTTCTGAACCAGGTTCTTCGAGCGCAGGCCAAAAAGACACTGTGTGCTGGTACTCCCCCGGACCGGCCGCTGGTCAGCGTTGGCCGGTGCGTCGGTGCTGGGGGCGTGGCGTGCGCCGGCCCGAGCGGCGGCCGGGAGCCGGAGCGCCGTCGGCGGGCGCTGTGCCGGGTGAGGAGAAGCCGCCGGGGACACCCGGCTGGGCGGGAGCCGGCACCGCGGCGGCGGCAGGCTGCTCGACCGTTCGGCGGGGGCGCGCGGCGCGGGCGACGACGGTGGTGTGCGGGATCAGTGGGGCGCAGGCCGCGCAGACTTCCTCGATGGTCCACACGCGGCCCACGGTGGGGTCGTGACGCAGGATGAGGGTCACGGCGCCGGCGCAGTGCGTCCGGATGTCCGGGTGTGCCTCGCATCGGGTGGAGCCGCAGTGGCACCAGGCGTTGGGGCGGACGGTGGCCGCCTTCGCGTGCGCGGCGGCGTGCTGCGCGGCGAACGCGCGCAGCGCGGCCAGGTCCTTGGAGCGGGGCGGCATCCGGCAGGCCGTGGTGGTGCAGGAGACGGTGGCGGAGCGGTCGCTGTGCCCGGTGAGCCGGATCGTCCAGGCCCGCCCCGGGACGCGGTCGGTGGGGGGTTCGGTGTGCGCGGTCGTCACGCGGGCATCGTCCATTCATCGAAGGGTGGAACGGGTGTGTCGGTCCACTATGAGCTACCCGCCTGCCGTAGGGGCATCCGGTTTGTTCCGATGGCGCTATCGAAGTGGTGGTGAGGGGCTGTGGCTACGTAGGCCACATCCGGAAACGATTGTTGTCGGATTTCGCGAACGACCGCGGATGGCTGCTGCGGAAATGTTGGCGAGAACCAGGAACAGGGTTCTGTGCATGTCGCGCTGCGGCGGCTCGCTGCTGGCCCTCGGGGGGCAGTGGCGTCATGAGCAGCGGGTGGATGTCCGGTTTGTTGAACCTGCCTGTGTTCTTGTCACTTGGCTGGCAGGCTGGGCTGGTGGAGAGCGACTGGCCGGCAGGGGGTTGTCGGAAGCGAAGAGAGCTGGGGCGTGGGCCTCGCCACCAGGCCGACCCGCCACCCCCGCAGGGAAGCTGGCAACAGCCCCTGCGGGCGTACAGCTCCTTCCCCGACGGCAGGACCTGAACAGAGACCACAACGTCTGTCGTCGCCCCTGCCCCGAGACACAGCATCGGAGCCACCGCCCGCATGAACACACCGTCGAACCCGATACCGACTCCACCTCCCTGGCCGCACTGCGCACACGGCGCGGATCCCGCCGGCGACCCCGTCGGTTGCCCCGGCATCCACGTCCCCGGGCACACCGCATGCCTGGCGCACCTGACTGACGCCGACCGCAACACACACCTGGCCAGCCTGATGCCTGGCGCCGACATCGACCACCGCGGAACCCACTTCACCGAACCGCTCCTCACCTCACTCCTCCACGCTCTCCATGACCCCACCACCCAAAGACCCCACCTCGGCGCCGCCCAGTTCGACAGGGCACAGTTCTCGGGGGACGCCCTGTTCGGCGGGGCGCAGTTCTCCGGCGAGGCGTGGTTCAACGAGGTGCAGGTCTCCGGCGCCGCCGAGTTCGGCGGGGCGCAGTTCTCCGGCAGCGCCGAGTTCCGCGAAGCGCAGTTCGCTGGCCACGCCAGGTTCTCCGAGGCGCAGTTCTCCGACACCGCCGGGTTCTGGATGACGCAGTTCTCCAGCGGCGCCTGGTTCGGCAAGGCGCAGTTCTCCCGCTACGCCTGGTTCGGCAGGGCGCGGTTTTCCGGCGACGCCGACTTCGGGGAGGCACGGTTCTCCGGCGACGCCCAGTTCAAGGGGGCGCGGTTCGCGGTGCTGTCGCGGTTCGGGCCGTTGGCATGCGCGCAGAGGGTCGATTTGTCTGGTGCGGTGTTCGAGGCGCCGGTGACGCTGGAGATCGCGGCGCATGAGGTGCTCTGTGTGCGGACCCGGTGGGAATCGACGGCGACCGTGCGCCTGCGCTACGCCCGGGTGGACCTGAGCCACGCGGTGCTGTCCTTCCCCGTAGCGGTCATCACCCATCCCACGGCCTTTGCGGTCTACCCAGAGGCCCGCCTCAGCGAGAGGGTGCCGGTGAACGAGAGCCTGCTGGACGGCTCAGCCGAGGTACGGGTGGCTTCGGTACAGGGTGTGGACGCTGCACACCTGGTCCTGACCGACACTGACCTGTCCGACTGCCTGTTCACCGGGGCCTTCCACCTCGACCAGCTCCGGCTGGAAGGCCGCTGTACCTTCGCCCCCACCCCCCGCACGCTGGCACCGCCGCGGCATACGTCCGGTGCGTTGGACCCGGCGGCGCACCCTTGCCGAGGAACACCACTGGCGGGCCCTGTGGAGCGGGCAGCCCGCCGCAGCCCCGGGCCGGCCGCCCTCGCCCAGCGTTTGGCGCACCGGACCACGCCATCCACACCCCGCCCTCACCCCCGGCCCGGAGGATGTCGCCGCCAACTACCGGCAACTCCGTAAGGCATTCGAGGACGGCAAGAACGAACCGGGAGCGGCCAACTTCTACTACGGTGAGATGGAGATGCGCCGCCACGACCACACCGGCACCCCGCCCGGCGAACGCGGCCTGCTGCACGGCTACTGGCTGCTCTCCGGCTACGGCCTGCGTGCCTCACGCGCACTGGGTTGGCTCGCTGCCGCGATGCTGGTGACGATCACCTTGCTGATGGGCTTCGGGATCCCCCAGGACTCGCCGAAGCAGCAAGCGACCGGCACTGTGCCGCCTGGCGGAGGCACGGCCACCTTCGTGATCGACAAAAAGGACCCGCGGAACCCCACCGGGGACAGATTCACCAGCAAGCGGTTCGACAAGGCCCTGAACGTCACACTCAACTCCGTGGTGTTCCGCTCCAGCGGACAGGACCTGACCACCAGCGGCACCTACATCGAAATGGCCTCCCGCCTCCTCGAACCCACCCTCCTCGCCCTGGCCGCCCTTGCCGTACGCGGACGCATCAAACGCTGATCACCCCAGGCGTTCAAAGAGCTGAGCGCACGACCCTCGGCATGCAGGGTTGAGCACAACCACGGTCCTGAAGCAAGCACTGAAGTGTTCTCGGAACTCGGCAACATCAGTTCTCAGAAGAGAGGAGTGTTCCTGCTGCCGAGCAACAGACGTTCTCGAAACCCACCTACAGAGCCAGGGGCTGTCGGGTCCGGCCCGCCCGGTCGGCCATGCTCACGGGCGACGCCAAGGGCTGCTTCACCGTGTCGGAGGGGGAAACCGGCGAAGGACAAGCGGGCAGGTCCGGGTCCGATCTACATTGCGTGACATGTCTGCAACTGCCACGAATGCATGGGGCCCTTGGCGTCGCGTGAGCACCGTAGAGGAGGGGTTCGAGCACGTCTGCTTCGTTCGCCGCGATGACGGCGCGGAAGGGGTGCTGAAGTCACGGAAATCGAACAGCGACTACATGCGCCAGCGTTTCCAGCAGGAGGTGCGGCGGATGGAGGAGCTGACCCGGGACGGGGTCACCGGGATCGTTCCGGTGCTCGACGCCGATCCGCAGGATCCGCCGCAGTGGTTCGTCATGCCGAAGGCCACCAAGCTGCGCGATGCGAAGGAGGCGCAGATCGGCGCGCGGATGATCAACGCCCGGGTGGAGACCGTGCACGAGAAACCGGCCTTCCGCCGCGCGTTCCTCAAGCGCCGCTGCCTGCTCCCCGCGGACGGCTTCTACGAGTGGGTGCCGGGCACGGACCCGGCCACCGGCAAGGCGCGCAAGCAGCCGTACTTCATCCACCCCGAAGACGAGCAGGTGATGGCGCTCGCCAGGCTGTACGAGTACTGGCGCGACCCGGCTGTCACCCAGGACGACGACCCGGCCGCCTGGCTGATGAGCTGCACCATCATCACCACCGAGGCCACCGACGCAGCCGACCACGTCCATCCCCGCATGCCCCTGGCCCTCACCGAGGACCACTACGACGCCTGGCTCGACCCCACCCACCACGACGCCGACGAACTGCGCGCCCTCCTCGAGCAGCCCGCCGGCCGAGACGGGGTCGCCGGTCCGCGAGAGTCCCGCGCACTCCGCCCCGCCCGGCGTCGAACAGCACGCTTGCCTCGGCCACCTTCTGCGGTTCGGGCAGCGCCCCGTCCAGAGTCAGCAACCACAACAGGACCGGCAGGGCAAGATCCCGCTCGCTCTCACCAAGTCCCCCCGTCAAACGGTGGATCCGTGCCGCATGTCCAGGTGCCGCCCGCTCCATAAGGCTCGCCGTCTCCAGCCCGTCGAGCGGAAGGTGGGCCTGGCAGTGCCGCAGCTACAGCATCCCGGCCCGTAACTGACCCGGGGCGTGCTCCGCGTCGCCCACCAGCGCGAGTGCCATAGCGGCGGAGGCCCGCAAGGCCTGTGCGGCGGCCGGTTCGTCCGGGCGATACGGCCCGTGTCCTGCAAGGGCCCGCACGCTGGTCGCGGCGGCGGCTCTGGGAGCCAACAGCCGGTGGACGTCCGTCTCCCCGTCACACAGGATGCGCAGAACCTCGGTGTCCTCGGCGGCAACGCGTTCCCGCAGGTAAGGAAGGGCAGGCTGCTCCGGTGAGAGCAGAGCATCCCGCGCACGCCTGGCGGCCCTCCGGTCAGTCAGCGACAGCTCCGACGTCAGTAACGCGCCAACGTCCAACGCTGCTGACGGCTGGTTGGCCACCATGCCTCCCCCCTGCCCCACCGGCGGTAGCGCGCCGTCCGCCGGTCCACCGGCACATGATGGCAGCCGAGGCACCAGGAGAAGGGAGACTTGGGGAGATCCGGATGCTCTTGTCTGTTCTTCCCACTGTCTTCACGGCCGCTATCGCGCACGGCGGCCGCGGCGGCGAGGCGGTCCAGGCGCATGAGGAGGCTCTCGAAGGTCACGATCAGTTCGTGACCTTCGTAGCGGCACCCGGCACGGACGGCCTGGCCGTCAGTGTCCCACCGGGCGAGCGCTGGCATCTGGTTGGCATTGCGCTCAGCTAAGGGGCCCGTCTCGCGCCAACAAGACGGGCCGGTTACGACGGTGCGTCCGGGCTCAGCGGAGCGCGGTGCCGGGTCCTGGCATGCGGTTGTGCGAGATTGATGCCAGTACAGCAAGTGTCGCTCGACGACTAGGTTGTTCGCCAATGCTGGGCCTACACGCTGGCCGGTCGGGGACGCGCGGCGCGCCCACGGCCGTGAGCTGCGGTGTTGACGCTATAGGGCGGTTGTTCGGCGGACCGGTTGGCTGTCAGCGTGTTGTTCACCAGGTTGAGTAGACGGACATATCTCCACTTATTGCCCGTAGGTGGATGCCCCGCGGCACCCCCTTCTTTGGGCATGCTGGTATGCGGACGTCGGGGCCCCCACGCAGCGCCAACTGCGGGTCGTCGACGACGAAATGTCCGGGCTCAGCAACATTTGGAGGCAGACCGTGAGTGGTCTTATGCATGCGTGTGTGGTGTCGCCTGGAACCTCTCGGCTGGTTCTCGTGATCGTGCTGGTCATCGCTGTGTTGGTTCTGGTGCTGACGGGCCAGGACCTTCACTCCGCTGCCGCCGGCGTAGTGCTCGTCGCGGGCGCAGCGGCGGATACCGCGACCCGCCTGCTTGGGCCTGCTCCCGCCGGCGGGCGTGCTCGTTCGGTTGCCCGTGGGCGGAGTGAGTAGCGTGCCGCGGCCTGAGTCACCACTGCCCGAACAGGGAGTGGCACAGGTGATCGGACTCGCCCGGAGGCTGCGCGAATTGCGCCGTGTTGCGCGGCTAACGCTGGACGACTTGGCAGAGCGGACTCACTACGGCAAGAGCACCCTGTCCGCGGCGGCGAAGGGGCTCCGGCTGCCGAGCTGGGAGGTGACGTGGGCATACGTGTCCGCGTGCGATCCTCAGCAGTCGGACACGGTCTGGTTGCAGCGTTGGCGGGATGCGGAACAGGCGGAGCGGGGCTGGCGGGCCGCAATAGGCGCCACGGTGTCGGGAGAGGAGAAGGCGACGGGCTCCTTGGAGGAGTTCGCTGCGGCGCTGCGTGCGCAGATCCGGGCAAGCGGGCATTCGCTGGCCAGCGCAGCCAAGGCGGCTGGGTACCCGCGCAGCACGGTCGCGAAGGATGCACGTGGCCAGTCGCTCGGTAACTGGCCACGGGTGCGGGACGTGCTGCAAGCCGTGGGTGTCGGGCCAGCCGTCATCGAGAGGGAGTGGCTGCCACGGTGGGAAGAGGCACAACGAACCAGGCAGACCGGCCTGCTCCGACCCGTGGCGCAGACGCCTGAAGCCGCGGAGGGGGCGCCGATCTGGCTGCGTACGGCACAGGCGCTCGTCTGGCCTCAGTTGCAGATTCGCGACCCCATGAGCGGCCGCGGACAGAGCCCGCTGATCGACGCGCCGTTTACTGACGCAGGGGGAAATCTCAGCGACAGCTGGGAGCTTATCAACGGGCCGCGTGGCGGTCCCGTGCTGAACTTGGCCGGTCGCGGCGACGACATTGCGGACATCTACAGGGCACTGGCCTCCCGGCGACTCGTACTCCTCGGTGCCCCCGGCGCCGGAACCAGCAACCTCGCCCGACGACTCGGGCTGGAACTGGTACGGGGTGAGCGACCTGAACCTCTTGTGCCCATCCTGCTGCCACTGGAGTCGTGGAAGATCGCCGAACACGAGCCATTCGCTCACTGGTTCGATCGGCAGGTCGACAACGTCCTGGACGCCCTTGCCACTCCAGTGCGTCAGAACCACGCGCTGCTGCCCATTTTGGACGGCTTCCAAGCCGTGCCCGCGGAGCACCGCCCTAAAGCCCTTGCGGAGATCAACGCGGTCCTCTCCCCCGAAGCCCCGGTGGTACTCACCGGCACCCTGGAGGCATACGCGGCAGCCGTGGAAGCGGCCGACACCGTCCTCACTGCCAGTGCCGCCGTGCATCTGCTCCCCTTGGACTCCACGGCCCTCGCAGCGTTCCTCCCCCGCAGCCAACGCAACCCGGAACAAGCCACGCGCGCGTGGGAACCCGTCTGGCGTGCCCCGCTGGACCAACGCGAAGAGGACTTGCTGGCTGTGCTCACTGCCCCGGCTCTGGCAGCCACAGCGCGCCACCTCTACAGCGAGACCCGTGCCGATCCGGGCGAACTCCTGGATGCCACTCGCTTGCCTGATCAGGCCGCGCTGCGTGCTCGCTTGGTCGAGCACGGCATCTCCCTCGCCTACATGCGCCCCGGACCGACCGGGGAGGAGGCTGAGACTTCTGGGTCGGAAGCCGATTCGGTGCCCTCGGAGCGGCATGTGCGAGCGTTGAACGACGTCATCCATGACATCAGCTTCGACACATCCACCTCCGGGATACGTTTGTCCACCGTTCGCCCCCGGGTCTTCGCGGCTACCGCACTCGCTACCGTGCTCACCGCACCTCTGATGGTACTGTCCTTGATCATTCCCGCTCTCATGGAGCTCGTCGTCTACCGGAGTTCCTCGCAGACGGCGGCATGGCAGATCCAAAGCCTCGTCGCGTGTGTGGGGGTCGTGCTGGTGACCGCGTGGCAGACGCGTAGCGACGTGCACGCCTATCGCCTGCGTCGGCGCGGGCCCGGCATCTCGCCAGGGCCCCGGCCAGACACTGCACCCAGCCAGCGCCGCGCCCTGGTGGCCCTCTGCTGCCTGGCAGCGCTCAGCCTGGTCTGGAATATCACGGGAAGTGCGAGCGCCGCCGGCGCCAACGACTTCACCTACGAGCCCCCCGACTCCGGCTCCGGATCCGCCGCGATCGCCGCACTGCTCGCGCCCCTCGCCTACCTCCTGAGCAAGAGGCTGCTGACCGAACCCGCCCCCGATACCGACTATCCCACCCCCGCTGCTCTCCACCGCGCCGACCTGAACGCCCGCATCGCGGTGGGCCTCGTGTGCACGACGGTCCTGACCCTGTCGGGATTGGACATCGTCAGCCTTGCGGCCCTCACGGTCATCGTGGCCCGCAGCGCTCTCCTGCGGTACGTCGCAGTGAGCCACGGCCTGCGCATGCGCATGCGGATCCCGGGCCTGACGCCCCTGCGCGTCCTCAACGACGCCTGCGATCGGGGACTGCTGCATCGCAGCAAAAGCGTCTACCACTTCCCCCACCCCGCTTATGCCAACGTCCTCACCCACCAGCCACCCGCAACGCATCAATGGCTCGGATCCCTCATCCGCACTGTGCAAGCACGGAGACCCACCCGCTAGGCGGTGTCTTCAATTGATCTTGGGTGGTGGATCATGGTCGAGTGATACGTCGTCATGAACTGACCGACATGGAGTGGGAGTTCGTCCGGCCGTTGCTGCCCGAGTCACTGCGCGGGCGGAAGCGTCTTGATGACCGCACTGTGCTCAACGGGATCGTGTGGAAGTTCCGGACCGGGACCGCGTGGCGGGATGTGCCCGAGCGGTACGGGTCGTGGCACACGCTGCACACCCGCTTCCGCCGGTGGGCTCTGGACGGCACGTTCGAGCGGATGCTGCGGGCCGCCCAGACCCGGGCGGACGCGGCTGGTGACATCGACTGGCTGGTGTCGGTGGACTCCACCGTCGTCCGGGCCCACCAGCACGCGGCGGGGGCCCGAAAAGGGGGCTCCGCAGTCCCGGTCTCGGACGCTCTCGAGGCGGGCTGACCAGCAAAATCCACCTGGCCTGCGATGCCTACGGCCGCCCGCTCGCCTTCACTGTCACGAGTGGGAACACCAACGACTGCACGCAGTTCACCGCCGTGATGGAGGCGATCCGGGTGCCCCGCCCGGGACCGGGACGGCCGCGGGTCCGGCCCGCCCACGTCCTGGGCGACAAGGGCTACAGCTCCCGGGCCATCCGGACGTGGCTGCGACGCCGGGGCATCGCCCACACCATCCCCGAGCGGGCCGACCAGATTCGCAACCGGCTCCGCCGCGGCAGCCGCGGCGGGCGGCCGCCGGCCTTCGACAGACAGCTCTACAAGCGGCGCAACGTGGTGGAACGGTGCTTCAACCGCTTGAAGCAGTGGCGCGGCATCGCGACCCGTTACGACAAGACCGCCGAGTCCTACCAAGCAGCCGTCACACTCGCCTCGCTCCTGATGTGGGCGTGACAATTGAAGACACCGCCTAGGGGCGCTCATGCTGGCGTACCTCCTCGCTGTGACGGTGGCGTGCCTGGTCGGCGGTGTGTTGGTCGTCGTCGGCGCGTCGGCGCATCCGTTCGGCCTGGTCTTTGGCGGCGGCTTCGGTGCTGAGGCTTCCTGCCGCGGTCTGGGCGGCGAACTGGGCGTGCAGGGCGGCGTCGCCCCCACCCCAGCTCGCCCAGTGCCTGGAACAACGCGAGCTGGTAGGCGTGAATGCTTTCGTAGCCCTGGAACACCTCATCGATGACTTCGGGCCACTCGGACTACTCCTGTGAGCGCCCGCACCAGAGCTGCTTCCACGGAACTGTCGAACAGTTCGCAGGCGGCCCGTCCGCGCCTGGACCCGCCTCGCCCTGCCGCTCCCCCGGGGCGAACGCGCGTCCGTGACGGCGTACGTGCGGTCGGGTGACACGTCGTCGGTCGAGTGAATGGCGGGGCCCCGGGCGGGGGCGCGCGATGGTGTGGCGGTCGCGAGCGGAGCGGATGCGGGAGGCCTCGGGAGATGGGTGCGGTGGAGGGTGGAGGAGGCGGGTGGAGGGTGGACTCGCGGTGCATCAACTGCGATGCCGCCCGACAGCTCGCGCCCGGGCTGATCAAGGAGGCCAGCGGGCGGTCGGTCGTGGTGCGGCAGCCGCGGACGGACGAGGAGGTCGGGCTGCTGCAGCGGGCCGCGCACGCCTGTCCCACCCGGTCCGTACGGCCGCCGTCGGGGCGGCTCGAGGCGGAGCACGACCCGTTTCCGCTGGCCCTGGACGAGCGGGTGTACCTGTGCGGGCACCATGCGCGGCGGACCGCCGGCGCGGCCTCGTATCTGCTGCGCCGTGAGGACGGCAGCTCCGTCATGGTGGACACACCGCGCTGGGGCGAGGACCTCGCCGCGCGCTACGAGACACTCGGGCCGGTCACGGACGTGCTGCTGACGCATCGTGACCACGCGGCTCACGGACGGCAGTGGGCGGACCGGCTCGGGGCCCGGCTGTGGATCCACGAGGGCGATCGGGAGGCCGCTCCGGACGCGGACCGGGTGGTCCGCGGAATCGAGGCGGTGACCGTCGTGGAGGGCGTGATCGCGCTGCCGTTCCCGGGGCACACGCGGGGCAGCATTCTGTATCTCGCCGACGACCGGTACTGCTTCAGCGGCGACAGCTTCTACTGGTCGCGCACCACGGGCGACCTGGAGGTGGCCGAGAGTGTCACCTGGTACTCGATCGAGGTGCTGGCCGAGTCGCTGGGCCGCGCCGTCGGCCGGCTGCAATTCGAGTGGCTGCTGCCCGGTCACGGGGAGTACCACCGGCTCGACGCCGATGCCATGGCCGTACGGCTGCGCGGGCTGGCCGAGCGCACGGGGCGGCTCGCGCCGCGGCCGGTGGACTTCACGGCCGTGCGGTGGTGAGCGGGTCCGGTCGGCGTCCACCGCCGGTCCAGTCGTTGTGTAGGGCGCTGCGCGAGCCTGGCGGGGATCCGGCCGGGGATTCCTCCCGGCGCCCGCGGACAACGAGGTGACCGATGGCAGAAGACCAGCTGTTCCCCTGGCCCTCCGCGCAGGAGGCCGTCCCTGACGACAGGCGTGCGATGACTGTCGAACCGCCGCGGCTGCTGAGCCACGCGGGCCTGGTCGGGCGGATACTCAACCTCGCCCTGGCCGTGGGCGCGACGGGCGGCTCACCGCCACGGACCGGCTGGCACACCGGCCGTAGCCGCCGTAGCGGCAGTAGCCGCCGACGGCCGCACCGGGGCGCGAGAGGCCGCGTACCCCGCGTCGTCCTGATGCGGCCGTTCTTGTGTTCGCCGCACCCGGTCCTGGGTGCTCAGTCCGTGTCGTCCGTCAGGGCTCGCGCCAGGGAGCGATAGAAGGCCAGGATGCCGGGCTCCTTCGGGCTGAGGTGGCCGCGTTCCGCGTAGCGTGAGGACACCGCGCGCTGGACGGCTTCCAGTCCCTGCCGGTCCTCCTCGTTCACGCGGACGGTGAACTCCTCCAGCGGCGGGCGGAGGGTGTCGGGGCCGACCTGGTCCACGAGGGCACGTGGCATCAGCGCGCCGCCGCGGACGAGGGTGCGGTCCGCGGCGACCGGGATGAAGCTCAGCCAGGCGATCGTCTCGCCGAAGGTGGCGACACTCGCGCACGGAAAGGCCCGGAAGCTGTAGAGGACCTTGCGTTCGTCGGACGTCAGGGGCAGCACGCCCGGGTCCATCGGCTGGCCCGCCGGCGTCAGGAGGCGGGTGACGAGGGGGCCGTCGACGTGAACGTCCATGTCGATGCCGCCCGTCATCAGGGGCCGGACCGTCTCGGGGTGGAACCCGATGGCGTGGTAGTTCTCGTGGGTGTTCTCGACCGCCACCTTCCAGTTGCAGTGCCAGTCCTCCGTCCAGGCGTACACCTGGGTCATGTCGTCGAGGCGGTAGTTGGTCATCTCCTCCTCGACGACGGACAGATGCGGGGCGAGCGGCTCCGCGTCGGCGTCCAGGTTGACGAACACGAAGCCGTGCCACACCTCGACGGCGAAGGAGGGCAGGCGGCAGGCGGCAGGGTCGAAGGCCGTGTTGCCGCGCATGTGGGTGGCGGCGATCAGCCGGCCGTCGAGGTCGTAGCGCCACAGGTGGTACGGGCAGGTCAGGTCCTTGGTGTGGCCCTCGCCCGGCTCCACCAGGGGCATCAGGCGGTGCCGGCACACCGGGGACACCGCGTGCGGCAGGCCGTCGTGTCCCCGCGTGAGCAGCACCGGTTCGCCGGCGATGTCCAGGGCCAGGTAGTCGCCCGGGGTGGCCAGCTGGTCGGTGTGGGCGACCAGGATCCAGCCGCGGCGGAAGATTCTCTCGCGCTCCAGCGCGTACAGCTCGACGGAGGCGAAGACGCCGGGCGGCAGGCTCAGCTGGGGCGGGGTCGGGGCGAGGTACTCCCGCAGGACGGCGAGTACGGCGTCGACGTCGGCCGTGGGGCCGGTGAGGGTCGTCATCGCGACGCCCCCAGCTCCCGGCCCTCCTCCGGGGTGATGGCGCCGAGCGCCTTCCACGCCTCGTCGTCCATCCAGGCCGGGATGCTGCTCTCGCCGTTGACGCCCTTCTCGATGAAGGCGATGTTGTGGTACGTGTGCACGCCGATCACCTGTTCCTGGGTGGCCGTACGGGGTGTATCGGGCTTGGGTTCGTACTCCGCGTGGTGCAGATCGTCCAGGAGCCGCTTGATCAGGCCGACCGAGGTGTCGGGCGCGGTCTCGGCGCCGGCGGTGCCGCCGAACCGCGGCCAGTACGCCGTCTGGAGGTCCTCGATGACGTACAGACCGCCGGGGCGTACGTACGGGAAGAGCGCGTCGAAGGAGATCCGCACGTGCTCGTTCTCGTGGCTTCCGTCGTCGATGACGATGTCGAACGGACCGTACCGCTCGGCGAGTTCGCGCAGCCCGGCGGCGTCGCCCTGGTCGCCGGTCAGGGCGGTGAGCCGGGGCTGGTTCAGCGCAGACTTGTCGAACAGGTCGAGGCCGAAGACGAGTCCGCGGTGGAAGTATCGCTTCCACATTTTCAGCGACGGCCCGCCCAGGTCGCCCGCGTAGCCGCCGATGCCGATCTCCAGGATCCGCACCGGCCGGTCCCGGTAGCGGGCGAAGTGGTGCTCGTAGTGCTGGGTGTACCAGTGGAAGCTGGCCCACTTGTCGGAGCCGTACGCCACGGACAGGGCGCCCAGGCCGGGGGCGTCGCTCGTGCAGCCGGACAGCAGGGTGCCGCCCGCCTGGTGCGTGGCCTGCAGGATCTGCGGCAGCTCCGTCAGGTCGGCCGGCCGCTCGGGCAGGAAGACGTCGGTGAAGTCGCGGCTGTGGGGCTGCTGGAGGGGGCCGTAGAGGCGGCGGACCAGGTCGGTGAGGGAGAACCGGAAGCGACGGCGGACCACGGCTGTGGGGTCGCCGGCGTCCAGGACCCGGATCGGTTCGCCGGCGGCCATGCGCAGCACCGTGCGGCGCAGTTCCTGCTCGTGGGTCACCTCCAGCGCGATGTCGACGGGGGTGGTGTTCACGGGCTGCTCGCAGCGGAACAGCACCTCGTCCACGAGGGCGCCGGTCAGGCGCTGGAGCCCCGCCTCCTTCGCGAGGAGGGCGATCTCGTAGTCGGGCGCTGTTCCGCACAGGACGAGTCGCTCGACAATGCTGTCCGGAGTCATCAGGGGGTTACCTTCCTCGGAAGTCGGGTGGAGCGGCGTGGGTGGGGCGGAGCGGGTGGGCATCCGTCCGGCACTGGTGCGTCGTCCAGAACGTAGGTGCCGCGGCTTGAAGGGAGGTCAAGGTCCACTCGGGTGCGCCGTGGCGGCCACGGCGCGGGCGGCCAACGCGGGCAGCGCTCGGGCCAGCGCCGTACGCCAGGGGCCGAGCGGGGTCAGGCCGGCGGCCATACATCGGTCGTGGCCGAGGACGCTGTACGCCGGGCGGGGCGCGGGGCGGGGCGGGCCAGGGTCGCGGAGGTGGTCGGCCGGACGCGGTCCGGGTCGGCGCCCAGCAGCCGGAACGTCTCCCGGGCCAGGGCGTACCAGGTGGTGCTGTCGGCTGCGGTGCCGTGGTAGACGCCGGGCGCGGCGGTGCCCCGGGCGGCCGCCTCGCCCAGCCGCGCCAGCAGCTCGGCGAGGTCGGCCGTCCAGATGGGCTGGCCGCGCTGGTCGTCCACGACGTCCAGCTTCGGACGGCTGCGCTCCAGCTCGATCATCGTACGGACGAAACTGCGGCCGTGGACGCCGTAGAGCCAGGCCGTGCGCACGACGTAGCCGCGCTCCGGCAGGACCTCGAGCACGGCGCGCTCCCCGGCCAGTTTGCTCCGGCCGTAGGCGGTGCGCGGGTCGGGCGGTGCCGTCTCCGGGTAGAGGGTCGTGCCGTGACCGGCGAAGACGTAGTCCGTGGACAGCTGGATCAACCGGGTGCCCGAGGCGGCGCACGCCTCGGCGAGGTGGCGTGCGCCGTCGGCGTTGACGGCGTGCGCCGCGGCCGGGTACCGCCCGGCCGCGTCCACGTCGGTCCACGCCGCGCAGTTGACCACCGTGCCGGGCCGGTGCGCGGCCAGCACGGCGCGCACGCCGGACCGGTCGGTGACGTCCAGGTCCGCCCGGGTCAGGGCGACGAGTTCCACCCCGCCCGGCCAGCACCCGTACCAGGTCCCAACCCAGCATTCCACCGGCCCCGGTCACCAGCCAGCGGCCCGTCATGTACGGGCTCCTGTGAGCTCCGGTTCTCGCGAGGGAAGGGCGAACGGGTCCGCGCCTCGGCCGGCCTGCTCCGGGGCCGGGTCCTCCCGGTGAGGCATCCCGTTCGCGGTCACCGGCCGGCCGCCGGTCAGCGGGCCGTCCAAGCCGTGGATCACGGTCATCGGGCCGCTTCCGCGGGGAGTGTGGGGCAGGGTGGTGTGGGGGGGGAGCAGGGGCTCCCACCAGGTGCGGTGGGTGGTGTACCAGCGGACCGTCTCGGACAGGGCGGTGGCGAAGGTGCGGCGTGGGCGGTAGCCAAGTTCGTCGTGCGCCTTGCTCCAGTCGAGCGCGTAGCGGCGGTCGTGGCCCTTGCGGTCCGGGACGTGCCGGACCAGCGACGGGTCGGCGCCCGTCTCGGCGAGCAGCGGCGCCACCAGCTCCCGGTTGGTCAGTTCGGTGCCGCCGCCGATGTGGTAGACCTCGCTGGCCCGCCCGCGAGTGCGCACCAGGTCGATGCCGCGTACGTGGTCGTCGATGTGCAGCCGGTCGCGCACGTGCAGGCCGTCGCCGTACAGCGGGACCTCGGCGCCGTCCAGCAGCCGGGTGATAAACAGCGGGATCAGCTTCTCCGGGAAGTGGCGATGGCCGAAGTTGTTGGAGCAGCGGGTGATCCGGACGTCCAGGCCGTGGGTGCGGTGGGCGGCCAGGGCGAATAGGTCGCCGGAGGCCTTGGCCGCCGCGTAGGGGGAGTTGGGGGCGAGTGTGGCGTCCTCCCGCCAGGCGCCCTCGTCGATGGAGCCGTACACCTCGTCGGTGGAGACCTGGACGAAGACACGGATGCCGTGCCGCAGCGCCGCGTCGAGGAGGGTCTGGGTGCTGAGCACGTTCGTGCGGACGAACGCATCCGGGTCGTGCAGCGGCCGGTCGACGTGGGACTCGGCGGCGAAGTGCACGATCTCGTCGTGCTCGGCGGCGAGCCGGTCGACGAGCGGGCGGTCGCAGATGTCGCCGTGCACGAAGGCAAGCCGGTAGTCGTCGCGTACCGGATCGAGGTTCGCGGGGACACCGGCGTAGGTGAGCTTGTCCAGGACGGTGACGCGCAGGGCGCCGGGTCCGCCGGGGCCCAGCAGGGTGCGGACGTAGTGGGAGCCGATGAAGCCGGCCCCGCCGGTGACCAGGAGGCGCCGCGGTGCGCGGGCGGCCGTCACGGGGTCAGCTCCACGACGCTGTGGTCGCCGAGGACCAGTCGGTGGGTGCGCGACACCCCGGCCGCAGGGGCCACCCGGGCGGCGCGTCCGATGAGGGAGGCCTGGACGCGGCGGGTGCCCTCGATCCGGGCGCCCGCCAGGACGACGGAGTACTCCAGTTCGCTGTGGTCGACGAGGCAGTCCTCGGCCACGGACGTGAACGGGCCGACGTAGGAGTCGCTGATCTCGGTGCCCGCGCCGATCACGGCGGGTCCGACGACGCGTGAGCAGCGCACCCGGGCGCCGGGCGCGATCCGTACGGCGCCCACGACCTCGCTGGCCTCGTCGACCTCGCCCTTGACGGCGGCGGTCACGGACTCCAGGATGGTGCGGTTGACCTCCAGCAGGTCCTCGACGTTGCCGGTGTCCTTCCAGTAGCCGGTGATCTCCTGGGACCGCACGTCGTGGCCGTGGTCGATGAGCCACTGGATTGCGTCAGTGATCTCCAGTTCGCCGCGGTACGAGGGGCGGATGGCGGCGACGGCCTCGTGCACGGCGGGGCCGAAGAGGTAGACGCCGACCAGGGCCAGGTCGCTCCGGGGGTGGGCCGGCTTCTCGTCCAGGCGCCGGACCCGGCCGTCGGGACCCAGTTCGGCCACCCCGAACGCGGAGGGGTTCTTCACGCGTGTGAGCATGATCTGGGCGTCGGTCCGGGCGCCGGTTCCTGTCCCAGTCCGTTTCTCGGTCCGGGCGTCGCGGTGGCTGGCGACGAACTCGTCGATGCCGCCCACCACGAAGTTGTCGCCGAGGTACATCACGAAGTCGTCGTCGCCCAGGAAGTCCCGTGCCACCAGCACCGCGTGGGCGAGGCCGAGGGGGCGTTCCTGGGGGACGTACGTGGCGCGCAGCCCGAAGCGGCTGCCGTCGCCGACCGCGGCGCGGATCTCCGGGGCGGTGTCCCCGACGACGAGGGCGACCTCCTCGATGCCGGCCGAGGCGATGGCCTCGAGGCCGTAGAAGAGGACGGGTTTGTTCGCCACGGGGACCAGTTGCTTGGCGGAGGTGTGGGTGATGGGGCGCAGGCGCGAGCCGGTGCCGCCGGCCAGGACGAGGGCTTTCATGAGGTCGACTCCCGTGCGGGCGAAGGAGGTCGGGAGAGGGACTGGGAAACAGGGGCGAGGAAGGTGGCGGGTGCGGGAGTTCTGGGAGGTGCGGACGGGGGCTGGGGTGCGGGAGGTGGCCCGTACCGGGGGAGCAGCCCGCGGGACCGGGCCTCTGCGAGGGAGGGTGCCTGGCGGTCCCGGTTGGACAGGACCGTTTCGGCGAAGGCGGGCCATTCGATGCCGAGTTCGGTGTCGAACGGGTCGATGCCGTGCTCGCGCTCGGGGTCGTAGCGCGTGGAACACAGGTAGACCACGGTCGCCTCCTCGGAGAGTGCGGCGAAGCCGTGACCGAGGCCCTCCGTGAGGAACACCGCGTGGTGGCCGCGTCGTCCAGGTGCACGGCCTCCCAGCGGCCGAAGGTGGGGGAACCGGTGCGCAGGTCGACGATCACGTCGAGGACGGAACCACGCAAGCAGGTGACGTACTTGGCCTGACCCGGCGGTACGGCGCTGTAGTGCACGCCGCGTACGACGCCGCGGCGGGACACCGACTGGTTGGCCTGGGCGACCGGCATTGACCGCCCGGTGGCGGTCCGCAGTTCGTCCGGGCGGAACCACTCGAGGAAGGTTCCCCGGGCGTCGCCGAAGGTCCGCGGCTCATGGGTCCAGGCTCCTTCGATACCCAGTGCGCGCATCGGAGGTGGTCTCCCTTCCGGAGGATCACTGCAGGGACAGGGCGCCGTCGACGGCGAGGACGGTGCCGTGGGCGTAGCCGGCGAGCGGGTCGGCGAGCCGGGCCACCCACCAGGCGATCTCCTCGGGGCGGCCGACGCGTCCGGCCGGGACGCGGGAGCGGATGCCGTCGAGGAAGGCCGCGTACTGCTCCTCGCTCGCGCCGTTGCGGGTCGCCATGCCGGTGTCGATGACACCGGGTGCCAGTCCCACCACCCGGATCCCGCGAGGGGCGAGTTCCACCGCCCAGGTCCGGGTCAGGAAGTCCAGCGCGGTCTTGGTGGCGCCGTAGACCGACATGGCGGGCCAGGCCCGGCGGCCGAGCGAGCCGGCCGTGCTGAGGTTGACGACCGTGCCGGAGCTCTTCTCCAGGGCGGGGAGCGCGCGGCGGGTCAGCAGCATCGGGGCCCGGAGGTTCGTCGCGAGCTGGGCGTCCAGGTCGGCGGGGTCCAGGGTGTCCAGGGTGCCCGCGATGCCGAGGGCGGCGTTGTTCACCAGGACGTCGATCCGGCCGAAGTGCTCCAGCGCGGCCGAGACGACGGTGTCCGGGCCGTCGGGCGCGGTGATGTCGGCGGGGAGTGCGCGGATGCCGGGGTGATGGCCCGCGGTCTCCTCCAGCGTGCCCGGGGTCCGGCCCACGACGAGGACCCGGGCACCTTCCTCGGCGAACCGGTGGGCGACGGCTCGACCGATGCCGGTCCCCCCACCGGTCACGACGACGGCCCGGTCGGACGGGGACGCGGCAGGGATCGTGGGTGCCTGCGCCAGGGGGGCAGTGGCGGTGGGTGAGTGGGCGGAGGGGTTAGGCGAGTCGGCGTCGTGGCTGTAGACGGTCACGGCCCGGGACTGTATGAGGGGGCGCTCGAACCCGGCTAGGGCCTGTCCGGCGGATCAGGTCGGAGGAAAGCTACGGCGCATCCTCAGCGCAGGTGAGCGGGGGCGATGGGGGTCCCCCGCGCCTGGGGCCCTTGCCGCTCGAGCGAAGCCGAGCGTGCGGGAGCAGCCGAGCCTGAGGGAGTCGGCAACCGACGACAACACCGCAGAGGGGCGTGCCGAGCCCCGCGTCCGCGGCATGATCCGCCGGACGGCCCCAGGACCGCGGGGGACGTCTCGAGTCGGGTTCGAGGGCGGGCGTGTGGGGTGGCGGCGCAGCAGTCCGCCCGGCCCGGAGGGCCGTAGGAGCGAGAAGAGGTACGAGATGACCGACGGCGAGCGTCATCGGCCGCCGCTGGGGCCGGTCCGGGTCACGCCGGCTGATCCGCGGTATCGGGACCTGATCAGGGGCGTCAACCACCGGTTCACCGGCAGCCCGGGTCAGATACGGATCGTCGGGTCGGCCGAGCAGACCGTCGAGGCGGTGCAGGACGCCGTCAACGCGGGGCTGCAGCTCGCGGTCCGCAGCGGCGGGCACTGTCTGGAGGACCTGGTGGATGGGCCCGACACCGCCTTCCTCCTCGACATGTCCGAGATGCGGCAGGTGTACTACGACCCCGGCATGCGCGCCTTCGCGGTGGAGCCCGGGGCTCATCTGGGGGACGTCTACCGCACGCTGTACAAGGGGTGGGGCGTGACGGTTCCCGGTGGCTCGTGCCCGACGGTCGCGGCGGGCGGTCACTTCGCCGGCGGCGGGTACGGTCCGCTGACCCGGCTGCACGGCTGCGTCGTGGACCATCTGTACGCGGTCGAGGTCGTCGTGGTCGACGCGGCGGGCCGGGCCCGGCTGGTGGTGGCGTCCTGGGACGACGAAGGCGAACTCGGCGACCTGTGGTGGGCACACACCGGTGGGGGCGGCGGTACGTTCGGCGTGGTGACGCGGTACTGGCTGCGGACCGCCGGCGCGACCGGAAGCGACCCCGCGGGCCTGCTGCCGCACCCCCCGTCGGCGGTGCTGGACAGCCTGGTGACCTGGTCGTGGGAGGGCATGACCGCCGAGCGGTTCCGCCGGCTGATGCGCAACCACGCAGAGTGGCACGAGCGCAACAGCGCCGCCGACTCTCCCTACGCGTCCCTGTTCAGCGTGCTCGGCGTGATGCACCCGTCCTCGGGGGTGCTGGTGATGAGCACCCAGATGGACGCCACGGTCCCGGACTCCGAGCGCCTGCTGGCGGCGTACGTGGACGCTCTCGACGAGGGGGTGGGGCTGTGCCCGGCGCACACCGTGCGAGCCAGGCCCTGGCTGGAGTCGATGCTGCAGCCCACCCTGCCCGACACCGTCACCGGCATGCGTTCCAAGGGCAAGGCCGCCTACCTCCGCAAGGGGTACACGGACGGACAGCTCGACGCGCTGTACCGAGGTCTGACGGACGAGCGGTATACCAATCCCGGCGCCGGCGTGCTGTTCATGTCGTACGGCGGCGCGGTCAGCGCCGTGGCTCCCAACGCCACCGCCACGGCCCAGCGCGACGCCGTGCTCAAGGCGCTGTACGTGACGCTGTGGCGGGAGCCGGAGGAGGACGGCGGGCATCTGGCGTGGATCCGGGGGCTGTACCGGGAGGTCTACGCGCACAGCGGTGGGGTGCCCGTACCGGACGAGGTGAGCGACGGCGCGTACGTCAACTACCCCGACACCGACCTCGCCGACCCGCAGTGGAACACCTCCGGCGTGCCCTGGTCCAGCCTCTACTACAAGGACAACTACCCGCGACTGCGGCGGGTGAAGGCGAGCTGGGATCCCAAGGGGGTCTTCCGGCATGCCTTGTCGGTGGAGCCGCCTGCGAGCGAGTAGGGCGGGCGAGCAGGGAGCCGCACGGGGGCGGGGCGTGGGTCTCCCGCCCCGCCCCCTTGTTCGGACGGGCCGCTCGGCTCGGACGGCCGTGGGATGTGAGCTGCTCAGTTCTCCGTGTAGCGCGTGGAGTCGAAGGCGCCCGCCTGAGCGAGCGGGATCACCTCGAAGGTGAGGTGGGGGCTCATCGGGTTGTCGTAGAGGTGGCCGAGGAGTTCCTCGTGCGACTGGACATCGTAGATGAGCAAGCCGCCTGCCGCACCCACGCGGACCCAGTTGTGCTTGATGACGCCCTTGTCCACCAGGGCCTTGGTGTAGGCGAAACCCTCGGGCAGCCGGGTGCGGAACTCGTCTCCGCTGATGCCCCGGGGGGACTGCGTGGCCAGAACGGCGAATAGCGGCATGGTGGTTGTCTCTCCTCGGACGGGTAGGCGGTGTCGCGCAGGGGGACTTGGTTCAGGCCGCCGGCTGTACGGCGAGCCGTTCCAGCTCCGGGACGACGGTGTGGGGGCCAGGCTGGGACGTCATCGCCCGACGGAGGTGGTCGGCGCCGTCCGCGAAGGACGGCTCCTTCAGCAGACGCTCCAGCGCGCCGCGCAGGGCCGCAGGGGTCAGCTCGGCGGGCGGCAGGAACAAGCCGGCGCCGAGTTCTTCCGTCCGCACGGCCCGAAAGACGTTGTCCCACATGGAGGCCAGGAGCAACTGGGGTACACCGTGGACGGCCGCGGTGGACCAGGTACCGGCGCCGCCGTGGTGCACGATCGCCGCGCAGGTGGGCAGCAGGACGTGCAGCGGGGTGAAGTCGACGACGCGGATGTTGGTGGGCACGGTGGTCAGCGCTGTCTGGTCGGTCTTGTCGAGGAGGGCGACGACCTCCACGTCGAGATCGGCGACGGCGTCGAAGAAGTCGTCCGTGGTCACCGCGCGCCCGTCGGGCGAGTCGATGGTACGCACGCTGAACCCCTTCGTCAGGCAGACCCGCGGGCGGTCGGGGTCGTGCCGCAGCCAGGGCGGTACGACGGCGGGGAGCGGTCCGTTGTAGGGCACGTACCGCAGGGGGACGGTGTGCTGGCCGGGAGCCAGGCGCAGTTCTTCGGGCATCTGGTCGATCCGCCACAGTCCGCGGACGACTTCCTCCGTGAACTCCTGGCCGAAGCGAGCCAGTTGGCCGGTGATCCAGTCCCGCAGGGGATCGGCGCCGGGAGTGCTGCCCGCGTCCACTCCGGCGCGCCGGTGGTGGTCGAGGAGGGCGTCGCGCATGAACGCGAACAGGTCGGGGCCCCACAGCAGCCGGGCGTGCGGGGTGCCGGTGACGTGTGCGGCGATCGCTCCGGCGAAGGTGAACGTCTCCCACACGACGAGGTCGGGCCGCCATGCGCGGCAGAAGGCGACCATGTCGTCGACGGTCTCCTCGCTGCCGATACGGGAGTAGAAGGCGTCGGTGAGCAGGGCGCTGCTGGTCCGCAGGAACTCCGGGCCGTCCGGGGCAGTGGCTGCCCGGCGCAGGTCCCGGCCCTCGTGGTGGGCGTAGATCTGCGGGCCCTTGCGGGCCATGACGGCGGCCAAGCCCGGGTCGTCGCCGACCGGTACGGCGGTGAGGCCGGCGGAGGTGATGCCGGCGGTCAGGGGTGGCTGTGCGGCCACGCGAACCTCGTGACCTGCCGTGCGCAGGGCCCAGGCCAGGGGGACGGAGCCGTTGAAATGGGCATCGAGTGGCGGCACGGTGATCAGAACACGCATCGGCTCCCTCTTCGCCGGGGGTGCGGGACACGTCCAGGCTGGCCGTAGGGACTTGAGCGCAGGTGGAGCCTGTGGCGTGCGCGGCGTGGAGGGCCTGTGGAGGGCACGGAGTCGAGCCGGGGGACGCGCGCGGCGGGATCCGGGGACATGCACGACGCGGACCCCGTGGCCTGGGCGGCGGAAGGCCGGCATGCGAAGGGCCGGCGGGGTGTTGTCGGCACCCGCACCGGCCCTGCAGCCCGCCTCCGCGCCCGGGGGATGTAGCGCGGAGACGGGCCGATCACATGTGGACGCTCGCCGCGCCGGGCGCCTGCTCGGGCGCGCCCGCGGCGCGCTCCTGTTCCTGTCGGCGGGACAGGAAGAACAGGGCGACCACGATGGTCGCCGCCGCGAAGCAGGTCGCCGCGAGGAAGCCCCACTCGACGCTGCCGACCAGGATGCGGTCGGAGAGGGTGGACGGGTCCTGCCCGGGTGTGACGTCGTTCGCCGCCCACTGGCCGCCCTCGGTGAAGACGGTGACCAGGACGGCAAGCCCGAGCGAACCGCCCACCTGCTGGATGGCGTTGAGCACGCTGGAGGCCGAGCCCGACTCCTCGGGCGCTACCCCGGACAGTGCCAGCATGGTGGGCGGAATGGTGGCGAGCGCCATACCAACGCCGAAGATCAGCATCGGAGGCAGCAGGTCGGCCCAGTAGCTGCTGCCCTCGTCGAGCCGGGACAGCCACCAGTTGGCGCCGGTGAGCAGCACGGCCCCGGCGATCACCAGCACCTTGCTGCCGACCTGGGCGACGAGCTTGGTGACCATGCCCGCCACGGGGACGAGGACCGCGGCCACCGGCAGGAAGCACAGGCCGGCGGTCAGCGGGCTGTAGTCGA
The DNA here is from genome assembly GCF_023630175.1 of Streptomyces cellostaticus. Lineage (GTDB taxonomy): Bacteria > Actinomycetota > Actinomycetes > Streptomycetales > Streptomycetaceae > Streptomyces > Streptomyces cellostaticus_A. The sequence goes on along the minus strand of NZ_JALLIN010000036.1, from coordinate 36,984 downwards.
AGATCTGCTGCACGTACTGGGTGAGGAAGAACAGCATCCCGATCATGCTGCCCTGGATGAGCAGCATGGCGATGTAGGAACTCGCCCGGGTGCGGTCGAGGAACAGCTTGAGGTTGACGACCGGCTGGCGCGCAGTGCGCTCGATCGCCACGAACGACGGCAGCAGGAAGACGGCCAAGGCGAAGGCCACCAACGTGGAGGTGTCCGTCCAGCCGCTCTCGGAGGCGTGTGTGACGCCGTAGACGAGGGCGACCATGCCCGCCGTGGAGGTGAGGGCGCCGGCCAGGTCGAAGCGCCGGGAGTGTTTCTCGGTCTCGCTGATGAACAGCGGTGTGAGCAGGAAGACGGCCACGCCGATGGGCACGTTGACGAACATGACCCAGCGCCAGGAGGCGACGTCAGTCAGCACACCGCCCAGGATCAGGCCGATCGCCGCGCCGGATCCGCCGACCACCGAGTACATCGCGATGGCGCGGGCCCGCTTGGGCCCCTCTTCGAAAATCGACATGATCAGGGCGAGAGTGTTGGGCGCGGCCATCGCGCCGCCCGCCCCCTGCACCGCGCGGGCCGCGAGCAGCTGCCAGTCCTCGGTGGCCAGCCCGCCGACGAACGAGGCGAGGGTGAACACCGCAACGCCGATCAGGAACACCCGGCGCCGGCCGAGGATGTCACCGGCCCGGCCGCCGAGCAGCAGCAGCCCGCCGAAGGCGAGAGTGTAGGCGTTGATCACCCAGGACATGCTGGCGGTGGACAGCCCGAGGCTGGACTTCATGTCCGGCAGGGCGATCTGAACGATCATCATGTCAAGCACGATCATGAGCTGGCAGACCACGATGATCGTCAGGGCGATTCCGGTGCGTCCCGCCAGTCGAGCCGTGGGCACGGACGAAGGTGCCCCGGTCTGCGAGGACGCCAAATTGGATGACACGCCGCCTCCCTTTACTTGTTGCAGTACACGCCTTGCGGCGAGCGGATCGCAGCGACCGTACACCACATTTGAATTCATTTCACACGGCCTCGAAAAAAATCTGGATTTGACAGCCATCGGAAATTCTGCTCCCGGAATGGCTTTCACTTCTCTACTTGACTTCCTGGAATTACCGACTCTCCGGAAGGGGTCGACTTGACTTTTTCGGGACTTCCGCTCCGGGTCACCCGGCCGGAAAAACGGACAAACGGCTGGATCTTTTCGGTCGAGTCGCGTTCGAGCCGGCCCGTCTAGCGTCACCGCCGGCCCCACGGCGGGGGCCACCACCCGGACCACGAAGGAGCACCCGTGCCGACGGACGCCACGACCACGCTCGAGAACCCCGGGGACACCTCACCCGGGGCGGACCCGCAGACGGCCCTGGAGACCGCCCTCATCCGCCTCGCCGACCGCTCCGACGCCGAGATCGCCGCGGGCCTCGCCGACCTGGGCCTGGACCGCTGCGCCCGGGCGCTGCTGCGCGAGATCGTCGACCGGGCGCGTCTCTTCCCTGAGCCGCCGGTCGCGACGGCGGTGGAGGTACGGCTGCGGCTGGGCGAGGAGCGGTCGGTGTACACGGTCACCCTGGGCGGCGGTGCCCACAAGGTGACGCCGGGCCCGGCCGAGGCGGCACGGGCGCGCCTCGCCCAGGACCTGCTGGAGTTCCTGCGAGCCGTGTACGGGGCGCCAGGCCGGCACGACGCCACCCGCGAGCTGCACATCACCGAGCCGGACCGGCCGGTGCTCGACCCGGCCGACCCCGAGCACACCGAGCGGGCCGCCGCCGTGACGGCCCTGCACCAGCTGGCCGGCGCGCTCGCCCGGCCGCAGCGCTCGCTGAATGAACTTGCCGTGCACTTCCGCTCCGACAAGTGGGGCGGCCACTGGTACACCCCGCACTACGACCGCTACTTCGCCCAGCTGCGGGAGGGCGTCGTCAACCTCCTGGAGATCGGCATCGGCGGCTACGACGATCCCGATCAGGGCGGTGCCTCCCTGCGCATGTGGAAGCACTACTTCCCGCGCGGTTTGGTCCACGGTCTGGACGTCTACGAGAAGCGCGGCATCGCCGAGCCCCGGCTGTTCCCGCTGCGCGGCGACCAGTCGGACCCCGCGTACCTGGCCGGGCTGGCCGCCGAGCGGGGGCCGTTCGACATCGTCATCGACGACGGCAGCCACCTCAACGAGCATGTGCTGACCTCCTTCGAGGCCCTCTTCCCGCATCTGCGGCCCGGCGGTCTGTACGTCGTCGAGGACACCCAGACCGCGTACTGGACGGGCTGGGGTGGCAACGACCGCGACCTGAACGACCCCACCACCTCCATGGGGTTCGTGAAGGCACTCGTCGACGGCCTCAACCACCAGGAGCGCACCCCGGCGCAGGACGGGCCCGTCTCCCCCGCCACCCGCTGGGAACGCGGCATCGGCGCGGTACACGTCCACCACAATCTGGTGGTCGTGGAGAAAAGGGTGAACACCGAGCAGGGAGCTCCCGCCTGGGTTCCGCGCGATGTCGATCCGCGCAGTTGGTACACCGCCCCCGAACGGAGCGAATAATTCCGGCCACGGAACCGCCGCCGGAATGTTTTCGGCGGCGGTTCCGTCATGCCGTGCGCCCTCCCGGCGTGTTTATCCTGGAATCCCGTGCACGACCCGACCCACCGCACGCAGGCCGTCGGCCTCCAGCATTCCCACAGACAGGACACCGGATGGAAGCATCAGAAACTCCCGGATTTCTCGGCCTTTTACAGGCGACCTTCGTGCCGGATCCGGAGATGCCCGGACGGGGGCGTATGGCTTTTTGGGGGACGCCCGACCCGGCAACGGACGCGAAGGGCGCAGGCCTGAGCGACGGCACGTCCGAGGTCGCCTCTCTGCCCACGGTGGTGCCCGGCGGTGGCCGTCTGGTCCGGGCGGAGATGCCCGCGCTGCTGGTGCCGCTGGGCGACGTGCTGCGCGCGCTGGCCGGTCTGGCACCGGCGGGCGTCGACGCCGACGCCGGTGGCGGTGGTGCCCCGGGTCCGCAGGGCAACGTCCGGCTCGACCGGTCGGTGTACGCCTGGTCCGTCGCCGCCCGCTGGGCGCTGGAGCACGTCGTCGCCGGGCACGCCGTACCCCTGCTGCGTGCCGGGCCGGACGGCCGGCACCTGGCGCACTGGCACGTCGACCCCGTCGGCGACCCCCGCCTGGACGCGCTCGCCGAGGCCCTGCCGGCCGCCGCGCACGCCCTGCGCGTGGACACCGGGGTCACCCTGGACGCTGCGATCACCGTGGACGCGGAACCCGACGGAGCCCGGCTCTGGTCGGCGCAGGCCCTGCTGGAGGCGTTCTGCGACGCGGTGGCCGACCTGTGTGTCCGTGCGTCCGCCTCGGCCGCGGAGCCGGCCGAACCCGCCCGACGGCTCCGTGGACGCACGGAAGGATCCGGCGCGTCCCGGCCTCCCGGAACCCCCGACGCCTCCCCTGCGGCCTGGTCTCGGGCCTGGCTCGGCGCGCTGGCCGGGGAACGGGCCGAGGTGGTGCACGAGCGGCTGCCCGCCGTGGACGACGTGGAGCGCTGGGCGGCGGCCGCATCGGGTGAGCGCGTTCCGGCCCGGCTGTGCCTGCGGCTGGGGCTGCCCGCCGGGCCCGACGCGCCCTGGCCGCTGGACTTCCATCTCCAGGCGGCGGACGAGCCCGGTCTGCTGCTGCCCGCGCAGCGGGTGTGGCGCAGCCACGCCTCCGCGATCCCGCTCGGCAGCCGCCTCCTGGACAACCCGCAGGAGACGCTGACCGCCTCGCTCGGCGTGGCCGCGCGCTGGTTCCGGCCCCTCGCGGCCTGCCTGGGCGAGGCCCGGCCCGTCCAGGTACGGCTCACCCCGTTCAATGCCGCGGCCCTCTTCGAAGACGCGGGCAACGACCTGCGCAACGCGGGCATCGGGGTGGCGGTCCCGCGGGAGCTGGAGGACGGTGCCCGGGTGCTCGGGCCGCGGCTGCGGGTCGGATCCCGGCGCGGCGGCCAGCGGGCCGATGTGACGGACACCGCCGGGGCCCGGCACCGGACCGTCACCTACCGCTGGGAGGCGGTGGTGGGCGACGAGGTCCTCACCTCGGACGAGGTGACCGAACTGGCAGCGTGCGGTGAGCCGTTCGCCCTGTGGCGCGATGTCTGGGTACGGGTCGACACCGAGCGTGTGGCCGAACTCGCCTCCCTGGTGGGGCGGACCGGGCGGCTGTCCACTGCGGAGGCCCTGTCGGTCGCGCTGTGCGGACGCCACCGTACGGAGGAGTTCGGCGACGTCCCCGCTCTGGCCGAGGGGCCGGTCGCCGACCTGGTGAGCCGGCTGCGTACGGCGCTCGCCGACGAGGAGCCCCGACTCGCAGGTGTGTGCGCCGAGCTGCGCGACTACCAGCGCCGGGGCATCGCCTGGCTCCAGTCGCTGACCGAGCTGGGCTTCGGCGCCCTGCTCGCCGACGACATGGGTCTGGGCAAGACGCTCCAGACCATCGCCCTGCTGGCCGGCCGGCCCCGGCAGCGGCCGCAGCTCGTGGTCTGCCCGACCTCCGTGGTGAGCAACTGGCACCGGGAGGCTGCGCGGTTCGCGCCGGACCTGACCGTTCGGCTGCACCATGGGCCCCGCCGAGCCACCCGTCCCGAGGAGTTCGCCCCCGGGACCGTCCATGTGACCAGCTACGCGCTGCTGCGCCTGGACGCCGATCTGCTGACCTCCGTCGACTGGGACCTGGTCGTCCTCGACGAAGCCCAGCAGATCAAGAACCACACCGCGCAGACCGCGCGTGCCGCGTTCCGGCTGACCTCGCACGCCAGGGTGGCGCTGACCGGCACGCCCGTGGAGAACCGGCTGTCGGAGCTGTGGTCGATCATGCACTTCGCCAACCCGGGCCTGCTCGGCTCGCACCGCCGCTTCAAGGAGCAGGTCGCCGTCCCCGTCGAACGGGACGGCGACCAGGAGTCCGCGGACCGGCTGCGTACCGTCACGGCGCCCTTCATGCTGCGCCGGATGAAGAGCGCTGTCGTCGACGAGCTGCCCGCCAAGCTGGAGTCCACGGTCTCCTGCGACCTGACCGCGGAGCAGACCCGGCTGTACCGGGCCGCCGTGGACGAGGCGTTCGACACGGACGACGGACTGGGCAGCGGCATCCAGCGGCGGGGCAACGTGCTGCGGCTGCTCACCCGGCTCAAACAGATTTGCAACCACCCGGCCCAGGTCCTGGGCGAGGAGGACACCGACGCCGGGCGGCTCGCCGGGCGCTCGGGCAAGCTGGAGCGGGCCACCGAGATGCTCGGCGAGGTCGTGGCGTCCGGTGAACGGGCGCTGGTGTTCACCCAGTACCGGGTGATGGGCGATCTGCTGGCCCGTCATCTGTCGGGCGAGCTCGGCCTGACGGGGGTGCCGTTCCTGCACGGCGGGACACCGACGGAACACCGGGACCGGATGGTACGCGCGTTCCAGGAGGACGACGACGCTCCGCCGCTGCTGCTGATCAGCCTCAAGGCGGGCGGCTTCGGCCTGAACCTGACCCGCGCCTCGCACGTGATGCACTACGACCGGTGGTGGAACCCGGCCGTCGAGGACCAGGCCACGGACCGCGCGCACCGGATCGGCCAGACCAAGACCGTCCTGGTGCACAAGCTGGTCACCGCCGACACCTTCGAGGAGCGCATCGACGCCCTGCTACAGAGCAAGCGTTCGCTGGCCGACGCCGTCGTCGGCACCGGCGAGACCTGGCTGACCGAGCTGGACGACGACGCGCTGCACGCACTGGTCCGGCTCGCCGACTCGGGAGACACCGCATGAGCCCGGCCACCGGCCGCACCACGGATGCCCGCGACCGACAGCAGACCTTCGGCGCGACCTGGTGGAGCAAGCGCTGGATCCGCGCCCTGGAGTCACTGGGGGCCACCTATCCCAACACCCGGCTGCCGCGGGGACGTTCCCTGGCCCGCAAAGGAGCCGTACAGGGACTGCAGGTCCAGCCGGGCGAGGTGACCGCCCGGGTGGAACAGGGCGGACGCACCTACCAGGTGGCGCTCTGCCTGCCGGTGTTCACCGAGGAGCAGTGGAAGGCGGGGGTGCGGGCCTTGGCCGGCCAGATCCAGCATGCGGCGAGCCTGTTGCAGGGACAGATGCCGGAGAACATCGACGAGACGTTCGGGAAGGCGGGGCTCACGCTGTTCCCGCGCCGCGGTGAGTTCTCCTCGCGGTGCGGGTGCCGGGACACCGGTGATCCGTGCGTGCACGGCGCCGCCGTGCACTACACCTTCGCCGGCGCCCTGGACGACAACCCGTTCCTGCTGCCCGCGCTGCGCGGCCACAACCGGGAGGAACTGCTCGCCCGGCTGCGTGCTGCCCGCAGCGGTTCCTCGGCCCAGCCCTCGACCGCGACCGACCGGCTCCCCGCGGACGAGGCGTTCTTCGTCGGCGGCGACCTGGCCCAGGTCCCCCTGCACCCGCTGCCTCCCTCCGCACCGGATCAACTGATCCGCCGCCTCGGCTCTCCGCCGGCCGGCGAGCCTGGTGACACGGAGGCCCTCGCCGGGCTCGCCCGTCGCGCGGCCGCGTACGCCTGGGAGGTCCTGCGGGCCGAGGAAGCACGAAGGTCCGGCTCCGGCTCCTGAACGTGGCCAGCCCTCGATCGGCCTTGCCACCACGGCCGTTCGAGCCCCTGTCGAGCGGTGCCGACCACGATGGCGGTCGTGGATTCGAGCCCGCCCGGCAGGAGGCAACTCTGGTGATCACCTTCGTCAACCGCTTCGATGTGCACGGTTCCCCTGCCGAGTTCGAGCGCGTCTTCGACCGGACCTCGCTGTTCTTCAGCGCCCAGCCCGGCTTTCTGCGGCACCGGCTGCTGCGCCACGCGGACCAGCCCGGCAAGTACGTCAACGTCGCGGAGTGGGAGAACCGCACGGCATTAGAACAGGCCTTGCGTCAGCCGGAGTTCGCTCCGCACGCCCGGGCCCTGCGAGAACTGAGCACCAGCGATCCCCAGCTGTACGTCAGCGCCCTCGAGCGCTCCGAGCCGCAGCGACCGCACGCATGACACACCGCTGTCCGGCCCCCTGGAGCCGGACAGCGGCGGCACATGACGGCCTCAGCCCGCCAGCAGGGGGCTGAGGTCGAGCTCGTCGGCCTCCGGTTCGCCGCTCAGGATCGCCTGGTGCAGCCGCTGGAGCCGGACACCGGGCTCGATACCGAGTTCCTCACCGACGCTGCGGTGCAGCCGGCGGAACTCCTCCAGCGCCCGCCAGGTGCTGCCGGCCCGGTGGAACGCCGTCATGAGCTGGGCGCTGAGGTTCTCGTTGAGCGGATGACGGGCGGTGAGCACCCGCAGCTCGGGGATGAGCAACGCGTGCCGGCCCAGCCGCAGTCCGGCCGTGATGCGCTGCTCCAGCACCTGCATCCGCGTTTCCTCCATCCCGATGGCCTCCAGCTCCAGGACCGTGCCCTGCGGTACGTCCTCCAGCGCGAGCCCCCGCCACAAGTCAAGGGCGCGCCTCAGCAGGTCGGCAGCGGCCCGGGCGTCACCGGCCTCCAGCGCGGTCGCGCCGCGCAGCGCGAGGTCCTCGAAGCCAGTCAGGTCGTGTTCCTCGACGACCGCGGCGAGCCGGTAGCCCCCGAAGGACATGCCAAGGACGTCCTTCGGGGAGAGCGCGCACCCCTCGGGCAGTGCGGCGGCTATGGCCCGGCGTAAGTGGAGGACGTAGGTCTGCAGGGTGGTCGAGGCGCTGCGGGGCGGGGCGTCCCCCCACAACTCCTCCATCAGCGTGGACACGGGCACGGCGCGCCCCGCGCGGAGGGCGAGGAGCGCGAGGACCTGCCGGGGCTTGCCCGCCGTGGGGACGATCGAGCCGCCGCCCAGCTGGGCGTGGAGCGGACCGAGGACACCGAGTTTCATCTGCATGTGCGAACCCTTCATGTCGTCACGCGAGCAGGATGCTCGGAGCCTGTCATCCCGGCGGCGGGCGCTGAAGGGTATGCCGCACCGATGCCCCCGTGAATTGTGCACGCTCGTCCCAGGGACCTTGCGTGTTTGCGAGTTGGGCGGAAGTGCCCTGTGATGGCCGGTCATGGCAGGCTGGTCCGGATACAAGTGCAGGCCCGATCTCGCTGATCATGTGAGTGTCGAGTTCCCGTGACCACAACCGAAGACCGTGCCTACTGTCGTTTCTCCTATACCGTCGGGCCTGGAGCAGCGGGGCCATATTCCGTCGCCGCAGCCGTTGCCCGACGCGGTGTGCCTTGTCCGGTTCCTGGCGGAGCTGCCCGACCCGCGTGACCGTCGTGGCCGGTGCTTCCCGCTGACGGCGCTCATTCTCGCCGTCAGCGTGTTCCGCCAGGACGACCACACCAACATCGCCGCAGCCTGCCCCTACACCGCGCGCGACCCGGGACGACCCCTCACAGCCCTCGGGACCAGGTGATCAACCGGACAGATCGACTACATGCAATGGCCCTGGCTCGCCCCGGGCGTTCGTCTGGCGTCCCCGCGCCCCGCCCGCGGAGCCGGCCGTCTCCGTCACGGAGCGCGCCAGGAGCGCATCGGACGGTCGTGTGTGGTACATCACGGCAGTGGGCCCATGAATTCATTTCGGTCCTGGCCGTTTTCGGGCCCCCGCGACATACCGGCCCACCGGTTCTTTACCGACTCCGTGAACCCGTTCACCCGAGACCCAGGGCAATCTGCTGCAGCGTCGACAAACGGGAGTTCGGCGTCATTCGGAGAAAAACGACGATTCCGGAGGGCCTCGCCTCTACCCGGCCGGCGCTGCCGGAAACCGGGCCGCGATCGGTGTTTACTTAAATCTTCGATAAACCGCTGTCCAGGGCCCGTACGAATGTGGCCAGCGGGCGTATGGCAGAAACGGAGGTCACTCGTTCAATATTGCTCGTAACGCTGATCTCAGCAGGACGAACGGACGGGGGAGAGTTGTGCGGGGCTTGCGTAGGGGAGTCTTGGTTCCGTGGTGGCCGGTACTGATCGTCGTGTTCCTGCAGTGCGGGGTGGCCCTTGCCGGACTTTCGGCCATGCTCGATACCGGGACTACGGCCACCGCGGTGGTGGCCTGGGCGGTGTTGCTGCCCCCCTTGGTGGTCCTTCAGGTCCTCCACACGCTGCACGGCGCGGTCCTGACGAGACGGCACCAGCGGTGGGCCGGCGTGGTGGCGCAGGCGGCTCTCACCTATCTGCCGGTGCTGGTCTGGGGAGTGGAGTGGCCGGCCATGGCCGGGTTCGCCGCCGGATCGGCGCAGGCGGTGCTCAACGGCCCGGCCGGGAAAGCGTCGTTCGCGGTGATCGTGGCGGTCGCGTGGCCGGTCGCCGTGGGCAGCGGGCTGCCGCAGTACCAGGCGGCGACCGTCACGGCGGTGACCGCCGCGGTGGGTCTGGGGGTGGCGGCCTTGATGCGGATGGCCTGGCGGCTGCGCCGGCTGGACCACGCCTGGGACACCGCGGTGCGCGACGCCGCCCATCAGGAACGGCTGCGGATCGCCCGGGACCTGCACGATCTGGTGGCGAGCCGGCTCACCATGGCCGCCCTCCGCGGTGAGCTGGCCGAACGCTATCTGACGGGGCAGGACGAGCGGGCCCGCGCCGAGCTGCGCACGGCGGTCGAGCTCGCCCGGGACGCGCTGACCGATCTGCGGTCGCTGGCCCACCGGATCCAGACGCTGTCGCTGTCCGGAGAACTGAACGTGGCCCGCGCCACTTTGCGGGCGGTGGGCGTGGACGTGACCATCCGCAGCGAGCCCTGCCGGCTGGCGGCCGAGGTCGAGAACATGCTCGTGGCGGTCCTGCGGGAGGCGGTGACCAACCTGCTGCGGCACAGCACGGCCGGCCGGTGCCGTATCACGGTGCGTCGCAGGAACGGCCAGATCGTGCTGTGCGTGGCCAACGACGGCGTGCCCGAGGAGCTGCGGGTGCCGGCGCGGGAGCGGTGGGAGCTGCCGCGGGAGCGGCGCGGGCTGGGTAATCTGTCCGGCCGGGCGAGCACCGTCGGCGGGTCATGCACGACGGCCGTGACACCCGACGGCTGGTTCCGGCTCACCGTGACCTGCCCCGTGCTCCGCACGGATCCGCAGCTCAGGGCAACCAGCCCGCGTCCTGGGCTATCCGGACCGCGTCGAGACGACTGCGCGCCCCGAGCTTCGTGACGATGCTGCTGAGATGGTTGCGGACGGTCCCCGACGACAGCCGGGCGGCGTCCGCGACGTCCCGCACACTGCCCCCTTCGGAGGCCCAGCGCAGGATCTCCGTCTCCCGGGGCGTGAGCGGGTTGGCGCGGCTCTCCCACGCGGCCAGCATCAGCCTCGGGGCGATGACCCGCTGGCCGCCCGCGACCTTGTGGATCGCGTCGGCCAGCGCCGCGGGCGGGGCGTCCTTCAACAGGTAGCCGTCGACCTGCTGTTCCAGCGCCTGACGGACGGTGCCCGGGATCCCGAGACTGGTGAGCAGCAGAATGCGACAGGACGGCAGGTGTTCCTGGAGTTGTTCCGCGACCTCCAGTCCGGTCATGTCCGGCAGCATCACGTCGAGGACGACGACATCGGGCCGGTACTGAAGTGACAGGGACAACACCGAACGGCCGGTACCGGTGTCCGCGACGACTTCGATTCCGACCTCCTCGCTCAGCAGGGCCGTGAGGGCACCCCGTATCAGGTGTTCGTCCTCCGCGAGCAGTACTCGTACCACGCGTTCCCCCTATATGACAGAACCCTGGATTACCGGGCGTGCGGCTGGTTCGCGAATTCAGCCGGAGTGGGCCGCGGGACCATTCGACGGATCGGGCGGAAATATCCGCCGCTGCTCCGCCGGTGTTCTCTGCGGGTCGGCCCTTACCCGACGGTCGGTCAGGCACGGTCCTTATGGATACCCCGTCCGAGGTTTTATCAGGAGGGTTCGTCTGTCACGCGAGGCGGTATTCCCGGGCCACGCACCGGTCCCCGCGACGTGTCCTTCCCCAGCCGACTGCAACACACGTGATGATTCGCGTGCAGACTACATGGAGGTTCAATCATTGGTCCAACTTTATTAACACGGCGCGGATGTCGGTCCCGGGAGGTTCCGGTGGTCGTCCCCGCGGTGCCGCCCGCCCGTCGCGTACGGCTTCTCCCGGCCCTGCGTGAGCACGCCGCCGGACTGGTTCCCCTCACCTGCAAACGGATATGCGCCGACCTCGATCCGGGTTCGAGGGCCGGGCCGCACAGTGGCGGGCACGACGGTCCGTCACCCGGGACGGACCGGCCATCCCACCGGACCGGAGACAGCCGTGCGCATCATCGACCTGTCCTCACCGATCGACGCCGACGGATGGGAGCCCGACCCCGTCCGGCACGACATCATGACGCCCGCCGAGGGCGCCCGTCACATGAGCGAGGAAATGAAACGGCACTTCGGGCTGGACCTCGACCCGTCCGAACTGCCCGGCGGCGAACTGCTGTCACTGGACACGCTGACCCTGACCAGCCACACCGGCACCCATGTCGACGCGCCCTCGCACTACGGGTCCACCGCCTCGTACGGGGTACCCCGGCACATCGACCGGATGCCGCTGGAGTGGTTCCTGCGGCCCGGAATGCTGCTCGACGTCTCCGACGTCGGCACGGGCGTGATCGACCGCGACCAGATCCAAGACGCGATCAAACGCGTCGGACGCCAGCCCGAGCCCCTGGACATCGTGCTGCTGCGCACCGGCGCCGCCCAGCACGCCGGAACCCCCCGCTACTTCACGGACTTCGCCGGTCTCGACGGGCCCGCCACCGAGTACCTGCTGGACTTCGGGGTCCGAGTCATCGGCACCGATGCTTGGAGCCTCGACGCGCCCTTCCCCGACATGATCAGGCGCTACCGGGAGAGCGGCGACCCGTCGGTCCTGTGGCCGGCCCACTTCGCCGGACGCCGTACGGAGTATTGCCAGATCGAGCGGCTGGCCCACCTGGAGGACCTGCCTGCGTCGACCGGCTTCCAAGTCTGCTGCTTTCCCGTGAAGATCAGGAACGGGGGCGCCGGCTGGGCGCGCGCGGTGGCGCTCGTGGACGGGTGAACCACGCTCGGCGCAGGACTCAGCCACCGGTCGAGCAGCGTTTGAGGACACCGGCTCATCGTCGGGGATGCCGCACGGAGCCCGTCGTACGGGCGCCGGGCCGCAGGAACCGACTCGGCAGAGAGGACGTCCCCGTGCACATACAGCCCACCCGCCCCTCCCACCCCACAGCTCGCCCCGCGGCGGCGCGGACGGGCGGGCCCCGATGAGCAGGCGCGTCGCCATCACCGGAATCGGGGTCGTCGCCCCCGGCGGAAGCGGCGGGACCAAGCCGTTCTGGTCGCTGCTGACCGAGGGACGCACCGCCACCCGCACCATCTCCCTGTTCGACGCCTCGTCGTTCCGCTCCCGGGTGGCCGCCGAGGTCGACTTCGATCCCGTGGCCTCCGGACTGCGTCCGCAGGAGATCCGGCGCATGGACCGCGCCGCGCAGTTCGCAGTGGTCGCCGCCCGTGAGGCAGTGGTGGACAGCGGGCTGGAGACGGCCGACACGGACCCCTGCCGCACCGGCGTCACCATCGGCAGCGCCGTCGGGGCCACGATGGGCCTGGACAGCGAGTACGCGGTGGTCAGCGACGGCGGTGCCACCTGGCTGGTGGACCACACGTACGCCGTTCCCCACCTGTTCGACTTCTTCGTCCCCAGTTCCTTCGCCCGGGAGGTGGCCTGGGCGGTCGGCGCACAGGGCCCGACGGCGCTGGTCTCCACCGGCTGCACCTCCGGCCTCGACTCCGTCGGGCACGCGGTGCAACTTATCCGTGAGGGCAGCGCGGACCTCATGGTGGCCGGGGCCACCGACGCCCCCGTCTCGCCCATCTCCGTCGCCTGCTTCGACGCGATCAAGGCGACCACCCCCCGCAACGACGACGCGGCCCACGCCTCCCGGCCCTTCGACCGGACCCGCAACGGGTTCGTGCTGGGCGAGGGCGCGGCCGTGTTCGTCCTGGAGGAACTGGAGCGGGCCCGCGCCCGCGGCGCCCATGTGTACGCCGAGATCGCCGGGTTCGCCTCGCGCAGCAACGCGTACCACATGACGGGCCTGCGCGCGGACGGCGCCGAGATGGCCGAGGCGATCCGTACGGCCCTCGACGACGCCCGGACCGACCCCACCGACGTCGACTACGTCAACGCCCACGGCTCGGGCACCAAGCAGAACGACCGGCACGAGACCGCCGCGTTCAAACGCAGCCTGGGTGAGCGGGCCTACGCCGTCCCGGTCAGCTCGATCAAGTCGATGATCGGCCACTCGCTGGGCGCGATCGGCGCGCTGGAGATCGCCGCCTGCGCCCTCGCCGTCGAGCACGGCGTCGTACCGCCGACCGCGAACCTGCATGAGCCCGACCCGGAGTGCGACCTGGACTACACGCCGCTGACGGCGCGCGAAACACGGGTGGACACGGTGCTGACGGTCGGCAGCGGCTTCGGCGGCTTCCAGAGCGCCATGGTGCTCACCCGCCCGGATCGGAGGGCCGCATGAGCAGCACGGCATCCCCGCTCTTCACTGGCATCGGCGTCACGGCCCCCAACGGGCTGGGCACCGAGGCCTGGTGGCGGGCCACCCTGGCGGGCGAGCACGGCATCCGTCCGGTCTCCCGCTTCGACGCCACCGGCTATCCGGCCACCCTCGCCGGCGAGGTGCCCGACTACGAGCCGGAGCGGCACATCCCCAGCCGGCTACTGCCGCAGACCGATCACATGACCCGGCTCGCGCTCACCGCCGCCGAGGAGGCGCTCTCCGACGCCAATGTGGATCCGGACGGCCTGCCGGAGTACGCCGCCGGCGTGGTTACCGCGGCCTCGGCCGGTGGGTTCGAGTTCGGCCAGCGCGAGTTGCAGGCCCTGTGGAGCAAGGGCGGACAGTTCGTCAGCGCGTACCAGTCCTTCGCCTGGTTCTACGCCGTCAACGCCGGCCAGATCTCTATCAGACACGGGCTGCGCGGGCCGAGCGGCGTCCTGGTCACCGAGCAGGCCGGCGGACTGGACGTGGTGGCCCAGGCCCGCCGTCAGCTGCGCAAGGGCAGCGCGCTGATGGTGACCGGAGGCGTCGACGGGTCCCTCTGCCCCTGGGGCTGGACCGGTCATCTGGCAGGCGGACGCATGAGCACCGTCGCCGAACCGGAGCGGGCCTACCTGCCGTTCGCCGGTGACGCCCGCGGCCATGTGGCCGGCGAGGGGGGCGCGATCCTGATCCTGGAGGACGCCGCCGCGGCCCGGGCGCGCGGTGCCCGGACGTACGGCGCACTCGCCGGCTACGCCGCCACGTTCGACCCGGCACCCGGCACCGACGCCGAGCCCGGCCTGCGCCGGGCGGTGGAACTGGCCCTGGACGACGCCGGACTCGCCGCCGGCGACATCGACGTGGTCTTCGCCGACGGCGCCGGGATCCGCGACCTCGACCGGCAGGAGGCCGACGCCCTGGCCCGGGTCTTCGGTCCCCGGGGCGTGCCGGTGACCGTCCCCAAGACAATGACCGGGCGTTTGCTGGCCGGTGGCGCGGCCCTGGACCTGGCGGCGGCGCTGCTGTCGGTCCACGAGGGGCTGATCCCGCCGACCGTCCATGTGACCTCCCCCGCCGACGACTGCCCCGTCGACCTGGTCACCGCCGTACGCCGCGGCCCGGTACGCCACGCGCTGGTGCTCGCGCGCGGCCACGGCGGGTTCAACGCGGCCGCGGTGGTGACCGCCGTGCCCGACAGCTGAAGATCCCCAGAAAGGTGTGCCCCATGGCGGAGATGACCCTTGAGCAACTCACCGGCCTGCTGCGCGAGTGCGCGGGCGAGGAGGAAGGGGTGGACCTGGACGGCGACGTCCTGGACCGTTCCTTCACCAACCTCGGCTACGACTCCCTGGCGATGCTGCAGGTGATCGGCCGTATCGAGCAGGACTACGGCCTCACGCTGCCGGACGAGGTGGTGGCGGAGGCGACGACGCCACGCCAGTTCCTGGCGCGCATGAACGACGGTCTGAGCGAGGTGGCTCGGCCGGCGTGACGGCGGTGGCAGACAGAGGAGGAGGGCGGGACCTTCGGGCCCCGCCCCCTTCGTCGTAGCCGGCCGGGCGCAGGGGTCACGGCTGGTTCAGGCGTGCCCGGGGGTCGTCGCCGGTTCAGGCGCCGGGTCGGATGTCGTCCCGGCGGATCTGACGGTCCTTCACCCGCCAGGTGCCGTACTCGTGCACCAGGACGTCGTCGCAGATGCTGCTGGAGCGGATCTCGGGGGTGCCGCCGCGCGGTGTCTCCACCACCAGCGCGTAGGAGCCGACGAGCAGCTCCTCGCCGTCCCCCGGGCGGACCGACAGCATGCCCAGCCAGTGGCGGCGCTGGATGCCGCGCCGGGCATAGTCGTCGACGGCGGCACGCGCGGCCGCGGCGATCGCGGCGCGCCCCACGACCGGCTGCGGGAAGGCGTTGGCGTTGAAGACGCCGTCGGAAGTGAAGGTCTCGGCCCACTCCTCCGCCCGGCCGTCGTCCAGCAGCCGCATCTGCCGTGCATAGAACTGCTGGACCAGCTGGTACGGTCCGGCGAGGGTGGGGTCGGTGGACACCGTCTCGGCGATCGACATGCGGTTTTCCTCCTGAATCAGGCCTTGGGTTCCCCGAAGGGTCCGCCGGCCGGCTGCAGCCCGCCTCGATCCGGGCTGGAGCCCGGCGCCCGGGCCGCGCACGGCGTCCAGCGGTCTTCTACCTCGGTTCGAGCCGACCAGGCCACGGTGAGGGCCGACATCACCGACGAGGGGAGACCAGACCATGGCGAACGACGATCGGCGGGTGGCCCTCGTCACGGGCGCCACCAGCGGCATCGGGCTGTCCGTCGCCTGGGACCTGGCCCGCGCGGGCCTGGCGGTGTTCCTCTGCGCACGGGACACGGACGCCGTGAAGCGGACGGTGGAGGAACTGCGTGCCGTCGGCCACGAGGCCGACGGCACGTCGTGCGACGTACGGGACAAGACCTCGGTCCGGGCCCTGGTGGACTCCGCCCTCGGGGCGTACGGCCGGGTCGACGTCCTGGTGAACAACGCCGGCCGCAACGGCGGCGGGGTCACCGCCGACCTCCCCGACGAGACCTGGTACGACGTCATCGACACCAACCTCAACAGCGTCTTCCTGGTCACCCGCGAGGTGCTCAAGCGCTCCGGGATGCGGGAGCGCGGCTGGGGCCGGGTCATCAGCATCGCCTCCACCGGCGGCAAACAGGGCGTGGTGCTCGCGGCGCCCTACTCGGCGTCCAAGCACGGGGTGATCGGCTTCTCCAAAGCGCTCGGCAAGGAGCTCGCGCCGACCGGCGTCACCGTCAACGCGGTTTGCCCGGGCTACGTCGAGACTCCGATGGCCCAGCGGGTGCGGGCTGGCTACGCCGCCGCCTGGGGGACCACCGAGGAGGACGTCCTGGAGCAGTTCCAGGCAAAGATCCCGCTGGGACGCTACTCCACGCCGGAGGAGGTGGCCGGCCTCGTCGGCTATCTGGTGAGCGACACCGCGGCATCCATCACGGCCCAGGCGCTGAACGTCTGCGGCGGCCTGGGCAACTACTGATCCCGGCATACGGCCGAGACAAGAGGGAGGGCCCCGTGTCCGACAGGCACCACACCCTGCACAAGCTCGAGATCGACGCACCCGCCCGGGTGGTCCACGACATCATCGCGGACGTGTCGCGCTGGCCTGTGTTCTTCACCCCCAACATCCATGTCGAGCACGTGGAACGGGGCGAGCGCACCGAGCGCATCCGGATCTGGGCCACGGCGGGCGGCGAGGTGAAGCAGTGGACCTCGCGCCGGGACCTCGACCCGGAGGCCCTCACGGTGCGCTTCCGGCAGGAGGTGTCGGCGCACCCCGTCACCTCGATGGGCGGCACCTGGCGGGCTACGGCCCTCTCCCCCACCCGCACCCGGCTGGAACTCCACCACGACTTCACCGTCGTCGACGACGCCCCCGAGCACGTGGCCTGGGTGAACGCCGCGCTGGACGGCAACAGCGACGCGGAGCTGGCCGGCATCAAGGGGGTCGCCGAACGCTACGATGAGCTGGACGCGCTGATGTTCAGCTTCGAGGACACGGTGCGCATCGAGGGCGACGCGCGGGAAGTCTTCGACTTCCTCAACCGGGCCGACCTGTGGCCGCAGCGTCTACCGCACGTGTCCCGGCTCGAACTGACCGAGGACCAGCCGGGCGTCCAGGTCATGGCCATGGACACCAAGGCCGCAGACGGCTCCGTGCACAACACCGAGTCGGTCCGGGTGGTGCGCGGCGACGACCGCATCGTCTACAAGCAGACCACCGTGCCGGCGCTGATGAGCGCCCACACCGGCTGCTGGACGCTCACGCCGCGCGGCGGCGGGGTGGACGCCACCTCGCAGCACACGGTGGTCGTCAAGCCCGAGGCCGTCGAGAAGGTTCTCGGTGTGGGACGCACGGTCGCGGACGCCAGGAACTACGTCCGGAACGCGCTGAGCACTAACAGCCGGGCGACGCTCGGTCACGCCAAGGCTCATACCGAGGCGCGGCGGAGTGGGTGAAACCGCCCTGAGCGCATGCGCGTTGCTTGCGTTCGCGCTGTGTCAACCACCGCCGAGTCCAGTCCTACCCGATGGCACGAGGAGACCTCGCTAATGGACGGCCCGCACTTCCCCGACGCCATGCGGCGCACGCTCGCCCACTACGCGCGCATGCGCCGTGACGAGCCGGTCAGTCACGACCCCGTGTCCGGGCGGTGGCAGGTGTTCCGCTACGCGGACGGACTGCGGGTGATGCAGGACTCCGAGACGTTCTCCAACGACATGAGCGAGTTCATGCCCCCGGTGGAGGAGCTTTCCGCGTTCCAGCAGGGCAACTTCCAGAACATGGACATGCCCCGACACCGGGAGCTCCGCAGCCTGGTCAGCCAGGCCTTCACCCCCCGGTTCGTGGCGGACCTCGAGCCCCGGATCCGGGAGGTGACCCGACAGTTGCTGGACGCCGCCGACGCCCGCGACGACACCATGGACGTGGTCGCCGACCTCGCGCATCCGCTGCCCGTGACGGTCATTGCCGAGGTGATGGGGCTGCCCCGCGAGGACCACGGCCTCTTCCGCAAGTGGGCGTACGCCCTGTTGGTGGACAACGGGGTCGACGCGATCCGCAGCGAGGAGGGCGTGGCCGCCATGGCTCCGGCCATCCGGGAGATGAACGACTACCTCGGCGGCCATGTACGGCGTCACCGGACCGTCGAAGGATCGGGCCTGCTGCACGACCTCATCCGGGCGGAGGCCGACGGCCGGCGGCTGAACGACCAGGAGATCGTGGGCTTCCTGGGTCTGCTACTGATCGCCGGGTTCCTCACCACCAGCGCCCTCCTCGGCAACGCCGTGCTCTGCTTCGACGAGCACCCCGAGGCCACTGCACGGCTGCGCGCGGATCCGGAACTGCTGCCCTCCGCCATCGAGGAGGTGCTGCGCTACCGGTCGCCGCTGATCTGGCTGGACCGCCGGGCGGCCCGGGAGACCCGACTGAGCGGTCATGTCGTCCCCAAGGGAGCGCTGGTCAGCGTCGCCCTGGTGTCGGCGGCCCGGGACGAGGAGGCCTTCCCCGACCCAGACACCTTCGACATCACCCGCCGGCCCAACCGCCATCTGTCGTTCGGCAAGGGCGCCCATGTGTGCCTGGGCGCTCCGCTCGCCCGGCTGGAGGCGCGGGTGGCCCTGACCGAGCTGCTGCGCCGCTATCCCGACTTCGCCGTGTCCCCGTCCACCCAGGAGCCGCTGCTGTTCCACGACCCGGACGGGCTGCAGGCGGCCACCCGTCTGCCGCTGCGGGTCAGCCGGGCCCTGGTGCGTTGAGCTGCGTGGGGCGCTGTCACGTTGGCTGAGCGGGTGGGATGATCTTCTGGTTGATCAGGCTGGGAGGGGTCGTCCGTGAGGAGTACGTCGCCGTCGTACAGGGGACACCGGTACCCGGTCGAGGTGATCTCCCAGTGCGTGTGGCTGTACTTCCGCTTCCCGCTCAGCTTCCGCGAGGTCGAGGAGCTGATGCTCCAACGCGGCGTGATCGTCTCGTACGAGACGGTGCGCCGCTGGTGCGTCAAGTTCGGCCAGGCCTACGCGAACGGACTGCGCCGCCGTCGGCCCCGGCCTGGGGAGAAGTGGCACCTGGACGAGGTGTTCGTCAGGATCAACGGGGAGCCGAAGTATTTGTGGCGGGCCGTCGACCAGGACGGCAACGTCCTCGACATCCTCGTCCAGAACCGGCGGGACACGGCCGCCGCCAAGCGCTTCTTCCGCCGTCTGATGAAGAAGACACGCGCGGTGCCGCGGTTGGTCGTCACGGACAAGCTCCGCTCCTACGGCGCCGCCCACCGCGAGGTCATGCCCTCCGTCGAGCACCGCTCCCACAAGGGACTGAACAACCGGGCAGAAAACAGCCACCAGCCCACTAGGCAGCGTGAACGCGCGATGAAAGGCTTCCGCAGCGTCGGCGCGGCCCAGCGATTCCTGTCCGCCTTCAGCGGCATCTCAACCCACTTCCGACCCCACCGCCACCTGCTCGCCGCTCCCGACCACCGAGCCGAAATGACCATCCGCTTCGCCATCTGGGACCACGTCACCGGAGCCGTCGGCGTGGCCGCAACGGCCTGACCCAAGGCTGACACCCGAGCCGACCTCGCGCTGGCACGCCATCAGGCTCTCGCACACCCAACAACGTGACAACGTCTCCTCAACTCCTCACCCTCCCGTGCCTACCGCGCGGTTGCGGCCATCATCGCGCTCCCCGTGATGCGCACCTGCGCCCGCGCGGTGTACCGCTGCGTGTCACGCAACCGTCACCGCATGCCAGGAAGCACCGCTGCATGTGCCGTGCCACCCCGCAACAGTTGAAAGCCAGCACGCTCGAGAAAGGCCCGCGGTGCGCCGTATCCCCACCTGTGTCCTGAGCAACGCCGCTCCACCGGCAGTCAGTGACGGTCATGCCGTGGACCGGTTTGTCGAGATCGGCTCGTTCACCAAGGTCATCACGGGCACCGCGCTGACCTGCATGGCCGAGGCCGGGAAGCTCGCGCTCGACGACCCCCTTGAGCGATGGCTTCCGGCGACTTCCGGAACCGGGATCACTCTCCTCCACCTGGCCCAGCACACGTCCGGCCTTCCGCGCCTGCCACCTCGCATCTCGCGTCGGAATCCGTATGCGAAGTTCGACCGTCGCACCGTGCACCAGCTGCTGAACCGGCTCGACGCCATCGCCACTCACCCGCCCGGCCAACGGGAGGAGTACTCCAATCTCGGGTACGCCGTCCTCGGTGAAGCCCTGACCGCTGCGGCCGGCACCACCTATGAGGAGTTGGTGACCAAGTACGTCCTGCGTCCGCTGGACATCACCGAAGTGACCGCAACCCCGGACCCGGGCAGGCAGCTAGTGGCCCGAGGCCGCCTGGGAAGAGTCCGTCAACCGTGGACGATGCACGGCGCGATCCTGCCAGCGGGGGGTCTGTGGGCCACCCCCCGGGCGGCCGCCGAATTGGTCGTACGACTCCTCGTGGAACGCAGTTTGGGCGCCCCCGCGCCGTCCTGGCAGACGGCAGGCGCCCTGCGCTGGCACAATGGCGCCACACGTGACGCCTCTCTGTTCGCCGGAGCAATGGACGACGGTCGCTGGGTCATGATCCACCACCTCGGCGGAACACCCGAGGAAGCCGACCAAGCCGGCATTGAGGTGCTAAGGCGAAGCCGCAAGACTCTCTGACGACACTAGATCGAATGCGCACGCTGCGTCGACGCCGGGAGCTCGCCCTGCCTGGCGGGGCCTCGTCGACGAGACATCGCCTCCCGCGCTCCGTCTCGTCCGCTATGAAAGGGCGGGCAGGGCCAGGCCCGTGGACAGTTGTGTGCTTCACGGACGTGTATTGACAGCCGTGGTCGGCATGGTGGACGAGCTCGCCGGGGACGGGCTCGCGGCTGGCCAGGGCGTACTCCAGCGAGGTCAGGACCAGGTCCGCGTCCGCGCGGGCGGAGGTTTCCCAGGCGACGACACGGCGGGAGAATGCGTCGCGGATCGCGGACAGCCACAGCGGGCCCTCCAGCGTCGCGATCATGGTCAGGTCGGTGACCCACAGCCGGTTCGGCCCGTTCGCGGTGAAGTCGCGTTGCACCAGGTCAGGGGCAGGGGCGGCGTCCGGGTCGCGTCGAGTGAAGCCCTTGCCCCTGCGGGGGCTGATCCCTGCGAGGCCGGCCTGGCGCATGAGCCGTTCGACGCGCTTGCGGCCGACGTGGACACCCTCGCGCTTGAGGACGGCGTGCACGCGGGGCGAGCCGTAGATCCCGCCGGAGTCGGCGTGGACCTGACGGATCTTCCCGGTCAGGTCGGCGTCCTGACGGCGCCGCTCGCACGGTTCCTGCTCGGCCCGGCGCCAGCGGTAGTAGGTGGAGGAGGGGATATTCAGTTCCCGGAGTACGGGCTCGACCCCCAGGTGCGGGTGCTCGTCGACGAGCGCGGTCACCTGGGCCGGGTCGGGTCGAGCTGAGCCGCGAAAAAAGCCGAGGCCGTCCGCAGGACCTCGTTCGCCCTCTTGAGCTGGACATTCTCCTTGCGCAGGGCGGCAAGCTCCTCACGCTCGGCGGAGGTGAGCATGTCGCCTCGTTCGCCGGCATCGGCCCCAGCCTGGCGGATCCAGTTGCGCAGGGCCTCGTGGTGCACGCCGAGTTCCTCGGCCATGCGGAGGATCACGGGCTTCGGCTCGGCGGTCCGATACATCCGTACCGCACGCTCACGCAATTCCAGCGGGTATTTCCTCGGCGCAGGCATCCTCTGGTCTCCTCTCACGAGACCTATCTGACCCTCTGTCACCCCTCCCCGCATCTCGGGGGAACCTCAGTCCTGGTCGGGGCGTGCCTCAACTCTGCGAACCAGACAGGCCAACCACATGCCCAAGAAGACGACGAGGGAATACAGGCCCATAGCCCAATTCAGCGGCGCATCCGTCATCCACAATGCGAGGGGCAGAGCGCCGGCGCACACGGCACTGACGGGTGCTGCGTGTCGGTAGTGGCTGCGCGGCGGGTCGTAGCGGTCGAGATCGATGGGTGAGGGCGGAAGGACGTCTGGCTCCTCGGCCAGGAAAACGCTCTCCCTGGCCAGTTGCGCGGCCCTCTTACCCGCCTGCGCGCGGAAGTCGGAGTACCTGTCGACGTAGTAGACGCAGGGATCAGCGAACTCAGGCCCCGGCGAGGGCATGATCTCCCAGCCCTCACGGTGCGCCTCGTCGTAGGCTCCTGCGATCTCCTCGGCCAGTGTCCGCCACCCTGCGACACCTGTCATGTCGGCCAGAGCGACCACACGGGAGAGCACCGTGCTCAGGGACTGCCGCTCGTGCTCCTTGCAGCGGGTCTTGGGGTCGGTGAAGAGTAGAACCAGCCGGCGTAAGTAGTCGGTGAGGTCGAACCAGCATGCCGCCGGGCCGTGACCGGACTTGCGCCGGGAGTTGGGCAAAGACTGATCAAGTTCGCTGAACAGATGCTCGACGGCGCGCAGCGCCTGTTGACGAGCGCTGTCTTCCCGGGCCTGCGCCAGCTCGGCGACTGCTCGCATGCGATCGGCCTTCTGTGTGGCGATCTCGCTGGCTGCTTCCGCCTCACCCTGTCTTCGCGGTAGCGCGCTGCTCCCCGAAGCAGTCAGGTACTGATAGACCAGGGTCCATCTCAGCTCCCAGTACTCGATGTCCTCGGGCTCGGCCGCCTTGGCCTGCAACACGCTGCGGAGCGTGTCGAGACCCACGAGTCTCTTGCCGCTGCAAAGTTTGGACATTTCACCGTTACTCAGGAAGGCTCCTGAGGTGCTGTACGGACCCCCCACAAGCTCTCGGAACTCCCGGGCGAACTCACGCATGACCGGATCACACCCGCTGATGTCCAAGCTCTTCCGCGGCCGCCCTCGTCCCCGCGACGGCGCTCCGCCACCAGGCTCGTCGGCACCCTCCCGCTGTGGCATGCGGGGAGGCTACCCACAGTGCCACCGTCCCAGGCAACAATTCTGACCAGCGCTTTTGTCAAGGCACGTTTCTTCCCCTTCCGCCGGCTCGACGTGGTTGCCAATGCTGGCAGGGACCGGTCGGCAGGGTCGTCGACCGGCCGGTGGGTCACCGAACCACTTCCAACGGAAGGACACCATGGGTAGCAACCATCAACGCCGGCGCGCGGACCGCGTCGACGTGATCATCTTCCTCTCGATCCTGGCTGCCGGCGTGGTGCTCACAGTCCTCGGCGTTCCGGCAGGCTCGATAGCCGGCATCGCCGCCGCCCTCGCGGCACTCTACGAGGCATGGACAGCCCCGCACGTTCGACAGTCCCCACCGAACGACGGATCGACTGACGCCGGCGCTAGGCCGGCGGACGACTCTGACCTTCTGTGAAGGGTTGGGGCTTGGCGTCGATCCGCGACGTCAGCGGGATACCGCCATGGCCTCGTGTTCGCCGAGGAATTCGAGGAGGTGGGCTCGGGTGGCGAGCAGGTGACGGTGGCAGGCCATGCGCTTGTCGGCTTCCAGCGATGCGGTCGGGTCGAGACTCAACGGTCGGGCCGTGGACCATGGCGACGGCGACCGCGCGGTTGAGGGAGACCGTCGAGTTCGGCCCGAACCGCTCCAGGGGCTCGTACAGGGCCAGGATCTGGGGGCCGATCGGTGGTTCCGGTGTCCTCGGCCTCATCGTGCACGGCCGCCACGGCCGCCTGCGGTCGATGCGGGCCGACCCGGCCGAGCGGCAGCGTCCGGCTCAGCAGGCCGACCCCTTCGGCCACGGCCCGGGCAGTCCCGCCGGCCGCGGTCCTGCTCCAGCTCGCTCACGGCACCGTTCAGATCACGAGCTGTCCTCGAGCCGGGTGGACCAGGCCGCCCGGCCCACCGCGGCGAAAGGTGGTGAGAAGAGTGTGTCAGTCACCCCGGGCCCAGTGGATAGGACGCCCGTGATCGGCGCTGGGTGAGCCGCACCTCCGGGGTGCGGACCCTCACCGCGTGGTTTTCGGCAGCCGGGCCGGTTGAGCGGCCAGTGGGCCTGGGCGCGCCTCCGCAGTGTTCCCGCAGCCGGAGCACTGGCTGGAGGCGGACGCGCAGCCGGGCTTGCATGTGGGGTCTTGGGGATCGGCATGGTCGTGGTCGGCGGGCAGCCGGGAGGAGTCGAGGCCGCTGCCTTGGACGAGGTGGGTGCCGGCGGTGGTGGTTTCGTCGACGCGGTGGAGCAGGCCGGCCCGTGCGGCCGGGGGGGCGTGCGAGGCAAGGCGCCCGCTGCGGGTGCTGTTCGCAACAGCACCCGGACCGGCCGGGTGGAGGTTCAGTCCACGAGGCCGTCGCGCAGCAGGCGCCTGGCCACGTCGGTGCGGGCCGCGGCGAGTTCCGTGGCGATCCGCTCGCTCCGGTGGTGTTGCGGCACCACCGCGGCGGGCAGGGGCTCGCCGGCGAGGAGGCAGGCGCGGCGCAGATGGGTCGGCGGGTGGGTGGCGTCGACCTGGTGACCGCGCCGGGCTCCGGCGCGTCGCTGCCGTTCGTACTCGTGCTCGGGGATGGATGCCGCGAACGCGGTGAGCAGCGCCCAGAGTTCGTCGGCGCGGGCCTTTGCCTCCCGGGCGGACCTCGATCCGCCGAGGGCGGCTCGGTTGGCCTCGCTGCGCAGCAGGACGGCGAGCGAGTGGGTGGTGAGCAGCCGGTCCATGAGGCCGACCGTGGCCTGGGTGGAAGCGGTGCGGGCGGCCAGCCGGTCGGCGAGGTACTCGGCCCGTGTCCCGGCCCGCGACGTCAGCCGGACGAACAGCACCAGCAGTCCCCGGACCACCAGGCGGGGCAGCACGTAGAGGGCGTTGACGGCCAGCTCGATTCCCGAGGGGTCCGGAAGCGGCTGGAGGGTGTGGTGCCACAGGGCCAGGGTGCGTACCGCCGTGCCGACCACGAGGCCGTTGCGTGTGTCGCCGTTGGCGTAGTGGGCCAGTTCGTGCCCGAGGAGCGCGATCCGCTCTTCGGGGGTGAGGACCTCCCACAGCGGCATGCCCAGTACCAGCAGCCGCCGGCCGCGTGCACCGTAGGTCATGACGTGCGCGTTGATGCTGCCGTCCACGGCGACCGCGTGGACGCTGCGGGTACCCACCGCCCGCGCCACCTCGTCCACCAGGGCGAAGAGTTCGGGCGCGTCGGCCCGGAACAGCACGGGCCGGTCCTCGGGCGGTCGGCGCACCCTCGGGGCGAGCGCCCAGAAGAGCACCAGAAGCACCACGCCCGCCACCACGCCGACGCCGCCCCAGCCCGCCACCACGCACCAGACACCGCCGACGGCAAGCGCGAGGGTGACACCGTGCACGATCAGAGCGAGCGCGGTGGCCGCGACCGCCGAGGCGTCGCGCCGCGGGCGCAGTGCCTGCCCGCTCAGCATCTCCGCGAGCAGCCGTTGCCCGTGCCGCCGGGCCGCGGCCCGCACGGCCCGGTCCAGTGGTCCCCCGTCCGGCTGGGGCTGCCCGGGGTCCACGTTCCAGTCGCACGCGGCGCACCAGAGGGCGAACCGGCTGTCGCCGCGGATCTCCGCGCCGCAGTCCGGGCACGGCTGTCTCGTCTCACTGGCCACACCGGGCATCACACCGTCCCCCTCTTCCACGGCCCTCCCCGAGCCGCTACTTGCCGGTACCGGCTGATCTGATCACACGTCAGGGCCTGGGTGAAGGCCGGTCCTGTCGACAGGCTGAACCGTGATCACGCCGCAACCGTGTGAGGGGCCGCGGAAGCGAACGGGCAGCCGAGGCGAAGGCTTCGTGTGGGTGCCGCGCTCCCCCGGTGGCTCGTCCCCGGCCGTTCACGAGCGGGTGGCCTTCGCGTCGGACGGCAACATCCGTCGTGTGCGGGTGGGTAGCATCCGGCAGCAACCCCTCAGGTACAAGGAGCGTGCCGCCATGGCCAAGGAGCCCGAGAACACCACCCCCATCCAGAGCGTGTGGGCGCAGCGATGCGCAGGAGACCTCGTGGTCAACCGCGAGAAGCAGGCCGGTCTGCGGCAGCAGCTCGAGGAACTGCAGCGGGAGGAGGAGTGGTTGGTCAAGTGGCAGGCGTCGCTGTCGCTGCCCGTCGCCGCCGGTGGGGCCGCGGGTGGTGACGCCGCGGGTGGGGCGTCCGGTGCGGCGAGCGAGGCTTCGGCTGTTCCCTCGCCCCGGCAGGAGGATCACGGTGAGGCGGCCCAGTCCGGGTCCGCCGCGCGGAAGCGGACCGCGGGCAACGCGACGCCACCGGTGGAGAGGACGGCTGCTGAGAAGGTCACCCGCAAGAAGGCGACCGGGAAGAAGCCCGCCCGGAAGGGGACGGCTGCCACGGAGCAGACGGGGCAGAGGAAGACGGCTCCCGCGAGGAAGGCCACCGCGAGGAAGGCGGCCGCGCGCGCGACGGGCTCCTCGGCCCCGGAGGCGGGCAAGCCGAAGCAGCCGGCCCTGCGGCAGTTGGTCCTGGACGTCCTGTCGAGGACTCCCGGAGAGCCGCGCCTGGCCCGCGAGGTCCATGACGCCCTCGCGAAGGAACATCCGGACCGGGCCACCTCGGTGCAGTCCGTACGCAACACCCTGGAGAAGCTCGTCAGGAGCAGCGCTGCCGTCAGGACGGACCAGCAGGGCTCGGTGATGTACACCGCTCAGGGGGACGGCGCGCACTTCGCCGCGGACGGTGAAGCCGCTCAGGCGGGTGGGAGGGTTCCGGCCCAGGTGTGAGACGCCGGGCCGGTGGGCGCCCAGGCACCCGGGGCGCCCTGGTCCGGCCGGTCGGGCCGGCCGTGTCCCGGGCTGATGCCGGTGCGGGAGATCGTGGGAGGCCGTGCGCCGTCGAGGGGGTGAAGGCGGTGGCCGCGAGCACGGCGAGAGGCTCGCACTGCCGGACGGTTGGCGCCTGGATGTCGCTCACCGGAGCATCGCCGACGTCCTGACCGGTCGGGACGTGCGCGGCGACTCACGGCCGGAGGCGTTCCCCCTGCGGATCGAAGCAGACGAGGCCGTGCTCACGAGTCGGTGCGGCCGCGTACTCGGACGCGGCCGCGTACGCGGACACTTCCTCAGCCCTGCCGCAGGAGATGAGCAGGTATCCGATGGGGCCCGAGGCCTCGTCGATGACCGGCGGTGACGCCCGTACGGCGCCGTGGCCGGCATCGTGCGGGTGTCGCGCCACGAGGGCGTCGGCGTCGGCGTCGGCGTCGGCGTCGGCGTCGGCGTCGGCGTCGGCCACGATGCCGGGCACCGCAGGCGCGACGACATCGTCCGGCTCCGGGTAGCGCTCGTAGAACTCGTCGTGGATCGCCCCCGCTTGGCGGTCGGCCTGCGGACGGTCGCCGTCCCGCACAGCGAGGTCATGGTTCACCGGTGCAGCGTCGCGGGCAGCGGTACGGCCGACGCCGGCAGGCCCTGACGCCGAACCTCCGGCGGACGTCCGCGGGAGGGCTCCTATCCGGGCCTTCCCCGGCGGATGGTGTGCACGGCGAGTACCGGGTTCAGGGGTTCGACGAGTTGTTCGACGGCGACAGCCACGAGGTGGGCCGGGGGGTCGGTGCGCAGTAACGCATGGACGTATTCGAGGGCCTGCGGCGGAGACAGCATGGGCAGTCTGTGCCGCAGGACGCGCACCGCCGGCACGCGGCCTCGCGCGGCGGCCGCTTCGCGTATCTCGTCGTGCAGATCGTCCACAGGGGTACGCATGGCGAGTCCGCGGATGCGAACGCGGTAGTCGGCCTCCCAGGCCCCCTGCAGCTCGGAGAGGACGCCGATGCTGTGCAGCCCGCCGTCGATGCGGTCGACCAGGTAGGGGCCGTGGCCGATCAGCATGGCGGAGGGGTTCTGGGTGCGGGCGTGTTCCTCGGACTGCCAGTAGACCTTCCAGACCAGTTCGTGTTCCTTCACGCGCGTCACTCGGGTGCGCACCGGGTCCACGCCCAGAGCCGCCCACTTCTGGTCCTCGCGGTCCAGCTCCTCCTCGACGACACGAATCGCGGTCTCTCGCTCGATCACGGATGAAGCATCCACGAAGGCTCGGATGCCGACCAGCGGCCCTGCCGGCACACGGCCGCGTCGACGGCGGCGGCCCGGACGACGTCGCGGGTCCGCCCCTGTCCGCCCACGCCGGCTCGGTTCGCGGCGCGGCGTGATCGAATAGGGGATGACTTCGTACTGGACTGGTGAGCGGGTGCGTCTGCGCGGTATCGAGCCCGAGGACTGGAGGGCGTTCGAGGGCTTCGCCGTCGATGAGGAGCGGTCGGGAGACCTGCTGCAGCCGCCGCGGTCCGCCGAGAGGTTCCGTGTCTGGGCGAAGGAGCAGGCCGTCGCGGAGTTCGGTGACGACTGTTTCACGCTGGCCGTCGAAGCCGTGGACACGGGGCAGAACGTCGGGGCTGTCGGCTCGCACCACGCCGATCCGCGGGCGGGACGGTTCGAGTACGGCATCACGATGGGTGCTGGGCACCGGCGCAAGGGCTACGCGGCGGAAGCCGTGGTGATGCTGCTGCGATTCATGTTCGCCGAGCGGCGGTACCACAAGTGCGAGGCGCGGATCTTCGCGCACAACGAGGCGTCGCTGGCCCTGCACCGCCGCCTCGGCTTCGTCGAGGAGGGGCGCCTGCGAGATCACGTGTTCCTTGCCGGCCGACACCATGATCTCGTCGTGATGGGCATACTCGCCGACGAGTTCGCCGAGTTGCACCCGATGGGCGAACGCGGCTGAGTGCTGGGCCCCCGGTCCGCGGTGCGGCCGCGGCGGTGTACCGGAGGCACCCGCCGATGAGGGCGGTGGAGGCGGCCAGGCGGTGGTTGCGGCCGTCCTCCCGGCGCGAGGGCGGGGCGGCGCAGGGGGCGGCGGAGTACGGACGGGAACGGTGCGGCGTGCTCCCCTGATGGCCGGGGGCGGGCGCGACGCGGCAGGATGTTCCGCATGGCATTGCCCACCCCCGAGTTGTACACCGCCCGCCTGCGGCTGCGGCCGTTCACCGACGCCGACGCGGCGCCGCTCTACTCGCTGCACAGCAGCGCCCATGTGCTGCGTTACTGGGACTCCCCGCCGTGGACCGAACCGGCCCGCGCCCAGCGCTTCATCGCGGCCTGCCGGACGATCGAGGAGGAGGGCACGGGCGCGCGGGTGGCCGTCGACCACGTCCGCGACGGCGCGTTCCTCGGCTGGTGCGGCCTGACCGGCTGGAACCCGGACTCGCGCAGCGCGTCACTGGGCTACGTCTTCGACGCGGCCGCGTGGGGTCACGGCTACGCCACGGAGACCGCGCACGCCGTCCTGCGGTGGGCGTTCGACACCCTGGATCTGAACCGCGTCCAGGCCGAGACCGACACCCGCAACGTGGCGTCCGCCCGGGTCCTGGAGAAGCTCGGCTTCGTCCGCGAGGGCACCCTCCGCGAGGACTGCGTCGTCAACGGCGACGTCTCCGACTCCTGGGTCTTCGGCCTCCTCCGCCGCGAGTGGCGCCCGACGGCCGGCCGCTAGGACCGGGGCCGCCCGCCGCCGGGTCCCGGGCCGGCCCGACCGCCGCGCACCGATCGGGCCGGCGCTCGCGTCGGCCCGTCCGGGGGGGGTGCCGCCGCCGGCGTCAGCCGAGCTGTCCGAAGATCGCGGCCAGCAGCACACCGGAGGCGAGGAAGACGACGGTCAGCGTCGCCATGGCGGCCTTCTGCTCTCGGGTCACCTCGGCTTGCGGCATGGCCATGGCGGTGACGGCCGGGGCCGGTGCGGGCGGCGCCCCGGGCACCGCCTCACCGCCCTGTCCCAACGCCCGTACCGTTCCCATACCGTGCTTCAGATGGTTCGCCACCAGCCAGACGTTCACGGGATAGGCGAAGGCGAGACCGGCCAGGACGGCCAGGGAGAACGTGGCCCAGAAACCGACGTCGGCGACATCGTCGGTGCCGGGCA
Organism: Streptomyces cellostaticus; assembly: GCF_023630175.1. Lineage (GTDB taxonomy): Bacteria > Actinomycetota > Actinomycetes > Streptomycetales > Streptomycetaceae > Streptomyces > Streptomyces cellostaticus_A. The sequence goes on along the minus strand of NZ_JALLIN010000036.1, from coordinate 7,103 downwards.
CATGGCTCCGGATGATCACGAGCACCGCCACCATGGCGCCCATCACGCAGTTCATCGACAGCCACTCCGCGAACACCGTGGAGCGCACGGCCCGGACGTAGCTCCCGCCGAGCATGTCGCGCATGAACAGGGCCTGGAAGACCAGCAGCCCGAAGCCGAAACCCACGATGTACTCGGTCAGGCTGTCGGCCCAGGGCGCAAGGCCGATCGACGACGCGATCACCGCCGCCATCATGATGCCGGTGGCGTCCCCGGCCACACAGTGGATGGTGGATCCGAGCGCCTGCTTCCACAGCGGCGCCACGAACCGCTCGTGGGCTCCCGGCCGGGGTTCCTTGCACGAGAGCACATAGATGGCGGCGCCGACCGGGCCGATGTACAGGGTCACCAGGACCCAGCCCCACTTCATCACGGTGAGTTCGGGATTCTTGGTGAAGGCGTCGTACGCGACGTAGGCCGAGGACAGGACGACCAGGAAGAACCACAGGTACATCAGCGCGTCGGCCGTGGTCCCGCTGATGCCGATGCTGGCCACATCCATGTCCGTTCCGCTCCTTGCCCGCTCACCCGTTGGCCGACGTGCCGCGTCTCACCGCGCCTCATGGTGCTTCAGGGCCGCTTCTCGGGACGGGTCGACGCACCAGGCCACGACGTCGCGGCGATCGCTCTCACTCCGGTGGACGCGCGAAGCAGGGCGGCCATGAGCGGGGGATCCGGCGGCGGGAGCTGCGTCGACGGCCGCCCAGGGGCAGGTCATCGTCGGACACCAGGGCTGCTGACGGGGTGGCGGTCACCGTGTCGGTCACCGACCGAGTCCGGCCGAACTCTGCTGGAGCGGGCCCCCTCACCGGTGGCATCCGCGCCTCCACCGACGAGACGAGACGAGGCAGCACGGCACGGCGCTGCGCGGCGCGGCATCTGCGCCGCCGTCGCGCCGGCCCCGTGCCCGAGCAGTGGACCCGAGCAGTGGACCCGAGCAGTGGACCCGAGCAGTGGACCCGAGCAGTGGACCCGAGCAGTGGACCCGAGCAGTGGACCCGAGCAGTGGACCCGAGCAGTGGATACGCACGCATCGCGCTCGGGGAGACGACGGCCTCCCCCTCAGCCGTCCCGCCGCCCGCCCCAGCCCCGGGCTCGGGTTCGGGCTGGGGCCGGGGCTGGGTGGTGGCCGGGGTGCGAGGACCCCGCCTGGTCTCCTGCAGGTACGCGAGAGCCTGGCGGCGGGGCGTCCGGGCCAGGAGCCGGTGCTCCTGGACACCGCGGCGGGCCTCGTTGCGGGCATGGACGAGTGCTTCGGCCCGCAGGACCAGCAGGCTCGCGAAGGCCAAGGGCGCGGCCGCCCACCAGGGGGCACTGGCCAGTGCCCCCAGCGCGGCTGTCGACAGGCCGCCCAGGGAGGCGGAAAGACGCGGAACGTTCATGTGTGCGAACTCCTCGAAACGGTGGACGAACGGCGGTGGATCGCCCGCTCCCCGGACGGGGCCGGAGTTCGGCGGATCCACCAACGAAGCGGCGGAGCATGGCGGTTGGCCGTACACGTGGCGTTCTTGATGGCCAGGATGAGTACTCCGGGGCGGGCCGCAGGGCCCGGAAGCCGGCCGCAGAAGGTCTCGGCGGCGGGCCCCGCCGACAACGTTCTAGGCCCGCCGCACCCCTGTTCGCCAGGGACGTCGGGAGGCTGTGAACGCGTGAACGCACATGAACGGCTCGCGAACGAGGAGAGCTGATGGCAGTACCCGCCGGCTTCCGGCCCCGGGGGCCCCGACGCCCCGAGCCGGGCGCGGCTCCAGCGGGGTTACGGCCCTGGGTGACGCTGATGCGCGGGGTCCACGACGAGCTCTACGAAGAGCTGGACCCGGCCGAGCGCCCCACCGTCACCGCGCTGGCCCACGCGGCCCATCTCAGCCCGTCCTACGTCTCGGAGTGCTTCTCGGGCAAACGCCGTCCGTCGCTGAAGGCCTTCCTGTCCCTGGTGGCGGCGCTGCGCGGGAACCCCGCCGAGTGGGAGCCGCGGTGGCGGCGGGCCGATGCGGAACACCCGCCGCCCGGCGAAGCGGAGGAGTCCCTCCTGCCCCTGCCCGGGGTCGACGACGAGGACGGCGGCGACTCATGGGGTCCGGGGCCGGCGGGCGGCGGGCCGCGGCCCCTGCCCGGCCCGATCCGTCCCCTGCGCCGCCATCCCCTGCGCCGGCTCACCCGCACCCTTGTGGCCTGGGTGGTCCTCGCGTTCACCTGGCACAGGCGCATCTCCCGGGACAGGCACGCGATGCGACTGCGCCGCAAGCTGGTCAAGGAGGTCAGGGACCGGACCGGCGAACACCTCCGGCCGGCCGAGGTCCACCACTACCTGCGGCCCAGGTTCCTGATCCTCACCGAACGCCGGGAGGAGGGCCTCGCTCGTGGCCGCCGGGGCAGACGCGCCCGGCGGGCCGAACCGCAGGCCACGGCGACCTTGGTGACGAGCATCCGCGCACTGTACGAGGACACCGACGACCTGGTGGTCCTGGGCAGGCCGGGCATGGGCAAGACCACCCAGTTGGCGCGGCTCGCCCACCGGCTGGCGATGGAGGTACTGGAAGGCGGCGACGACCAGGGTCTCCCGCATGTCCCGGTGTTCCTTCGCCTGGACACCTACCGCGGCGAGCCCGCCGAGGACTGGCTGGTCAGCGCCATGAGCCGGGAGTACGGGGTCTCCGGTGCACTGGTGCGGACCTGGCTGAGCGAGCACCGGCTGCTCCCGGTGCTGGACGGCCTGGACGAGGTGGCCGAGGCCGGACCGGTCCACATGCGTCGCGGAACTGCGCCGGCTGCGGCGCGTCTGCCCCGGCATGGCCGTGGGCTGCCGCACGGACGAGGCGGACCTGCGCCGTCTGGCTTTCGGTCTCCGCGCCCGGCGTTACGTCGAGATCCAGCCCCCGAGCCGGCAGGACGTGCAGAACTACCTCGCCGCCGACCGTGAGGCCCTCGCGGATGTGCACGTCGCCCTGGAGGAGGATCCGGACCTCTGGCCCCTGCTGCAGTCGCCGATGGTGCGGGGGTTCATCCGCCTCACCTACGCCAACAGGCGCGCGGACGACCTGCGCGTGCCGGGCAACCTCACCGAACGCCGCAACCGGATCTTCGACGCCTATGTACGGGAGTGCCTGCGCCGCGAGCGCCCGTGCCGGGACGCGGCTGCGGAGCGGACCCTGACCTGGCTGACCTGGCTGGCGCGGACCCTCACCGAACGCGGGGAGCATGTGCTAGCGGGTGCTCGTCCACCGCACGGACAGCGGGTTCTTCTTCCCGCATCGCCTGCTCCAACTGCACCTGGCCGTACCCGTGGACCAGCTGCTGCCCCGTGTCGTCTCCCGGCCGGCGGGCCACGCGCCCGAGGCGCCCGGGCAGGAGCGGTGCGGTGCGGTGCGGGCGGGTCGCCGCAGGGCCCGGTGCCGGCTTCGTCCGGCGGGCGGCCGGACGAGGTTGCGGGACGGCCGTCATGAAGACGGGCCCCGCACGGCTCCCGGGTGCCGGCTCCACCCCGCCGTCGCCCTTCACGCCGTCGTCCTTCACGCCGTCGTCCCGCCGAGGTGGCCGGGGACCTGAAGGCAGCCGAGGGCGGGGACGTTCTCGTGCTCTCCAGCGCGAGCGTCATCAAGGCGCTGCCGGCGGCCGACAGGGTCGACCGGCTGGCGCTCACGATCTTCCCGGTCTTCCTCGGCGGCGGCCCCCGCCTCTTCGACGGCGCTCTGCCCGCAGGGCGGTGGACACCGGTCCGTCAGACCGCGGGCGAGGACGGCACGCTGGCCCTCGTCCACGACCGGGTCCGCTGAGCCGGCCGATCGGCTCCGCAGGCACGGCTCCGGCTCGCAGCCGGTGCGCCGCCGTGCGATCCGGGACCTGCGCGCACCCGCGGCAGCGGCTGCGCCGCGCGCACCGTCGCAGCGGTACCGGGAGGGGGCCGGAAGCTCGGGCGCCGTCCGGGGAGCAGTGGTTCCGGGCCGTCGTCGCTCGCGGGTCGCGGGCGCCGGGGGCCGGCGCTGCGGCCGGTCGAGCCGTAGCGGCTCCGGCCTCGCTGTCCAGGCGGGTCTCCGGGATGTGGCGCGACCGCGGGGAAGTCCGCGGCCCGCCCGGCCGCGTCCATGACCGCGAGGCCGGTCGGGCCGCGCCCATCAGGGGGACGGCCGGGCTGTCCCGGGCCCGCCCGCCGCCTTGGCGGCCGCGCGGTGCAGGGGGAGCGCGGACGCGACGACGAACAGTCCGAAGAGCGTGAGGGGCAGCAGCGGTATCAGCTGTGAGGGGTCGTCGTGCAGCCAGTGCCGGTTGCCCCACCAGTTGCCGCACATGTCCAGCGCCGTCACGGCGCCCGCCAGCACGATCCCCTCTCGCCGTGCGAGTCCCACCAGCACGACGACCAGCGGATCGAGGACCACCAGGCCGGTGAAGAACACCTGCAGGGGCACCTGCGGGAACATCGCGTAGGCGTGGATGCCGTCACGGGCCACGTCGACGACGTGCGTGCGCGTCCCCACGAGGAATCCGACCACGTACACCGCGAGGGCCCATCTCGCCCACACCGGCTGTCCGCCCCATCGTCGCCACGGCCCGCCCCCCACTGGGCCAGCGTAGACGAGCCCGGGGCCGGCCTGGACGGGCCCGGGCGTCCCGAGGGCGCGAAGGGGCGGCGGCAACGGGGACTCCGCCGGGATGCGGGGAGCCCTGCCGGCGCGGGGCGCGTGGTCGCCGCGGGTTCTGCTCACCACCCCTGTGTGCCGGGCGCGCCCTTGAAGGGTCCTCGCACGTCTTCGGTGATCCAGCCGCCGTAGAAGTCCCCTTCCTGGGCCCGCACCTCCTCGCCGCCGACGAGACAGCGGTCGACACGGCTCGCGTAGAAGGCGAAGTAGTCCCTCAGGACCGTGTACGCGGGCTCGGGGCTCGCGTAGCTCCAGGCGGCCCGGCTGCGCACCTCGTCACCGACGATCACGTCCCAGTAGCGGGCGCTGCCCTTCCACTCGCACCAGGTGCGGCCCTCGGTGAGGAAGAGCAGCTCCGAGCGGACGTCCTCGGGGGGAATGTAGAACGTCGGAGGGTGGCTGGTCTCCAGTACCCGGACCGCGTGTCTGGTCTCGGCCACCACACGGCCGCCGCATTCGACACGGACCAGGCGGTCGTCCGGCAGCACGGCGGGCGGCCGCGGGTAGTCCCAGACGGACGTGGCTTCGCGATCGGCGGACGTGGCTCCGCGATCGGTGGAATCGGCCATACCGGTCTCCTCGTGGCGCGCGGCACTGTTCGTGTTCACCACCTCTTCCGTGCAGCGCGGCGTTCCGGATGAGACGGACCTCGACATTGGCCGGATCGAGGGTGTCGCGGCTCCGGCGAGCCGCGTGGCCGGCCCGGCCACCGGCGTCGGGGCCCTTGGCCCGGACCGGTGTCGGGGCGTGGGCCGAGGGGGCGCCGTTCGTGCGCGGGTGGGTGGTGGGGCCGCCGGTGGCCGCGGACGGGCGCCGGCCGCACCGCCTCGCCCGGCCGGGCCGTCGGGCCCGGTCGGGGCCGGTCCGGTCCGCCGGTGTCGTCAGGCGGGCCGGGACCGCAGCCGGCGCACCATGCGGGCGTCCTCGAAACCCACCTGACGGGCCGCGGACTCGACGGTGGCGCCGTGGCTGATCAGGTGTTCGGCCCGCTCCAGGCGCAGCGTCTGCTGGTAGCGCAGCGGAGTGAGGCCGCCGGTGGCCCGGGAGAACTGGCGGGTGAGCGTACGGGGGCTGACGCCCGCGTGGGCGGCCAGGCGGGTGAGGGGCAGCGGCGTGGCGTAGTGGGTGTCGATCAGGTCCTGGACGCGGTGGACGGTGTCGTCGACGTGGCTGCGGTGCCGGAGCATGGCGCTGGCTTGGGGTTCGTTGCCGTTGCGGCGCGTGTAGATCACCATTTCGCGTGCCACCTGGGCGGCCAGGGCGGGGCCGTGGCGTGTGGCCAGCAGGTGCAGGGCCAGGTCGATGCCGCTGGCGATGCCCGCGGAGGTGACGATCCGGTCGTCGGCCAGGAACAGTACGTCGCGGACCACGCTCGCCCGGGGGTGGCGGGCGGCCAGTTCGTCCTGGAGCTGGTGGTGGGTGGTGCAGCGGCGGCCGTCGAGGAGCCCGGCTTGGCCCAGGGCCTGCGCTCCGGCGCAGACGCTGGCGACGGTGCCGCCCGCGGCGTGGTGTGCGCGCAGGCGCCCGGCGGTCCGGGGGCTGATGCGGGGGCCGCCTCGCAGGGTGGGCGCGCTCCACCCGGGGACCACGACGAGGTCGTCCGGGCCGAGTTCGGGCCAGTCGGTGCGGGCGGTCAGCGAAAGGCCCTGGGCGCTGCGTATCCGGGGTTCCTCGGCGACGTAGTCGAGGTCGTACGGCTGCCCGAAGGCCCCTGCCGTGGAGAAGGCCTGGGCCGGGCCGGCCAGGTCGAGCAGGTGGACTTCGGGCAGGAGGACGAAGACGACGTGGGTCATAGCGGTGATGCTGCCAGCTCGTCCACGGTGGCGATCCGTGCGAAGCGGCCCCGCAGGACGGCCAGGGTGCGTTCGGTGATCGCCTCGGCGCTGAGGTCGCCGATCGGTTCGGTCGTGGTCGCGTCCGCCACGAACACGACCTCGTAGCCCAGGTCGCTGCCGATCCGGGCGGTGGTCTCGACACACTGCTCGGTACGGATCCCGCAGACCCACAGCTCGCCGACCCCGGCCTCGGTGAGCCGCTGCTGCAGGTCGGTGGTGGTGAACGCGTTGTGCGAGGTCTTGTACAGCACGGGTTCTTCCGGCAGCGGCCGCTCCAGTTCCTTCAGCAGCCGGACGTGGCCCGCTGCCGGGTCGAACACGCCGCCGCTGCCGGGCTCGGTGTGCAGCACCCAGACCAGCAGGTCGCCGTTGTCCCGGGCGATGCGCACGAGCCGGTTCACCGGCTCGGCGATCTCGGGGTTGGCGATCTGCTCCCACTGGGGGCGGGCGCGGAAGGATTCCTGGACATCGATCACGATCAGGGCTCGTCTCATGTCCACCAGTGTGACCAGGGCGTACCCGGGGCCGACAGGCATGATCGGGGCCGGGACCGGAACGATCCGGTCATCCGGCCGGGGCCGCCCCAACCGGCTCG
>NZ_JALLIN010000035.1 GCF_023630175.1 Streptomyces cellostaticus | reverse complement strand
CTGTTCCAAACTCTATCAGTGTTTTTCCGACTCTCCGACCACCCTCCGCGGACATGCGGAAGGGACCCCGAGAGAGGATCTGACCAGTTTGGTTGCTGCCGGACCGCGACACTTTCGCGTCGCATCGCCCCAGGCAGGAGTACGACAGTACACGCGGCCTCGGAGGCCGTGCAAATCGAGAGCATTGGTGGTCTAGACCACTTGCTGGTAAGTTCCGTACGGAACCGTCACTTCCTTTGGCATACGCTGCTGCTCAGCGCCCCGTTTACGGGACAGGCAGTGACGGCCCCACCTGCAGCTCCACTCCTGGGAGGCTTCCCATGACCACCGTGACGTCCCCTCTCGCCGGTCGGGCCATCGGACTGGCCGAAGTGCCGGATCCGGTCTTCTCCGGGGCCATGGTCGGCCCGGGCACCGCGATCGACCCCGTGCGTGAGCCCTCCGTGGCCGTGGCGCCCGTGGACGGCGTCATCGTTTCCCTGCATCCGCACGCCTTCGTCGTGGTCGACGGCAGTGGGCACGGCGTGCTCACCCATCTGGGCATCGACACCGTTCAGCTCAACGGCGAGGGCTTCGAGCTGCTCGTCGGCAAGGGCGACACCGTGGCGCGTGGACAGGGCATCGTGCGCTGGGACCCGGCCGCGGTCGAGGCGGCCGGCAAGTCCCCCGTGTGCCCCGTCGTGGCCCTCGAGGCCACCGCCGAGTCCCTCTCCGAACTGCGGGACAGCGGTGACGTGAAGGCCGGCGACAGCCTCTTCTCCTGGAACTGAGGGCAGGGCCGCCGTCGGGCGGCGTACAGGACGACCACCGCGGCGGCGGTCCCGCCGCACTATCGGAGACGGTGAGATGGAGACAACGCTGCGAGGCGTCGGCGTGAGCCACGGTGTGGCGATCGGCGAGGTTCGGCACATGGGAACGGCGGTGCTGGAGCCGCCTGCCAAGCAGATACCCGCGGACGAGGCGGGACGCGAGCAGGGACGGGCCCGCCAGGCCGTGGACGCCGTGGCGGCCGACCTGACGGCGCGCGGCAACCTGGCCGGCGGCGAGGCCCAGGCGGTGCTCGAGGCGCAGGCCATGATGGCCCAGGATCCCGAGCTGATGGCCGACGTGGAACGGCGGATCGCCGTCGGGAGCACGGCCGAACGAGCCGTGTACGACGCGTTCGCCGCGTACCGCGAGCTGCTGGCCGGCGCCGGGGAGTACCTCGCCGGGCGGGTGGCCGACCTGGACGACGTGCGGAACCGCATCGTCGCCCGGCTCCTGGGCGTGCCGATGCCGGGTGTCCCGGACAGTGACAAGCCCTACGTACTGGTGGCACGCGATCTGGCGCCCGCGGACACGGCGCTGCTCGACCCCGCGCTCGTCCTCGGATTCGTGACCGAGGAGGGCGGGCCGACCAGCCACAGCGCCATCCTGGCGCGCGCCCTGGGCGTTCCGGCCGTCGTGGCACTGCCGGGCGCCGGGGAACTGGCCGAGGGGAAGGTGGTGGCCGTCGACGGCAGCACCGGTGACGTCTTCGTGAACCCGAGTGCCGAGAAGCGGGCCCGGCTGGAGGCGGCCGCCGCCGAACGCAGGGCCGCGCTGGCGGCGTCCACCGGTCCGGGCGCCACGGCCGACGGGCACAAGATGCCGCTGCTCGCCAACGTCGGCGGGCCCGCGGACCTGCCGGCCGCCGTGGCGGCGGGCGCCGAGGGTGTCGGTCTGTTCCGCACGGAGTTCCTGTTCCTGGACGACAGCGGGAACGCCCCGTCCGAGGACAAGCAGGTGGAGGCCTACCGGCAGGTGCTGGAGGCGTTCCCGGAAAGCCGTGTGGTGGTGCGGGTGCTGGACGCGGGCGCGGACAAGCCGCTCGCGTTCCTGACCCCTGCGGACGAGCCGAACCCCGCGCTGGGCGTGCGGGGTCTGCGGACGCTGCTCGACCACCCCGACGTGCTGCGCACTCAGCTCACCGCGCTGGCCAGAGCCGCGGAGGGGCTGCCGGTCTACCTGGAGGTCATGGCGCCCATGGTGGCGGACCGCGCGGATGCCCGGGCGTTCGCGGACGCCTGCCGCGAGGCGGGGCTCCGGGCGAAGTTCGGCGCGATGGTGGAGATCCCGTCCGCCGCGCTGCGGGCGCGTTCGATCCTCCAGGAGGTCGAGTTCCTTTCGCTGGGAACCAATGACCTCGCGCAGTACACCTTCGCCGCGGACCGCCAGGTGGGGGCGGTGTCACGGCTACAGGACCCGTGGCAGCCGGCGTTGCTCGACCTGGTGGCGCTGTCCGCCGAGGCGGCGAAGGCCGAGGGCAAGAGCTGCGGGGTGTGCGGTGAGGCCGCGTCCGACCCGCTGCTGGCCTGTGTGCTGACCGGTCTGGGCGTCACCTCCCTGTCGATGGGCGCGGCGTCCCTTCCGTACGTGCGGGCGACCCTGGCGAAGTACACGCTGGCGCAGTGCGAGCGGGCCGCCGCCGCCGCGCGGGCCGCGGACAGCGCCGCCGAGGCGCGCGGCGCCGCGCAGGCGGTGCTGTCCGGGGAGTAGCAGCCGGTCCCGGCTCGCACCGGTCGGTCCGGTCCAGGGGCGTCCCGCCGTCGGGTGGGGCGCCCCTGGCGCGTTCAGTGGCGGTGCTCCGGTGGTGTGTCCCGCCGTCCGAGGTCGGGCGGTGCGCAGTAGTCGACGTCCGGTTCGGGACTGATGAGGTCGCCGGATTCGGCGTCCGTGCAGTAGGCGTCGAAGACCTCGGCGGCGCTCAGGGGTACGAGGTCGCCGCCGCGCAGCCGCCAGCCGTGCACGCGGTCGGGCGTGCCGGGCGAGCTGACCCGCATGACCAGGCCGCCGGGGATCCGGGTGGCGAGGCCGAGGGCCACGACGCAGGTGAGTTCGAGGGCTTCCGCCTCGTCGACTTCGGGGGTGCCCTCGGTGCCCCGCTCGGCGTGGAGGACGGCGACGAGGGTCTCCGCCGGTGCCGAGACGCTGCAGACGAGATGACGGTCGCCGGGCGGGGCGGAGTCGAGGATGCGGGCGACGAGGTCGGAAGCGCGGGTGAAGGCGGCCCGGCCGATGTCCTCGCCGCAGGTGGCGCAGGGGCCGAGGCGGGTCAGAAGGATCGTGGCGTAGTCCTGGGCGGCCCGTCGTACGGATTCGTCGACGAGGTCGGGCAGGAGTGCGGTGAGCGGACGGCCGTCGTAGGGGACGGTGGGGGCGGTGGCCGCCAGTCGCGCGGTGAACCGGGCACGGCTGGCGGATGCCTCCGGGTCCAGGCCGGTCTCCGCGCAGAACGCGGCGTAGTCCTCGGGGTCGAACAGGGCCAGCGTGGTGTGTCCGCCCCGGGCCGCCCGGCTCTTCAGCAGGGATTCCACCTGCCGCAGGTAGGCGGTGTGGTCGTCGAAGACGAAGCTGCGGTAGCGCCGCATGACGCTGAAGTCGTGTTCGTCGGCGAGCAGTGCGATGGTGCCGGCGATCTCGCGGCGCAGGACGCGTCGCATGGTCTGCTGGTCGGTGTGCGCCATGTTTCCCCCAAGTGCGCGGTCGATCAGTGCTCACTCACAGTAACCGGGGGCACTGACAACGCCCCTGGCCGAGGTGGTCGGCCAGGGGATGGCGCGTCCGCCGCCCCGGACCGCGCCACCGTGACGGGGCGGGGTCCGAGGCCGTTCGCGCCGGGCTCTCGCGCAGACCGGGGGTCGGTGGATCAGCCGCGCTTGCGGGCCAGTTCCTCGTAGAAGCCCAGCAGCGTGAGGTCGTCGATGGAGCCGGGATTGACGGCCTTCTCCACAGGGGTGCCCTGGAGGAGGCGTTTGACCGGGACCTCGATGCGCTTGCCGGTCAGGGTGTGCGGGATACCGGGGACGGCGATGACCTCGTCGGGCACGTGGCGCGGCGAGAGCTGTTCGCGGATGGCCCGCTTGATGCGGTTCAGGAGCGTCTCGTCGAGGTCCGCGCCCGGTGCCAGGTGCACGAAGAGCGGCATCCAGTACCCCCCGTCGGGCTGCTCGACGCCGATGACGAGGGACTCCTTGATCTCGGGCAGCCGTTCGACCACTTCGTAGATGTCGGCCGAGCCCATGCGTACGCCCTGCCGGTTGAGGGTGGAGTCGGACCGGCCGTGGATGATCACCGATCCGCGCGAGGTCAGGGTGATCCAGTCGCCGTGCCGCCAGACGCCCGGGTAGGTGTCGAAGTAGCTGTCGTGGTACCGGCTGCCGTCGGGGTCGTTCCAGAAGTGGATCGGCATGGACGGCATCGGATTGGTGACGACCAGCTCGCCCACCTCGTCGACGAGGGGCGCACCGCTCGGGTCCCAGGACTGCAGGTCCGTGCCGAGGCCGGGCGCCTGGAGTTCGCCGGTGTACACGGGCAGGGTCGGTACGGCTCCGGCGAAGCAGGAGCAGACGTCCGTGCCACCGCTGACGGAGGCGATCCACAGGTCGTCGCGGACCTCGTCGTGCAGCCAGCGGAACCCGTCCGGCGGCAGTGGCGAGCCGGTGGTGGCGACGCACTGGACGCGGGAGAGGTCGAAGTCGCGGGAGGGGTGCACGCCCGCCTTGCGGCAGGCCATCACATAGGCGGCGGAGGTGCCGTAGAGGGTGGCTCCGGTGCGTTCGGCGACGCGCCACTGGGCGCCGGTGTCCGGGTAGCCGGGGCTGCCGTCGTACAGGACGATCGTCGTTCCCGTGAGCAGGCCGGAGACGAGGAAGTTCCACATCATCCAGCCGGTGGAGGTGTACCAGAAGAAACGGTCCTCGGGGCCGAGGTCGCAGTGCAGGCCGAGCTGCTTGAGGTGCTCCACCAGGATGCCGCCCTGGGACTGCACGATGGCCTTGGGCAGGCCGGTGGTCCCCGAGGAGTACAGGACCCACAGCGGATGGGCGAACGGGACCTGTTCGAAGACGGGCGCGGTGTCGGCCGCCGTCAGCTCCGACCACTCCAGGGTGCCCCCGGGTGCTTCGGTGCCCAGCAGCGGGATGTGGACGACGGCGCGCAGGGTGGGCAGCTCCCGGCGCAGCTCGGCGACGGTCTCGCGGCGGTCGTGCTCCTTGCCGCCGTAGCGGTAGCCGTCGACGGTGAACAGGACGACGGGTTCGACCTGCTGGAAGCGGTCGAGGACGCTGCGGGCGCCGAAGTCGGGGGCGCAGGAGGTCCACACGGCGCCCACGGCGGCCGTGGCCAGGAGGGCGACCACGGCCTCGGGGATGTTCGGGAGGTACCCGCTGACCCGGTCACCGGGGCGTACCCCGAGCGCTCGGAGTCCGGCGGCGAGGGAGCCGACCTGGCGGCGCAGCTCGGCCCAGGTCACGGGGCGCGGTTCATGGGTCTCGTCGACGTACAGCAGGGCCGGCTCGTCGGGGCGGGCGGCCGCGGCGCGCAGCGCGTGCTCGGCGTAGTTGAGGGTGGCGCCCGGGAACCACTCGGCGCCGGGCATGGAGCGGTCGCCGAGCACGCGCGTGCAGGGGGTCGAGAATCCGACGTCGAACCAGTCGGTGACGGCCTTCCAGAAGGTGTCCAGCTCCTCCACGGACCACTGGTGCAGTGCAGGGTAGCCGCCCTGGGCGGGGGCGCCGTGGTGCTCCGCGGCCCATGCCTGGAACTCGGTGATGCGTGCCCGGGCGATCCGCTCGGGATCGGGCTGCCAGAGCGGCTGGGGGTTCGCTGTCGACATGGGGCGGCTCCCGGGCTGTGCGCGTCGTGGGCGTCGGTCCGCGCACGGGCTGGGGTGTGCGCGTGACGCGGCTGACAGGGACGATGCCATGTGATCGACTTCCGCACCAGGGCGGGCCCCACATAGTCCGTGTCGTGAAGATGTGGCCGGGGCACGGGTGAACGGCAGTTGAACGACACCCGCGCGTGCGGCGGTCAGTGGCAGGGTGAGCAGCATGGACGGTCGTGACCTGGTGCGTTCGATGAGTGTTGGCGGTTCGGGGCGGGCGGCTCAGAGGTTGCGTACCGTGCGGGCGGCGTGGCGCAGGCGGCGGATCGACGCCGCCGGGCTGCCCCCGCGCGGGGCGGAGCGCGCGCGGGTCCCGGGGCGGGTGCGGAGTGCGGAGCCGGGGCCGGGGGGTGGGCTGATCCGGTTCAGCCGGTCCGAGCTGCGGATCACCGTGACGGCCGGCGGGGCCGTGTTCTGGGGCTGGGACGGGGCGGGTCCGGAGCCGTCGTACGCGCTGGCCGCGGCCCCGGAGCCCGATCCGCGGGCCGTGCTGGAACCGGACAAGGACGGCGGCTGGCGGGTGGTGGCCGAGCGGGTGACGGTCGTCGTCTCGCGGCACGGGGCGCTGGAGGTGTGCACTCCGGGTGGCGTGGTGCTGCGAAGGGAGCTGCCGCCGCGGTGGTGGGAGCCGGCCGGCGGGGGCGCGGCGCGGTGGACGCAGCGCTCCGAGGTGGCGGCGGACGCCCGGTTCTTCGGTCTGGGCGGGCGCGCGTGCGGCCCGCGGCTGCGGGACGGCGCCTACCGGCTGTGGAACACCGATCCGGGCCGCGCGTTCGGCCCGGGGGACGATCCGCTGTACGTGACCATGCCGGTGCAGTTGGTGGTCGCGGACGCCGCGACGCATCTGATGTTCCACGACACCACCTGGGACGGCACGGTGAGCCTGCGGGAGGGCGAGGAGGGGGCCGGGTCCGGACACGACCGGGCCGGGCGCTGTGAGCTGCGGGTGGACGGGGGGCCGCTGCGCTGCTGGGTGATGGTGGGCACGCCCGCGCGCGTACTGCTCATGTGGGCCGCCCTGACCGGGGCACCCGCGCTGCCGCCCGCCTGGGCGCTCGGCCACCAGCACGCACGGCGCTTCGGCGGTGAGCAGGAGGTGCGCCGGATCGTCGCGGGATACCAGGAGCGCGGTCTGCCGCTGGACGCGGTGCACCTGGGCACCGACCACCACGACGCCCATCAGGTGTTCACCGTCGACCGGGAGCGCTTCCCCAAGCTGCCGGTGCTCGCGGAGGAGCTGCGCCGGGACGGGATCCGGCTGGTGTCGATCGTCGACCCGGCGGTGAGGGCCGTACCGGGAGGCGCCGTGTACGACGGCGGCTCCGCTCTGGACGCGTTCGTGCGGGACGGTGCGGGGCGCACGGTCCGGGGGGAGGTCCGGTCCGGCGAGTCGGTCTTCCCGGACTTCACGCACGCGCGCGTGCGCAAGTGGTGGGGCGGGTTGTACGAGGAGCGGCTGGAGCAGGGCTTCGCGGGGTTCCGGCACGACATGAACGAGCCGACGTCGTTGAGCGCCTTCGGTGAGACGACACTGCCGCGTTCGGCCCGGCACGTCGTCGAGGGCCGCGGCGGCGACCACCGCGAGGCCCACAACGTGTACGCCCTGTGCATGGCCGGGGCGGGCTACGAGGCGCTGCGCGAGCTGTCGCCACGGGAACGGCCGTTCCTGCTCTCCCGGTCCGGCTGGGCGGGTATGCAGCGCTACGGCGGCACCTGGTCCGGGGATGTGGCGACGGGCTGGCCGGGGCTGCGGGCCTCGCTGTCGCTGGTGCTGGGGCTGGGGCTGTGCGGAGTGCCCTATTCGGGCCCGGACGTGGGCGGCTGCGACGGCAGTCCGTCGCCGGAGCTGTATCTGCGCTGGTTCCAGCTCGGCGCGTACCTGCCGTTGTTCCGGACGCACGCGGCTCGGGGGGCGGGGCGCAGGGAGCCCTGGGAGTTCGGTGCCGAGGTGCTGGAGCACGCGCGCGCGGCGCTGCTGGAACGCCGGCGTCTGCTGCCGTACTTCGTGACGCTGGCGCACCTGGCACGGCGCACCGGCGCGCCCTATGCGCGGCCGTTGTGGTGGGGGGCGCCGGAGGACCGCGCGCTGCGCGACTGCGAGGACGCCTTCCTGCTCGGGGACCAGTTGCTGGTTGTGCCGGTGCTCGGCCCCGGTACCGGCCGGCGTGCGGTGCGGCTGCCGCGGGGCCGCTGGTACGACACGGTCACGGAGGAGGCGTTCGAGGGTCCGGGGCAGGTCTTCCTGGACACGTCGCTGTCGCGGATCCCGGTGCTCGCGCGCGCGGGGGCGGTCCTTCCCGTCCGGGGTGCGGACGGCGGGCTGGAGCTGGAGGTGTGGGCGCCCGAGCGGGGGTGGACCGGGGGCGGTCTGGTCGTCCGGGACGTGGGCGACGGCTGGGACGAAGCGGAGATCGAGCGGTACGCGGCCCGCCGGCAGGGCCGGCGGGTGGTGGTGACCCGGGAGCGGGAGGACGGGGTGGCGGAGCCGCCGCACCCGGTGCGGGTGCGGGGACTGGGCTGAGCGGGTGGTTCAGATGTAGCGGCCCTCGAACCAGCCCCGTACCGCCAGGGTGTGCAGCGGGAAGGCGAGTTCCTCGGGACGGCGCAGCAGGTGCCAGCCCTCGGTCTCGTCCGTGGCGCTGGACGGTGGGAGTCCTTCGGCCGGGCGTTCGGGCAGGAGTCCGAACAGCAGCAGGTGTCCGTCGGGTGAGCTCATGGCGTCCGCCAGACGGACGTCTCGGGCGGCGGCGTGGATGCCCGTCTCCTCCGCGAGTTCGCGCACGACGGCCTGCTTCCAGTCCTCGCGGTCGTCGATGTAGCCGCCGGGCAGTGCCGTGCCTCCGCGCGCGGGGGCGACGGTCCGGGTGATGACGACCAGGGCCGTGCCGGTGGTGTCGTATACGGGCTGGAGTGCGACGGCGACCGGAAGCGGGTTGCGGTAGGCGACGGTGCCGCAGGAGGGGCAGGTGCGCGGCCAGCCCGTCACGCCCTCGCCGTAGGGCGCTCCGCAGGCGGAACAGTGGGCTCCGGGTGCGGAGTTGGCGATGGAATGCTGATTTTCGGACACGCGCGGACTGTATCCGATCAGGGGAGGGGCTGGTTCCGGCACTGACGAACCGGGAGCCGACGTGGAACGAGGGCTCCCGGTCCGCGTGTCGCAGGTGCGCCCCGACCGGCGCCTTCCACGCTCCGTGATCACCCGGGAATGCTGCGTGAACGTCTCATGAACTGCGCCTGGGCGCATTCCGGCGGCGCCATCATGCTCCCGTGCACTCCTGGACGGACACTCTCCGCTTCGCCTTCCAGCCGGTGGTCAGTCTGAGGACCGGCGCGGTCACCGCACTGGAGGTACTCGCCCGCCCGGAGGCCGGTGACGTCCTGGCCGAGGCTCGCCGGGACCCCGAACTCGACGGCAGGCTGGCCGTGCTGGCACTCCGCGCGGCGGCGCGCAAGGAGACGCTGCTGCCGCTGCACCTCAACGTGTTCGCCGCCACGCTCGCCGACCTCGGCGGTCTCGCGCGGCTGCACGACGCCGTCCGCGCGGCGGGGCGGATGCCGTGGGAGGTGACCCTCGACATCGTGCCGCCCTGCACCCATGTGCCGCAGCGGGCACTGCTGGAGGCGGTGGGCGCGCTGCGCGAGCAGGGGTTCCGGATCAGCGCGGACGGCATCGGGGACGGGGACATGCCCCTGCGTCTGCTCACCGACCTCTCCCCCGACCTGGTCAAGCTCGACGCCTCGCTGCTGGCGAGGCCGGCGGCCGTACTGGCGATGCGGACGCTGTGCGAGCAACTGGGCGCCCTCGTGGCGGTGGAGGGCGTGGAGACGGAACTGCAGTGCGCGGCCGCGCTGTCGGCCGGTGCGCAGCTCGCCCAGGGCGAGCTGTTCGCGCCGCCGGCCCGGATTCCGGCGACGGACGTCTATGTTCCGCCCCGCTCCCCCGGGGCCCCGGCCCCGCCCCGGACGGGGCCACCGGTGCGGGAGTTCGTGCGGCCCGCCGCCGTTCTGCCGGTGACCGCTTCGGCGGGGCAGGTGCGGGCGCTGCTGACCGGTTCACCGGACGTCTCCGGGGTGTTGCTCGTGGACCAGGCCGGGGTGCCCGTCCGTTCGGTGCACCGGTCGCGCTTCCTGCTGTCGATGTCGGGGCGGTACGGGCACGCCCTGTACGCGGACCGGCCCGCGCACAAGCTGGGCGACCCGCCGCGCGCGGTCGGAGCGGACGCCACCGCCTGGGAGGTGCTGGACGTCGTGGCGATCGGCGGCAGCGACCGCACCTCGGACGATGTGGCCGTCGTCGACCACCGCGGCCGGTGCGTGGGGGTGGTACGGCTCGCGGACCTCGTCCGGGCGCTGGCCGAGACCCGGGTGGAGGAGGCGGCCGGCCTGAACCCGCTGACCCGGCTGCCGGGTTCGGACGCGATCACGGGTGAGGTGGACCGGCGGATCGCCGAGGGGCGGGCGTTCGCGCTCAGCTGGCTGGACATCGATCATTTCAAGCAGGTCAACGACGGTGCGGGTTTCGCCGCGGGCGACGAGCTGATCCGGTCGGTGGGCCGGACTCTTCAGGCCGCCGCCGCGGGGTACGCGCGCGTGGGCCACATCGGCGGGGACGACTTCCTGGTGCTGGCCGAGGAGGAGGCACTGGAGCCGCTGGCCACCGCCGTGCTCGACGTCCGCTGGTCGGTGGGCGGCCGCCCGGTCACGCTGTCCCTGTCGACCGTGGTGTGCCGGCCCGGGAGCGTGTTCGACCATCGGCAGGCAGCCGCCCATCTCGCGCCGGTGAAGCGGGCCGCCAAGGCGCTGGCCGGGACGAGCTGGGTGCTCGCGCACGCGGGACTGCCCGGGCAGGAGATCCGGCGCGGCCACGGTCCGGCACCGGCCCGGGCGGGCCGCGCGACGGCGGAGCCGCTCGGCTGAACCACCCGGCCGGACCGGGCCGTTCGGAGCCCCACCTGCGGGAGGGCGGTCCTGGAAGGCCCGCCCGGGCGGGCGCCGTCAACGGTGCCGTCGGTGAGCTTGACGGCCTCCCGGTGCCGGTCAACACTTCCCGGTGTCAGCCGACATCGCCGTCCATGCGCGGCGCGGTCCGGCACCGCGCCACCGGTCTGTTCGCTGCCCATCGGCCTGCCCCCGGAGGCGGTACGGCTGCGCCGGCACGCGCGTGTGCACGACGCGTGGACCCCTCACACGCGCAGGGTGTCCCCGGGGTCCGCGGCCCGTACCTCTGTCGGCGGAGGTACGGGCCGCGCCGCGGGACGAGAGGGGGTCAGGTGGCGAGGGCCCGGCGGCGGCCCGCCGCGTACTCCATCGAGTGCTGGACGACGCCGATGAGCACCTCCTTGACCGACTCCCGTTCACGTGCGTCGCACAGCACCACCGGCACCGCCGCGTCCAGGTCGAGCGCCTGCCGCACGGACTCCGCGGGATACCGGGCCGCGCCCTCGAAGCAGTTGACGCCGACGACGAAGGGGATCGAGCGCCGCTCGAAGTAGTCGACGGCGGCGAAGCAGTCCTCCAGGCGACGCGTGTCCGCCAGGACCACCGCACCGAGCGCGCCCTCGGACAGTTCGTCCCACATGAACCAGAACCGTTCCTGCCCGGGGGTCCCGAACAGGTAGAGCACGAGGTCCTCGCGCAGGGTGATACGGCCGAAGTCCATGGCCACGGTGGTCGTGTGCTTCCCCTCCACGCCCCTGGTGTCGTCGACCGGACTCCCGGCCTCGGTGAGCAGTTCCTCGGTGCGCAGCGGTCTGATCTCGCTGACCGCGCCGACCAGTGTCGTCTTGCCCACGCCGAAGCCGCCGGCCACCAGGATCTTGAGCGTGACGGGCTCGACCGGGGGCTTGCCGCGTTCAGAACGCCCGAAGATCATCCGTTTCTTCTCCTGCTTGATCGTGTGCGGTTGACGGGCGGCCGTAGCCTCCGCCACCAGGGGTTTCGACGACCAGGACGTCGCCCGGTCCCACGTCCGCCGAGCCGCTCCCGCCGAGATCGGTGACCGTGCCGTCGGCTCGTTCCACCCGGTTGGCGCCGAGCGCGCCGGGTTCACCGCCCGCCATGCCGTACGGCGGTACGCGGCGGTGCTGCGAGAGCGTGGAGACCGTCATGGGTTCCAGGAAGCGGATGCGGCGCACGGCGCCGTCGCCGCCGCGCCGGCGCCCCGAGCCGCCGCTGCCGCGCCGGACGCCGAACTCCTCCAGCCGGACGGGCAGGCGCCACTCCAGCACCTCGGGGTCGGTGAGCCGTGAGTTGGTCATGTGGGTCTGCACGACGTCGGCGCCGGGGAAGCCGTCGCCGGCACCGGATCCGGAGGCGACGGTCTCGTAGTACTGGTGGCGTTCGTTGCCGAAGGTGACGTTGTTCATGGTCCCGGAGCCCTCCGCCTGCACGCCGAGCGCGGCGTAGAGGGCTCCGGTGACGGCCTGGGACGTCTCCACGTTGCCCGCGACGACGGCGGCGGGCGGCTCGGGAGCGAGCATCGAGCCGGGGGGTACGACGATGTCCAGCGGGCGCAGGCACCCGTCGTTGAGCGGGATCTCGTCGGCGACCAGGGTGCGGAAGACGTACAGGACGGCCGCGTCGACCACCGAGGAGGGGGCGTTGAAGTTGGTGGCGAGCTGCGCGGAGGTGCCGGTGAAGTCGATGGTCGCGCCTCGCTCGGCGCGGTCGACGCGCACCCGGACGCGGATGACGGCGCCGGAGTCCGTCTCGTAGGCGTACTCGCCGTCGTCCAGGGCGTCGATGACCCGGCGGACCGCCTCCTCCGCGTTGTCCTGGACGTGCCGCATGTAGGCCTGGACGACGTCGAGGCCGAACTCCTCGATCATGCGGCGGACCTCGTCGGCGCCCTTGCGGTTGGCGGCGATCTGCGCGCGCAGGTCGGCGAGGTTGGTGCGGACGTTGCGGGAGGGGTGCGGGGCCCCGGTGAGCAGGCGGCGGGTTTCCTCCTCACGGAAGCGGCCGTCCTGGGCGAGCAGCCAGTTGTCGAAGAGGACGCCCTCCTCGTCGATGGTCCGGCTGTGGGCGGGCATGGAGCCGGGGGCGATGCCGCCGATCTCGGCGTGGTGGCCGCGGGAGGCGACGTAGAAGAGGATCTCCGGTTCACTCCCCGTGACCGTCGCGTCCTCGGTGTCGAAGACCGGGGTGATCACGGTGACGTCGGGCAGGTGGGTGCCGCCGTGGTAGGGGTCGTTGACGGCATAGGTGTCGCCGGGGCGCATCGAGGTGCCGCGACGCCGGATGACCTCCTTGACGCTGGTGCCCATGGAGCCCAGGTGGACGGGGATGTGGGGTGCGTTGGCCACCAGGTTGCCCAGCGGGTCGAACAGGGCGCAGGAGAAGTCCAGCCGCTCCTTGATGTTGACGGACTGGGCCGTGGACTCCAGCCGGGCGCCCATCTGTTCCGCGATCGACATGAAGAGGTTGTTGAAGACCTCGAGCAGAACGGGATCGACTTTCGTGTCGGCTTCGGAACTCTCCGTGATCGCCGCGCGTTCCATGACCAGATGCCCGTCGTCTCCGGCCACGGCCCGCCAGCCGTCGTCGACGACGGTCGTGGCGCCTGGCTCGGTGATGATCGCGGGCCCGGTGACGGTCTCGCCGGGGGGAAGGGCCTCCCGGCGGTGGAGGGGTACGTCGTGCCAGGCGCCGCCGGTGTGCAGGCGGACGGTTCGCGGTGCGGCGCGGTGGCCCTCGTACGGGGCGAGGGCGGAGAGGTCGGGGGGTGCGGTGATGCCGGTGGCTTCGACGGAGAGCGCTTCGACGACGATCGGGCGGTCCAGGGTGAAGGAGTACATGGCGCGATGACGTTCCTCGAAGGCGTGCGCCATCGTGCCGGGCCCGGTCAGCTCCACGGTGAGGGTGGTGTCGGTGCCGTCGTAGCGCAGTTGCGCGCGGCGGGTGACCTGGATGCGGTCCTCCGGTACGTCCTCGGCGCGCAGTTCGGCGCGGGCGGCGTGCTCGAGGGCGGCGGCGGTCTCGCGGACGCCCGGCATCGCGGCGGCTTCCAGGGGCGCCTCGACGGACTGTTCACGCATGGCCGTGGTGTCGGCGAGGCCGATGCCGAGCGCGGAGAGCACGCCGGCCATGGGAGGTACGAGGACGGTGCGGATGCCCAGGGAGTCGGCCACCCGGCACGCGTGCTGGCCGCCCGCTCCCCCGAAGGTGGTCAGGGCGTAGCGGGTGACGTCGTGGCCCTTCTGGACGGAGATCCGTTTCACGGCGTTGGCGATGTTGGCGACGGCGATCCGCAGGTAGCCCTCGGCCACCTGCTCGGGCGTGCGGTCGTCCCCGGTCCGCTCCCGGATCTCGTGTGCGAGGGCGGTGAAGCGGTCCCGGACGACGGCGGCGTCGAGGGGCTGGTCGCCGTGCGGGCCGAACACCGCGGGGAAGTGGGCGGCCGGGACGCGGCCGAGCATCACGTTGGCGTCGGTGACGGTGAGCGGGCCGCCCGCGCGGTAGCACGCGGGCCCGGGAGCGGCACCGGCCGAGTCGGGGCCGACGCGGTAGCGGGAGCCGTCGAAGTGGAGCACGGAGCCGCCGCCGGCGGCGACGGTGTGGATGTCCAGCATCGGGGCGCGCAGCCGGACGCCGGCGATCTGGCTGGTGAAGACGTGTTCGTAGGCGCCGGCGAAGTGCGAGACGTCGGTGGAGGTGCCCCCCATGTCGAAGCCGATGACGCGGTCGAAGCCGGCCCGCTGCGACATACGGGCCATGCCCACGATGCCGCCGGCCGGTCCGGACAGGACGGCGTCCTTGCCGCGGAACTGTCCGGCCTCGGTGAGTCCTCCGTTGGACTGCATGAACATCAGCCGCACCCCGCGCAGTTCGTCGGCGACGTGGCGTACGTAGCGGCGCAGCACCGGGGACAGGTAGGCGTCGACGACGGCGGTGTCACCGCGGGGGACGAGCTTCATCAGCGGGCTGGTCTCGCTGGACAGCGAGACCTGCGGGAAACCGGTGCGTGCGGCGAGGTCGCCGACGGCGCGTTCGTGGGCGGGGTGCAGATGGCTGTGCAGGCAGACGACGGCCACCGCGCGGATCCCGTCGTCGTACGCCTGCCGGAGCGGTCCCGCGAGCGACCCGAGGTCGGGGGCGCGCAGCACGGTTCCGTCGGCGGCGATGCGTTCGTCGACCTCGACGACCCGCTCGTACAGCGGCCCGGGCAGCCGGATGTGACGGGCGAAGATGGCCGGGCGGTTCTGGTAGGCGATGCGCAGGGCGTCGCGGAAGCCTCGGGTGATCACCAGCAGGGTGCGTTCGCCCTTGCGTTCCAGCAGTGCGTTGGTGGCGACGGTGGTGCCCATGCGCACGGCGTCGACGGGCTCCCGGGAGCCGTCCAGCAGTTCCCGGACGCCCGCGACCGCCGCGTCGGCGTACCGCCCGGGGTTGTCCGACAGCAGTTTGTGAGTGAGCAGCCGGCCGTCCGGACGGCGCGCCACGATGTCGGTGAAGGTGCCGCCTCGGTCGACCCAGAACTGCCAGCCAGTCACGTCGTCACTCCGCTTCCGCGCCGGTCACAGCGCCCGGAGGCCGTTGATCACGTCGCGCAGAATACTCTCGTCCGGCAGCTCGGCCGGGGGTACCGGCCGTGTCACACGGACGAGTTTCGCGTGCACGAGGTCCCCGATCAGGACGCGCACGACGCCGATGGGCAGGTTCAGTTCCGCGGCGATCTCGGCGACGGACTGCGGGGTCCGGGCGCAGAGCCCGACGATCTCCATGTGCTCGGGGGCGAGCGACGGGTCCGTCTCCGGGTCCTCGGCACCGGGCTCGCCGACGACGACCGCGATCAGATCGAGGCGGTGCTGGCCCGCGCTCGTGGTACGGCCGCGTGTCATGGCGTACGGACGGACGACCGGTCCGGCCTCGTCGTCGAACCAGTGGCTGCTTCCCTGACCGTCTCCGCTCATGCCATCCCACTACCCACCTGCGGACAGATCGGTGCGCGGTGCGGTGATCAGATGCACGCCGACCCGCTTGACCAGCAGTGTCATCTCGTAGGCGACCTGCCCGACGTCGGAGTCGGCGTCGGACAGGACGGCGAGGCAGCTCCCGTCGCCGGCGGCGGTGACGAACAGGAAGGCGTCGTCGAGCTCGACCACGGTCTGCCGGACGCTGCCCGCCTCGAAGTGGCGGCCCACGCCCTTGGCGAGGCTGTGGAAGCCGGAGGCGACCGCGGCCAGGTGTTCGCTGTCCTCCCGGGTCAGGTCCTTGGACGCCCCCGTGGGCAGGCCGTCGCCGGAGAGCACCACGGCTCTGCGGATGCCCGCGACGCGGTCGACGAGTTCGTCGAGGAGCCAGTTCAGCTCGCCCTTGTTCTGCTCCGTGTGGCCGGTGGCCTTCGGTGCGGTCATCGACCGTCCCCCTCAGTCGTTCCTTGTGCTGTGCCGTTGCGTGTGTCGTCGCCCGAGGCGTTCTCCTCACGGCCGCGCCGCCAGCCGCGCTGCAGCGACGCCATCCGGTCGCGGACCTCGTCGGCGTCGCGGTCGGCCGGATCCTCGGCGTGTCCGGGGCGCCGTGTGGGTTCCTGCTGCAGTTGCGGGGCCAGGTTGGCCTGCCGGACACGGCGGGGCAGCGGCCCGGTGCCGGACGCGGGTCCCGGGTCCGGGTCGTCCGCGGCCTGGGGGCGGTCGCCGGGTCCGCGGCCGGAAGCGGCCAGCGGGGGCCGGGTCCGCCGGGGCAGGGCCGGGACCTCTGCGCCCGGTTCCGCGCCGTCACCCGGCGGGACCGTGCGCTCGTCCGCGCGGTCGGGGAGGGCGGAGGTCCGCCGGGCCGACGTGCCACGCCGGCGGGCGGTCAGCGGGGCCGGTCCGGTGGTGTCGGGGCGGCGCGGGCCGGGGGCGGGCTGGTCGTCGGGGTCGCCGCGCCGGGCGCGCTGCTCGACGACGGGCCGGCCGTGCGAGCTGACCAGCTTGGGCGTCTGGCGCCGGGGCAGCGGCACGGGGCCGCCGGTGCGGTCGGGGTCCGGGCTGTCGGCGATGCTCGGAGGGACCGGCGGACGGGGGCCGTCCGACCGTGCGATCCGCCGTTCGTCGGCGTGGTCCCGGGTCCGGCGGGAACGGAACAGGTGGCCGCGTTCGCTCTCCTCGTCCGTCAGGGCGCCGGGGAAGTCGTCGATGGCGTCCAGGTCCACCGGCGCCTCCAGCTCGACCGGCCCGTCCAGCAGGGAGGTGGGCAGGCCGGGGAGCGGCGCGGGCGCCTGGGGCCGGGCGGGGTCGAGTCCCCCGGCCCGTCCGGCCTCCTTCGCCGGGCGGGCGCGGTCGAGGCGGAAGCCGATGCCGTTGGTGTCCGGGACGTCGTCGGACAGCAGCAGGTCGGGGAGGAAGACGACGGCGGTGGTGCCGCCGTAGGGGGACGGTTGCAGGGAGACCCGGACGTTCTGGCGCTGGGCGAGGCGGCTGACCACGAAGAGGCCGAGCCGGTCCGTGTCGGAGAGCTCGAACTCGGGGGTCTCGGCGAGCCGGAGGTTGGCGTCCAGCAGCGCCTCGGCGGTCATGCCGAGCCCCCGGTCGTGGATCTCCAGGGTGAAGCCGTTGGCGACCCGCTCACCGAGGACCTGGACTGCGGTGTGCGGCGGCGAGAAGACGGTGGCGTTCTCCAGGAGTTCGGCCACCAGATGCGTGACGTCGGCGACCGCCGGGCCGGTGACGGCGACCCTCGGCAGGCGCCGGACCTCGATGCGCTCGTAGTCCTCCACCTCGGCGACGGCGGCCCGGACGATGTCCATGAGCTGCACGGGGCGGCGCCACTGCCGCGACGGTGCCGCACCGGAGAGGATCACCAGGCCCTCGGCGTGCCGGCGCATACGGGTGGTGAGGTGGTCCAGCCGGAAGAGGTCGGCGAGTTCGTCGGTGTCCTCGGTCCTGCGCTCCATGGTGTCGAGCAGGGTCAGCTGCTTGTGCAGCAGGACCTGGCTGCGCCGCGCGAGGTTGACGAACACGTCGGAGACACCGGACCGCAGTTCGGCCTGCTTCACCGCGGCCTCGACGGCGGCGCGCTGCAGGGTGTTGAGGGCCTGCCCGACCTCGCCGATCTCGTTCTTTTCGTACTCCAGCCGCGGCACCTCGGTCTCCACGTCGACCTGTTCACCGGCGGAGAGGCGGCGCATCACGCCGGGAAGCCGCACTCCCGACGCCTCGTGCGCCTCCAGGCGCAGCTTGCGCAGGTCACGCACGAGACCTCGGCCGAAGCGCACGGACAGGACCACGGACACCAGGAGGGCGACCAGGCCGAGGACCCCCGTGACGGCCGCCTGCGCGATCACGCCGACGGCCACGGGTCGCGTCCGGTCCTGGAGCCGTTCCGCGGCCTGGTCGTCGAGGGTGCCGAGTTCGTCGAGAACTCCGGCCGCGCCGGCGTCCCAGCTCCGCGCGGTGACGCCGCGCGGGCTTCCGGGACCGGTGCCGGTGACGGACTGCTCGGCCGCCAGCAGCGAGGCGGTGGTGGCGTTCTCCCAGAAGCGCTCGTAACGGTCGCGCTCGGAGGCGGGGAGCTGCGGCAGGCTGATGTCGTAGAGCAGCTCGCGTTGGGCGACGAGGTCGGATACGTTCCGGGTCTCGTCGCGGGAGACCTTGCCCACCACCAGCGCGGAGCCGAGCAACGCGTCCTCGCGGGCCAGGAGTTCGCGGGCTCGGGTGAGGTTGACGAGGGCGCGTGCCTGCTCGTCCGTCTCGACGCTGTCGATGCCGTCGAGGGAGGCCAGCAGGGTGAAGCAGGGGTCGATGAGGCGGTTGTAGCGGTCGAAGGCCTGGGCCCGGCTGACCGTGCGCGCCTCGACACCGCGGCGCAGGGAGTCGAGGCCGTCGAAGGCGTCCAGGACCGTGGTCAGACGTTCGCCGTCGTCCCCGTCCATGCCGTCGACGACCTCCCCGTCCCGGGCGTGCTCGCGTATCTCGGCCAGGGAGCGGTCGGTCGCGCTGCGGGTGCGGTGGAGCGCCGCGAGGGCGTCGGCCGCGCGCGGATCGGCGAGGTAGACGAGGGTCTGGCGGCGTTCCTGCTGCAGGCCGCGGGCGGCGTCCTCGATGGGGTGGCCGATGTGCCGCACGATGTCGGACACGCTGAAGAGCCGGGTGACCTCACGCCCCGTGAGCACCGTGGCGAAGCCCCAGACAGCGGTCAGGGACACCAGCGGCACGAGAAGCAGCGCCACGATCTTCCGGCGGATCGACTTCCCGCGAAAGCGCATGGCCTCCCCCAGCTCGACCCCCGCCGGACGGGGGCGCACATGTGCGTCAACAAACGGCGTGAGCCTACTACCGCGGCGCGGTCGACTCGAAGACGCATCTGGCGTGCGAACGTCCGTACCGGGGGCGAGAGATGACGAGTTGTCCGGGCATTGCGGGACTTTGCGCCCGGGATGCGGGGGCTCGCGACGCGAGCGGCCGGAGGAGTACGGACAATTGGTTGGCCTGAATTTTTCGCCGTCGGGAATCTTTACGGCGCGATGCTCGTCTTCCTCGATGGGCAATGGGGGCGGAATCGGATGCAGGAGCCGCATCCCGCACCCCGGCGGCGTAAAAGCGCGCAAGCCGGGCAGCCACAGGGAGTCGGCGTCTTCGGACAACGGGGCAAGGGGCCCGCCGGCGGTGGGGAGTGACACGGTGATGGGCACGGCGGAGCGGCGCGGATCGACGGCGGAGAGCGTGGCGGAGCGCTCGTCGGTGCGGCGGCACCCGGAAGCACCGGATCGCGACATTCCGGCGCAGGAGAGCACCGGGCAGTCCGAACGCGGATTCCGGCAGCGGGAGAGGCAGTTGTGGGTCGAGGAGCCCGCGCGGCGGCGCCGGTTGCCCGACCCGGTGCGCACCTCGGCGGTGCGGGCGGTGCTGATCGCCTCGGTCACGCTGATCCAGGCGGTGGTGGCCTTCCTGTGCACGATGGCCGGGTCCTGGCTGGCCTTCCCGATGGTGATCAGCAGTGTGGTCAGCACGATCGTCGCCACCTGGGGCGTGGCCGACGTCTGGGTGACCCGCCAGGTGTGGAACCAGCGGTACGGCGTGGTCTCCGAGCCGAGCAGCACGGCCCGGACGCTGCGCCGTGAGCGGCGGGCCCGTCGGCGTCAGGAGCGGGCCACCCTGCGGGAGCAGGCGCGGATAACCCGGCGGGGCGGCACCGGGCGGCTCTCGCACCCCTGACGGGCCGAGCCGGACGGCGCGTCCGGCCCGGCCGGCCCCCGGCACCGTCCCGCCGGCCTCGATCAGGGGGTCGCGGAGGCGGGCCGTCTGAACATGCGGGTCGCCGTGATCTCGCTGTGCACCGCCTCCCCGGCCTGCGGCTGCTGGGGCAGGCCGGGCCGGAGGTGCTCCTCGACGCTGATGTACTTCAGGCCCGCCCTGAGGTCGGCGTCATTGCGGAGCCGGATCACCAGCGGGAACTCGGCCAGCGCGGTCGTGTCGAACAGACCGGTGGTGTACAGCAGTTGCACGCCCAGTGCGTCGGACACCGCCCGCTGGAGCTCCAGCAGGTAGGTGGCGTTCGCGCGGCCGATCGGGTTGTCGAGGAACAGCGTCCCCGCGTGCCGGTGCTTGTCGCGGCCCCGGTCGTTGGAGCGCAGGGCGGCCATCGTGCAGTACAGGGCGATGGCGGCGGTGAGGAGCTGTCCGCCGGAGAACACGTCGCCCATCTGGCCGACGGGGACACGCTCGGCACGCAGCACGGCGTCCGGCTTGAGGATCTCCACGGCCACGCCCTTCGGCTGCAGCGCGGCCGCGACACCGCGCAGCAGCAGCGACATGCCGTCGCGCCGCAGGTCGGAGTTCTTCTTCACGGCCGCGCGCGTGGCCTCGTCGATGACCTCGCCGAGCCGCTCGGTGAGCGTCGCCTGGTCGGGCTCCTCGAAGCGGACGCGGAGGAACTCCTGTCCGGACCACTCGCCGAGCCCTTCCGGGAGACGGGAGAGCCGCTGGGCGGAGCGCAGGGTGGCCAGGGCCGACTCGACCAGTCCTCGGAGCCGGTCGACGATCGAGTCCCGGTTGCGCTCCAACTGGGCGAGTTCGTCGGTGAGGACACGCAGGCGGGGCGCGAAGGCGTCCGCCCACTTCTGCGCGTGCTCGGGCAGCGCGGAGGCGGGCAGCTCGCGGATCTGCTGCCGGGCGGGGGTGCGTACCTGCTCGTACCGCGTGGAGTTGGCGTGCCGCACGAGCACGTCGCTCGCCTCGCGCACGGCCGTCTCGGCGGCGGACAGGTCGGTGGCGCAGCCGCGCAGGGAACGGCGGGCCTCGGCGGCCGAGTGCCGGGCCTCCTCCAGGCTGCCGGGGTAGGGCTCCGGCTCGTCCTGCTCCTCGTCGGCGGTGTGCTCGCGCAGCAGGTCGCGCAGGAGGGCGGCGACTTCCTCGAAGCCGCCGGCGGCGTCCTCCGCGGCCCGGTGGCCCTCCAGCAGCTCAGCGTGCGCCTCCCGGGCCTCGGCCAGCGCCTCGGTGCGGGCGGTGAGTTCGGCCGTCGCGGTGCGCAGCAGGGCCTGGGCGTGCCCGGCGTCGCGCGGGGTGAGCTCCCCGGACAGCTCGGTGTGCGCCCCGCCGTCCTCGGGGGCGTGCCGCTCGGCCTCGCCGCGCAGCCGGCCGAGCTGCTCGCTCGCGGTGGACATACGGGTCTCCAGGAGCTGGACCAGCTCCTCCGCGCGTGCGGCGGCCGCCTGCCGGGAGGGGCCGTCGGAGCCGTCCGGTGACTGGAGCAGTTGCTCGGCGCGGGTGCGGACCTTGTTGCTGAGGCGGTCCAGTTCGGCGCGGGCGGCGCTCTCGTCGCTCTCCGCCCGGGCCTGCTCGGCGCGCAGGTCGGCGCCGACGCCGACCTTCTCGTACACCTGGGAGGCGGCTCGGTAGGCCTCGCGCAGGGCGGGCAGGGAGGCCTTCGGGGCGTCGGTGTCCGCCGCCGGCACGTCGTCGGGGGCGCCCGCGATCTCGGAGCGTTCGGCGCGCAGGGCACGCGCGGTGCGGCGGGCGTCGTCGGCGGCCCGCTGGGCGGCCCGGCGGTCCTCGTCGGCGGCGCGGGCGCGTTCCAGGCAGGCCTGGGCCCGGGCCTCCGACTCGGCCGCCTCGTCGGCGAGTTCGCGGAGCCTGACCTGCCAGCCCGCGCGCTCACGCAGCCGGAAGGCCAGCCCGGCGAGGGCGTCGGCGGAACGCCGGGCCCGCTGCGCGGCCTCCTGCCGCTCGTCACGGACCTGCGTGGCCTCGGCGGCGGTCTCGTCGGCCTCGGCACGCGCGACGCGGGTCTCGGCGAGTTCGGCCTCGCTCTCCTCGGCGAACGCGCGTGCCTCCCGGGCCGCGTCGCCCAGCTCGGTGAGCCGTCCGGCCGGGCAGCCGGTGCGCCAGGAGACGAGGCGGGCCGCCAGCTCGCGGTCCCGGCCGAGCCGGGCGGCGAGCGCGCGGATCTCCTCGTCGCGGTCGGAGGCCCGCGCGCGCAGGGCCTGCCGCTCCTCGTCCGCCGCGTGCTCGTCGTGCATGGCCGGGTTCGGCGGCACCAGGAAGACGTCACCGGGGGTGGTGCCGGGCGCCGGGGTCGGGGCGAGCAGCGCCGCTGCCGTGCCCACGGCCACGGCGGAGCGGGGCAGCAGGGCGGCGTCACCGAGCGCCTCGCGGGCACGGGCGTGCGTGCCGGGATCGGTGATGATCACACCGTCCACCAGTTCGGGGCGGGCGGCGAGCACACGGGCGTGGTCGGCGGGGTCGACGGCCTGCGCGAGGTAGCGCCATCCGGGCAGGGCGGGGATGCCGTGCTCGCCGAGGAACTCGACGGTGGCCAGTACGTCCGGGCCGGGTGGCAGCAGTCCGCCGTCGCCCAGGGCGCCGAGGATGCGGGCGTCGTCGGCGGCGGCCGTGCGCAGGTCGAACAGGTGCCGTTCGGCGGCCGACACGGCGTCGTCGAGGAGTTCGCGCAACTCGTCGGCGTATCGGTCGAGTTCCTCGGCGCCCAGCGGACCCTCGGCGCGCGGGCCGGTGGCATCCGGCGGGTCGCCCGCCCGCGTCGACGGGTCGGCGGTCCCGCTCCGCGGCGCCGGCACCCCGGGCCGGGCCGCCCCGGTCGCGGCCGGCAGGCTCAGCAGCTCGGCGAGCCGGTCCTCGGCGGCCAGGGTCTCGGCGAGGCGCCGCTCCGCGTCGTGGGCGCGTTCGGCCGCGGTCGCGGCGTCCGCCGCGCGGGCCGCGGTCAGCTCGGCACGCGCCTCGGCGGAGGCCGCCTCGCGCGCCTGGTCGGTGGCCCTGCCGGCGGCCTCGCGGGCCGCGTCCCAGGCGGCCACGGCGGTCTTCTCGGCGTCGCTCGCGGCGAGCGCGGCGCGAGCCGGGTCGGCGTCCGGGGCGCTGTCGTCGAGCCAGCCGGCGCGCACCGCCTCGGCCGTCTCCTGCTCGACCTCGGTGAGGCGCTGGCGCAGGTGCCCGGCCTCGCTGCGGGCGCGCTGGCCCTCGGTGGCGGCGGCGGTGGAGTCGCGGTAGCCGCTCTCACCGACCTCCTGCAGGGCCGCCGAGCGTTCCTCCCCCTCGTTGGCGAGGCTCTCGGCGCTCTCGGCGGCCGCGTGCAGGGCCCGTACCAGGTCCACGGCGGCCTTGGCGCGGGCGGCGAGTGCGGGGGCCGCGTCCCGCTCGGCCTCCTGGATGGCGGCGGACACGCGCGCGACCCGGTCCGCGGCGGCACGGTGCCGCAGTACCGCCTCGGCGGCCTGCCAGGCGGAGTGCAGGGTGCGTGCGTCGGCCAGTTCGCGCTTCTGCGCGGCGGCGGCCTTCTCTGCGGCGGCGAGCGCGAGGGACGCGTGGCGGTAGGCGAGTTCGGCGGCGACGAGTGAGCTGCGCTCGCGCGCGCCCTCGGAGTGCGTGACGGTGTAGGCGGCGGCCGTGACGCGCTGCGCCAGGTCGGCGGCGCGCACCCGCTCACGCACGGCCCGCGCGGACAGCCTCCGGGCCAGGCCGCGGGTACGGCGTTCCGCTCCGGCGTGGACGTCACGCGCGCGCGAGCGCGTCCCGGCGGCCTCGACGATCTTCCCGAGCAGGTCGACGGAGCCCGCGGTGAAGTCCCGCTCCGCGATCAGTTCGGCCCTGCGGCCGAGCTTGTTGCCGAAGCCGCTGACCAGGTCGGCGAGGCCGTCGGTGTCGCGGGTGTCGGTGACCGCGCGCAGCAGCAGGTCGGTGAAGTCGGAGTCCTTCTTCACCGCGAAGAGACCCGCCGCCTCGCCCTCGTCCGCGTTCATCTCCCGCTGGTAGCGGAAGAGTTCGGGGTCGAGGCCGAGGTCGCCGAGGTGCTCGATCCAGCGGTCGTGGATCTCCTCCCAGTGCACCTCGAGGTGGGGGTAGGCCTTGCCGGACTCGGTGAGGGCGTCCCGGAAGCCCTTCATGGTGCGGCGCCGGCCCCGGGCGCCCGAGCTGCCCTCGGCGGGGGGCCGTACCGCGGTGGACTCGGCGACGGGCAGGTTGTCCAGGCTGAGGCCGGGTCCGGGCCGGAAGGAGTACCAGGCCTCGGCGAACTTCCGCGGGTCGCTG
This sequence comes from Streptomyces cellostaticus, assembly GCF_023630175.1. GTDB lineage: Bacteria > Actinomycetota > Actinomycetes > Streptomycetales > Streptomycetaceae > Streptomyces > Streptomyces cellostaticus_A. Next base: position 56,341 of record NZ_JALLIN010000035.1, on the reverse strand, counting down.
GAGACCTGGCGTCCGCGCCACTCGCTGACCTTGCCGACGACGACGCACTCACCGGTCTGCACGTGCTGCCACTCCAGCGCCACGTGCCCGCAGTCGTCGGCGAGCAGGAACTTGCGCAGCACACCGGAGCTGGCGCCGCCGAGCGTGTTGCGGTGGCCGGGCAGCATCACCGAGAAGATCAGCTTGAGCAGGACGGACTTGCCGCCCCCGTTCTCCAGGAAGAGCACGCCGGCGGGCGCGGGCCTGCGCGGCGGCCCGGACGGCTCCTCCGCGAAGAACTCCGCCTGCGTGGGCGCGGGGTCGGGCACGGGCCCGCCCACGCCCCGCAGGTCGAGCACGGTGTCGGCGTAGCGCGCACCGGCCGGCCCGATGGAGTAGAGGCGGACCCGGGACAGCTCGTACATGGCGGACTCTCGTAAGTCTGGTCAGGGATGCGGTGGATCAGGAGTGGAACGGCAGCCCGGCGTCGGCCACCAGGTCCAGGTCTTCGGTGTCCTCGGCTGCCAGCAGGCTGGCCGAGCCGTCCGTGACCGGGACGACGCCCAGCTCCAGCAGTTCGGCCATCGCGGCGCCGCCGGCCAGGTCGCGTACCTGGAGCTGGTAGCGCGCGGTGGTGCGATAGGTGCCGCCGTGGTCGTCCCCGGTGCGCTGCAGGAAGCCGGAGTCGGTGAGGAAGGCCGCGGCCTTGGCGACGATGCCCGTGGTCGAGGCGGCCGGCCGGCGCGCGTCCTTGGTGGCGCCGGTCGCGCTGCGCCGGGCCCAGATCCGCCAGGCGGCCTCGAGACCGGGCGTGCCGGTGGCCGGGTCGGTGTTCTCGCCGCGTTCCTCGGCGCGTTCCTCCAGGCGGCGGCAGGCCTGCCGGACGAAGGCGTCGACGCCGTTCACGGTGATCCGGCCGATGTAGGAGTCGTCGGCGAGGTCCTCCGGGCGCGGGAACGCCAGCGCGGCGACGGCCAGGTGGGCCAGCCCGTGCAGGAAGCGGTCCCCGGAGTCGGCGGCGGTGCGACGCGCGTAGTCGCCCATCCGGACGGCGAACACCGAGTCCTCGGCGGCCGTCACGGCCATCCCGGCGCGCGGGGACACCTCGAGCACGATCAGACCGAGGCCGGCGGCGACGGCGTCCGCGAGCCGTGCGAACGCCGGCTCCTCGCGGTAGCGGCGCAGCAGGTCGGTGTACTCCTGGTCGCGCGCGGGCTGCAGTTTGGGCTGCAGCCCGAAGGCGACGAGCCGCGCCGCGTCGGCGGCGTCGGCGGGGGTGACGGCGGCGGACGCCGCCGGGGCCGGGGCCTCCGTGTCACTCCACTCGACGTGCTCGGTCACGGTCTGGGCTCCTTGTCGCGGTCTCGCTCACTCATGCTGCTTCCGTCCGGTCGGCGGCCATTCCCGCCGCGTCCAGCAGCGCCGTTCCGACGATCAGGTCGGCTCCGCCGAACTCGGGATCGTCCAGGTCCGTCCCGTCGTCGACGGCGAACAGCAGCTTCTGCTCGCCCTGCCGGTAGGCGGTGCCGACGGCGGGGCTGGCCGCGTGCACGGCCAGCAGCGCGACGAGGTAGGGCAGTTCGGGATCCTGTCCGCGCGCCTCGGTGAGCAGTCCGGACAGCCTGCGCGGGGCGTCGGCCGGCAGGTCCAGCAGCTCCATGGCGACGGCGAGCTGTTCCTCGCTGAACCGGCTGTCGTCGGGGGTCGCGATCAGGTCGGGCTCGGGCATCTCCGCGCCCAGGTGCTCCCGTTCCACCGGCGGCGTCAGCAGGATGTCCACGAGGTCGCCGACCCGGACCGACACCGGGGTGCGCAGCCCGGTGGCGTTGGCGAAGAAGGCGTCGGTGACGCGGACCGCCCCCTCCAGCGGCAGCGGCAGCGCGGGCGCGAGGAGGTGGCCGTACAGGTCGGTGCCGGAGGTGGCCGCGGCCGGGGCGAACGCCTGCCTGTCCTGTTCGGCGCGGAACAGCGGTCCCGCCTCCAGCAGCCGGGACTGCAACTGGGTGTGCCGGCGGATGCAGTCCTTGACGATGTCCACCAGCTCGGCCGCGCGGCGCTTGTTCCCGGGGTCCTCGGTCTCGTCGCGGGCCTTGCGGATGTTGGTGAGGATCGCGTTCTCGTGCCGGTAGCGGTCGGCCACGTGGTCGAGGGCCTCGGCGATCATGTCGGGCACGGCGTTGAGCCAGTCGACGGCGCGGACGTTGCGCCGGGTGGCCTCCAGGGCGCGGCGCAGGGTCTCGGAGTACTGCACGGTGCGGTAGCGGGCCTGCTCGGCGGCGAGCTGGGCGTCCGCGAGGCGGCCCCGGTTGATCAGCACCTCGAGCTTGACCTCGGCGGCGATCTGCGCGCTGGTCACGTCGGTGTCCAACGCGCCGACGAGGACGTTGACCGCTTCGTCGGTGGTGCGCAGGTAGACCGTGCCGCCGGGGCCGGGGACCTCCTCGATCAGCTTGAAGTCGTAGTCACGGCGGACGTAGGTGCCGTCCGGGGCGAACGTGCCGTACACCGCGCGGAAGCCGCGGTCCACGCTGCCGACGTTGATCAGGTTCTCCACGACCCAGCGGGCCACCCGCTCGTGCTCGGCGGCCGGCCGGTGCGGGGCCTGGGCGGCGATGCGCGGGGCGAGCCGGGCCACGATCTGCTCGTGGTCGGCGCCCGTGTCGAAGTCCATGTTCAGCGTGACGAGGTCGATGGCGGCCAGGGCCACCTCGGCCATGCCGTACACCGAGTACTCACCGGCCAGATTGGCCTTGCGCGCGTCGAGGTCGTGCAGCGGCGCCGTGCAGGCGAGCGCGCGCAGCCGCCGCGCCAGCCCCTCGTCGGCGGCCGGGCCCGGTGCCGGGCGCGGCCCCGCGCTGAGCTGGGGCGGAACGCTGTCCGTCGATGCAGGCGAAGTCACGGTGCACAGACTAGGTCCTCGGTCCGACAACGGCCCAAACGACGCAGAAGCGACGGCCGTCACGGGGACTCGACAGGCGCCGGGCGGCGGCTCCGGGGGCACCGTGCGTGATCGCGACGGCCTTCGGCGCGGGCAGGACCCGACCGGCACCCGGGGTCAGGAGGCGGTGTCCTCGCCGACCCGGTGCCGGTAGGCCTCCACGACCCGTTCCCGCGAGTCGGCGAGGTAGGTGCCCAGCAGCCGCTCGGCCTCGCGCGGGTCGCCGGCCCGCAGGGCCTGCAGGATCTGGCGGTTGCGGGCGAGGTAGGGCTCGTGCAGCCGGCGCGGGTGGTCGACGACGTGGAAGGCGAGCCGCAGTTCGGCGAAGACGCCGCGCATCAGCTCGTCGGTGCGTTCGCTGCCGGCCAGCGCCACCAGTTCGCGGTGGAAGTGGATGTTGGCCGTGCCCAGCGCCTTCCAGTCGTCCTCGTGGGTGGCGAGCCGGCCTTCGGCGACGGCGGCGGCCAGGCCGTCGAGCGCGTACGGCGGCTCGCCGAGGCCGCGGACGACGGCGCACTCGACCAGGGCGCGGACGCGGTAGATGTCCTCGACGTCCTCCGCGGTCAGGACCCGGACGAAGACCCCGCGGTTGAGTTCGTGGACGAGCAGACGCTCGTGGGTGAGCAGCCGGAACGCCTCGCGCAGTGTGTTGCGGGACACGCCGAGGGCGCCGCCGATGGCGTCCTCGGACAGTCGGGCGCCCGGCGGGAAGAAACCCTCGGCGACCCTGCTCCGGAGGATGTCGGCGACGCGTTCGGCGGTGCTGGTACGCCCCAGGAGTGCGCGGTCGCCGGCCAGTCCCGTCAGCTGCTCTGCCATGCCCGGAATTCAATCGCAGTCGGGGGAACGAGACAACAGAGGTATTGAAGGATCGTTGAACGATCCTCTACGGTGCTCGGCACGGCACGGCTTCCCCACCGCACCGCTCGGCCCACCGCACCCTCCGTCCCCCTCTGCGAGGTGCCCATGAGCACGACCCCCCCGCCCCGGTCCGTGACCCCGGACCGGCGACCGGCGACCGGCGAACACGCCACCGAGGACGGCGCGTTCGGCTGGATGCGGGCCCTCGGCCCGCGCGGCCGCCGGGCGTTCGCCGGAGCATTCGGCGGATATGCCCTGGATTCCTACGACTACTTCACGCTGCCGCTGAGCATGGTGGCGCTCGCGGCCTACTTCGACCTGGACAGCGGCCAGACCGGCCTGTTCACCACCGTCACGCTCGTGGTCTCCGCGGTCGGCGGCGCCGCGGCGGGAGTGGTCGCGGACCGGGTGGGCCGGGTGCGCGCACTGATGATCACGGTGGTCACCTACGCCGTCTTCACCGTGGCCTGCGGCTTCGCGCCGAACTACGAGACGCTGCTGGTCTTCCGCGCCCTGCAGGGTCTCGGCTTCGGCGGCGAGTGGGCGGTCGGCGCCATCCTGGTCGCCGAGTACGCGAGCACCAGGCACCGGGGCCGCACCCTCGGCGCCGTCCAGAGTTCCTGGGCGGTCGGCTGGGCGCTGGCGGTGGTCGGCTACACGCTGGTCTTCTCCCTCGCCGGTGACGACCTGGCCTGGCGGATCATGTTCTGGACCGGCGCGCTGCCCGCGTTGCTCGTGGTGTGGCTGCGCCGCCGGGTGCACGACGCGCCCGGGGCGACGGCGGCTCGCGAACAGAGCCCGCGGCGCGGTTCGTTCGGGGCGATCTTCCGGCCGGCCAGGGACGGCGATCCGGGTCTGCTGCGCACGACGGTCTTCGCGAGCCTGCTGTCCACGGGCGTGCAGGGCGGCTACTACACGCTGGCGACCTGGGTGCCGACGTACCTGAAGAGCGAGCGCGGCCTGTCCGTGGTGGGCACCGGCGGCTACCTCACGCTCCTGATCTCGGGGGCCTTCCTCGGCTACCTGACCGGCGGATACCTCACCGACCGGCTCGGCCGGCGCCGCAACATCTGGCTGTTCGCGCTGCTCTCGGCGGTGTGCGTGCTGGCCTACGCCCACATCCCGCACGGCGCCGACACCCTGCTGCTGGTGCTCGGATTCCCGCTCGGTTTCTGCATGTCGGCCATCTTCAGCGGCTTCGGCTCCTACCTGAGCGAGCTGTTCCCGACGGCGGTGCGCGGCACCGCTCAGGGCTTCACGTACAACACCGGCCGCGCGGTGGGCGCCGTCTTCCCGACCCTGGTGGGCTTCCTGGCCGACAGTTGGGGCGTGGGCGGCGCGCTGGTCTTCGGGGCCGCCGGTTACGGCCTCGCGGCGCTCGCCCTGCTGGGGCTGCCGGAGACGCGCGGTAAGGATCTGGCGTGACGCGGGCGGCCCGTACCTCCGGCCGGCCCGTGACCCTCGTCGACGAGCACGCGCACGCGTGGAGCCCCCAGGCCGCCCGGGCCCGCTTCCGGGAGGGCCTCTGCGGGCCCACGGCTGGTGTGGCGGCCGGGCACACCCAGGCCAACCTGATCGCGGTGCCGGCCGACTGGGCCTACGACATGCTGCTGTTCTGCCAGCGCAACCCCAAGCCGTGTCCCGTGCTGGACGTCACGGACGCGGGTGCCACCGCGACCGTGCTCGCCCCGGGCGCTGATCTGCGGACCGACCTGCCCCGCTACCGGGTGTGGCGGGACGGCGGACTGGCGGAGGAGCCGACCGACGTGCGCGCGTACTGGCGGGACGACCTGGTGTCGTTCCTGCTGGGCTGCAGTTTCACCTTCGAGTGGGCACTGGCCGGGGCGGGCGTCCCGATCCGGCACGTCGAACAGGGCCGCAACGTGCCCATGTACGTGACCGGGCGGCAGTGCCGCCCGGCGGGCCGGCTGCGCGGGCCGCTGGTCGTGTCCATGCGTCCGGTGCCGCCGCGGCACCTGCGCGCCGCGATCCGGGAGAGCGGCCTGCTGCCGGCCGTGCACGGCGGCCCGGTCCACTGCGGCGATCCGGCGGCCCTCGGCATCGGGGACCTCGGCCGGCCCGACTTCGGCGACCCGGTGTCCACCGCGCCGGACGACATCCCGGTCTTCTGGGCCTGCGGGGTGACCCCGCAGGCGGCGGTGACGGCGTCCCGGCCGCCGTTCGCCATCACCCACGCACCGGGCCACATGTTCCTGACCGACGTGCGGGACGAGCAGTACCGCGTGGTCGGCGTCGACTGACACCGGCGAGCACCGCGCCCGGCACGAGAGGCCCGGGCGGCACCCGACCCGAGGACCGGAAAGACACGAGGGACCATGACCGCGATCGATCTGAACGCCGACCTGGGCGAGGGCTTCGGCCGCTGGCGGCTCACCGACGACGAGCAACTGCTGTCGGTCGTCACCAGCGCCAACGTGGCCTGCGGGTTCCACGCCGGCGACGCGGCCACCATGCGCCGGGTGTGCGAGCTGGCCGCCGCGCGCGGGGTGACGATCGGCGCGCAGGTCTCCTACCGGGACCTAGCCGGGTTCGGGCGGCGCGCGATGGACGTGCCGCCCGCCGAGCTGGCGGCCGAAGTGGCCTATCAGATCGGTGCCCTGGAGGTGTTCGCCCGGGCGGCGGGCGCGCGCGTGGCCTACGTCAAGCCGCACGGCGCGCTCTACAACCGCGTGGTGCACGACGAGGACCAGGCCGCGGCGGTGGTCGACGGCGTGCTGCTCGCGGACGCCTCGCTCACGGTCCTGGGCCTGCCCGGCTCACGGCTGCTGGACCTGGCCGGGAAGGCGGGCCTCCCGGCGGTGCCGGAGGCGTTCGCCGACCGCGCGTACACCGACGCGGGCACGCTGGTGCCGCGCGACCGTGACGGCGCCGTGGTGAGCGATCCGGAGGCCGTCGTGGACCGCTCGGTGGGTCTCGCGCGCTCCGGTTCGGTGATCGCGCACTCCGGCGCGCGGATCCAGGTGCGCGCCCGCTCGCTGTGCCTGCACGGAGACACGGCGGGCGCGGTGGATCTGGCCCGCCGGGTGCGCGAGCGGCTGGTGGCGGCGGGCGTGCGGGTGGAGGCCTTCGCATGAGCCGGCTCACGGCGCGCCCCGTCGGCGAGGACGCCCTGCTGGTGGAGGTCGCCTCCGGCGCCCAGGCGCGGGCGCTGCACGCGGAGCTGCTGCGGCGCAGGGCGGAGGGTTCGCTGACCGTCCGCGAGATCGTCCCGGCCGCCCGCACGGTCCTGCTCGACGGCCTCGCCGACCCGGCCGGCCTGGCGTCCGAACTGGCCTCCTGCGAAGCGCCCGCCACCGCCCCGAGCGCGGGCGAGCCGGTCGAGCTCCCCGTGCGCTACGACGGCCCGGACCTGGCGGACGTCGCCGCCCACTGGGGGGTGCCCGTGAGCGAGGCCGTCCGGATCCACGCGAACACCGAGTTCACCGTGGCGTTCTGCGGGTTCGCGCCCGGCTTCGGCTACCTCACCGGACTGCCCGCCCGCTACGGCGTCCCGCGCCGGGCCACCCCGCGCACGGCGGTGCCGGCCGGCGCCGTGGCACTGGCGGGGCCGTACACGGGTGTGTACCCGCGCTCGTCGCCGGGCGGCTGGCAGCTCATCGGCACCACGGACGCGGTGCTGTGGGACCACGCGCGTGTACCGGCCGCGCTGCTCTCACCGGGCACGCGGGTGCGCTTCACCCCGCTGGGGGACGTGTGACGGCCTGCGCACGCCCGTTCCCGGTACCCGGGGAGGAGGCATGACCGACCGTGCGCTCGCCGTGGTGCGGGCCGGCGCCCTGACCACCGTGCAGGACCGGGGGCGCCCCGGATACGCGCACCTCGGCGTGCCCCGGTCGGGGGCGCTCGATCCGCGCGCCGCGGCTCTCGTCAACCGGCTGGCCGGCAACCCGGCCGACGCGGCCGTCCTGGAGACCACGGTCAACGGCTGCGCGCTGCGCCCGCGTTCGACGGTGACCGTCGCCGTCGGGGGCGCGCCCTGCCCGGTCACGGTGGCCGGCCGGCCGGCGGCCTGGGGTGCCCCGGTCACCGTTTCCGCCGGTGAACTACTGGAAGTGGGCACGGCCGTGGCAGGCCTGCGCGCCTATGTGGCCGTGTCCGGCGGCATCGCCGTGGAGCCGGTCCTCGGCAGCCGCTCGCGTGACCTGCTCTCCGGCCTCGGTCCGGCACCCCTCACCGACGGCGCGGTGCTGCCGCTGGGCGCACCGGCCGGCCCTCCCGCGCGCGTCGACGCCGTACCGCAGCCGCGGCCGCCGGCCGAACTGGTGCTCCGGGTGACGACGGGCCCGCGCGACGACTGGTTCACGGCGGACGCGCTGCGGACGCTGACCACGCGCACGTACCGGGTGTCCCCGGCGAGCAACCGCATCGGGCTGCGCACCGAGGGGCCCGCCCTGGAGCGGGCCCGCGACGGCGAACTCCACAGCGAGGGCATGGTGCTCGGCGCGGTCCAGGTCCCGCCGGACGGCCGGCCGGTGGTGTTCCTGGCCGACCATCCGACCACCGGGGGCTACCCGGTGGTCGCCGTGGTGCGCGCGGCCGACCTCCCGGCGGCGGCGCAGGCGGTCCCGGGCACCCCGGTGCGGTTCGTGGCGGTACGGCGCCGCTGATCCAGCGCGCCGGTCCGGCCGCCCCCGCCGCCGCGCGGGGCCGCGGGCAGGGCGGCCAGCGCCCGTGCCACCGCGGCCGACGCGCGCGCGTCGAGGCGGTCGGCGGTGCCTCGCGCGCGGTGCCCCGCCTCGTCCGCCGCCAGGCGCAGCAGGTGCGGCAGCAGATCGGTGCAGCGCCGCGCCACCCAGGCGGTCCCTGCGGTGGCGAGCCACCGCAGGCTCGCCGCGCGGGTCGGGGCCGGGAACTCCGGTTCGGGGGACGGCGCCGCCCCGGTGGCGAGGCCGGCCGCGGTGAGCAGGGCGTGGAAGCGGACGGCGAGCTGCCGGTGGCCGCGCTCGCCAGGGTGCAGCCGGTCCGCGCTCCACAGGGCGCGGTCGGTGAGCCAGGCACCCTCCGAGGCGTGCAGGTGGACCGCCCCGTACCGGTCGGACAGCGCGTGCACGACCGTGTTGACCGCCCGCTGCCGGCGGGCCAGGGGGCGCGCCAGGGCGCCCGGGAGGCCCAGCATCGCGCCCGGGTCGGGCAGGCAGGCGGTGAGCAGGGTGGCGCCCTGGCCGGCGAAGGCCGCGTACACCTGGTCGAGCCGGAGGGCCACGGCGCCGACGTCGAAGGCGGAACGCAGCGTGTCGTTGACGCCGACGACCACGGAGACCAGGTCCGGGTGCAGCGCGAGCGCGGCCGGAGCCTGGGAGTCGCGCACGTCGTGCGTCCGCGCCCCGCTGACGGCCAGGTTCGTGAACCGTGTGCGGCCGGGGTCCTCGGTGAGGCCGGCGGCCAGCAGGGCGGCCCAGCCCCGCCAGGCCTCCCCCAGCGGATCGCCGACGCCCTCCGTCAGCGAGTCGCCCAGCGCCACGAAGCGGACGGGTCTCATGCCGCGCCCTCCCGGGTGGCGGGACGGACCGGGGCGTCCGCACGCCCGAGCACCTCCGCGTCGTGCGCGGCGAGGAACGCCTCCACCGCCGCGCCCCAGCCGAAGCACTCCGCACGCGCGCGTGCCGCCTCCCTGCGCTCGGACTCGGAGCGCGCCAGCAGCAGTTCCACGGCGTCCGCGAAGGCCTCGCCCCGGTCGGCCGCGGCCACCCCCGCGGACCCGAGCACCTCGGGCAGTGCCGAGGACGCGCTCGCCACCGCGGGTGTCCCGCACGCCATGGCCTCCAGCGCGGCCAGCCCGAACGTCTCGGCGGGGCCGGGCGCCAGGCACACGTCGGCGGACGCCTGGAGCGCGCCGAGGTACGCCCGGTCCGCGACATGGCCCAGGAAGGTCACCGGCAGCCCGCGCACCCGCGCCCGGTGCTCCAGCCGCGCCCGCAGCGGCCCGTCCCCGGCCACCACCAGCACCGCCCGCCGGCCGCGCCGCAGCAGGACCTCCAGGGCGTCCAGGGCGGTGCCGGGCCGCTTCTCCACGGACAGCCGCGAGCACATGACGAGCAGCGCCTCGTCGCCGCGCGCGTGGAGAGCCCGCGCGCCGGGGTCCCGCAGGGCGGGGTGGCGCTCCGTCAGGTCGACACCCAGCGGGGCGCGTACGACGTTGCGCGCCCCGATGCGCACGAACTCGCGCTCGGCGAACTCCGTGGTGCACACCACGCGTGCGTAGACGTGCGCGGTGCGGGTGTTGAGGGCGTCGGCGGTCCGCCGGGCGAGGCGCTCCGGCAGACCCCAGGCGCCCAGCACGCCGTCGGCGGTCTCGTGGGAGACCATCACGGCGGGTACACGCGCACGGCGCGCCCAGCGGCCGGTCCAGCGCAGGGTGGTGCGGTCGGAGACCTCCAGGCGGTCCGGGGCCAGGTGCTCCAGGAGTGCGGCCAGGCGCCGTCGGTCGGCCAGGACGCGATAGCCGCCGGTGCCGGGCAGCACCGGTCCGGGCAGCGTGATGACCCGGCCCTGCTCGGTGTCGCGGTCGGTGTGCCGCTCGCCCGGTACCACCAGCACCGGTTCGTGGCCCGCCGCCCGCAGGCCCCTGCCCAGTTCCCGCAGCGCGGTGCGCAGACCGCCGGAGGCCGGGGTGACGAAGTTGGCGAGCCGGACGATGCGCAGGGGTGTGCCGGTCATGCCGCCACCGCCGTGTTCCGGGCGGCGAGCACGTCCTCGTAGTGCGCGATCAACTGGTCGCCGACGGCGGCCCAGGTGCGTCCCTCGACCGTCGCCCGGCCGGCGGCGCCGTAGCCGGCCCGCAGTCCCGCGTCGGCGGCCAGGGTGCGCACGGCCTCCCGCACGGCGGCCGCGTCACGCGGCGGCACGAGCAGGCCGGTGCGCTCGTGGGCGACGAGGTCGAGCGGCCCGCCCGCCGCTGGGGCCACCACGGGCACGCCGCTGGCCATGGCCTCCTGGACGGTCTGGCAGAAGGTCTCGAAGGGACCGGTGTGGACGAACAGGTCCAGCGAGGCGAAGATCCGGGCGAGGTCGTCGCCGGTGCGCCGGCCCAGGAAGACCGCATCCGGCAGGGCCTCGGTGAGGTGGGCACGGCTCGGCCCGTCGCCGACCACGACGACCCGCACGCCTTCCAGCCCGCAGGCACCGGCCAGGAGGTCGACCTGCTTCTCGGGGGCCAGCCGGCCGACGTAGCCGACGATGGTCTCGCCGTTCGGGGCGAGTGCACGGCGCAGCGCCTCGTCCCGGTGGTCCGGCCGGAAACGGACGGTGTCCACGCCACGTGGCCACAGCCGGACCCGGGGCACGTCGTGTGCCTCGAGGTCGCGCTGGGCGGCGCTGGACGGGGCGAGGGTGCGGTCGGCGGCGGTGTGCACGGAGCGGATCCGGCGCCATGCGGCCGCCTCTCCGGCACCCATGTAGGTGCGGGCGTATCCGGCCAGGTCGGTCTGGTAGACGGCGACGGCGGGTATGCCGAGCCGGGCGGCGGCCGCCATGCCCCGCACGCCGAGGACGAAGGGGCCGGCCAGGTGGACCAGGTCGGCGCGGTGCCCGGTGAGCGCGGCGGCGAGCCGCCGGCTGGGCAGGGCCACCCGGACCTGCGGGTAGCCGGGCAGGGGGAGGGACGGGACACGGACGACGGGACAGGGCTCCGCCGGGGCGTCGGCCGTGGTGCCGGGTGCGGTGGCCGGAGCGACGACGAGCGGATGGTGACCGCGGTCCACGAGGTGGCGGGCGGTCTGGAGCGCGCAGTGGGCGACGCCGTTCACGTCGGGGGGAAAGGATTCGGTCACGATGACGACACGCATACGGGTGTTGTCGCCGTGCCGGACGTGGCCGCGTCAACGTCGATCTTTCCGGCCGGGAAACGTCCCATGAGCGTTGGACCGCGCACCCGCGCGGGTCGCACGGCCGCCACGCCCGCCTGTCCCGCGGGCCACCCGGTGTTCACGCGCGGGCGCGCCTCCCGCCCGCCCGGCGTGGGTGGGGCGGCGCCGCGGCCCGGGCCCCGCGGGGTGTCCCGTGCACGCCCGGCCGGCGCCGCCGGACCCCGCGGGCTCCGTCGCGGTCCGGGCGTCGAGCGGCCGGGGTCACATGGTCTGCGCGTCCGGTCCGAAGCGGCTGCGGACCGCCGTCTGCACCTCGTCCTCCTCGGCCGGATCGGCGGCGAGGCGGCGGAGCCGTTCGACGACGCGGATGTCGCCGGTCTCGGCGTGCCGGGCGGCGATCTCCCGGGTGGTCTCCTCGCAGTCCCACAGGCATTCGACGGCGAAGCCGGTGGCGAAGGAGGGATCGGTGGCGGCCAGGGCGCGGGCGGCCCGGCCGCGCAGATGTGAGGAGGCAGTCTCGCGGTAGACGTGGCGCAGCACCGGGGCCGCGCAGGCGATGCCGAGGCGCCCGGCACCGTCGACCAGCGTCCACAGGGTGGGCGCGTCGGGGCCCTCGCCCCGGACGGCCTCGCGCAGCGCGCCGAGGACGAGGTCGCTGTCCTGGGTCCCGCCGCGGCAGGCGAGCATGCGGCCCGCGGCGGCCCCGAGGGCGTCGGGGCGCCGGGCCCAGCCACGGGCGCGCTGGACGGCGGCGATACTGCGCATCCGTTCGAAGGCGTCGACGGCGGCCTCCACGACGACCGACGTCCCGTCGGCGACCGCGGCCTCGATCAGGCCGAGGGCGTCGGGGTCGTTGCTGTCGGCCAGGTAGCGCAGGGCCGTGCAGCGGGCTCCGTCCGTGCCGGCGCGGGCGGCCCGGAGGATCTCCGGCCGGTCGTCCGGTCCGGCCACGGCGACCAGGCAGCGGGCGGCCGGCACATGGAGGGCGGCGCCGCGCTCGATGCCCTGCTGGGCCCACTCGAAGACGGCGCGCACGCTCCAGCCCGGACGTGGCCCGGTGGGCCGCATCTGGCGCTGCCAGCGGTCGAAACAACCGGTCTCCTGGGCGGCACGCACGCGCGTGGCGACCGACGGGCGCGGATCCTCGGCCCACAGGCGCCAGGGCCTCGGTTCGAAGGCGTCGCGGACGGCGGCGGCCAGCTCGGCCTCGCCCTCCGGGTCGGCGGCGAAGCGGGCCAGGACCGGGGCGGCCAGGGCGCGCAGGCCCGCGTCGTCGTCCCGGAGGGCCAGCTCGTCCAGGGCCCAGGCCCAGTTGGAGCCGTGGGCGGCGTACCTGCGCAGCAGTTCGAGCGCGTCGCGCCTGCCGTAGGAGGCGAGGTGCCCGAGCACGGCCAGGGCGAGGCCGGTGCGGGACTCCTCGGCGTCCAGGACGTCGTCGGCGCCGAAGAGATGCGCCTCGACGGCGTCCAGTTCGCCGTTCAGATCGAGGTAGAGCCGGGCGTAGTAGAGGGAGCGGTTCTCCACCTGCCAGTCGTGGCGCGGGTCGCGCAGCACGCACTGGTTCAGGGCCGCGAGCGCCTCGGCGCGCGGGGCGGTGAGCGCGTGCAGCGTGCCGTCGCCGCGGCCCCGCTGGAGCAGGCCGAGCAGCGTACCGCTGGGCGCTATGACCGGATCGAACATGGGAAACAGCCTCACATCAAGCGTCGACGCAACCGGGAAACACGCATTACCTGGCCGCGTGACACAACGTCGGAGCGCCCGCCGTCTCGTGCTTGTTGTAGACCATCTCTCTGCCTCTCGTCGGTGGCCCATGCGGACCGCGTCACGGTCCGCGCGGTGCGGCAACACCTGCCCAGCCGGCGCGTCCGTGAATCCGTCGTCATGATGACGCGCCGCTGTGAGCTGCCGCGACCGTATTTCCGGCGGCCTTGTACCGCCTCCCCCGTTGTTGGTGTCGTGCCTGGTCAAAACGGCCGCGTCAGTGCGCGCCGAACAGCTCCAGGAGTTCCGCCCTGCCGAACATGCGTGCCGTGTCGACGGCCGAGGGAGTGCCCGCGGCCGGGTCGGCGCCGCCCTCCAGGAGGGCTCCGATCACTTCCGTGTCGCCCTTGAACACGGCCCCGGCGAGCGGGGTCTGGCCCCGGTCGTTGACCCGGTCGGCCTCGGCGCCCCGGGCGAGCAGGGCGCGCACCGCGTCGGCGTGACCGTGGTACGCGGCGAGCATCACCAGGCAGTCGCCCCGGTCGTTGGTGAGGCCGGCGGGCACGCCGGCGTCGACATACGCCACGAGCTCGTCCGTCCGCCCCTGCCGGGCCAGATCGAAGATCTTGGTCGCCAGCTCCACGACCTCGGGGTCGGGAACGTCACTCATCGGCGTGACCGCCTCTCGTTACAACCGTTCAGGTGAATCGCAAGGGTACTGGCTCGCGCCTCACATGACCCGAAGTGCCCGAGGTAAAGATCACCCCAGACCCCCGCGGACGCAAGCGCCCTGCCCAAGCGGCCCATCGACGGCTCGACCAGTCGAGGGAAAGGCGCCGTAATTCACCCATTTGCACCTTTTATAATATAGACACATCCTGTGATCCTGGAAGTACTCACGGTGACTGTCCCCCTCGACACCAGGAGGTCTCCAATGATCCTCTCCATGTCCGGCGTCGTCCTGCTCGGCGTTGTCGTCTTCCTCTTCTTCCGCAAGGACGGACTGAAGGGCTCGCACGCCTGCGTCTCGGCCCTGTTCGGCTTCTACCTCTCCAACACGGCCATCGCCCCGAGCATCAAGGCGGGCGGCGAGAGCCTGGCGAGCCTGCTGGGCGGCATCAAGTTCTGACGCCCGGACACCCCGCCCGCACGCACCGAACAGGAGACAGCAGTGGCCCGGCGCCCTCTTCCCCGCATTCTGAGCAAGGACAGCGCGCAGATCGCCCGGACGCAGCTCGCCCGGAGCCGGGAACTGGCGCGGACCGCGGCCGACAGCGCCACCGACGTACTCCACCCGCTGATCACGATCTCCCGCGGGCTGCGCCGGCTGGCCTCGGCCGGGCGGCGCAGGTGGGCCGAGACACCCAAGGACAGACGCGGGCCGCTGCTCTTCCTGGCGGCCTCCGCGGTCCTGGTCGTGGTGCTGATGCCGTACGGGCCGCTGCTCGCCGTCATCACCGTGATGGCGGCGGCGGCCCGGCAGGGCCGCGACCGCACACCACCTGCGCCCGACGGGCCCGACGAGGCACAGGCCGAGCGCCTCCGGTCGCTCTACGAGGCCCTCGTGCCGTACTTCTCCACCGCCGAGGACCCGGCGCCGCTGTACGCGCACGGCGGGGAGTGGGCGAACGCCTTCGAGGCGCACGAGTTCGACGACGACGGGCGCGTCGCCCACCTGGTCATCCGCTATCCCGCGTACTTCCCGGACGGCGAGGCCGCGGCCCGCGCGCGGATCGAGCACCTGCTCGCCGCGAAGGCAGGCCGGGGCCGCGAGTACCACTTCGGCTGGGACGAGGAGGGCAACCGGCTCACGCTGTCCGTCCTGGCCCCCCTGCCGGCCGGCGTCGCCGCCCAGCGGTTCGTCACCGCACCCGCCGAGACGGTCCTCGGGTTCACCGACCCGAGCGAGGTCCAGCGCACGCTGCCGCTGTCCTACGAGGAGGAGCGGCGCGACGTACCGCCGGTCGTCTGGCGCACCGGCATCCGCTCCACCGAGCCCCATCTGCTGGCCATGGGCCACCCTGGCAGCGGCACCTCGACCCTGCTGCGCTCGATCGCCCTGCAGGCCCTGCGCCACGGTGACGTGCTCGTCGTCGACGGCGGCGGCACCGGTGAGTACGCGTGCCTGATCGGCCGGGACGGCGTGCTGGCCGTGGAGTGCGCGCCGGCCGGGGCGCTGGCCAGCCTGGAGTGGGCCGCGCAGGAGACCGAGCGGCGGCTCACCGCCGTCAACCGCGCCAGGCAGGCGGGCGACCCACCGCCCGAGGACACCCGGCGCCCGCTGTGGATCCTGCTGGACCGGCCGACCGTCTTCACCCACCTCGCGGAGGCCGACCACCGCAGGGATCCGCAGACCTTCCTGCAGGTGCCGCTGCGGCACGGACGCGCCGCGAACGTGACCGTGGTGGTCGCCGAGCAGTTCGACAGCGCGGAGTCGCTGAGCGAGGCGGTGCGGCAGCACACGCGCGCGCGTGTCGTACTGGGGCCTGCGGTGCCGCAGCAGGTGGAGTCGGTGCTGGGGATGCCACCGCACACGAGTCCGCCCGCCCAGGTGCCGCCGGGGCGCGGGTACGCGCGCCTGGGGACGGGGCCGGTGCACCGGCTCCAGGTGCCGGCGACACCGGACCCCTACGACGACGCCACGAGCGAAGCCGACCGGCAGGCCGTGCTGGGGTTGCTGCCGCCTCGCACCACGCCGGTCGACGCGGAGCCCGTCGAGGCCGTCGAGGCCGTCGAGCCCGACGAGCCCGTCGAGCGGGTCGAAGCGGTCGATGCGGCCGGGGCGAACCCGGAGGTCGTGGCCGCAAAGAGCTTGTGACGCTCGGTAGGCCCAGGTCGGCCGGCCCAGGTCGGCCGGATCGGCACCAGGGGCGTTGACCCGCGCCTCACGAACGGCGCCCCGTCCCGCGCCACTCAGGTCCGCGGGCTACGCCACGAAGGTCCGCGGGGACTCCGCGTCGCCCGTCGCGCCCGTTCTCACCAGGCGGGACGCGGCCGCCAGTCGAGTCGCCGCCTCGTCCGCCACCGCTCCGCCCACCGTGAACGGAAGGCGGACGTAGCCCTCGAAGGCGCCGTCGACGCCGAAGCGGGGGCCCGAGGGGACCCGGACGCCGACCCGCTCCCCCGCCTCGGCCAGCCTCGAACCCGACAGGCCGCCGGCGCGGACCCACAGGGTCAGGCCCCCCTTCGGGACCTCGAACTCCCACTCGGGAAGCTCCCTGCGCAGTGCGGCCACCAGCGCGTCGCGGTTCTCGCGGGCCTGGGCCCGGCGCAGCGCTACGGCCTGCTCCCAGCCTCCGGTGCTGAACAGCCAGTTCACCGCGAGCTGCTCCAGCACGGGGGTGCCGAGATCGGCGTACGCGCGCGCGGCGACCAGGCTGCGGATGACGTCGGGGGCCGCGCGCACCCAGCCGATGCGCATGCCCGCCCAGAAGGCCTTGCTCGCCGAGCCGACCGTGATGACCGTGGAACCGGCCGGGTCGAAGCCGCAGACCGGGCGCGGCATCCCGGCCTCGTACTCCTCGTCGAGCCACAGCTCCGTCATCGTCTCGTCGGCGACCAGGACGGTGCCCGCGGAGCGGGCCGCGTCCACCAGCCGGCGCCGCTGGTCCTCGTCGGCGAGCGCGCCGGTCGGGTTGTGGAAGTCGGCGACGACGTAGGCGAGCCGGGGGGCGGCCTCGCGCAGGACCTGCCGCCAGCGGTCCAGGTCCCATCCGGCCAGCCCCTCCGCCATGGCGACGGGTACGAGCCGCGCGCCCGCCTCCCGCATGAGCTGGAGGATGTTGGCGTAGGACGGCGACTCGACGGCGATGCGCTCGCCGCGGCCGGCGAAGAGATGGCAGATCGCGTCCATGGCACCCATCGCGCCGGTCGTCACCATGATCTGCTCGGGCATGGTGGGGATCCCGCGCGCGGTGTAGCGCTCGGCGATCATCGAGCGCAGGGCGGGCAGCCCGGCCGGGTAGTCGCCGTGCGTGTGGGCGTAGGGCGGCAGTTCCTCCAGGGCCCCCTGGACGGCACGGGTGAGCCAGGGTTCCGGGGCCGGGAGTGAGGCACAGCCCAGGTCGATCACGGAACCGAGGGCCTCGGGCGGCAGGGGCTCAAGGCCCCGCGCGGGAAGCGGGTTGCCGGCCGGCACGGCCGTCCAGCTCCCGGCGCCGCGCCGGGACTCGAGGAAGCCCTCGGCGCGCAGCGCCTCGTAGGCGGCGGCGACCGTGGTGCGGCTGACGGTGAGGGCGAGGGCCAGTTCACGCTCGGCGGGGAGGCGGGCCGCCACGGGGACCCGGCCCTCGAGGACCAGCAGCCGGATGCCGTCGGCCAGGGCGCGATAGGCGGGCGGGCGGCGGCTGCCGGGGCCCGCCGGACGGTCCTGCTGTGACGTCAGCAGCCGGGCGAGCTGCGCGGCTCCCACCGCTGAGGTCCAATGCGCCATTCCGATCAGTCCACCTTCCCCGAATTGGCCATGGATGGGATGTCCTCCCCAGCTACAGAGTGACATGCGTCAGTCCACTGCCACCACCCAGGGGGGTATGTCGTGTCCACCTCCGACCGTCTCGGTCGTCGGCTGATCCGGTTGTACGCGGGCCTCGCGCTCTACGGCGCGAGTTCGGCACTGCTCGTGGCGGCGGACCTGGGCCTCGAGCCCTGGAACGTGCTGCACCAGGGCCTCGCCGAACTCACCGGACTGACCATCGGCGTGGTGTCGATCGCCGTGGGGGCGCTGGTGCTGCTGCTGTGGATCCCGCTGCGCCAGCGGCCGGGCCTCGGCACGGTGTCCAACGTCTTCGTGGTCGGCCTCGCCATGGACGGCACCCTCGCCCTCCTGCCCGAGGCGCACGCTCTCGCCGTACGCGTCCCGCTGCTCGTGGCGGGCGTCGTGCTCAACGGCGCGGCGACCGGCCTGTACATCGCGGCGCGTTTCGGCCCCGGCCCGCGCGACGGGCTGATGACGGGGCTGCACCTGCGCACCGGCCGCTCGGTCCGGCTGATGCGGACGACGGTCGAGGTCGTCGTGGTGGTCACCGGATTCGCCCTCGGTGGCACCGTCGGGATCGGGACCGTGCTCTACGCGGTGGCCATCGGCCCGCTGGCGCAGTGGTTCCTGAAGGTGTTCGCCGCCCCGGCGGCACCGGGCGGCAGCACCGTCGTTGCCGGGATGACACCCCATGGGGCGATACTGCGTCCGTGACCCTCACGACGCCGCCCCCGCGCCACCCGTACCTGGACCATCCCGGCCCGATACCCTTCGCCCACCGCGGCGGGGCGGCCGACGGGCTGGAGAACACCGCGGCCCAGTTCCGGCGCGCCGTCGAGCTGGGCTACCGGTACATCGAGACCGACGTGCACGCGACCGCGGACGGCAGGCTCGTCGCCTTCCACGACTCGACGCTGGACCGGGTCACCGACGGCGCGGGCCGCATCGCCGACCTGCCGTGGCGGGACGTCCGGCAGGCGCGTGTGGCGGGGCGGGAGCCGGTGCCGCTCTTCGAGGAGCTGCTGGAGACCTTCCCCGGGGCCCGCTGGAACGTGGACGTCAAGGCGGAACCGGCGCTGCGGCCCCTGCTGGAGCTGATCGAGCGCGCGGACGCCTGGGACCGGGTGTGCGTGGGCTCGTTCTCCGAGGCCCGGGTGCTGCGGGCGCAGCGGCTGGCGGGGCCGCGGCTGGCCACGTCCTTCGGCACCCGCGGAGTGCTCAGCCTGCGGCTGCGCTCCTGGGGGCTGCCGGCCGCGGTGCGCCGGTCGGCGGTGGCGGCCCAGGTGCCTCAGGCCCAGTCCGGCGTCCCGGTGGTGGACCACCGCTTCGTGCGCGCAGCCCACGCGCGCGGGCTGCAGGTGCACGTGTGGACGGTCAACGAACCGGAGCGGATGCACCGGCTGCTGGACCTCGGCGTCGATGGCATCATGACCGATCACATCGACACGTTGCGCAAGGTCATGGAGGACCGCGGCGTCTGGGTCTGAGCGATCCGGCACCCGGGACCCCGCCTTCGCACGGCACTACGGCGGGGAAGCGAGGGCACGGGTGGGCACCGACACCGTGCGGGCGGGGACGGCGGGCGAAGCCGCCGGACGACGGCGCGAGCAGCGGGGCTGGTACTTCTACGACTGGGCGTGCTCGGTCTATTCGACCAGCGTCCTGACCGTGTTCCTCGGCCCGTACCTCACCTCGGTCGCCGGGAACGCGGCCGACGCCGACGGCTATGTGCACCCCCTCGGCGTCCCGGTACGGGCGGGCTCCTTCTTCGCCTACTCGGTGTCACTGTCGGTGATCCTCGCGGTCGTGGTGATGCCCCTGGTGGGCAGCGCGGCGGATCGCACGGGCCGCAAGAAGCCGCTGCTCGGGGCGGCGGCGTACACCGGGGCCGCCGCCACCGCGGGCATGTTCTTCCTCGACGGCGACCGGTACCTGCTCGGCGGAGCGCTCCTCATCGTGGCCAACGCCGCGCAGTCCGTGGCGATGATGCTCTACAACTCGTACCTGCCGCAGATCGCGCCGCCCGCCGAGCGCGACGCGGTCTCCTCACGCGGCTGGGCCTTCGGCTACGCGGCCGGGTCCCTGGTGCTCGTCGCGAACCTGGTCCTGTACTCGGCGCACGCCTCCTTCGGGCTGACCGAGACGGCCGCCGTCCGCGTCTGCCTCGCCTCGGCCGGACTGTGGTGGGGCGCCTTCACGCTCGTACCGCTGCGCCGGCTGCGCGACCGGCGCACACGGGCGGAGGGCGTCGCGGCCTCCGGCCCGCGACAGCTCGCGGAGACGTTCAGGGACATGCGCCGGCACCCGCTGACGCTGGCCTTCCTGCTGGCGTACCTCGTCTACAACGACGGCATCCAGACGGTGATCTCCCAGGCCTCCGTCTACGGCTCCGAGGAGCTGGGCCTCGGGCAGTCCACGCTGATCACGGCGGTGCTGCTGGTCCAGGTACTGGCCGTGGCCGGAGCGCTCGCGATGGGGTGGCTGGCGCGGCGCCACGGGGCCAAGCGGACCGTCCTCGGCTCGCTGGTCGCCTGGACTGCGACGCTGGGGGCCGGGTACTTCCTGCCCGCCGGGGCCCCGGTGTGGTTCTTCGTGCTGGCCGCCGGCATCGGGCTGGTGCTCGGCGGCAGCCAGGCGCTGTCCCGGTCACTCTTCTCCCACCTGGTGCCGGCCGGCAAGGAGGCGGAGTACTTCTCCGCCTACGAGATGAGCGACCGCGGGATGAGCTGGCTCGGCCCGCTGCTGTTCGGCGTCACCTACCAGGTCACCGGGAGCTACCGCTCGGCGATCATCTCCCTGGTGGCCTTCTTCGTCATCGGGTTCGTCCTGCTCGCGAGGGTTCCGGTGCGGCGTGCGATCGAGAATGCGGGCAACCCGGTACCGGACACGATTTAGCACTCGACACGAAAGGGCGGTAGTGTACGCGTTTGGCCTGCCAGGCGTACCGTTACTGCGCGTCAAAGATGCCGAAACGCCGGGTGACATCTGCTAGCAGATGTGACAAACCGGGCGCCTGTGGGTAGAACAAGGGGCGGCTACGACGGCGACGCATGACCCGGAACGGGAATCTTTACCGCCGACCGGACGTTGACCGGATGACGACGACAGCGACACCTGTCCTGTGGGCGACAAGCCCGGGAGGCACGATTCATGAGTGAGCGAGCTCTTCGCGGTACGCGCCTCGTAGTGACCAGCTACGAGACGGACCGCGGCATCGACCTGGCTCCGCGCCAGGCCGTGGAGTACGCATGCGAGAAGGGGCACCGGTTCGAGATGCCCTTCTCGGTCGAGGCGGAGATCCCGCCGGAGTGGGAGTGCAAGGTCTGCGGGGCCCAGGCACTCCTGGTGGACGGCGACGGCCCTGAAGAGAAGAAGGCCAAGCCCGCGCGTACCCATTGGGACATGCTGATGGAGCGGCGCACCCGTGAGGAGCTCGAAGAGGTCCTCGAGGAGCGCCTGGCGGTTCTGCGCTCGGGGGCGATGAACATCGCGGTTCACCCCAGGGACAGCCGCAAGAGCGCATAACGCGCGACGACACGAACAACCGCGGGCGCCGTACGTGATCCACGTACGGCGCCCGCGGTTTCGTGCTGCCGCGAAGCGGCGGCCCGAACGGCCGCGCCCGGGGGCCTCAGCGGGAAAGCGGAGGGCGCGGGCCGCTGGGCTCGGAAGTGTCCTCCCTGATGACCTCACCCTGCACCACCTTGCCGTCGGGGCGGTGCATGCGGGCCTGCTGGAAGACGTCACCCAGGCTGCCGGGAGCGACCCGGCGGAGCCTGCGGTCGAGCGTGCGCTCGGTCCAGCGGCTCACGGCCCCCTGGACCGGCGGGAGCAGCAGGAGCAGTCCGGCCGCGTCGGAGATCAGGCCCGGGACCATCAGCAGCAGACCGCCGAGCATCAGCAGGCCGTTGCCGCCGCCGCGGGCCGGCGAACCGCCCCGCTGCAGTGCTTCGTTGAGGTTCCGGAAGGCGCGTCGCCCCGCCCGCTTGATGATCACCGAGCCGGCGACGACGCCCGCCACCAGGAGCAGGAACACGGTGGGACCGCCCGCCGCGCCCGCGACCCTGGTCAGCAGCCAGACCTCCAGCACCAGCCACACGGCGATCCCCAGCGGCAGATACCTGCGCAGCCGGGATCGGCGGGGCCGGGTGGCGGACGGAGAGGTGGGAACGCCGGTCGTCATGCTCCCAGTGTGCCTGGCCGCGGCTCAGCACGGGATAAGCGGGCCCGCGGGACGGTCAGCGGGAGCCGTGCGGCCGGGGCCGGTCCTGCCCGGCCTTGCCGGTGACCTTGCCCACCCGGTCCCCGACACCCCAGGCGGTGACCCGCCACAGTGCCTCCACCACGATGTTGCGGCTCATCTTGGAGTCGCCGAGTTCGCGCTCGACGAAGGTGATGGGCACCTCGACCACGTGGTACCCGGCCTTGACCGCGCGCCGGGCCAGGTCGACCTGGAAGCAGTAGCCCTGCGAGGCGACGTCGTCCAGGCCGAGGCCCTCGAGGGTCTCGCGGCGGAAGGCGCGGTAGCCGCCGGTGATGTCGCGCAGCGGCAGGTCGAGGGCGAGGCGGGAGTAGAGGCTGCCGCCGCGGGAGATGAACTCGCGGGACCTGGGCCAGTTCACCACCCGGCCGCCGGGCACCCAGCGCGAGCCGAGCACCAGGTCGGCGCCCTTGAGCGCGGTCAGCAGCCGGGGCAGCTCCTCGGGCTGGTGCGAGCCGTCGGCGTCCATCTCGACCAGCACGCCGTAGCCGTGGTCCATGCCCCACCTGAAGCCGGCCAGGTAGGCGGCGCCCAGGCCCTCCTTGCCCTTGCGGTGCAGCACCTGGACGTGGTCGTCCTCGGCGGCCAGCTCGTCCGCCAGCTTGCCCGTGCCGTCGGGGCTGTTGTCGTCCGCCACCAGGACGTGCGCCTCGGGGACGGCCTTGCGCACCCGGCCGACGATGGACTTGATGTTCTCCGCCTCGTTGTAGGTCGGGATGATCACCAAGGCCGTGCCGAGCGGACCGAACTGCCTCCCCTGGGCCTTGGCCGCGAGGGTCCCGTCGCCGTCGTTCACTGCTGCCCCTTCATGTCGTACGCAGGCGTCCACCATAATGGCCGCGGCCTGCGATGACGCGACGGCACGGTCGTACGGTGGTGTTGTTTCCACAAGCGTGGGGTAAGGATGTGCTTTTCGGCATTCGCGTTCCGCTGCGGATGGGGGCCCGGCGCCCTTCGGGCCGACCTGGGACCCGCTGGCTGCGGGTCGACCGAAAGCCGTTGTCTACTGAGCGACCGGGCCCCACCCGGGTCACACCTTGCCGACCGGCCGGAGCGTTCCCCCGTCGGCGCGGGCGCTGAGCCTGGCTGCCAGTGACGGTGCCCGGTGCTGCACACCGTCCCTGACCCAGCGGCGCTGCGACGAATGGCCGAACACTCCACGGTCGGGCGTCCGGTGGTGGACTCGGCCGAACCTACCGGCCCCCGGCCGCCGACTGTCAACAGGCCCCTGACCTGCACGGACGTACCACCTGTCGAGGTGAGCCCAGAGGATGCGCAGGTAGGGCGAGCCTGTGGCACCCCCGCAGCGCCGTCGCGCCACCCCGGGAGATCACTCGCCCGGCCGTACGAACACCGTCCGTCCGCCGACCACGGTGCGCAGGCAGCGCGGCAGCTCGCCACCGGGGCTCAGATCGGGCAGGCCGGGGGTGCCGGAGCGGGGATCGGTGGACCAGCGGGCCACCCGGTCGTCGGGGGCCTGGACGACCAGCTCACCGGTGTGCCAGACGGCGTAGTCCGCGGGTGCGCCGGGCACCAGGACCCCGGCGTCGTCGCGGCCGATGGCCCGCCAGCCGCCGCGGGTGTGCGCGGTGAACGCGGCGCGTACGGACACCCGGTGCTCACGCGTGCGGTGGAACGCCGCGGCCCGGACCGTGCCCCAGGGGTCGAGCGGGGTCACCGGGCTGTCGGAGCCGAACGCCAGCGGGACCCCGGACCGCAGCAGGGCGGCGAAGGGATTGAGGGTGCGGGCCCGCTCGGCACCCAGGCGCCGGGCGTACATGCCGTCCTCGCCGCCCCAGAGCGCGTCGAAGGCGGGCTGCACGGAGGCGATCAGACCCAGCTCGGCGAAGGCGGCCACGGCCTCGGGGGAGAGCATCTCGGCGTGCTCGACGCGGTGCCGGGCCGCGCGGACCCGGGCGAGGCCCACCTTCTCGGCGGCCGCGCGCACGCCGTCCACGACCGCGGTCACCGCGGCGTCGCCGATGGCGTGGAAGCCCGCCTGGAGTCCGGCCTCGGTGCAGGCGACGACATGGGCGGCGACGGCGTCCGCGTCCAGGTAGGCGGTACCGGTGTGCCCGGCGTCGGCGTACGGCTGGTGCAGGCAGGCGGTGTGCGAGCCGAGGGCGCCGTCCACGAAGAGGTCGCCGGCGGCGCCGAGCGCGCCCAGTTCGCGGGCCCTGTCGACGTTCTGCTCGGCCCAGTAGCCGATCACGCGCGGCCCGGGCGCCTCGGCCGCGAGCCGCAGCAGGGCGGTGAAGTCGTCCTCGGAGGAGATCTGCGGGCCGCCGCACTCGTGCACCGAGCCGATACCGAGGGAGGCGGCGTGGGCGAGCGCGGTGCGCTGCGCCTCGGCCCGCTGGACCGGGGTGACGGCGGCCAGGGCGGCCGCACGCACGGCGTGGTGGGCGTCGGCGGTCAGCGGACCGTCCTCGCGGGTGACGTCGCCCGGGACCAGGTCCAGCAGGGCGGTGGTGACGACGGCCGAGTGCACGTCGACGCGGGACAGGTAGAGCGGGCGGCCGCCGGTGGCCGCGTCCAGTTCCGCGCGCGTCGGCGGCCGGCCGCCGGGCCAGCGGGCGGCGTCCCAGCCGTGGCCGAGCAGAACCCGGTCGCCGGGCCGGGCGGCGGCGAAGTCGCGCACCCGGTCCAGGGCCGCCTCCAGGGAGGGCGCACCGGACAGGTCGAGGCCGGTCAGCGCGAGGCCGGTGGCGGTGGTGTGCACATGGGCGTCGGTGAAGGCGGGGGTGACCAGGGCGCCGTCGAGGTCGACCACCTCGTCCACGCCGTCGGCGAAGGCGTCGGCGGCGCCCTCGGAGCCGACCCAGGCGACCTGGCCCCGCTCCACCACCATGGCGGTGGCGAAGGGATCGGCGGGGCTGTGGACCTCGCCGCGGCGCAGGAGGACGGTCTTGGGGTCGGCGGACAGCTCACTCATGCCCCACAGTCTCTCGCGCGCCCGGGGCGGGCGCGGCACCGGGGCGGCCGGCTCAGATCCTCGGAGGGCGCGCCTCGTACGGCGTGGACAGCACCACGGTGGTGCGCGTGGAGACCCCGGCCAGGCTGCGTACCCGGGCCAGCAGCTCCTCCAGCTCGTGCGGGGTGGCCACACGCACCTTGAGGATGTAGTTCTCGTCGCCTGCCACGCTGTGGCAGGCCTCGATCTCGGGGACGCCGCCGAGGCGCTCCGCGATGTCGTCCGGGGCGCTGGGGTCGAACGGCTTCACCGAGATGAACGCGGTCATCGGCAGCCCCACGGCCTCGGGGTCGACGACCGCGGCGTAGCCGCGGATGACCCCGCGCTGTTCGAGCCGGCGCACCCGCTGGTGCACGGCCGACGTCGACAGGCCCGTGGCCTTGCCCAGGTCTGTGTAGCTCATCCGCCCGTCCTTGACGAGCAGCTGCACGATCTGACGGTCCAGCTCCTCCATGGCGCCAAAACCTACAGTGCGCGTGATCTCCTCGGATACCTGGGCAGCGCTGGTCGTGCCCGGTTCCCGGGGTGCGCGCGGGCCGTGGCCGGGACGGCGGGTCGCGGACCGGCGGACGACGGGGGACAAAAGCACCGCACCGGAACACACGCGCAAGCCGTGTGACGAAGACCACAGCACCCGGACGGCCTCCGTGATGCTCCCGTGATTACCCCCCGGACGTGGCGGGAAGTGCTTGCTGTGGTCGAGGCCGCAGTGCCGTCACGGCCCAGCCTTAGGGGGAGAATCCCATGCAGAGTGTCAAGCGCCCAGGTCGATCCGCGTCCACGCGGCGGCAGCCGGTCGTCGAGCCCGTGCCGGAGGGTGTCGAACCCGACGCCGACCAGGCCGACGAACTCGACGCCTACGACACCTTCGAGATGTACCGGGTGCTCTGCCCGGACTGCGCACAGCCGATCGCGCTGCTGGCGGGCGAGGAGTTCCTGCCGGAGCACGCGCTGTGCGCCTCGCCGTGGAACCCGTTCGGCCTCACGGCCTGCACGGGCACCGGCCGCGCCGCGACGGAGGCCCGCCCCGCGGACGAGTCCTTCGCCCCGCAGGAGCAGGACACCGCTCTGCTGCTGACGCTCCCCCAGGGCCTGAACTGGCGGACACAGCCCTTCTCGCACGTCGGAGGCCCGGGCTCGCGCCCCATGCGCGTGCGCGCGATGGGCCGCCAGGCGGCCTGAGCCTCCCCACCCGCGCCGGCGTGCCGCCCCACCACCGCGAGCCACCGTGGGGCGGGACGGGCGTGCGCAGACAGCGGCCCCGGAGCCGCCTCGCGCGGGACGGCGCCGCCGTCGGCACGCGGAGGCGGACGCCGGTGAACTGAAGCTCGATTCGGCCGGGCGGTGACCCGCCCGGCCCACGTCGCGTTCTTCCGGGCATGACCGCCTTGCACACGGCCACCGGGCGTCAGCGCCGGATCTTCGTACCGCGCCCCGCAGGATCGGTTCCGCCGTCCGCGCCGCAGGACCCGCCCATCTACCGCGCCCTCATGCGCGCCTGGGCCGACGGGGGCCGCACCCTGCCGGGCCGCCACGACCCGGAGTGGATCAGGCTGGCGGCCCCGACGGTGCGCAGCGGCGAGTTCAGCGACCCTCCGGCCCTGCCACGTGACGGGCGATGACCATCCGCTGGATCTGGTTCGTGCCCTCGACGATCTGCAGCACCTTGGCCTCACGCATGTAGCGCTCGGCCGGGAAGTCGGCGGTGTAGCCGTAGCCGCCGAGTATCTGCACGGCGTCCGTGGTGACCTTCATCGCCGTGTCGGTGCAGTGCAGCTTGGCCATGGCGGCCTGCTTGGCGAACGGCCTGCCCGCGTCGCGCAGCCGGGCGGCGGCGAGGTAGAGCGCCCGGCCGGCCTCGATCTGGGTCGCCATGTCGGCGATCATGAAACGCAGACCCTGGAAGTCACCGATGGGCCGCCCGAACTGCCGGCGCTGGGCGGCGTATCCGACCGCCTCGTCCAGCGCCGCCTGGGCCAGGCCGATGGCGCAGGCCGCGATGCCGAGCCGGCCCGAGTCCAGGGCGGACAGGGCGATGGCGAAACCCTGCCCCTCCTCACCGAGGCGCCGGCTGTCGGGGACGCGGACGCCGTCGAGGTGGACCTGGGCGGTCGGGCTGCCCCTCATGCCCATCTTCCTCTCGGGCACCGCGCCGCTCAGCCCCTCCGCGTCACCGGGCACCAGGAAGGCGGTGATCCCGCGCGGGCCGTCCTCCCCGGTACGGGCCATCACGGTGTAGAAGTCGGCGATGCCGCCGTGGGTGATCCAGGCCTTGGTCCCGGTGATCACCCAGTCGTCGCCCTCTCGCACGGCGCGGGTGCGCAGGGAGGCCGCGTCGGAGCCGGAGGACGGCTCGGAGAGGCAGTAGGCGCCCAGCAGACCGCCACCGAGCATGGCGGGCAGGTGCTCGACCTGCTGCTGCTTGGTCCCGTGGGCGGCGAGTGCGTAGGAGGCGAGGGTGTGGACGCTGACGCCCAGGCCGACGGTCAGGCGGGCCGCGGCCAGTTCCTCCAGGACCTGGAGGTAGACCTCGTAGGGCTGGTCGCCGCCGCCGTACTCGGCGTCGTACGGCAGGCCCAGCAGGCCCGTCTCCGAGAGCAGGGTGAAGACCTCGCGGGGGAAGCGCCCGGCGTCCTCCTCCTCGGCCGCCCTCGGCGCGATCTCGCGCTGCGCCAGCTCCCGGACGAGTGCGAGCAGGTCCCTCGCCTCTTCCGTCGGCAGTTGACGCTCCACCGGCTGCGGGTCGCGGTCGGACATGGCGTCGGTCTCCTCCCTGTTCGGGCACACGGGGCGGATGTGCGCCGTGGGTGAGGCGGCTCCGCCTGATCGTTCCGGTTCCGGCCGAGGCGCCCGCTTCCGGGTCTCGGAAGCTGCTGACCAGCGGCTGTGTGCCGTGAGTATGCCCGATCAGCGACCTCCCGTCACCAGTTAACGACCGCTTACTCCAAGAATCCAGCCGAAGCGTTATCCGCCCCCCGGGCTGGTCCACACCATTGAGCCATTGGTCCAGTCCTCTTCTCGCGCATGACGGCGCCCCTTGCCATGTCCATGCCAATCCGCCGATCGAGCCGGGGCCACGGCGCGGACGGTGAGCCGATCGGGACGATCGACCGGCCCGTCGCATCAGGGGCGCTCGGGCGTGGAGCGCGGGACCCCGGGCTCCCGCCGCGTGCCCGCTACGTGGCGCGGCGCGCGGGGGGCGGTGCCGGGTGGGACGGATCCATCTCCTCGACCGCGCGCAGCACTCCGCCGAGGGTCTTCACCAGCAGGTCGCGCATGGTGTCCCGGGACAGTTCGGGGCAGTCGATCCAGTCCAGGGTGGCGCCCTCCACGCTGCACACCCAGGAGAGCAGGCCCATGCGGGCCAGCGGGGCGATGTCCCGGCGGCCGTAGGCCCCTTCCGCGATCGTGGCGACGATGGCCTCGCGGACACCGTCCCGGATGGCGTGCACCTCGGTGTCGAAGCCGACCCCGCCGCTGACGATGGTCCGGTAGGCGGCCTGGTGGTGCTCGGCGAAGCGCAGGTAGGTGTCGATGGTGCGGTGGACGCGGTCCACGGCGGGCAGTTCGAGGCCGCTCGCGGCGAAGTCGACCAGGTCGGCGACGGAGGCGTGGATGATCGCCAGGTAGTAGCCGCGCTTGGACTGGAAGTAGTAGTAGATCAGGCCCTTGGCGACGTGCGCCTGCCGGGCGATGTCGTCCATGGACAGCGCGTCGTAGGACGTGTCGGCGAACAACTTCCGTCCGATGGCGATGAGTTCGGCGCGACGCGCCTCGGAACGCTCGGTGCCGCGCGTCCGGGGGCGGACGGCGGCACTCTGTGGACGCATCTTCACTTTCGACCCTGGTCTAGGAGGTCGGCGGGACATCCGCAGTATGTCAGAACATGCCGGCCCGGCGCGGGGCCGGGCCGGTTCAGAGCAGACCGACGCGGGTCACCAGCATCGCGACCACCACGACGAGCACCCAGCCCATGATGTGCTCGAGGATCTCCGGGCGGTCCTCCTCGGGGCCGCCGGTGCCGACGCGGACGGCGGTGGCCTGGTGTGCGGTCATGGTGCTCTCACAGGGGTCGGACGTACGAAGCGGAATCCCCCCACCCGTTCGTCCACCTTGCCACCCGCGACGGCCCTCGCGGCGGAGACGTTGCTCACACGGTCCGGGTCAGCACACCCCCACCGCGGCGAGCGCCTTGCTCTGACGCGCGGTCGGCCGGGCCGGGAAGTAGAGGTAGCAGACCCCGCCCGTGCCGCTTCTGACCTTTCCGTTCGCGTCGTACCGCTTGGTCCTGAGCCAGATGTTCTCGAACTCCCGCCGCCGGTACACCCGCCGTACCGCCTCGTCGCTCGGCGAGGCGGGGTCGTTGGCGATCACGTCGCCGTCGGCGGTGAAGCCGATCACGGTCATGAGGTGGCCGGAGGTGCCGTATCCGGCACCGGTCAGCTCGGTCGCGAGGAAGGACTGCGACGTTATGGCCGGAATGCCGGCCGCCACCAGGGTCTCCAGGTCGGTGAGCGAGGCCAGCCGGGTGACCACTGCCTGGATACCGTCGAACGTGGCCGCGTAGGCGGCGTTGAACGGCCAGTTGCCGCAGCCCTCGTACTGGTGGTCGTACGTGTACCGGGCCGCGTGGTCCACCTGGGGGTCGGCGTAGGACGGGTCGACCCAGGAGAGCTGCTCGGCGGTGAGCCGGCCGCCCCAGTACTCGATGATCATCTGCGAGGAGGTGGGGCTGCACCAGGCCTCGCCCCCGTTGTCGTACTGCGGGTACTGGCCCTTGTGGATCTCCTGCGAGTAGCGCGGGACGGCCAGTTCGCCGGAGAGGGCGGGGGCGGACGCGGGGACGGTGAAACGGTCGGGGATGTCGGAGCCCATGGCGCCGAGCCGCCAGACGGTCGGTGTGAGGCGGGTGCCGGGCGTGCGGTAGAGCGTGAGGCGCAGCCGGTAGGAGGCCAGGCGCAGACCGGTGCTCGCGTCGTCGACGGCGAAGGTGTCGGTCCAGATCGTGCTTCTGCCGTCGGTCTGGTCGTCCACCGAGGTGCGCTTGATGTCCTGGTCGCCGGCGGCCCAGCGGCCCATCACGTACCAGGGGGTGTCCGTGCCGTCGGAGTACGTGCCGCGCAGCTCGACCTGGAGCCAGGTGCCCTCGGGGGTGTGCGCGTTCCAGGAGGCGACGACCTCCGTCGCGGGCACGGCGAGCCGGTGGACCGGGGAGGTCCACCTGGCGTATTCCCAGGTGGCCGTTCGGCCGGTGTGCGGGTCGGTGTAGTCGGTGCGGCCGGCGGCGGCCCCGATCTCGGCCCCGGGGCGGAGGCCCGGAACGGCCCGGACGCCCTCGGTGGTACCGCCGCGCCAGTCACTGTACGAGGTCCATGCGTGGTAGTCGACGGGACGGCCCGGCGCGACGGCGGTGCCGGGACCGGCGGACGCCGACGCGGTGGCCGCGGCCGCGGGCATGGTTCCCGAGGCGACCGCGGCGACGACCGCGGCGGCGAGAACGGTTCTGCGGGAGGGCTGCTGGGCTCTGCTCATGGGCGCGGTTACCCCCAGGGGTCCGGGTCGGGGCCGGTGCGGTTGGTGCGCCAACTATGAACGGAGACGCCATGCCCCTGCCAGCACTTCCGCCGTACGGCGCGCCACCAATATTGGTCTGGAACAGTGGCGGGACCTGCGGGAGTGCCGGACGGCGCGCCGCGGCCCCGGCGCGGGCGGTGTGCCGTGCGCCGGGGCCGTGCCGTTCGGCGGGTCAGATGAGGTCCATCGCGGCGACCTCGTCGGGGCGGCCGTAGCTGACCGGCCCCTGGAAGCGGCGCCGGGCGGTGGCGAACCACCAGAGCGTGGCCACGAGGAGGACGACGGCCAGCGCGATCGGCGCGTAGTTGAAGGAGCCGGCGGTGATGGGCGAGGCCTGCGGCAGCATGAACAGCACACTGCTGAGCAGGATCCAGGTCACCGCGACCCAGCCGATCGGCCGGCCCCAGCGGCCCAGGTGCCAGGGACCGGGCTGGAAATCGTCGCCCAGCCGCAGCCGCAGGAACACCGGCACCGCGTAGGCCAGGAACAGCCCGACCACGTTGACACTCACGATGGCGGTGAACGCCGTGTGCGACCACCAGCCCGGGACGACCAGGGCGAGCGAGCAGCCCACCGCGAGCCACACCGCCTTGACCGGCGTCCGGGTGCGCAGCGAGACCGTGTGCCACCACCGGGAGCCGGGCATGGCGCCGTCCCGGGAGAAGGCGAAGATCTGCCGGGTGTTGCTGGTGAGGTTGGCCAGACCGCAGAAGAGCATGGCACCGATGACGATGAGCAGCATCACCTTGGCGGTGCCGAGGCCGAGGCCGTCGATGAGAATCCGGACGGGTGGCGCGGCCGAACCGGCCACCTCGCCGTAGTCGCCAATGCTGTAGACCAGTGCGAGCATCAGGATCAGACCGGTGATCGCCGAATAACCGATGGCCCTGGTGATGCCCTTGGGCGCGTTGACCGTCGCCCGGACCGTTTCCTCGGACATGTGGAAGCTGCCGTCGAAGCCGGTGAAGGTCCAGCTCGTCACCAGCAGACCGAGCATGCCGCCGTAAAGTCCGTTGGTGAAGCCGGTGTTGTTCTCGAAATGCGTCACGAAGGACGCGGACTGATGATGGTCGGGCATCACGATGAGTGCGGCCACGATCACCACGAGTCCGACCAGCAGCCACCACACGGAAATGCGGTTCAGCACGGCGACGAGCTGGACGGTGAAGGTGTTGGCGAGCCCCTGCAGCACGACGATCACTGCCGTGATCAGGACCGTCTGGTGCGCGGTCGGCCGGTACGAGGTCCACTGCAGGGCGACGAAGGCCTGGATGAACGTGGCCGCCGCGTACCCGGTGGCGGCGGTGCCGCCGATCTGGCCCACGAAGTTCAGCCAGCCGGTGAACCAGGACCAGGCGCCCTTGTGACGCTTGGCCAGTTTGCCCGCCGAGAAGTACAGCGCACCACTCGTCGGATACGCCGACGCGACCTCCGCCATCGCCGCACCGATGAACAGCACCATGATGGAGACGCCGATCCAGCCGAACACGAGAATGCGGGGCCCACCCGCGTTCATGCCGAATCCGAAGGACGAGAAGATACCCGAGAGGATATTGATGATGGTGAACGAGATCGCGAAATTGTCGAACGCCTTGAAGCGACGGGTGAGTTTCCGCGGATAACCCATCGCGTGCAGGGTCGCGTCGTCGTCGAGCACGACCGCGTCCGCTCCCCCGCGGGCGTTCACCCGTGGAGTCGATATCCGTTCCGACACAGATCGACCTTTCTTTGGTGGGGGGTGGAGCAGGTGCGGGTCAGGCGGGTCCCGGGACGGGCAGACCGCA
This sequence comes from Streptomyces cellostaticus, assembly GCF_023630175.1. Classification (GTDB taxonomy): domain Bacteria; phylum Actinomycetota; class Actinomycetes; order Streptomycetales; family Streptomycetaceae; genus Streptomyces; species Streptomyces cellostaticus_A. Next base: position 23,969 of record NZ_JALLIN010000035.1, on the reverse strand, counting down.
GCCGCGCCGGGCCCGGGAGAGCTGTTCGGCGGGCTCGCCGAAGGCGCTCCAGGGCATGCGCGAGGCGTACGGGCCCATCGCCGTGAACACCGCCCGGGCCTCGAACCCGCACTGGGCCATGACCAGCGCGTGCGCGAGGTAGGCCAGGTCGAGCACCGGGGTGAAGCGATAGCCGGCCACGGAGGGCAGCCAGTTGTGGTAGACCGCGAGCGCGGTGGAGCGCCACTGGGGCTGCTCCCAGACCCGGTCGGCGAGCAACTGGGTCGGGTTGTAGCTCTCGACCAGGGCGACCAGCGGCAGCAGCCGCAGGGGGGAGTCCGCGGGCGCGCGCTGGCTGAGGAAGGCGGCCACGTCCCAGGCAGCGTTGACCGAGCCGCCGTAGCGGGTGAAGAAGCAGGACAGGAAGCGGTGGTGGCCCTCGCGGTGCCACGGGTCCAGGGACAGGACGTGCGCGAACAACCGCCATGGGCCGGGCGGTGCGGTGAGCAGACCCTGCGGGGCCGGATCGCGCAGCCGGTGCAGCCGGGCCATGGTGAGCTTGGCGACCCAGGGAGTGGGGTCACCGGGGGTCAGCGCGGCGGCCCGGTCGCAGGCGGTGAGCGCTATCCGCTCCAGCGCCTCGGCCCGTTCGTCGCGCGAGTCCGCGGCGCGCATCGCCCGCTGCACGGCCACCCGGGCCCACAGCAGTGCCGCCTCGGGTGTGGGTTCCTCGGCCAGCCAGCGTTCCACGAGGTCGGTGCCGGCCGCCTCGGAGGCCAGCACGAGCGAGCGGTGGGCGCGCAGGGCGAAGTCGGAACGCGTCTCGGCGAGGGCCTCGCCGGCGCTTCGATATCGGCCGGCGCGCACATCGACGCATACGCGCGCCAGGACGCGGTCGTCGGCCGCCGGATGCCACACATACTGCCCTTCGAATAACTCCGCGGCCATGTTCTCCTGTCCGTCCCCGTTGTGATGCGCCGCACTCACGCAGGAGGCACCTTACTCAGCGGTCGGTGCGCCTGGCACGCAGAATTTCGCATATCGGTCAACGAATTTGGATACATAATCCCTTGGATTGACCGGCGCTCAGCCAGTGGTTCAAGAAGCGACGTTTTCTCGCCGCTCCGGGATCCGGGCGCGCCCCAACGGCACCCGTGCCGGCCGCCGCAACTACACTGATTCCGGAAAACACCCCCACACCGCATCACACCTCGGGAATCGCCATTCACGATCTCGCCGTCCGACTGCGTGGGCTGCCCCCCTCACTGGGGCCGGTCCGGCTGATCGCCGTCGACGGGCACGCGGGCTCCGGGAAGACCACCTTCGCCGGGCGGCTGGCCGCCGCGCTGGGCGGGGCGCCGGTGCTGCACCTGGACGACATCGCCAGCCACGAGCGGCTCTTCGACTGGACCGAGCGGCTGGAGTCGCAGGTGATCGGCCCGCTGGCCCGGGGCGAGAGCGCCCGGTACACCCCCTACGACTGGCACGCCCGGGCGTTCGGCCCGCCGCGGCCGCTGCCGCCCGCGCCCGTGGTCGTCATCGAGGGAGTCGGCGCCGGACGCCGGGCACTGCGGCCGCGTCTGGCGCGGCTGCTGTGGATGGAACTGCCGCGGGAGGAGTCCTGGGCGCGCGGCAGACTGCGGGACGGGGACGAGCAGCGCGCGTTCTGGTCCGGGTGGGTCGAGGCGGAGCGCGCGCACTTCGCCGCCGACCCCTCGCGCCCCCACGCGGATCTCCTGGTGCGGCAGACACCGGAGGGATACGAGGTGCTGACGGGACCGGCGGGCATCTCAGGACCGGGCCAGGATGTCACTCACGGTGACGATGTGTCCGCGGTGCGGTGAGCGCACCAAGACCCCTGCGGCGGAACTTCCTTGACTGCTCCACGATTGCTTGACCGGGGAGCCGTGCAGGTCTTACGTTCTGAATGTGCGGCCCTCGGGAGCCGCCCGACGACGCGAAGCCCCCGGTTGTTCCCCCGTGACCGGGGGCTTCGTTCTGCCCGCGGAGCACTCTCCCGGCTCACTCGCGCACCGAAACGCTCACCCTGGGTCACCCCTTCCTGTGCGCCCCGTCTGCTTCCACCTCACCGAACGGGCCGTGCGGCACCCTTCGGCAGGCGGTCGCCGCACGGGTACGATGCCATCGGTGCGACCTTCGGGCGACTGCCTCGCGCACCTGCAACTCCGGTCCGCGGCACAGCGGTTCGTGCGCGGCGGCCGTCGGGCGACTGCCCGGCGGTGAACCAACGGGGGCACGGTCTGTGGGGGACGGGATGGACTTCGGCATGCAGGGCCCCGAGGCCCCGGCCGACCTCGCCTGGCTGCGAGGTGTGGACGCCTACACGATGGGCGCCTATCCCCAGGCGGAGGAGGAGTTCCGCGTCGCGGTCCGGATGGACCCGGGGATGGCGGACGCCTGGCTCGGACTGCACGCGCTGCGGGTGGACACGACCACCGCGCTGCTGAGGATGTTCCGGCACCGGGAGCGCTTCGGGGAGCAGCGCGCCCGGCACCGCCGCACCCTCAACTCCTGGTACTGGCTGGGATGGTGGGTGCAGCCGGTGCTGGAGAGCCCGCGTGATCTGCTGCTGGCGCACGCCTCGCACTGGCTGGACGGCCGGCACGTGCCCGAGCTGGACCGGGCTCTCGCCGGGCTCCCCCCGGTGGACACCGACCCCCAGGTCCGCTTCCTGCACGCCTGCCGCGCCTACCTGGTCAAGGACTGGGACCAGCTCGTGCGGCACACCGACCCGCTGGTGGACGACCCCCTGCTCGGCATCGAGGCGGGTCTCTTCGGCGGCATGGCCCGGGTCCGCCTGGAGATGTTCGGCCAGGCCGAGCCGCTGCTCGCGGCGGCCCTGATGCGCTGCCGCAGCGAGCAGCCGCAGCGCAAGGAGCTGCGGTACTGGCTGGCGCGGGCGCACGAGGGCACCGGGCGCAGCGCCGCCGCGCTCCCCCTGTACCGGGCGGTGCACCGGATCGATCCGGCCTTCATGGACACCTCCGCCCGGCTGGCCGCGATCGCCGAGGGCGACGGGTACGACGACCCCGCCGACTTCGCGGCTCTCACCCTGACCGGTGCCGGGGCGGACGCCATGGACGGGCCGGACACGCTCGATCCGCTCTTCGGCACGGAGGGCCGCGATCTGCGGCTCACGGAACCGGACCTGCCCACGGGGCCGCTGCCGTCGGTCTCCGACCGGGTGGTGCGGGTCAGGAGCGGGGTGCCCTCGTCCGTCCTGCCGGCCGGGCCGACCGATCCCGCGCTGCTCGAGGAGGCGCTCGCCGAGCTGGAGCGGATGGTGGGGCTCGAGCCGGTCAAGCGCCAGGTCAAGGCGCTGTCCGCGCAGCTCAACATGGCACGGCTGCGCGCCGGGCAGGGGCTGCCGGTGCAACCGCCCAAGCGGCACTTCGTGTTCTCCGGTCCCCCGGGGACGGGCAAGACCACGGTCGCGCGGATCCTGGGGCGCGTGTTCTACGCGCTGGGGCTGCTCGGTGGCGACCATCTGGTGGAGGCGCAGCGGGCCGACCTGGTCGGGGAGTACCTGGGGCAGACGGCCGTGAAGGCCAACGAGCTGATCGACTCCGCGATCGGCGGGGTGCTGTTCGTGGACGAGGCGCACTCGCTGTCCAACTCGGGGTACGGCAAGGGGGACGCGTACGGGGACGAGGCGCTTCAGGTGCTGCTGAAGCGGGCCGAGGACAACCGGGACCACCTGGTGGTGATCCTGGCCGGCCATCCGGAGGGCATGGACCGGCTCCTCACCGCGAACCCGGGGCTCTCCTCCCGGTTCACCACACGCGTCGACTTCCCCTCCTACCGGCCGCTGGAGCTCACCGAGATCGGCAAGGTGCTCGCGGCGGACAACGGGGACCAGTGGGACGAGGAGGCGCTGGAGGAACTGCGGTCCATCGCGGGGCACGTGGTCGACCAGGGATGGATCGACGAGCTGGGGAACGGCCGGTTCCTGCGGACGCTGTACGAGAAGAGCTGTGCCTACCGGGATCTGCGGTTGTCGGGGTATCCCGGGGCACTGTCCCGGGGGGACCTCGCGACGTTGCGGCTGCCCGATCTGATGCAGGCGTACGGGGAGGTGCTGTCGGGGCGGGGGCCGCAGGATCCGTCGGCTCTCTAGTGCTGTGACCGGAAAGGTTCACCGGCTCGCGGCGTCCGGCACGGCACCTCGCCGCGTCGTCGCATCACCCGAGTACGTCCGGTACGCGGACGACGCTCCGCCTTGCGATGCACCGCACCGGACGCCGCGAGCCTTCCGGCAGACCCTTCCGGTCACAGCACTAGCGCCGCGCCGGCCAAGGTCTGCCCGTCGAGGAGCGGCGTCCGGTGGGTGTGGTCCCGGCGTGCCGGCCGGAAGCCCTCGCAGCGGATGTACTCGGGCTCGCGGGCCGGTGCGGCGAGAGTGCCCGCCGGGCCCCCGCGCCGGGGCGAACCGGCTCAGACGGCACCGGGCGCCGGTGAACGGTGTCGGCCGGGGGCGCGGGGGCGCTGTCGGCCCGGCCGGGCTTCTTCCGCGACGCAGGGGCCGAAGGCGTCCGCGCCCACCCGCCGGGTGGGCGGGTGGGCGCCGACGCGGTCAGGCCAAGGCCTGTTCCGGGTTCCCGGTGGCTCGCGGCTCGGCGAGCTTGACGTCCGGGAGTCTGCGGTGGGCCGGGTCGCGGACCTCGCCGACCAGCAGTTCCAGGACGTCCTCCAGGGCCACCAGACCCAGGATCCGGCCCGAGGCGTCCGCGACCTGGGCCAGGTGGGTGGCGGCCCGGCGCATGACCGTCAGGGCGTCGTCGAGCGGGAGTTCCGAGCGGAGCGTGGTCATGGGGCGCCACACGTGCTGCGGGACGGCCCGGTCGGAGTCCTCCAGGTCCAGGACGTCCTTCACGTGGACGTACCCCATGAAGGGGCCCTTGTCCGCCGCCGCGACCGGGAAGCGGGAGTAGCCCGTGCGGGCCGTGAGCTGGACGATCTCGCCCGGGGTGACCGACGGCGGCACGGTGATCAGGGACTCGCGCCGCAGCAGGACGTCCGTCACCGGGCGGGAGCCCAGCTCCAGCGCGTCCTCCAGACGCTCCTGCTCCTCGGGGTCCAGCAGGCCCGCCTGGCCGGAGTCCTCCAGCAGGCGGTTGAGCTGCTCGCTGGTGACGACGGCCTCGACCTCGTCCTTGGGCTCGACCCGGAAGAGCCGCAGAACGCCCTGGGCGCAGGCGCCGAGGGCCACCGTGATGGGCCGGCACAGCCGGGCGAAGGCGACCAGTCCCGGGCTGAGCCACAGCGCGGCCTTCTCGGGGGCCGCCATCGCGAGGTTCTTCGGCACCATCTCGCCGATGACGAGGTGGAAGAAGACCACCGCCGCGAGGGCGATGACGTAGCCGAGCGGGTGGATCACGCCGTCCGGCAGGTGGATCCACTCGAAGACCGGCTCCAGCAGGTGCGCGACGGTGGGCTCGGCGACCGCGCCGAGGGTCAGCGAGCAGACGGTGATGCCGAACTGGGCGGCTGCCATCATCTGCGGCAACCGCTCCAGGCCGTACAGCACCTGGCGGGCCCGGGCCGTGCCCAGCGGTTCGATCTGGCTGCGGCGGACGGAGACGAGCGCGAACTCGGCACCGACGAAGAAGCCGTTGGCGAGCACGAGCAGCCCGGCGAAGACCAGTTGGAGGACGCTCATCGGACGGCCTCCATGACGTTCACGGCCGGGGCCGTGCGGACCAGGCGGACCCGTTCGGCCCGGTAGTGGCCCACCCGGCGCACGGACAGCCGCCAGCCGGGGAGTTCGGCGCGGTCACCGGGGGCCGGGATGCGGCCGAGCAGGTCGGCGACGAGTCCGGCGACGGTCTCGTACGGCCCCTCGGGCACGTCCAGTCCGATGCGCTTCAGGACGTCGACACGGCAGCCGCCGTCCACGTCCCAGGCGGGCCGGCCGTCCTCCGCCGGGGCGGGTGCCAGCTCCGGCGCGTCCTTGGCGTCGTGCTCGTCGCGGACCTCGCCGACGAGCTCCTCGACGATGTCCTCCAGGGTGACCACACCGGCCGTCCCGCCGTACTCGTCCACGACGACCGCGATCGGCTGCTCGCTGCGCAGCCGGGCGAGGAGGGGCTGGACGGGCAGCGTCTCGGGCACGAGCAGCGCCCTGCGCGCGATACGGCCGACCGGGGTCCGCAGCCGGTCGTTCACGGGGACCGCCAGCGCGTCCTTGAGGTGGGCCATGCCGACCACGTCGTCGATCTTCTCCCGGTAGACGGGGAAGCGGGACAGCCCGGTGGCCCGGGTCAGGTTGACCACGTCCTCGGCGGTGGCCGAGTCCTGCAGGGCACTGACCTTGACCCGGGGGGTCATGACGTGCTGCGCGGTCAGCTCGCCCAGGGACAGGGTGCGTACGAACAGGTCGGCCGTGTCCTGTTCCAGGGCGCCGGCCTGTGCCGAGTGCCGGGCCAGGGAGACCAGTTCGCCCGGGGTGCGGGCGGATGCCAGTTCGTCGGCGGGCTCGACGCCGAGGGCGCGCACCAGCCGGTTGGCGACCGTGTTCAGCGCGGAGATCACCGGGCGGAACAGCCGGGAGAAGAGGTGCTGGGGGCCCGCGACGAAGCGCGCGACCTGCAGGGGCCGCGACACCGCCCAGTTCTTGGGCACGAGTTCGCCGATCACCATCTGGATCGCGGAGGCCAGCAGCATGCCGGTGACCACGGCCACACCGGAGACGGCGCCCCGGGGGACGCCGACCGCGGTGAACGGGCCGCGCAGCAGCGCGGCCAGGGCCGGTTCGGCGAGCATGCCGACGACCAGGGAGGTGATGGTGATGCCGAGCTGGGTGCCGGAGAGCTGGAAGGAGAGCTCCTTCAGTGACTCGACGACCGTGCCGGCGCGCTTGTCGCCGTCGGCGGCGGCCCGCTCGGCGTCCGGGCGCTCGACCGTCACCAGGCCGAACTCGGCCGCCACGAAGAAGCCGTTGGCCAGGATCAGCAGGAAGGCCGCCGCGAGGAGCAGCAAGGGGGTGGTCATGATGCCGCCGCCTCCATGTGGTGGGGGGAGGGGGCGGCGCAGGTACTACAGGACGATCCGTCCATCGCCGGAGGGGTTCACTCCTCGGGTAGCAGGAACCCCTGCGCACCGGGCGCGGCGCCACAGGGGCGGAGGCGCGACGAAACGCCTCCACCTCACAGATTAGTCAAGACACGGCCCGGTGTGGCACGGCGGACGTCACCGATTCATCCCTGATCTTCGCCGGCCGGCGCCGCGGAGCGGTCCTCGACGAGCGCCCGGAGTGCCCGCGCGTCGGCGATGGCACGCTGCTTGGCGAGACCCGGCTGGATGCCGAGCGCGGGCAGGCTGGTGCCGTCGCTGAGGTTGAGGAACACCCAGGGATCGCCCGGACGGAGGTTCACCTGAAGGATTTCCGCCCAGGCCAGGCGCCGTTTGCTCGCGATGTTGACCACGGTGACGCCGGAGTCGTCGGCGACCACCCTGACCCGGGCGAGCTGGGCGAGCGCCCAGAAGATGAGCGCGCCGGTGACGAAGAAGCTGGCCCGCTCCCCCGGACCGAGGTCCAGCAGCATGGCGACACCTGAGATGACCAGGAAGATCGCCACCCCGGCGGTGAGCAGGATCACTCGTGTGCGCCCCGGCCGGAAGGTCACGGGGAGAGTGGGAAGCTCGGACATCTGTTCGCGCACCCCTCAGAGGCGGCAGGCGTGGATGGCCGTGGTCAGGATGGCGCGGGCGCCGATCTCGTAGAGATCGTCCATGATCCGCTGGGCCTCCTTGGCGGGGACCATGGCGCGGACGGCGACCCAGCCCTCGTTGTGCAGCGGGGAGACCGTCGGCGACTCCAGGCCGGGGGTGAGCGCGACGGCCTTCTCGAGCTGCTCGACGCGGCAGTCGTAGTCCATCATGACGTACGTCCGGGCGACCAGGACGCCCTGGAGGCGGCGCAGGAACTGCTGGACCTTGGGCTCCTCGCCGTCGGCGCCGGTACGGCGGATGACGACGGCCTCGGACTTCATGATGGGCTCGCCGAAGACCTCCAGCCCCGCGTTGCGCAGGCTGGTCCCGGTCTCCACGACGTCGGCGATGACCTCGGCGACGCCCAGCTCGATGGCGGTCTCGACGGCGCCGTCCAGGTGGACGACGGAGGCGTCGACGCCGCTGTCGGCGAGGTGCCCGGCGACGATGCCCTCGTAGGAGGTGGCGACCGTCCGGCCCTTGAGGTCCGCCACGCCCGTCGCGGTGCCGGGCCGGGCGGCGAAGCGGAACGTGGAGCGGGCGAACCCGAGCGGCAGGATCTCCTCGGCGTCAGCGCCGGAGTCGACCAGCAGGTCGCGCCCCGTGATGCCGATGTCGAGCCGGCCGGAGGACACGTAGATCGCGATGTCACGGGGACGGAGGTAGAAGAACTCGACCTCGTTCACCGGGTCGACGACCCGCAGTTCCTTGGACTCCCGGCGCTGCTGGTAGCCGGCCTCATGCAGCATGTCCGCCGCAGGGCCGGACAGGGAACCCTTGTTGGGGACGGCGATGCGCAGCATGTGGTCGGCTTCCTTTGCGTTCAGGTGCGTTCAGGTGTGTGCGAGGGGAGCGGGGCCGCGAGCGGGCACGGCTCAGAGGTGGGCGTAGACGTCGTCCAGGGAGATGCCGCGGGCCACCATCATCACCTGGACGTGGTAGAGGAGCTGCGAGATCTCCTCGGCCGCCGCTTCCTTGCCCTCGTACTCGGCGGCCATCCAGACCTCGGCGGCCTCCTCGACGACCTTCTTGCCGATGGCATGGACCCCCTTGCCGACCAGCTCTGCGGTGCGGGAAGTGGCGGGATCGCCCTGGGCGGCCTTGTGCTGGAGCTCGGTGAAGAGCTCCTCGAAAGTCTTCTTGGACATGGTGGTGCCCACCCTACGCGGTACGGGCGGCTGCTCAGTGCCAGGGTTCGGATACCGAGCGGAGCGTGACCGCGGTGGCGACCGCCGCGGTGACGGCCTCGTGCCCCTTGTCCTCGCTGGAGCCCTCGATACCGGCCCGGTCCAGGGCCTGCTCCTCGGTGTCGCAGGTGAGCACGCCGAAGCCGACCGGCACGCCGGTCTCGACGGAGACCTGGGTGAGGCCCTGGGTGACCCCCTGGCACACATAGTCGAAGTGGGGGGTTCCGCCGCGGATGACGACGCCGAGGGCGACCACCGCGTCGTAGCCGCGGCCCGCGAGGGCCTTGGCGGCGACCGGGAGCTCGAAGCTGCCCGGGACCCTGATCAGGGTCGGCTCGTCGATCCCGAGGTCGTGCAGGGCGCGCAGGGCGCCGTTCACCAGACCGTCCATCACCTCGTCGTGCCACTGGGCCGCGATGACGGCGACCCTGAGATCGCTCGCGCCCCGTACGGACAGCTCCGGTGCACCCTTGCCGCTCACATCTCTCCTCAGTGCTGTTCTCTTACTGGTTGCCGCAGGTGGACGCGGGCGAGGCCGCGGAGGCGGCCACGGCCGGCGTGTCCAGCCAGGGCAGGTCGTGTCCCATCCGGTCCCGCTTGGTGCGCAGGTACCGGAGGTTGTGCTCGCCCGCCTGGACGGGCATCGGCTCGCGGCCGGTGACCTCCAGGCCGTGGCGCAGCAGCGCGTCGGTCTTGTCCGGGTTGTTGGTCATCAGGCGGACGCCGCGCACGCCGAGGTCGGCGAGGATCCGCGCGCCGGCGCCGTAGTCGCGGGCGTCGGCGGGCAGGCCGAGTTCGAGGTTGGCGTCGAGGGTGTCGTGCCCCTGCTCCTGCAGTTGGTAGGCGCGCAGCTTGGACAGCAGGCCGATGCCGCGCCCCTCGTGGCCGCGCAGGTAGACGACGACTCCCCGGCCCTCGGCCTGGATGCGTTCCATGGCGGCGTCGAGCTGGGGCCCGCAGTCGCAGCGCAGGGAGGCGAAGACGTCGCCGGTGAGGCATTCGGAGTGGACGCGGACCAGGACGTCCTCGCCGTCGCCGATGTCGCCGTGCACGAGGGCGACGTGCTCGACGCCGTCGACGGTGGAGCGGTAGCCGTAGGCGGTGAAGGTGCCGTGCCTGGTGGGCAGGCGGGTCTCGGCCTCGCGGCGGACGGTGGGCTCGCTGTCGCGGCGGTAGGCGATCAGGTCCTCGATGGAGATGATCGTCAGACCGTGCTTGCGGGCGAACGGGATCAGTTCGGGCAGCCGCAGCATCCGGCCGTCCTCGCCGGCGATCTCCACGATGGCGCCGGCCGGACGCAGGCCGGCGAGCCGGGCGAGGTCCACGGCGGCCTCGGTGTGGCCGTTGCGGGTCAGTACACCGCCCGGCCTGGCGCGCAGCGGGAAGACATGGCCGGGGCGGACCAGGTCGGTGGGCTCGGCGGTGCCGCTCGCCAGGAGTTGGAGCGTGGTGGCCCGATCGGCGGCCGAGATGCCGGTGCTCACGCCGTGCGCGGCGGAGGCGTCCACGGAGACGGTGAAGGCGGTCCTCATCGACTCGGTGTTGTCCTCGACCATCTGCGGCAGCCGCAGCCGGTCCAGTTCGGAGCCCTCCATGGGGGCGCAGATCAGGCCCCGGCACTCGCTCATCATGAAGGCGACGATCTCGGGAGTTGCCTTCTCGGCGGCGACGACGAGGTCGCCCTCGTTCTCCCGGTCCTCGTCGTCGACGACCACGATCGGGCGGCCGGCCGCGATGTCGGCGATGGCCTGCTCGACGGGGTCGAGCCCGAATTCCTCGATGCGTTCGGTGCTGCGGAGCAGAGGTGCCGAGGTCATGCCGGCGCTCCTTCCAGAACGGGCCGCGCGCCCTCGCGGGAGCGCAGCCACCAGTCGCGCATGCCCCACAGGACGAGCGCGCCGTAGATGACGTAGACGAAGCCGGAGAAGGCGTAGCCGTTGGCGAAGTTGAGGGGCACGCCGACGAGGTCGACGAGCAGCCAGGCGATCCAGAACTCGACCATGCCCCTGGCCTGGGCGTACATGGCGGCGATGGTGCCGACGAAGATGTAGGCGTCCGGCCAGGGGTCCCAGGAGAGGTTCGGGTGGGCCTTGAAGAGCAGAGCGACGGCGACGGTGCCGGCAGCGGCGGCGGCGAGTATCGCCGCGCGCTCGGTCCAGCTCGCGAACCGGGGTGCGATGTGCCCGTCCGAGGCCCGGTCCCTGCCGCGCTGCCACTGCCACCAGCCGTACAGCGCGACCGCCATGACGACGGCCTGCTTGCCGGCGCTGCCGGCCAGGTGGCCGTAGAAGGCCCCGAAGAGGACCAGGCCGGACAGGAACTGCACGGGCCAGGTCCACAGCGAGCGGCGCCAGCCGAGGGCCAGGGCGATGAGGCCGAGGAGGTTGCCGGTCATGTCGGACCAGATGATGTGCTGGCCGAGGAGGGTGAAGGCCTCGGAGTTCATCCAGTTCACTTGCCGTCCCCCCGTCCGGCCGCGAGCAGCCGCTCCACGTACTTGGCGATGACGTCGACCTCGAGGTTGACCGGGTCGCCGGGCTGCTTGTGGCCGAGCGTCGTCAGGGCGAGGGTGGTCGGGATGAGGCTCACCGTGAAGTGGTCGGCGCCCGCGTCGACGACGGTGAGGCTGATGCCGTCGACGGTGATGGAGCCCTTCTCCACGACGTAGCGGGCGAGGTCGGCGGGCAGCGAGACCTTCACGATCTCCCAGTTGTCGGACGGCTTGCGCTCCAGGACCCGCCCGGTGCCGTCCACGTGCCCCTGCACGATGTGCCCGCCGAGGCGCGCGCCCACCGCGGTGGGGCGCTCGAGGTTGACGCGGGAGCCGACACCGAGCGCGCCCAGGCTGGAGCGGTCCAGCGTCTCGGCCATGACGTCGGCGGTGAACTCGTCGCCCTCGTGGTCGACGACGGTGAGACAGACCCCGTTCACGGCGATGGAGTCGCCGTGCTGCGCGCCCTCGGTCACGACGGGGCCGCGGAGCCGGAAACGGGAGGCGTCGCCGAGATTCTCGACGGCGGTGACCTCACCCAGCTCTTCGACGATTCCGGTGAACACTTCCCGGGTCCTCCTGCCTCATGGGGGCACGGACTCCGGGGCCTGTCGAGGACGACAGAATGAACGGGAGGACAGCTCCGGGGCGACGCCGAACAGGGACCCGTCCAGCTGCGGACGCGTCCAGATACGGCGACGCGCATGAGAACATGCCCGCCCGCCGCGCACTGCCTCCCATCCGGACTTTAACCGTCGGTCCAGGAATTTCACCTGGTCAACCGGCCGCTGGAAGCGACCGGGTCGCGGACTGTAACCGCCGGTTCGGACTTTCACCGACCCCGGAGTGCGCTGCTTCTGGTACAGGGTCAGTGTGCCACGACCGGCACGGGTCCATGCGGGTGAATGATGTGGAGTGACTCACAGGCCGCCCGCCCGGGCACCCGTCGGCGACATATTGGTCCGGACCATTGACCCTACTGGTCTAGTCCTTTTAGGGTGCGGGCGGGCCCGGCGGTGGTGACGACGGCCCTTGCCCGCCGCCGGGCCGCGCCAGGCCGGACGAGGTCCGGCGCGGACCCGCCGCTCACGACGGGTCCGCGCCGCCCCGAGGCACGAGGGGCACTTCGCGCGGAGGCACCCGGCGCCGCGGGGACGGAGAGCACCCGGGCGCGATCCGGGTGGCCGCGGGACCGGGGCGCCGGGCCCCGGCGCCCTTCGTTCGGACCGTGCCGGGCCCCGCGAGCCCGGCACGGTCCGAACGAGCGGCCCTAAGGGCCGGCCGGGGCGAACAACTCGTCCTGGGCCCGGTCCCGGGCCGTCAGCAGGGCGCCGCGCAGGACCGCGCCACCGCCCAGGCGGCCGGCCCGGACCTCGGTCGCCAACGGGGACATCCGGCGGAGCCGCTCGGCGACGCGCTCGGCGAGCACGGCTCCCCCGGCCTGCCCGATCTCCCCGCCGAGGACCACGCAGCCCGGGTCGAGGACGGCGACGACGGAGGCGGTACCGATGGCGATCCGACCGGCCAGGGCGTCGAGGAAGCCTTCGGCGGGACCTGTCCCGGACCCTGCGGCGGGCGGCTGCGCCACCCGCGCCACGGCCGCCCGCACCGCGACCGCCACGCCCGGCCCGTCGGCCCGCTCCACCCCCGGCAGACCGTGCTCCTCGGCCAGCCGGGCGATCGCCGCCGCTCCCACCAGCGAGTGGAAGCCGCCGTCGCAGTCCGTCGCCGACGGCAGGACCGCGGTGCCCGGGAGCGGCAGGAAGCCGATCTCCCCCGTGCCACCGGAGGCACCGCGGCGCAGGGCTCCGTCCAGGACGACCGCGGCGCCGACGCCGTGGCCGAGCCAGAGCAGGACGAAGGTGTCCCGGTCGCGGGCCGCACCCTCGCGCTGCTCGGCCAGGGCGGCCAGGTTGGTCTCGTTCTCCACGGTCACCCGGGCCCCGGGCAGCCGCTCCTGGAGGGCCGCGGACAGCCGGCGGTGCCAGGCCGGCAGTCCGCCGGAGTCGCGGAGGTCGCCGGTGGCCGGGTCGACGAGGCCCGGCGCCCCGATCCCGACGGTGTGCAGCCGCCGCCCCCCGGCCGCCTCGGCCGTCCGCTCCACCGCCGCCACCACCCGCTCCACCGCGGACCCGGTCCCACCGCCCCCGCCGATGGGCACCGACCGCTCGGCGAGCACGTGCCCCACCAGGTCGGAGACCAGCACGAGGACGCCCTCGGTGCGCACGTCGAGCGCGGCCAGGTGGGCACGGTCGGCGACGATGCCGTACAGCCGGGCGTTCGGGCCGCGGCGCTGCTCGCCGGACTCCCCCACCACGGTGATCAGACCGGAGGCGCCGAGCCGTTCGACGAGGTCGGCGACCGTGGGCCGGGACAGTCCGGTCAGTTGCTTCAACTGCCCTGCCGTCAGCGGACCTTCCCGCTGCAGCAGACGCAGGGCGAGCCGGTCGTTGATGGCCCGGGCGGTGCTCGGTGATGCGGGCATGACGGGCATCCTCGCAGACGGGCGCGGCCGAATCGCCCACTGCCTATCAGGAAGGGTCCCTGATAGTTTACGCGGGAGCGGTGACGGCGCCGCGGGGAACCGGGGAGGGACCGGAACATGGGTGACGTGAGCGGTGCAGGTGACGACGTGCGGCGCGCCCGGTACGCCGTCGCGGCCGTGTTCGCCGTGCACGGCGCCGTGACCGGCTCCTTCGCCACCCGGGTGCCCTGGGTGCAGGAACATGCCTCGCTGACCGCGGGGCAACTCGGCTTCGCCCTGGCCTTCACGGCGTTCGGCGCCTCCTGCGCGATGCCGCCGGCGGGCCGCATCAGCCACTCCCTCGGCAGCCGCACGGCACTGCGCGGGCTGCTCGCGCTGTGGACGCTGTCGCTGGTCCTGCCGTCCCTCGCGCCGAACATGTACACGCTGTGCCTGGCGATGTTCGCCTACGGCGCGAGCGCGGGCATGGCCGACGTCGTGATGAACGCCCTGGGGGTCGAGGTGGAGCGGCTGCTCGGCAGGTCCGTCATGTCGGGCCTGCACGGCATGTGGAGCGCGGGGGCGCTGATCGGCTCGGCGGCCGGCACGCTGGCCGCCCACCTGGGCGCCGACGCGCGGCTGCACTTCGCGCTGGCCGCGGCCGTCCTCACCGTGCTGGGCCTGGCGGCCTGCTCGGGCGTACTGGACGTGCATCCCGCCGAGGACGAGGAGCCGCCCCCGCGGTTCACGCTGCCGCCCCGCTCGGCGCTGCTCATCGGCGCGGTCGGGTTCTGCGCGGTGTTCGCGGAGGGGGCCAGCCTGGACTGGTCGGCGGTGTTCCTGCGGGACCGGCTGGACGGCTCGGCCGGGGTCGCGGCCGCCTGCACGACCGGGTTCATGCTGACCATGGCGGTGGCCCGGATCGCCGGGGACACGGTGGTGAACCGCTTCGGGGCGGTTCGCACCGTGCGGGCCGGCGGGGTGCTCGCCGGGTTCGGCGGCGTGCTGATCGTGCTCGCCGGGCGACCGGCCCCGGCGATGGCGGGGTTCGCCCTGATGGGGCTCGGCATAGCCGTGGTCGTACCGCTGTGCTTCGCGGCGGCCGGGCACGCCGGCCCCCACCCCGGTCAGGCCATCGCGGGGGTGGCGACCATCACGTACACCTCGGGGCTGATCGCGCCCGGCCTGATCGGCGGGGTGGCGCAGGCGACCAGCCTGGTGGTGTCGTTCTGCGTGGTGACCGTCCTGGCCTGCGGTCTCGCGGCGTTCGCGGGAGTGCTGCGCACCGCGGAGCACGGCGGCCGCACCGGGGTCAGTCCGCGGGTCGCAGAAGTTCCCGGCCCACGGCCCTGAAGGCCTCGCTCCACGGCGCCGGGCGCAGCGTCGTCGCGTCCAGCCGGACCAGGACCCGGGTGCCGCGCGCGTAGGTCTGCGCGCCGTCGGCCGAGCAGAAGCGGAAGCCGTAGGTGAGGCCCGTCGTGCCGAGCCGCTCCAGCCAGAGGTGGACGGCGTAGCTGCCCGGCCGGGTCACCGGCGCCTCGTAGCCGATGCTCAGTTCGCGGACGGCGTTGCAGGCGTCACCGGCGGCGTGCCAGTCGCCGTCGAAGCCGACGCCGTGCTCGTTCCACAGTTCGGTCCAGGCGCGCTCGACCATCAGCGGGTAGCGGGCGTTGTGCAGCAGCCCGAGCGCGTCCAGGTCGTCGACGTGGACGGTGACGGGGATCAGCCGGCCGTGGGCGACGGCGGGGGCTATCGGGGCTTCGGCGGTCACGGAGGTGCTCCTGGGCGAGGGGACGGGGACGACAGGGACCCCTCCATACTAAGCGACCGCTCAGCAGGGATGTCCGGGTCACCGCAGGTCAGCGCCGCCACCGCGGGCCGAGGAACGGGACGGGGTGCGCGTGGAGCCACCGGCCACCCCCGACAATGGGGTGGCAAGTCCTCATGTACAGAGAAAGCGAAACCCCACCATGGACCTCGGCGTGCGCTGGAAGCTGCACGGTGACGGGCGCACGCCCGCGCCCGGAGCAGTGGTACGCCCCGACGAACGGCTCTCCTGGCCACGCACGGTGGGCCTGGGCGCCCAGCACGTGGTGGCGATGTTCGGAGCCTCCTTCGTGGCCCCCGTGCTCATGGGCCTGGACCCGAATCTGGCGATCATGATGTCGGGCGTGGCGACCGTGATCTTCCTGCTCGCCACCCGGGGACGGGTCCCGAGCTATCTGGGCTGCTCCCTGTCCTTCGTCGGGGTGGCCGCGGTCATCCGCGCGCAGGGCGGCACGAGCGCCACGGTGACCGGCGCGGTCCTGGTGGTCGCCGCCGTGCTGTTCCTGGTGGGCCTCGCGGTGCGGCGCTTCGGCGCGCGGGTCATCCACGCCGCCATGCCGCCCGTCGTCACCGGCGCGGTCGTGATGCTGATCGGTTTCAACCTGGCTCCGGTGACCGCCTCGACGTACTGGCCGCAGGACCAGTGGACGGCCCTGCTGGTGATGCTGTTCACCGGACTGGCGGTCGTCTGCCTGCGCGGTTTCTGGTCACGGATCGCGATCTTCCTGGGACTGGTCCTCGGGTACGGGATCTCCTGGGCGTTCGACCGGATCTTCGGGAAGATCCACTCGGTGGACGCGAGCGGCAGGCTCACCGACCACTGGCGGCTCGACCTGTCCGGCGTCTCCGGGGCCGACTGGATCGGCCTGCCGTCCTTCCACGGCCCCTCGTTCCAGTGGTCGGCGATCCTGGTCGCGCTGCCCGTCGTCATCGCGCTGATCGCGGAGAACGCCGGGCACGTCAAGGCGGTGGGGGAGATGACCGGGGATCCGCTGGACGACGAGCTCGGCACGGCGATCTCCGCGGACGGCGTCGGATCGATGCTGTCGACCGCGGTGGGCGGCCCGCCCACCACCACCTACTCCGAGAACATCGGCGTGATGGCCGCGACCCGCGTCTACTCCACCGCCGCCTACTGGGCCGCGGCCTGCTTCGCACTGCTCTTCGGCGTCTGCCCGAAGTTCGGCGCGGTCGTCGCCGCGATCCCGGGCGGGGTGCTCGGCGGCATCACCGTCATCCTCTACGGCATGATCGGCCTGCTCGGCGCGCAGATCTGGATCAACGCCGAGGTCGACCTGCGCAACCCGCTCAACCTGGTGCCGGCCGCCGCGGGCATCATCATCGGCGTCGGCAACGTCACCATGACGTTCACCGACACCTTCTCGCTCAGCGGCATCGCGCTCGGCACCCTGGTCGTCATCACCGGCTACCACGCGCTGCGCGCCCTCGCGCCGGCCCACTTCAGGACGCAGGAGCCGCTGCTGGACGAGGGCACGTCCAGCTACGACGAGAACGGTCGGCGCACCGAGTCCTAGTGCCGCGGGCTGCCGCCGCGCTCCCCCGCGGGCGCACGACGGCCGCCACGGCACCTCGCCGCGTCGTCGGACCGCGCCGACACGCCCCTGGTAGGAGGAGGGCCTCCGCCTCGCGGCGCACCGCGTCCGGCGCCGTGCGCCGATCCGCCGGGGCCACGGGGCGGCCCCTGGTGCCGCGTCCGCCGAGGTTCCCCCGTTCCGGGGAAGCACCGGGCCGGTCGGCACGCGGGCCGGTCCAGGACTGCGACCCTTCCCCCATGGCGCAGTTGGAACATCTCACCACTCCCGTCGACGCCGTCCTGGCCCGGATGCGCGCGCTCGACGCGGAGCTGCCCGAGCGGGACGGGGTGGCCGTGTTCAACCGCGTCTACCTCGCCGTCACCGAGGAGGTCGGCCGGCGGCTGGACGCGGGGGTGTTCGCGGACCGGCGGGCGGCGGCCACGCTGGACGTGCGGTTCGCCGAGCGGTACCTGGCCGCGGTCGACGCGGTGGCCCGGGACCGCCGCCCACCCGCCTGCTGGCGGCCCCTGTTCCAGTTCCGCCGCCACCCCGGGGTGCGGCCGCTGCAGTTCGCGCTGGCGGGCATCAACGCGCACATCGGGCACGACCTGGCGCTCGCCGTGGTGGACGCCTGCCGCACCCTCGGCTGCGAACCGGGCGACCTGGAGGACGAGTTCGACCGTGTGGGCGACCTCCTCGCCTCGCTGGAGGAACGCATCCGCGAAGATCTGATGCCCGGCCCCGACCTGCTCCAGATCGCCGATCCGATCACCCACCTGGTGGGCGCCTGGAGCCTGGAGCGGGCCCGGCAGGCCACCTGGGCGGCGGCCCGGGCGCTGTGGGCGCTGCGCCACTGCGGTGGCCTCGCCGGGGAGTTCACCGAACGGCTGGACGCGGCGGTCGGCTTCGCCGGGCGGATGCTGCTGACACCCTACGGCGACTGAACCGCGGCGTTCGGCCCGCCTGCGCCGGGCCTCCTGGAACTCCACGCCGTTCTCGGTAGGTTGGACCCGGAATCGACCGCGAAGGAGTTCACGGCACATGACCGCTCGGCTCGGCCTCGGCCTCCCGCAGAACCGGCAGTACCACCTGGGCAGGGACGTGCCCGACGTGGCGCGCGCGGCGGAGCGGATCGGATACGACAGCCTCTGGGTGTACGAGCGCGCCCTGTTCCCGGAACCCGCCGGCCAGGGCCTGTACGGCGTCCCGGGGCTCCCCTGGCCCGACTCCTACCGCGGCGTCGCCGAACCCCTGGTCACCCTGACCCTGGCCGCGGCCGTCACCGAACGCGTCGAGCTGGGCTCCAGCGTGCTGGTCGCGCCGCTGCACCTGCCCTTCCAGCTCGCGAGGGCCCTCGCCACGCTGGACGCGGCGAGCGGGGGCCGGGTGATCGCCGGTTTCGGCACCGGCTGGTCCCACGACGAGTACGCGGCGGCGGGCGTGCGGCCCTTCGCCGAACGCGGGCGGGTGCTGGACGAACTGATCGACGTGTGCCGGGCCGTGTGGGGGCCGGACCCGGTCGTGCACGAGGGCCCGACCACCCGGATCTCCTCCGCGGTGGTCGGCCCCAAGCCGGCCCGGCCGATCCCGATCCTGCTCGCGGCGAGCGGCGGGCGGGCGCTGCGGCGCCTGGTGGACCACGCCGACGGCTGGATGCCGGTCGCCGCGGGCGTCGAGCAGGTCGCCGCCCAGTGGGCCGAGCTGCGGGACCTGGCCGCCGAACGCGGCCGCCGGGAGCCCGTCCGGACCGTGCTGCGGGTCAACGCGGTCCACTCGGCCGAGCCCCGCGCGGGCGAGGACCGGCGGCCGTTCCGGGGCGACGCCGACCAGATCGTCGAGGACCTGGTCCGGTACGCCGGAATCGGCCTGGACGAGATCCTGGTGGACCTGCAGAGCGCCCCGCGCGACGCACAGGAACTCAAGGACGTCGCCGCCGAGGTGTTCGAGAAGGCGCGGGCGGCCGGGATCTGAGCCCGGCCGCCCGCGCCTCGGCGTGTTCCCCCTGGGACCCGGTCAGTCCTCGGGCAGTTCCACCGGGGCGATCTCGTCGTAGACGTCGCCCGGGCCCGGGTTGGTCGGGTCGGTCTCGCCGCCGAGGTGGTGCATGACGCCCCAGACCGCGTTCAGCGCGGTCTGGATCGCGCCCTCGGCCCAGCCGGCCGTCCAGGAGATGTCGTCACCGGCGAGGAAGATGCCCCGCTTGTCCTCGGGCAGCCGGTCCTGCATGAAGTGCGTGAACAGGCGCCGCTGGTAACGGTAGTGGCCGGGCAGGTTGGCCTTGAACGCGCCCATGAAGTAGGGCTCGTTCTCCCAGGACACGGTCACCGGGTTGCCGATGACGTGCTTCCTGATGTCGACGTTCGGGTAGATCTCGCCGAGCGACTTCAGCATGACCTCCATCCGCTCGTTCGCGGACAGCGGCAGCCACTTCAGGCTGTCGTCGCACCAGGTGTACGACAGGCAGATCACGGCCGGCTTGTCCGGGCCGTCGTCCAGCAGGTAGGTACCGCGCGTCATGCGGTCCGTGAGCGTCATCGACATGACGTCCCGGCCCGTCGGCTCGCCCTTGTCGTCGACGGCCTTGTCCAGCCAGAACGGCCGGTCGACGGGGACGAAGAGCTTGCTGGACTCCATGTAGTGGGTGCGCTCGATCGCCGTCCAGTGGTCGATCGGGAAGAGCGAGTCGTCGCAGGCGATCTTCGACAGCAGCATCCAGGACTGGGCGGTGAAGACGGCCGCCCGGAAGGTGCGGATGTCGCCGTTCGCGTCGGTGACGGTGATCCGGTTGCCCGAGGTGCGGTGCAGCCGGGTCACGGCGGGGCGGGGCTCGCCGTCCGTGTGCAGGGACTTCAGCGAGGTGCCGTACGGCCAGTGGACGATCTTCTCCGGCTCGCGCTCCCACATCCGGAGCGGAAGCTGCTGGGAGCCGCCGACGATGCCGCGGTGGTGGTCGTCGGCCTCGGTGTAGACGACGCGCAGGATCTCCAGGATGGAGTTCGGGAAGTCGGTGTCCCAGCCACCGGTGCCGAAGCCGACCTGGCCGAAGATCTCCCGGTGCCGGAAGGACTTGAAGGCCTCGGATTCGCAGAGGAAGCCGTAGAAGGTCTGGTTGTCCAGCTTCTCCACCAGCCTGGCCCAGATCTCACGGATGCGCGGCACGTCCCGCTCGCGCAGCGCGCGGTTCATGTCGGAGAAGTCGGCGCCCTCCTCCAGGCACTTGTTCCAGGCGTCGGCGACGTCCCGGTACACCTGGGGCAGGTCGTCGACGGTCTCGGCGTAGTGCGACTCGCCCTTGAGGTCCACCACGGTGGACGGGGTGGCCTCGGCCAGCGGGTTCGGGAACGGCCTGGTCTCGAGGTCCACCAGGTCGATGTAGTGCTGGAGCGCGGTGGAGGACGGCGGGAAGCGCATCGCGCCCATCTCGGCGGTCAGCGACTCGTCGCAGCCCTCGAAGCCGACCGTGCGCAGCCGGCCGCCGAGCTGGTCGGCCTCGTAGACGACGGGCTTGAGGCCCATCTTCATCAGCTCGTAGGCGGCCACCACGCCGGACAGGCCGCCGCCGATGACGGCGACCTCGGTGCCGTGCTCGGTCGCCGGGATCTGGCCCAGGCCCGCCGGGTGGGCGAGGAAGTCGTCGTAGGCGTAGGGGAAGTCCGGGCCGAACATGGTGATCGGCGGCTGCTGCTCGTCTGCGTGCTCGACGGCGTTGGGCACGGTGGACGTCATGGGGTACGGACTCCTTGCGCGGGGGTGGTTCTGGAAGGGCTCGGGGATCAGACGAGGGACCGGTACAGACCGGGGCGGCGGTCCTTCAGGTACGGGTTGGCCTCGCGGGCGGCGGCCAGGAAACGCGGGTCGGCGTCGGCGAGGACGAGCTGCTCCTCACGGCCGGCGCGGGCGCGGGCGACGCCGTCGGGGCCGGCCAGGACCGACAGGCCGACGAACTCGAAGTCGCCCTCGTGGCCGACCCGGTTGACGTACGCCACGTACATCTGGTTCTCCCAGGCCCGCACCGGCACCAGGGACTCGGCGACGAACTGGAAGGGGTGCATCTGCGCCGTCGGCACCACGAGGAGGTCGGTGCCGGCCAGGGCGTGCGCCCGTACGTTCTCCGGGAACTCGACGTCGTAGCAGATCATCAGGCCCACGGTCAGACCGTTCAGCTCGGCCTGGACGACCGGCTGCCCGCCGGGCGTGAAGTGGTCCCGCTCGAAGCAGCCGAAGAGGTGGGTCTTGCGGTAGTTCGCGAGCCGGGTGCCGTCGGCGGAGATCAGCTGGGCGGAGTTGTACACGGTCCCGCCGTCGCGCTCGGGGTAGCCGTAGGCGATCGCCAGGCCGTGCCGGCCGGCGATCTCGGCGACGGCGTCCGCGGAGTCGCCGTCGGCGGGCTCGGCGAGGCGGGCGACGCCGTCGCCGATCGCGTACCCGGTGAGGAACAGCTCCGGCGCGGCCAGCAGCGCGGCGCCCGCGGCGGCGGCCCGGCCCGCGGCCTCGTCGAGAGCCTTGAGGTTCTCGGCGATCGAGCCGGGGCGGCCGGAGCTCTGGAGCAGGGCGGTGCGCATGCGTGTCCTCACCGGGAAGGGGGGTCGGGGGCCGTGTGGGAGGGCCATGTAGACGGTACGGTCGGCGCGCTCGGCCGGACAAGGAGGAGCCGTTGCGCGCCGGTGCGCGGTTCGTTGCGTGGCGGGCGGCCCGGGCGGCGATTCGTTGCGCACCCCTCGGGGGAGTCCGGCTCCCCCCGGGGACGCAGGTCACCACGGGGCTCCCCGCCGGTCGGGGGAGGCGGGACGCCACCTCGGGAGCGATGTGCGCGGGGCCCGCCGCCGGGACAGTGGTGGGCGTCCGCTTCACGAACCCGGTCTGCGGAAAGGACCGTCATGCAGCGTCGTACGAGGATCGCCTCCGTCACCGCCGCCCTGCTGATCACCGCCGGAGGGGCCGGATCGGCGACGCCCGGGCCCCCGGCAGCACCACCGGCACGAGGCCGCCGCGCTCACCGGCACGGCCAAGCTGTACCGGTCGGCCGGGGACGACATCACCTTCACCTTCGACGCGCATCTCGCTGCCGAGGACACCAGGACCCCGGCGAAGGCCACCGGCACCTTCGCGTTCAGTCACCACCTGCACGGCAAGGGCGCCTGGGCCAGGGCGAAGGTCGACTGCCTGATCACCGGGGGAAGGGTCGCCGTCGTCTCGGGGGTGATCACCGACACGGACCTGCCCGGCGCCAGGGGGAGGCGGCTCGGCGTCACCGTCCACGACCCCGGCCGGCACGACCGGCTCGGCTACAGCTGGGCGCTGACCGAGGACATCGGACCGAGGAACCTGCCCCGGTGCGTCTCGTCGGCCCCGTTCGAGCGGGTGCGGCCGGGCACGGGCGACTTCCACGTCGTGCCGTGGCAGCCCGCGCTCTAGTGCTGTGACCGGAAGGGTCTGCCGGAAGGCTCGCGGCGTCCGGTGCGGTGCATCGCACGGCGGAGCATCGTCCGCGTACCGGACGTACTCGGGTGATGCGACGACGCGGCGAGGTGCCGTGCCGGGCGCCGCGAGCCGGTGAACCCTTCCGGTCGCAGCACTAGTCGTGCTGCCGCGGGACGTCGGTGAGACGCGTGCCGGGTGCTCCCGGCCGGCCGGGAGCCCTCGTACTGGTTGCGCCGGGACTTCCGGCCGGCGCGCGCAGCGTGCCCGCCGGGCGTCGCGACCGGCTGCGACCTCGGCTGACGCGGCGCCGGGGCCTGTTGCGGAAGCCCTAGAGCTCGCGCAGCCGCTCCACGATCTCCCGGAGCAGTTCCGGGTCGGCGGCGGGGCCGGTGACGGGGTCGCGGCCCGGTTCGTCGATGCGGACCAGGCCGGCCTCGGCCAGGTCGCCGAGCAGGACCCGGACGACGGTGAGCGGCAGGTCGGCGTCCGCCGCCAGTTCGGCCACGGGGCGCGGGCCCCGCCGGACCAGGTCGAGCAGGGCCGCCGGGGCGTGGTCCAGGACCGGCCGGGCCGTGCCGTCCGGCTCCGTCGCGGTGACCCGGGCCATCAGGTCGACGGCGTGCCCGTCCGAGGGGCGGGCGCGGCCACGGGTCACGGTGTAGGGGCGGACCATCGACCCGGTCTCGTCCTCGTACCAGTGCTCGTCGCTCACCGCGGGGTTCAGGTGGCCGAGCGGGTCGCGGCGTCCAGGTGGCGGCCGAGGCGGCGGACCAGCAGGGCCATCTCGTGGGCGAGCTGTCCGACGTCGGTGCCCGCCTCGCTCAGCACGGCGAGCCGGCTGCCGTGGCCGGCCGGGGTGATGAAGAGGTACGCGTCCTCCAGCATGACCATGGTCTGCCGGACCTCGCCGGCCTCGAACCGCTCCCCCACCGAGCCGGCCAGCCCGTGGAAGCCGGAGCAGACGGCGGCCAGGTGCTCGACGTCCTGGTCCGGCATGCCCTCCGACCGGCTCAGGGGCAGGCCGTCGGCGGTGAGCAGCACGGCCTGGCGGACATGGTCGGTGCGGGCCACCAGGTCGTCGAGCAGCCAGCCGAGGCCGGTGCCGGGGGCACCGGCCGGCGTGGCCCGGTTCGCGGGGGTCTGGTCGTCACCGTGCATCGTCGGTGTCCGTCCCTTCGTCGGCGTGGGTGTGCGGTGCGTCCGGTTCACGGGTGGCCGCCTCGGGGGCGGCGGCCGTGGGCAGTCCCCTGCGGCCGCGGTCCAGACCACGCTGGAAGGCGCCGAAGATCGCCCGCATCTCCTCGGCGTCGGCCTCGCGCGCCGCGGCCGGCACC
>NZ_JALLIN010000034.1 GCF_023630175.1 Streptomyces cellostaticus | reverse complement strand
CCCCCCCCCCCACGCCCACCTGTTCAGCGGCGCCGGCCAGAGTTCACCGGCTCGGGGGTAGGTCAGCGACGCCCGTGGTGGTCGCGGTCGCCACGGTAGTCGCGGCCGCCGCGGCCGCGGCCCCAGGAGGCGTCGTCGACGAAGCGGCCGCGGTCGTTGCGCAGGGTCGCCGTGTCGGAGCGGTCCCAGACGGACCGGTTGCGGTCCTGGAACACGTCGGAGCGGCTGTCGCGGCCGTGACCGGTGTGGACGCGGACCGTGGCGCGGCCGGCCAGCCGGTAGTGGTGGAAGGTGTAGGTGTGGCCGTCCCGGTCGGCCAGGGTCCAGCCGCTGAGGTTGACCGCGCGCCGCGAGTTGTTGGTGACGTCCACCCACTCCCGGTTCAGGGCGCGGTTGGAGCGGTCGTTGCGGGCCGCGGTGGAGTACCGGACGCTGCTGATGTGGACGCTGCTGTTGTAGTGCTGCCGACCGTGGTGGTGGTCGGTGGCCGAGGCCGGCAGGGCCACGGCTCCCACAGCGGCGGCCGCCACGGCGGCGACAGCGGTCATGCGGCGCACGGATGCGGAAACGGTCACGAGGATCCCCCTACAGGAGTCCATGGCACCTCCCTCTCGGATCCGTGTGCGCGCCGGAACGCCACAGGCCGGTGGTGGTGCGTTGTACGAGTGGCGGCCGGTTGACCGCGCACTCACACTCTGCAAGCCGTGCGCCCGGTATGTGGTGGAGATGTGCGTGGCATTACGGCTTCAACATATTCCTGTGACTCTCTGATGCAACGTCCATATATGACTCCAACACACCTGACTGACCTTTCGTCAGCAAAAATGCCGCTTCAGTACTGGCTCGCCGGGCCCGCGGGACCGGCCCACCGCCCCGCCTCACCACGCCGATGTCACCCGAAAGTGAGTAACAGGAATCGCTCCTACCGATCGGACTAGTCCCTTCCGGCACGGGGTGCCCCGTTCCGCTCTCCCGTCCTCAGGAGCAGACCGTGCCGTCCTTCGGCACCGTTCCGTCGAGCAGGTAGGCGTTCACCGCCGAGTCGACGCAGTCGCTGCCGTTGCCGTACGCCCTGTGCCCCTCGCCCTTCCAGGTCAGCTCGACGCCGACGCCCCGGCCCAGCTCGTCCGCCATCCTGCGGGCGCCCTCATAGGGAGTCGCCGGGTCCCCGGTGTTGCCCACGAGCAGGATCGGCGCCGCACCCGGCGCGCTCACCCCCGGGGTGTCGAACTGCCCCGCCACCGGCCAGTCGTGACACCAGCCGGCCGTGTCCCAGCCGAGGTAGTCCCCGAAGACCGGTGATATCCGCTCGAACTCCGGCAGCAGCCTCTTCGTGCGGGCGGCTGTCGGCCGCTGCTTGTCGTCCAGGCACGAGATGGCCCGCTGGGCGTGGCCCCTGGTGCCGTAACGCCCGGAGGAGTCCCGCTCGTTGTACTGGTCGGCGAGGGCGAGGAGCTTGGCACCGTGGCCCTGCTCGGCCGACTTCAGCGCGCTGGTCAGCCTGGGCCACCTCGACTCGCTGTACAGCGGAAGGATGATGCCGGTGAGGGCGAGCGTCTGGGTCAGCTTCCGTCCGGACGCGGTCGGCAGGGGTCTGGAGTCGATGCGCTCCAGCAGCGCGGCGATCTTCCGCGTGCCCTGCTCCGGGTCCTGGCCGGTGGACCTCAGGTAGTCCTCCAGAGCCCGCTGGAAGCCCCGCGCCTGGTTCTTCGCGTGGCCCACCGTGTCCGCGGTCGGGTCCACCACCGCGTCGAGGATCATCCGGCCGACGCGCTCGGGGAACAGGTGGGCGTACACACCGCCGAGTTCGGTGCCGTAGGAGATGCCGAAGTAGTGCATCGTCCGGTCGCCCAGCACCTGCCGCAGCAGGTCCATGTCACGGGCGGTGTCGGTGGTCGAGACGTGCGCCAGCAGCCGGCCCGCGGCCCGCCGGCATCCCTCCGCGAAGTCGGCGGCGTCCCGGAAGTACGCCTTCTCCTCGGCCGGACCGTCCGGCGTGGCGTCCACGCCCTCGGCGGCCTCGATGTCCCGGTCGCCGCGGCAGCGCACGCCCTCGCTGGCGCCCACCCCGCGCGGATCGAAGCTCACCAGGTCGTAGCGCTCGCGGAGGGCGGGGACGATGGCGCCGTAGTACGGCATCGTCGACACGCCCGAGCCGCCGGGGCCGCCGAAGTTGAACAGCAGTGAACCGATCCGGTCGTCCCCGGTCGCCCGTGCCCGGATGAGCGCGACGCCGATCGTCGTGCCGCCGGGCTTCGACCAGTCCAGCGGCACCCTGAGCGTGGCGCACCGCCACGCGTCACCCGGCGCGGCGGAGTCCTCGGTGGCCCCGCACCGGCGCCAGTCGAGCCGTTGCGAGGTGAGTGAGGAGGGCAGGTCCGGCCGGGCCGGTGCCGCCGTCGCGGAGGCCGGGCCGTTCCGACCGGCCGGGTCCGTCCCCTTGCCCTCGTCGCTTCCGCCGGTCGGGCTCCCGCCGCCGCACCCGGCCACCAGCAGCGCCGCGGCCACTGTCGCCGTCCACCGCACCACCCGAAGCATGCGCACCCCCCTAGCAGGCCCCCGCGTCGTCCCGCAGCAGGCGTCCACGTCATGGTAGGCGGCGGCGCGCAAGCTCGTGACGGGCTGTGGATAACCTTCTGACCTGCATGTTTGCAAGTACTGGAGGTTCGCTGGGACTGACAGGTTCTTCAGGAGCAGACGGTGCCGGCCTTCGGCACCCTCCCGTCCAGCAGATAGCCGTTCACCGCGCTCTGCACGCACTTGTTCTTGCTGTCGTACGCCCCGTGCCCCTGGCCCTTGTACGTCAGCTCGACGCCTACGCCCCTGCCGAGAGCGTCGACCATCTTCTTCGCGCCCTCGAAGGGGGTGGCCGGGTCGCCGGTGTTGCCGACGACGAGGATCGGCGCCGACCCCGGTGCGCCGACGTCGGGATGGTCGGCGGCGCCGGGCACCGCCCAGTCGGTGCAGCTGAGCATGCCCCAGGCCAGGTAGTCCCCGAACAGCGGGGAGGCGGCGCGGAACCGCGGCAGCCACCGCCGGACGTCCGCCGGGGTGTAGCGCGGCTTCTCGTCGGCGCAGTTGATGGCGATGTTCGCCGCGGTGATGTTGCTGTACTCGCCGTTGTCGCTGCGCCCGTTCATCGAGTCGGACAGCATCATGAGGATCTTGCCGTCGCCCTCGTACGCCTGCTGCAGGCCCTCGGTGAGGTACTCCCAGAAGTCCTTCGAGTACAGGGCCTGCGCGATGCCGTTGGTGGCCGCGGTCTGGGTGAGCTGGCGCGGGAAGGCACCGGGGATCGGCTTCTTCTCCAGTTCCTTGAGCAGTGCGGCGATGCGGTCCTTGACATCCTGCGCGGTGTCGCCGATCGGGCAGTCCTCGGGCTTCGACGTACAGTCCTCGGCGAAGTTGTCGAGCGCGAGCTGGAACCCCTGGGCCTGACCGAGCGCGCTCTGCGCGGGGTCCTTGGTGGGGTCGACGACCGCGTCCAGGACGGCGCGGCCGACGCGCTCGGGGAACAGGTGGGCGTACACACCGCCGAGTTCGGTGCCGTAGGAGATGCCGAAGTAGTGGAGCTTGTCGTCGCCGAGCACCTGGCGCATCAGGTCCATGTCGCGGGCCGCGTCGGTGGTGCGCACATGCGGCAGGATCTTCCCGGAACGCTTCTCGCAGTTCGCGTTGAACTCCTTGGTGCGGTCGACGAGCTGGGTCTGCTCGGCGCTGTCGTCCGGCGTGGCGTCCTGCTGGAAGTACTGGTCGAGCTCGGCGTCGCTCTCGCACTCCACCGGCACGCTCCGGCCGACTCCGCGCGGGTCGAAGCTCACCAGGTCGTACCGGGTGTTGAGGGTGGCGTAGTCCTGGCCGAACGCGGGGAGCGTGGTGACGCCGCTGCCGCCGGGGCCGCCGAAGTTGAAGATCAGCGAGCCGATCCGCTTGCTCGCGTCGCCGCTCGCCCGGGCGCGGATCAGGGCGATGTCGAGGGTGTCGCCCCTGGGGCTGCTCCAGTCCACGGGCGCCTTCATGGTGGCGCACTGCCACTGGGTGCCGTCCGGCAGCGGTGACGGGGAGGATCCGCCGCCCTCCGCCGCGGACGGGGTCGGGCAGTCCTCCCAGTTCAGTTTCTGTGCCGCCGGATCCCCGTTCCCGGCACCGCCGTCGCCGCACCCGGCCAGCAGGGCGGCCAGCAGGACGGCGCTGGTGGTCAGGGCGGCGGCACGCCGCCTGGAGGGGTTCGCCATGCTTCCATCGTGCGCGCGTGCGGGCCGGCGCGCGCGGGGCACGGGCCGTACGAGCGACGACCGGCCCCGGTCCGTGGCGGAGCTCCTACAGGGCGCCCTTGCGGGTGAGCTGGTTGAAGGCCAGCCAGCCGGGCAGCACCGGCAGCCACAGCGTGAGCAGCCGGAACAGCAGGACGGCCGGTGCGGCGACCTCCTTGGGGAGGCCGACGGCGATCAGGCCGAGCGTCAGGCTCGCCTCGACCGCCCCGACGCCGCCTGGGGTGGGTGCCGCGGAACCGAGCGCGTTGCCGGCGAGGAAGACCACGGCCACGCTCGCGATGCTCAGCGAGGTCGATCCGTCGCCGAAGGCACGGATGGAGGCGTCCAGGCACATCACGAAGCAGGCGGTCAGCAGCAGCATGCCGCCGATGCCGGTGACGAGCTTCTGCGGCCGCTGGAGCACGTCCAGCATGCGCGGCACGACACCGGCGAACAGCGACCTCACGCGCGTGACGACGAACTTCCGCAGGAACGGCACCGACGTCACGACCAGCACCAGCACGGCCACCGTCAGCAGGCCGGCGATGACCGTCCGGGACGGCGACAGCGACGGCGTCTTCTCGGTGCCCGTCAGATAGCCGAAGGACAGCAGCATCAGGATGTGGCAGCCGAGCCCGAACAACTGCGAGGCACCGACGCTGGCGACCGCGAGTCCGGGGCGCACGCCGGCGCGCTGCAGGAAGCGCGTGTTGAGGGCCACTCCGCCGACCGCCGCCGGTGCCACGATCTTCACGAACGACCCCGCGACCTGGGCCCCCACGGTCCTGGGGAAGGGCACCCGCTCCGGCACGAACCCCAGCAGCGCCATCGCCGCCGCGACATAGCTGAGCGCGGAGAAGGCCACCGCCGCCAGCACCCAGCCCCACTGGGCGTTGGCGACCAGCGGACCGAACTCGATGTGGGTGAGCTGCGTCAGCAGGAAGTACGCGCCGATCGCGCCGGCGATGAAACTGATCAGCGTGCGCGGCCGCACCCGCTCCAGGCGGGCCGGCTCCACGGGGGCCTGGGGCCTGATCCGCAGCACCTCGTGCCGGATCTGGGTGAGCAGATCCTCCTCGCGTGCCTCGTCCAGGGCCTCGTCGATGGCCCGCTTCTCGGCCCGCTGCTCGGCCCGGACCGTCTTCTTGTCGGGCTTCGCCGGTGCCGGGCCGGCTGTCGCGGAGGCCTCCTCGGCCCGGGCCTGCTTGACCTGCCGGGAGGCTTCGAGCACGGCCTCGCGCTCGCGCTCCGCCCGCTCCCGGCCGAGGCGGCGCAGCGTCGCGCGCGTGGAGCGTGTCAGGGCGATGGGCTGCAGCATCGGCAGGCAGTCCGCGACCGCGTCCGGGCCGAGCACGCCGACGGCCGAGGCCACCGCCCGCTCGGCACCCGCCCGCAGGCCGAGCGTGGTGATGAGCTGGGCGACGTCCATGCGCAGCAGCAGCTCACCGGCCGCGATCTCGCCACCGCGCAGCTCGGTGAGAATCACCCTGCCGGAACGATCCACCAGAATCGCGTCCCCGGCCAGCCTGCGGTGTGCGATGCGGCGGGACTGCAGTGCCTGGGCCTGACGCCAGGTGTTGCGCAGCAGCTCGTCGGTGATCTCCTCGTCGGCCAGCGAGTCCAGCGTGCGTCCGCCGGTGTGCTCGTACACCAGCATGACCGCGTCCGGACCGAGCTCGGAGGTGGCGATCAGCTTGGGCGCGTTGGCGCCCGCCGCGATCGCCGCGTACGCCAGCAGCGCCTCCTGCTCCAGGGCCTGGCGCAGCGACTGCAGGCTGGAGCGGGTGGCGAAGCCGCGCAGGGTCAGGTTGCGCCAGGCGCGGTAGAAGAAGCCCTGGGCCTGCTGCTCCCGGTCGACGACCGTGACGTCCAGCGGTCTGCCGTCCTCCAGGGTGACGAAGTAGCGTCGGCCGCGGTCGCCGTTCTCCGACTCCGCGGCCTCCTCACGGGCCGCGGTCACCGGGTGGAACCCGACGTGCCTGAGGCCCGCCATGAGCGTCTGCCCGGTGGGGCGGATGTTCGGCGAGCCCACCGCGTACAGCGTGCCGTAGGCGACGGTCCAGCCGATCAGCACGGTCAGGATGATCGAGAAGGGCGTCGTGTACCCGGTGACGAGCATCGAGAACGCGTCGAGCAGCAGCACGATCCACAGCACCGAGCGCCATCGGGGCCTGCGGGACATCCCGACGGCCGTCATGTAGGCGATGACGGGCGCGAGATAGCCGTGCACCGGGTCGGTCAGGGCGTGGATGTCGCCCGGCGAGGGCTGGGTGAGCGCCTCCTGGATCGAGCCGGGCGCGGCCCTCGCCACCCACAGGTCGGTGGCGAGGGTCACTCCGTGCGCGAGGACGGCCGCGAGCACGCCGTCGGCGATCCGCAGCCCGTCCCGTTTGATCAGCCGCTCGATCGCGAAGGCGACCGGCACCAGCAGGATCGCGATGCTGGAGGCGAGCCCCGCGATCTTGATCAGCAGGTCGGGTGCCTGTCCGGTGCCCTTGTTGATGTCCTGTTCGAGGCCCGAGGTGGTGCCGTGCGCGAACGCGGCGATCGCGAGCAGTACGACGACGGCGAACACGCCCACGAGCAGCCGCATGAGGTCGGAGGGGCGGTGCACCCGCGCGGGAAGCAGTGGTTCGTCACCCTCCACCTCCTCCGGGTGAGCCTCGTCACCGTGGCCCTCGTCCGGCCGCGGCGGGCCGGGGGGCGTCCCCGCGGCGGTGTCCGTGCCGTTCCCACGTGCGCGCGTGGCGTCCTCGCGCGCGCCCTCGCCGGTCGCGTCACCGTCTTCCCGGCGTACCGCGCCGGTCCCCTCCTGGCCGGAGGCGGCGGCGTCGGGACGCGCGGGGACGTCAGGGGTGCCCGCCGCGCCTTCGGGGTGCACACCCTGCTGCTTCATCGTCTCTTCTTGGTCTCGTATCACCGGTCACCGCCCGCACGATGGTGGCATGCCCCACCGGCACTCGCGGGCATCAGGGTGCGGATGCGGGGGTCGGACAGGAGTCGGACAGTCTGCCTCAAGCGCCGCCCGAGGGCGAGGGGACCGCTCCCGCCCTTCCGCGCCGCCATGTCGGTGGGGTACGGCAGGATGGTGCGAATGAGCGAGCGGAGCCCTGCCGAGGACAACCGTGACGGATGCGAGGACGCGCTGCCGGATTACGCGGAGCGGGTCCTCGAGGTCGCCGAGCTGATCCCGCCCGGTCGGGTCATGACGTACGGCGATGTCGCCGAGTGGCTGGAGGAAGGGGGACCGCGCCAGGTGGGCCGGGTCATGTCCCTCTACGGCGGCACCGTCCCGTGGTGGCGCGTGGTCCGCTCCGACGGCGTGCTGCTGCCCGGCCACGAGCTGGGCGCGCTCGCCCACTACCGGGCGGAGGGCACCCCGCTCAGGGCGGCGGGCAGGAGCGCCGAGGGCCATGTGCCGCGGCTCGACATGAGACGGGCGCGATGGGACGGCGGCACGGGCACGGACGGTCACACCTGACAGCTTCCGCCATCGGATGCCCCCGAGGGGAATCGGTGGCCCGTACGAGGGACACGGGGGACGTCCGTCGCATGACGTACGTTCGTTGGTCGAGGGACGCGCGTGACACCCGGGCGCCGAGGGGCCCGGGGGCCGCGAGGGGAGAAGCGGAAGGCCACCTTCCGCCCGGTGTGGCGGCGTAGCGTCGGCTGCACGTGTCCCTCTCACCCCGCGGCCACCGCCTCGCACGCGTGACCGCCCGCCCACCAGCACAACCACCAGGACCGGCGAACCACGTGAGCTCCTCCTCCACCACCAGCCGCCTGCCGCACCCTCCGGTGCGGCAGGGGGACCGTGGCGCCTACCGGCTGGTCCGCACCCCGCATGCCGAGACCGGTCCCCCTCGACTGGACGCCGCCCAGCGTGCCGTGGTTGACCACGGCACCGGACCACTGCTCGTCCTCGCCGGTCCCGGCACCGGTAAGACCACCACCCTGGTCGAGTCCGTGGCCGCGCGCATCGCCCGCGGCGCCGACCCCGAACGCATCCTGGTGCTGACGTTCAGCCGCAGGGCCGCCGTCGACCTGCGCGACCGCATGGCCCTGCGCATCGGCGCGGCCCGCGCGCCCCGGGCCACCACCTTCCACTCGTACTGCTACGCCCTGCTCCGCGCCCACCAGGACAGCGGTCTGTTCGCGGAGCCGCTGCGCCTGCTGTCCGGCCCGGAGCAGGACGTCACCGTCCGCGGGCTGCTCGCCGGGCAGCCCGACCTGGAGCGGCTCGGCCTGAACCACGTGCGCTGGCCGGACGAGCTGCGGGCCTGCCTGACCACCCGCGGCTTCGCCGACGAGGTCCGCGCCGTCCTCGCCCGCAGCCGTGAGCTGGGCCTCGGCCCCGACGCCCTGGACGCCTTCGCCCGCCGCATCGGCCGGCCCGACTGGCGTGCCGCCGCCGCCTTCCTCGCCGAGTACCTCGACGTCCTCGACCTCCAGGGCGTCATCGACTACGCCGAACTCGTGCACCGCGCGGTCCTGCTCGCGCACCGCCCCGAGGCCGCGGCCCGGCTCGCCGCCCAGTACGACGCCGTGTACGTCGACGAGTACCAGGACACCGACCCGGCCCAGGTGCGGCTCCTGCACGCCCTGGCCGGCGGCGGCCGCACCCTGGTGGCCCTCGGCGACCCCGACCAGTCGATCTACACGTTCCGGGGCGCCGACGTGAACGGCATCCTCGACTTCCCGGCGGCCTTCCCGCGCGCGGACGGCAGGCCCGCACCCGTCGAGGTGCTGCGCACCGCCCGCCGCTCCGGCGCCGCCCTGCTGGCCGCCACCCGCCTGATCACCCGGCGCATGCCGCTGACCCGGCTGCCCGCCGGGAAGGTGCGCGCCCACCGGGAGCCCGAGGCCGTACGCGACGGCGGCCGGGTCGAGGTGCACACCTACCCGACACCGGGCACCGAGACGGACAACATCGCCGACATCCTGCGCCGCGCGCACCTGGAGGACGGTGTCCCCTGGCGCGACATGGCCGTCCTCGTGCGCGCGGGTGCCCGGAGCATCCCGACGCTCCGCCGGGCCCTCACCGCGGCGGGCGTCCCCCTGGACATCGACGGCGACGACCTGCCCCTGCGCCACGAGCCCGCGGTGGCGCCCCTGCTCACCGCCCTCCGGGCGGTGGCCACGGCCGAGTCGAGGCAGGCGCCCGCGGGGGAGGAGCCCGGAGGCGGGCGGGTGCCCGGAGGGCAGGAGTCCGGGGACGGGCAGGTGTCCGGAGAGGAGGAGAGGGCCGGCGAGGCGCGTGACGTGTCCTGGCTCGACGCCGAGACCGCGCTCACCCTGCTCGCCTCCCCGCTCGCCGGCATGGACACCGCGGACCTGCGCCGCCTCGGGCGCGCCCTGCGCGAGGAGGAGCGGGCCGCCGGGAACCCGCTGCCGGCACCCTCCGACGAACTCCTCGCGCGGGCGCTCGCCGAACCCGAGCGCCTCGTCGCCCACGACCCGGCCTACGCGCGCGGTGCCCAGCGTCTGGGCGCGCTGCTCCGCACGGCCCGCGAACGTCTGGCCAGCGGCGGCACCGCCGAGGAGGCGTTGTGGGACCTGTGGCAGGGCACGCCCTGGCCGGGCCGGCTGGAACGCGCCGCCCGGCGCGGCGGCGCGGCCGGCCGCAACGCCGACCGTGACCTGGACGCGATGTGCGCGCTGTTCGCCACCGCCGCGCGCGCGGAGGAGCGGATCGGCGGCCGCGGCGCCCTGAACTTCCTGGAGGAGGTCGAGGCCCAGGACATCGCCGCCGACACCCTCACCCGCCGGGCCGTGCGCCCCGACGCCGTCCGCCTGATGACCGCGCACCGCGCCAAGGGCCTGGAGTGGCGGCTCGTCGTCGTGGCAGGTGTCCAGGAGGGACTCTGGCCCGACCTGCGCCGCCGGGGATCCCTGCTGGAGGCCGACCGCATCGGCCGCGACGGGCTCGCCGAACCGCTCACCCCGGGCGCGCTCCTCGCCGAGGAGCGCCGGCTGTTCTACGTGGCCGCCACACGCGCGCGTGAACGTCTCGTCGTCACCGCCGTGAAGGCGCCCGCCGACGACGGCGACCAGCCCTCCCGCTTCCTGACCGAACTGGGCGTCGAGCCCCGGGACGTCACCGGCCGCCCCCGTCGGCCGCTGTCCGTCGCCGCGCTGGTCGCCGAGCTGCGTGCCACCACCGTCGATCCGGACGCGTCCGCCGCGCTGCGTGAGGCGGCCGCACGCCGCCTGGCCAGGCTGGCCGCCCTCGCCGACGAGGACGGCCGGCCCCTGGTGCCGTCCGCCCACCCCGACCGCTGGTGGGGCATGTTCGAGCCGACCGAGAGCAAGGTGCCGCTGCGCGATCGCGGCCAGCCCGTCGTGCTCTCCGGCAGCGCACTCGACCAGCTCGCCAACACCTGCGCCCTGCAGTGGTTCCTGGGCCGCGAGGTGAAGGCCGACGCGCCCGCCACCGCCGCCCAGGGCTTCGGCAACGTCGTCCACGTCCTCGCCGACGAGGTCGCCTCCGGCCGCAGCCCCGCCGACCTCGACGTCCTGATGGAACGCCTGGACTCGGTGTGGAACGCGCTCGCCTTCGACGCGCCCTGGAAGTCGGCCCAGGAGAAGGCCAACGCGCGCGCGGCCCTCGAACGCTTCCTGAACTGGCACGTCCTGGACCGTGCCGGCCGTACCCCGGTGGCCAGCGAGCAGGACTTCGACGTCACCCTCGCGGCCGGCGACTACCGGGTCCGCATCCGCGGCCAGATGGACCGGGTCGAGGCGGACGGCGAGGGCCGCGCCTACGTCGTGGACTTCAAGACGGGCAAGCAGGCACCCAGCGCCGCCGAGGTGGCCCGCCACCCGCAGCTCGCGGTCTACCAGCTCGCCGTCCGCGAGGGCGCCGCCGACGCCGCCTTCGACGGCGCACGCCCCGAGACCGGCGGCGCCGAGCTGGTGCACCTGCGCCAGGGCGCGGCCGGACGCGACGGAGGGGAGACCCTGCCCAAGGTGCAGGGCCAGGAGCCGCCCGCGCAGGAGTGGGTCGGGGAGCTGCTGGCCACCGCGGCCGGGAAGGTCCTCGACGAACGCTTCACGCCCACCACCGGCCAGCACTGCACGCACTGCGCGTTCCGCGCCTCGTGCAGCGCCCGGCCGGAGGGGCGGCAGGTGGTCGAGTGACCCCCACACCAGGCAGCGTGACGCACGGCACCACATGCGCTGACCTGCGGTTGCGTCGGCCGGGACGGCCGGCGCGGCCACGGTTGTCGGTGCCCGCCGCTAGCCTCTGACGACATGCCCGCCCGTATCACCGACCCCGAACAGCTCAAAGAGCTCCTCGGCATCCCGTTCACCCCGGAGCAGACGGCCTGCATCACCGCGCCGCCCGCCCCGCAGGTGATCGTGGCCGGAGCCGGCTCGGGCAAGACCACGGTGATGGCGGCCCGCGTGGTCTGGCTGGTCGGCACCGGCCAGGTCGCCCCCGAACAGGTGCTCGGCCTGACCTTCACCAACAAGGCGGCGGGCGAACTCGCCGAGCGCGTCCGCGCGGCGCTGGTCAAGGCCGGCGTCACCGACCCCGGTGCCCTCCCCGCGCCCGGCCGGATCCCGGCGCCGACGGGACCGCCCGCCGAACCCGCGCGGCCGGACCCGGACAACCCGCCGGGCGAGCCGGTCATCTCGACCTACCACGCCTTCGCCGGCCGGCTGCTGACCGACCACGGCCTGCGGATCGGGCTCGAACCCACCTCCCGGCTGCTCGCCGACGCCACCCGGTACCAGCTCGCCGCGCGCGTACTGCGCGAGGCCCCCGGCCCCTACCCCGCGCTCACCCGTTCCTTCGCCGACCTCGTCACCGACCTGCTCACCCTCGACTCCGAACTCGCCGAGCACCTCGTCGACCCCGAGGAACTGCGCGCCTGGGACACCGGCCTGCTGCGCACCCTTGCCGACGCCAGGCTCACCAACGCCGATCTGCGCAAGGTCCCCGAGACCGCGGCCGCCCGCCGCGAACTGGCCGGCCTCGTCCTGCGCTACCGGGCCGCCAAACGCGAACGCGACCTGCTCGACTTCGGCGACCAGATCGCGCTGTCCGCCCGCCTCGCGGGCCTGCCCGAGGTGGGCCGCCTGCTGCGCGAGGAGTTCCGCGTCGTGCTCCTGGACGAGTACCAGGACACCTCGGTCGCCCAGCGCGTGCTGCTGTCGGGCCTGTTCGGCGGCGGCACCGGCCACCCCGTGACCGCCGTCGGCGACCCCTGCCAGGCCATCTACGGCTGGCGCGGCGCCTCCGTCGCCAACCTCGACGACTTCCCCGAGCACTTCGCCCGCCGCGACGGCCACCCCGCCACCCGCCAGGCGCTCAGCGAGAACCGCCGCAGCGGCGGCCGCCTCCTCGACCTCGCCAACGGCCTCGCGGAGCCGCTGCGCGCCATGCACGCGGGCGTGGAGGCGCTGCGCCCCGCTCCCGGCGCCGAGCACGACGGCACGGTCCGCTGCGCCCTGCTGCGCACCCACGCCGAGGAGACCGCGTGGATCGCCGACTCCGTCGCCCACCTCGTCCGCACCGGCAGGGCGCCCGGCGAGATCGCCGTGCTGTGCCGCACGGCCACCGACTTCGCCGCGATCCAGGGCGCGCTCGTCGCCCGTGACATCCCCGTCGAGGTGGTCGGCCTCTCCGGGCTGCTGCACCTGCCCGAGATCGCCGACCTCGTCGCCGTCTGCGAAGTCCTGCAGGACCCCGGAGCCAACGCCTCCCTCGTCCGCCTGCTCACCGGCCCGCGCTGGCGCATCGGCCCCCGCGACCTCGCCCTCCTCGGCCGCCGCGCCCGCCTGCTCGTCGCCCACGCGCGCGCGGACGGCACCGACGACCCCGACCGCAGGCTCGCCGAGGCCGTCGAGGGCACGGACCCCTCCGAGGTGATATCGCTCGCGGACGCCCTGGACACGTTCCTGGAGTCACCCCTGCGCGGGGACGGGCGCGACGACGACGCGCTGCCGTTCTCGCCGGACGCGCGCGTGCGCTTCGCCCGCCTCGCCGCGGAACTGCGTGACCTGCGCCGCTCCCTGGCCGACCCGCTCATGGACGTGCTGCACCGCGTCCTCGCCGTCACCGGCCTGGAGGTGGAGCTGTCCGCGTCCCCGCAGGCGCTCGCCGCGCGCCGCCGCGAGACCCTGTCCAACTTCCTCGACATCGCGGCCGGCTTCGCGGCCGGCGACGGTGAGGCCACCCTGCTGGCCTTCCTCGGCTACCTGCGCACCGCGGCCCAGTACGAGAAGGGGCTCGACAACGCCCTGCCCGGCGGCGAGAACACCGTCAAGGTGCTCACCGCGCACAAGTCCAAGGGCCTGGAGTGGGACGTCGTGGTGGTCCCCGGACTGGTCCAGGGCACCTTCCCGAGCGCCCAGGGACGCGAGAAGTGGACCGCGCAGGCCAAGGTGCTGCCGCACGTCCTGCGCGGCGACACCGACACCCTGCCCGACATCGCCTCCTGGGACTCCCGGGGCATGAAGGCCTTCCACGAGGCCATGAAGGAACACCAGCACACCGAGGAACTCCGCCTCGGCTACGTCACCTTCACCCGCCCCCGCTCCCTGCTCCTCGGCTCCGGCCACTGGTGGGGGCCCAGCCAGAAGAAGCCGCGCGGGCCCTCGGACTTCCTCCGGGCCCTGCACGACCACTGCGCGGCCGGCCACGGCGAGATCGAGGCCTGGGCGGACGAGCCGGCCGAGGACGAGGAGAACCCCGCGCTGCGGGCAGACGACGCGGAACAGGCGTGGCCGCTGCCGCTGGACGACACCGCACTGGCCCGGCGCCGCGCGGCAGCCGGGACCGTCCTCGCCCACCTGGACGCCCTGGCCGCCCGGCAGCACCCCCGACCGCCCGCCCCCCAGGACCCCCGCACCCACGACGACCCCGACTGGCCGACGCCACCGGACGACGAGGACCAGCCGTACGGGGAGGAGGACCCGTTCGACGAGAGCCCTGACGGCGGCCATCCGTACGACGAGATCCCGTACGACGACGATCTGGATGATCGGTACGACGGTGATCGGTACGACGGCGATCAGTACGGGCTCCCGTACGACGAGATCCCATACGACGAGGACCCCTACGCCGACGCGATGCCCCGCGAGGCGCAGTCCTCGTCCGGCGACGAGCACGCTCCTCTTCCGGAGGTTCCCGACGGCCGCGACTCCCGGCCCGCCGGGCGGCCCGCAGTCCCCCACCAGGCGTCCGCCCCCGACGAGCGGACCCACCGCCGGGAACACGGCCACCCAGCCGTACCGGCACACCCCTCTGCCCCCGCCCCGGACGAGACCCGCGTCACAGCCGAGGAGGCCCGCGCCATCGCCTCCTGGGACCGCGACCTCGACGCGCTCACCGGCGAGCTGCTGCGGGCCCGCCGCGGCATCACCGACGTTCCGCTGCCCGCCACCCTCACCGCGTCCCAGCTGATGCGCCTCGCCCAGGACCCCGACGGGCTCGCACAGGAACTCGCGCGCCCCCTGCCGCACCCCCCGCGCCCCGCCGCCCGCCGAGGCACCCGCTTCCACGCCTGGGTCGAGGCCCGCTTCGAGGAACTCACCCTGCCCATGCTCGAACCGGACGAGCTGCCCGGCAACGAGGCCGAGATCACCGACGAACGCGACCTGGAAGCCCTCAAGGAGGCCTTCGAACGCACCGAGTACGCCCACCGCACCCCCTGCCGGATCGAGGCCCCCTTCCAGCTCGCCCTCGCCGGCCGGGTCGTACGCGGCCGCATCGACGCCGTCTACCGCAACGGCGACGGCGACCGGGCGACCTACGAGATCGTCGACTGGAAGACCAACCGCGCCCACACCGCCGACCCCCTGCAGCTCGCCGTGTACCGGCTCGCCTGGGCCGAGCAGCAGGGCGTACCGCCGGAATCGGTCACGGCCGCCTTCCTGTACGTGCGCACCGGCGAGGTGGTGCGCCCCGAGCCCCTGCCGGACCGCGCCGCCCTGGAACGGTTGCTCACCGGCGATCCCCCCGACCCCCCGCGGGAGGAGACCGAGGGCACCGGAGTGTGACGAACCGCCCGCCGAGGATGCCTCCGTGGGCCGATAGGCTCGTGAGCATGAGCCAGACCCCGGACAGCGCCGTCCGCACGTACATCGAGGAGCACCGCGCCGCCTTCCTCGACGACCTCACCGCATGGCTGCGCATACCGTCCGTCTCGGCCCAGCCCGAGCACGCCCCCGATGTACGGCGCAGTGCCGACTGGCTCGCCGCCAAGCTCAAGGAGACCGGCTTCCCGACCGCCGAGGTCTGGCCGACCCCGGGCGCCCCGGCCGTCTTCGCCGAATGGCCCTCCGGCGACCCCCAGGCGCCCACCGTCCTCGTCTACGGCCACCACGACGTGCAGCCCGCCGCCCTGGAGGACGGCTGGGACACCGAGCCCTTCGAGCCCGTGGTCCGCGGAAACCGTCTCCACGCGCGCGGGGCCGCCGACGACAAGGGCCAGGTGTTCTTCCACACACTCGGCGTCCGCGCCCACCTCGCCGCCACCGGCCGCACCGCCCCCGCGGTCAACCTCAAGCTTCTGATCGAGGGGGAGGAGGAGTCCGGCTCCCCGCACTTCCGCGACCTCGTGGAGGAGCGCGCCGTACGGCTCGCCGCCGACGCGGTCATCGTCTCCGACACTGGCATGTGGTCCGAGGACACCCCGACCGTCTGCACCGGGATGCGCGGCCTCGCCGAGTGCGAGATCCGCCTGTACGGTCCCGACCAGGACATCCACTCCGGCTCCTTCGGCGGTGCCGTACCCAACCCCGCCACCGCCGCGGCCCGTCTCGTCGCCGCCCTGCACGACGAGCACGCGCGCGTGGCCGTCCCCGGCTTCTACGACGGCATCGTCGAGCTGACCGACCACGAGCGCGAGCTGCTCGCCCAGCTTCCCTTCGACGAGGCGACATGGCTGCGCACGGCGAAGTCGCGCGCCGCGCACGGCGAGGCCGGACACACCACCCTGGAACGCGTCTGGGCCCGCCCCACCGCCGAGGTCAACGGCATCGGCGGCGGCTACCAGGGCCCCGGCAGCAAGACGATCATCCCGTCCTCCGCCATGGTGAAGCTCTCCTTCCGCCTGGTCGCGGGCCAGGACCCCGACCACGTCGAGAAGGCCGTCCGCGCCTGGGCCGCCGAGCGACTGCCCGCGGGGATCCGGCACGAGATCGACTTCGGCTCCGCCACCCGCCCGTGTCTGACCCCGCTCGACCACCCCGCGCTGCAGTCCGTGGTCCGCGCCATGAGCCGCGCCTTCCAGGGGCCGGTCCGCTACACCCGCGAGGGAGGCTCCGGCCCCGCCGCCGATCTCCAGGAGGTCCTCGGCGCCCCCGTCCTCTTCCTCGGCATCTCCGTCCCCTCCGACGGCTGGCACGCCCCCAACGAGAAGGTCGAGCTCGACCTCCTCCTCAAGGGCGTCGAGACCAGCGCCTACCTGTGGGGCGACCTCGCCGGGAACTGGCGGCACGCCCCCTGACCGGCAAGCACCGTACGGGACGGCACCGCGCGC
Organism: Streptomyces cellostaticus; assembly: GCF_023630175.1. Taxonomy (GTDB): domain Bacteria; phylum Actinomycetota; class Actinomycetes; order Streptomycetales; family Streptomycetaceae; genus Streptomyces; species Streptomyces cellostaticus_A. The sequence goes on along the minus strand of NZ_JALLIN010000034.1, from coordinate 66,018 downwards.
GGGGCACACTGGAGGAACGGCCCGCACGCCCCGCCCGCGCCCGGCCCGGTGCCCTCACACTCCACGCCCGCCGAACCACCCGCCGAAACGAACCGTTGCACCTTGCACTGGGGGAGTTGGAAGCACCCGTGACCACCTGGACCGACCAGACCGCCGACCGCCCCATCTCGCTGACCGCGCCGAGCGGCATCGACCGCGCCGCCCACCACCGACTCGACGAAGCCTGGCTCGCGGCGGCCTGGAGCCATCCCACGACCCGCTGCTTCGTGGTCTCCGGCGGCCAGGTGCTCATCGACGAGACGCCCGACGGCCGCACCGAACTCGTCATGACCCCTTCCTTCGAGGCGCCGCTCACCGAGGCCCACCGCTACTTCCTCGGCAACGACGAGGAAGGCGTCAGCTACTTCGCGCTCCAGAAGGACGCCCTGCCCGGCCGTATCGACCAGTCCGCCCGCCCGGCGGGCCTGCGCGAGGCGGGCCTGCTCCTGTCGCCGCGGGACGCCGGCCTCATGGTGCACGCCGTCGGCCTGGAGAACTGGCAGCGCACCCACCGCTTCTGCTCCCGCTGCGGCGAGCGCACGGTCATCGCCGCCGCCGGTCACATCCGCCGCTGCCCCGCCTGCGGCGCCGAGCACTACCCGCGCACCGACCCGGCGGTGATCATGGCCGTCACCGACGAGGACGACCGGATCCTGCTGGGCCGGCAGGTCCACTGGCCGGAGGGCCGCTTCTCCACGCTCGCCGGTTTCGTCGAGCCCGGCGAGTCCATCGAGCAGTCCGTGCGCCGCGAGGTCTTCGAGGAGGCCGGTGTCCACGTCGGCCCGGTCGAGTACGTGGCCAGCCAGCCCTGGCCGTTCCCGTCCAGCCTCATGCTCGGCTTCATGGCCCGCGCGACGTCCACCGACATCGACGTCGACGGCGACGAGATCCACGAGGCCCGCTGGTTCTCCCGCGCGGACCTGTGCACGGCCTTCGAGACCGGCGAGGTGCTGCCGCCCTACGGCATCTCCATCGCGGCCCGTCTGATCGAGATGTGGTACGGCAAGCCGCTGCCGACGCGGAGCGTCATCTGACACGGCGGAGCGTCCGGCACATACGGCAGGGCGGCCCCCCGAACACTCGGGAGGGCCGCCCTGCCGCATGTGTCACCGCGGAAACCCGCGGAGCGTCACGCCGCCAGCTTCTGCTTCACCTGGGCCAGCGACGGGTTCGTCAGCGTGGAGCCGTCGGCGAAGAGCACGGTCGGGACCGTCTGGTTTCCGCCGTTCGCCTTCTCCACGAAGGCGGCGGAATCCGGGTCCTGCTCGATGTTGATCTCGGTGTACGCGATGCCCTCGCGTTCCATCTGGCTCTTCAGCCGACGGCAGTAGCCACACCAAGTCGTGCTGTACATCGTCACAGTGCCCTGCATGTCTCTCGCGCTCCTCAGGCAGCTCGGGGAAGGTCGTCCAGGGAGAGAACGTAAGGGATGGTGCGGTCATTCCCCGCCCGGGGCCCGGGTCGCGGTGCGCCGGTCCGGTGCTTCCCGCCCCGGGCCGAGACGCCCGGCGCGCCGGTACGACCGCGGGCTCCCGCCTGTGGACAACCGGCACAGCGGTCCCGGGTTACCTGGCAGCATGGCCATGTGACACCAGCAACGCACTCCCCTCTCTTCCCGCAGGTACCGGGCACGGCCGACGCGGTGCTCGACGGGCTCGACCCCGAGCAGCGCGAGGTGGCCACCGCCCTGCACGGCCCGGTGTGCGTGCTGGCCGGAGCGGGCACCGGCAAGACCCGGGCGATCACCCACCGCATCGCCTACGGGGTCAGGGCGGGCATCCTCCAGCCGTCCAGTGTGCTCGCCGTCACCTTCACCAACCGCGCCGCCGGGGAGATGCGCGGGCGCCTGCGCCAGCTCGGCGCCCAGGGGGTCCAGGCCCGCACCTTCCACTCCGCGGCGCTGCGGCAGCTCCAGTACTTCTGGCCGAAAGCCGTCGGTGGCTCCATGCCCCGGCTGGTCGACCGCAAGATCCAGCTCGTCGCCGACGCGGCCGCAGCCTGCAAGCTCCGCCTCGACCGGGGCGAGCTGCGGGACGTCACCGCCGAGATCGAATGGTCGAAGGTCACCCAGACCGTCCCCGCCGACTACGCGTACGCGGCTGCGAAGGCCGGCCGGGAGGCCCCGCGCGACCGGGCGGAGATCGCCCACGTCTACGCGGCCTACGAGGACCTCAAGCGCAACCGCGCGGTCATCGACTTCGAGGACGTCCTGCTGCTGACCGTCGCCGTCCTCCAGGACCGGCACGACATCGCCGAGCAGGTGCGTGCCCAGTACCAGCACTTCGTCGTCGACGAGTACCAGGACGTCAGCCCGCTCCAGCAGCGGCTCCTGGAACTCTGGCTGGGCGAGCGCGACAGCCTCTGCGTCGTCGGAGACGCCAGCCAGACGATCTACTCGTTCACCGGAGCAACGCCCGACCACCTCCTCGACTTCCGTGCCCGCCACCCGCGGGCCACCGTCGTCAAGCTGATCCGCGACTACCGCTCCACCCCCCAGGTCGTGCACCTCGCCAACGGCCTGCTCACCCAGGCCCGCGGCCGCGCCGCCGACCACCGGCTGGAACTGGTCTCCCAGCGCGCGCCGGGACCCGAGCCCGTCTACAGCGAGTACACCGACGAGCCGACCGAGGCCGAGGGCGCCGCCCGGCGTATCCGGGAGCTCATCGACGCCGGTGTCGCGGCCTCCGAGATCGCCGTCCTGTTCCGTACGAACTCCCAGTCCGAGACCTACGAGCAGGCCCTCGCCGACGCCGGAGTCCCCTACCAGCTACGGGGTGCCGAGCGCTTCTTCGACCGGCCCGAGGTCCGCAAGGCGGGCGTGGCGCTGCGCGGCGCGGCCCGCTTCGGCGGCAACGACGCCCTGCTGGACGACGTCGTCGACCTGCCCTCGCAGGTGCGTGCCGTGCTGTCGGGAGAGGGCTGGACCAGCACACCTCCGGCCGGCTCCGGCGCGGTCCGGGAGCGCTGGGAGTCCCTGGCCGCCCTGGTCAACCTCGCCCAGGACTTCTCCGCCGCCCGCCCCGGCGCCACCCTCGGGGACCTCGTCGCCGAACTCGACGAGCGGGCGGGCGCCCAGCACGCCCCGACCGTCCAGGGCGTCACCCTGGCGTCCCTGCACGCGGCCAAGGGACTGGAGTGGGACGTGGTCTTCCTCGTCGGCATCGCCGAGGGCATGGTGCCGATCACCTACGCCAGGACGGACGAGCAGATCGAGGAGGAGCGCCGCCTCCTCTACGTCGGTGTGACCCGCGCCAGAGAGCGGCTCCACCTCTCCTGGGCCCTGTCCCGCGCACCGGGCGGACGGCACACCCGCCGGCCCAGCCGCTTCCTCGACGGCCTGCGCCCGGGAACCGCAGCCACCGCCGGCCGCACCGGCACCGGCGCCGCCGGAGGCGTCGAGCGCGGCGCGGCGGCGCGCACCTCCGCCGTGCCCCGGCGCACCCGGCGCACCGTGGCCCGGTGCCGGGTCTGCGGCCGCACGCTCGGCGACGCCGGCGAGATGAAGCTGATGCGCTGCGAGGACTGTCCCTCCGACATGGACGAGGGACTCTACGAGCGGCTGCGTGAATGGCGTGCGGTGCAGGCGGAGCGCAGCGGGCAGCCGGACTTCTGCGTCTTCACCGACCGCACCCTGATGGCCATTGCCGAGGCGCGGCCCGACGACTCCGCCGGGCTCTCCCGCATCCCTGGTGTCCGTGCCCGCAAGCTGCAGCGTTATGGCGCCGATGTTCTGGCCATCTGCGCAGGTCAAGAGATCGGGGCGGGCGGCGGGCGCGATTGATGCGAACTCGTCGAAAAAATAGTTTGCACATGCCCCGGCAGGCCCCATAGGTTCTAGGCACGGAAGCGGCGGCCTTCTCCAAGGTCCTGAATCCGTGTTGTACTTGCATATCCGATGGATCGGTTCGCCCCGGTCCCCAAGACGCCGAGAGGAGGCGAGTCCAGTGATCAGCATCGAAACCAACATCAGCGCGGCCAAAATGACCGATCGCTCGGCCGTCTCCACGTGCATTCTCGGCGCCTCGAACCAGGGCACCGGTCTGTCCGGCATTCGTGCCGCCCGTCCGGCGTCCTCCCCTGCTCTCGCGGTCCTTCCCGTCCGTGAGCGCAATGAGCGACCGACGAAGGCACTGGAAGCGGTAGTGGCACAGGCGCATGCCTATGTCTTTGCGGCGGCCGGTGCCGGATTCCGCAAGCAGACGACGCAGCACCACCTGATGTGGGCCTTCCGTGGGCCAGAACCCTGGAGTGATCCAGCCTGATCGCCGATCAGGCCGGCGCCTTCAGGGCCGCGGAACCCCACCCGGGATCCGCGGCCCTTCTGTTTTCCCCGAACGGGGACGACGGAGCGAAGGGGCCTCGGGACAGGAAAAGAACCCGGTACCAAGCCGACGCCCGGTCAACAGGCCGGAACGACCAGACGAGGAAGACCGAACCGTGCAACTCGAAGCGCACGCCCCGTCCGTACCGCCTTCACGCACCATCCCCCCGCCCGGCCTCACGGAGGACTCCACCTTGATCCCGCTCACCGCGCTCACCGCGCTCGACGACGCCATCGAGAACCTCGGCGTACCCGTCCCCTGCCGTTCCTACGACCCCGAGGTCTTCTTCGCCGAGTCGCCGGCCGATGTCGAGTACGCCAAGTCCCTCTGCCGCACCTGCCCGCTGATGGAGGCCTGCCTCGCCGGTGCGAAGGAGCGGCGTGAGCCCTGGGGCGTCTGGGGTGGCGAACTGTTCGTCCAGGGTGTCGTCGTCGCCCGGAAGCGGCCGCGTGGCCGCCCGCGCAAGAACCCGGTCACAGCATGAACGCCGCAGGAACCATCGACCGTCCCCTCACGCACGACCCCAAGAAGCAGGCCCCGATGAAGCCGTCCACCAGCGAGCCCGCAGGCTCCGCGACCACAGACTTCACCACCACCGGCGCGAACGACTCGCGTCAGAACAGGACCCGAGAGATGCAACTCATCCCAGAAGCCCTGGCTCGTGCGCATATGCACGACATGCTGCGCGGCGCCGAGCAGGAGCGCCGGGCCGCACGCGTGGCGACCGCCCGCCGGATGCAGCGCCGGGCGGAGCGCGCCTCGATGCGCGCTCGCCGCGCGCTGGCCATGGCCGTCATGCAGTGATCCAGCACGTCTGAAGCGGTGGCCTCCCGGCCGAGGGAGGCGAAGCCTTCAGCGCGGGGGCCGGTCCGTCCGAACGGGCCGGCCCCCGCCGTGCGTCGGGGCCGTCACGCCTCCGCCGCCGGCTCCTCCTCGTCCGGCTCGGCCTCGGCGACGAAGCCGGGCAGCCACGCCTCCAGTTCCTCCCGCAGCCGCACCGTGGCGCCGAGCTGGCACAGCACCCCGATGGTGCTGAGCGTCACCCGGTGGATCAGCAGATAGGCCGGTGGCAGGTTGAGCTGCTTGCCGAGCTGGTAGGCGGGAGACCGGACGTCGGCGATGCGGGCGGCCTGGCTGCGCATCCACGAGCGGGTGAAGGTGAACGCCTCGACCCGGGCCGGTTCGATGATCGGCAGCAGGTATTCGAGGACCGCGTCGGGGTCCAGCTCTATGGACTCCTTGACGAACCCTTCCGTGCACAGCAGTTCGTAGACCGGGTCCGCCTCGCCGTCCAGGGTCATTCGCAGCGAGACGCCTATCGGCTCCGGCAGGCCGCCCGGCAGCCGGTCCACGGTGCCGAAGTCCAGCACGCCCAGGCGCCACTCGCCGTCACCGTCCGGGTCGCCGGGCAGCAGACGGAAGTTGCCCGGATGCGGATCGGCGTGCAGCAGACCCGTGCGGGCGGGGCCGGAGAAGAGGAAGCGGGCCAGGAGCTGGCCGACCCGGTCGCGCTGCTCCTCGGTGCCGTCATTGATGATCTCCGACAGCGGGATCCCGTCGATCCACTCCGTGACCAGGACCTGGTCGCACTGGTGCACCACAGCCGGGACCACCACGTCCGGGTCGTCGGCGAACTCCTCCGCGTGTGCCTGCTGGGCCTGCGCCTCCAGTGCGTAGTCCAGCTCCTCCGAGACCCGGTCCCGCATCTCCGCGATCAGCGGCTTGATGTCCATACCGGGGATCAGCGGCCCCAGCAGCCGGGCGAAGCGGCTGAGTTGGTTCAGATCGGACAGCAGCGCCTCGCCCGCGCCCGGATACTGCACCTTGACCGCCACCTCACGGCCGTCGTGCCACACCGCGCGATGCACCTGCCCGATGGAGGCCGCGGCCGCCGGCTTGTCCTCGAACTCCACGAACAGCTCGCGCCACTGCGCGCCCAGCCGCTCCTCCAGCACCGCGTGGACCGTGCGGGTCGGCATCGGCGGCGCCGCGTCCTGCAGCTTGGTGAGCGCCGCGCGGTAGGGGCCGGCGATCTCCTCGGGCAGGGCGGACTCGAAGACGGACATCGCCTGCCCGAACTTCATGGCCCCGCCCTTGAGCTCGCCGAGGACCTTGAAGAGCTGTTCCGCCGTGCGCTGTTGCAGCTCCCGGCCGACGATCTCCGCGGACTCGCCCACGATCCTCTTGCCCAGCCCCCAGGTCGCCCGGCCGGCGAAGCCGAGCGGGAGCGCGGCGAGCTTGGCGGTACGGGTGACCGCCTTCCGGGGAAGATCAGACATGCGCCCTCCAAGTCCCAGTCGGCCGCGACACGCCTGCCTCGCGTCGTCGCGCCGGCGACGGCCGTCGCACCGCCATTGTCTCGCGCGGCTCCCCGTCCGTGGAGGAGTGCTCCCCCTTACCTCTCTCCGCTGCCCCGCATCCGCATGCCGGGTGCGGCCAGATCGGCCGGGAATGCCAGGTCAGGCCGGGGAGGGAGACCTCCCAGCGGGTGCCCGCGCTGGACGGAGACGCTCCGTCGAGGAAGGCGAGGGCGTGGGCCGCGGCGACGCCGGCGACGGCTGTGGCGAGAGCCAGGTCACAGGCGCCCACCCGGCGGGCGCTGCCGGATCGCCACTGGGCGACCAGCCGGGGCCACGCCGGATCGCGGTCCGCGCGGTCCTGGTGCAGACAGCCCGCGCAGCTCGTCCCGCCCGGCAGGACGAGGGGCCCGACGACGCCCGTGCCCTCCACGACTCCCGTGTACAGATGGGGTGTGCCGGAGGCCAGGAGCGGTTCGGCGGCGAACGGGTCGGGCGCGTGCACGGCGACGTCGTCGCGCGGGGCGATGATCACGAGGGAGAGGCCGGGATCGTCGGTGCCGGCGCTCGCGGCGGCCGCGGCGCGCGTGGAGCGGGCGCGGCGGGCGGGCCGGCCAGGGGCCGCGCGGCGCACCGCCGCCCGCGCCGCGTCCTGCCGGCGTTCGCGCAGCGAGTCGGCGGGGAGCCCGCCCGGTGCCACGTCCCACGGCTCGACGCGTCCCACGTCGCGTACGTCGACCTCTCCGACCCCGGCCCCCGACAGCACCGACGCCAGCAGCGCTCCGACCCGCCCCGCCCCGCGCACCTGCACGCGCTGCGCGCCGCGGGCGGCGAGCCGGCCGAGCGCGCCGCCCGGCTCCGGAGTGGTCAGGGTCAGCGAGGCGAGGTCGGGGCGCAGCCGCTCCAGGGCGTCCGTGCGCTCCCGCAGGGCGTCGGCGGCCGGACCGCCGCCGCGTGTGTCGTCGAGCAGGCCCGCGCGGGCCAGCCGCTCGAGCAGCGCGTCGACCTGGCCGTCGGGCAGGTCCATGCGCCGGCCCTCGTCCCGCAGCAGAGGCAGGCCGCGGGTGCCGTTGAGCAGGTCCAGGAAGCTGCCGGTCGCCGTGTCCATCGGTCCCAGTGTCATCGCGTGCGCCGGGGTCATCCCGAACTGCACGGTGTTGAGGTCGCGCCAGCCGCGCCGCAGCGCGGGTTTCACCATCGGATGCATGACACCCCCGTGTCCGTCGCATTCTCCTGAATTGTCCCCTGGGTATGCAAACGCCCCGCGACCGGGTCGCCGGTGCCCGTGGGCCGGTGGAGCCGGTCACGCTCCGCCGACCTCCGCCAGCATGCCGGTCCGTGCCGCGGGGGTGCCCGAAGTTGTCCACAGGCTGGGGGTGTTCGTCATACCAATCGGCGGCACCACTTCGGGCATATCGGTCGTACAAATCAAACACATGGTGGGGCGCCGCTACACGGGCGCCCCGGAGCCGGGACTTCGGCCCGCCCCAGCGGGTAACGTCGGGGCGTGCCCGCCGACCCCCTGTACCGCGCCGGAAAACCACAGCGCAGCACGACGACGAGCCAGCCGCCGAGCGGCTCGGGGGCGAGCGCGATCGAGGTCCGCAGGAGTACCCGGCGCCGCCGGACGGTCTCCGCGTACCGCGAGGGCGATCGCACCGTCGTGCTGATCCCCGCCCGGATGTCCGAGGCGGAGGAGCAGCGCTGGGTGAACCTCATGCTCGACAAGCTCGCCGCCCAGGAGAGCAGACGGGTGCTGGGCGACGCCGAGCTGACCGAGCGCGCCGAGCGGCTGTCGGCCCAGTACTTCGAGGGCCGGGCCCGTCCCGCGTCCGTGCGCTGGGTCACCAACCAGAACACCCGATGGGGCTCTTGCACCCCGGCCGAGGGCAGCATCCGCCTCTCGCACCGGCTGCAGGGGATGCCGGAGTACGTCATCGACTACGTCCTGTGCCATGAGCTGGCGCACCTGCTGGTGCCCGGTCACGGCGCCGGCTTCTGGCGGCTGCTGGAGTCCTACCCGCGCACCGAGCGGGCCCGCGGCTACCTCGAAGGGGTGGTGGCGGCCGAGCGGCTGCCGCACGTGCCCGGCGCCCGCGACGAGTGACCGGACCGGCGGGCGGGGCGCGCGGCCGGTTCTGTACCGGGTGTGTACCGACTCGCACCCGCCGCACCCTTTGCCGAAATTTGCGGTTAGCCTGTCGCGACGCACTCGCTTTCGGGATGGGGGACGGTCGTAGCGCATGGCCAGGGAATTCCAACGCGGCCACAAGGCCAGGATCAGTGACCTGACGGCGGGCACCGATCTGTACGTAGGCGTGCAGGTCTCCGCCCCCGGACTGGACTTCGACATCAGCTGCTTCGGCCTGGACGCCGACGAGCGCCTCTCCGACGACCGGTACTTCATCTTCTTCAACCAGCCGAAGTCCCCGGAGGAGTCCGTCCAGATGCTGGGCGGCCAGGCCGGTGACACGGAGTCGTTCCGGGTCACGCTGGACCGCGTCCCCGCGGGCATCCGGAAGCTGTCCTTCACGGCGACCGTCGACGGCGCCGGGCAGATGTCGCAGATCGGCCCCGGATACCTGCGCATCGTGGCCGGCGGCGAGGAGGTCGCGCGGTACTCCTTCGACGGCTCGGAGTTCTCCACCGAGCGGGCCGTCATGCTCGGCGACTTCTACTTCAAGGACGTCTGGCGGTTCGCCGCGGTCGGGCAGGGCTTCGACGGCGGACTGGAGGCGCTGCTGAAGAACTTCGGCGGCGAGGTGGTCGAGGAGGAGGCGCCGGCCGCCCCGCAGCAGCCGCAGTCCACGGCCGCTCCCGGCTTCGCCCCGCCCGCACAGGCCGCAGCCCCGCCCGTGTTCGCGGCTCCCGCCGCCCCGTCTCCCGCGCCCACGCCGGCCCCGCAGGGCTTCACCCCGCCCCCGCCCCCGGCCCCGGCGTCCGCCCCGAACGTGCACGGCGCGCCGACGGTCATCGCGCCCCTGACGCCGCCCGGCGGCGGCACCGTCCCGCCCCCGGCCCCGGCTCCCGCGCCCTACGGCCAGCCCCCGCAACCGCCCTACGGCGGCCCGCCCAGCGCCCCGATGCCTCCGGGCTACGGCCAGCAGCCCTCCCACGGCGGGCAGTCCGGCCCCCCGATGCCCCCGGGCTACGGCCAGCAGCCGCCGTACGGCCAGGTCCCCGGCCAGCAGGCCGCCGGTTACGGCGTCCCCCAGGGCGCCCCCCAGGGCGGCGCCGGTGTGACGGCCGCGCTGCAGCAGTTCAAGGAGACGCCGACCGGGCAGCGCTGGACGCCGCAGAACTCCAAGCTCATCCGCGTCGACCTCGGCATCGGCGGCCAGCCCGTGCTGGCCCGGCAGGGCAGCATGGTGCTCTACCAGGGCAAGGTCGACTTCAGCTACAAGGGCGCCGGGTTCGCCGGGCGGATCGTGGGCAACACGACCGGCCAGGAGATGCAGCTGATGCGCTGCACCGGCCAGGGCCAGGTCTTCTTCGCCGAGAACTCCAGCCACGTGCACCCCGTCGAGCTCCAGGGCGACGCGATCTGCGTCTCGGCGGAGAACGTCCTCGCCTTCGACGAGAGCCTCACCTACGAGGTCCGGCGCGTCGAGGGGCACGGCATTCCCGGCGGCGCGCTGTTCACGATGCAGTTCCAGGGCACCGGCACGATCGTCGTCAAGACGCACGGAACCCCGGTGGTGCTGCCGGTGACACCGACGACGTTCGCCGACTGCCACGCGGTCGTCGCCTGGTCGGCCGCCTCCCAGGTGATCGTCTCCAGCCAGGTCAGGATGCGCCGCAACGCCTACCCGGGCGACACCGGCGAGAGCGTCAACCTGCAGTTCCGGGGCGCTCCCGGCAACTTCATCGTCGTCCAGCCGTACGAGGTCTGAGGGAGCCCGTCATGAACCAGCCGCTCGCGGGCTACGCCCCCGCACCCGTCAACGCCCGCATGGAGAACCACGGCAACCACATGCTGAAGGTCGCCATGCAGACCGGCAGCGACCTCCTCGCGCGCGTGGGGTCGATGGTCGCCTACGAGGGCTTCGTCCAGTACGAGCCCAACCCGCCGGCCGTCCGCCAGGTCGCCCGCGACTGGCTGACCGGTGAGGGCGCCCCCCTGATGAAGTGCTCCGGCGACGGACTGCTCTACCTCGCCGACTACGGCGCCGACGTCGTCGTCATCAACCTCAACGGCGACGGCATCTCGGTCAACGCCACCAACCTGCTCGCCTTCGACGCCCACCTGAGCTGGGGTGTGGAGCGGGTCAAGGGGCTCGCCAAGTTCGCCGGACAGGGCCTGTGGAACACCAGGATCTCCGGGCAGGGCTGGGTCGCGCTGACCTCCCGGGGCAAGCCGATCGTCGTCGACTGCGGCGGCGGCGAGGACGAGACGTACGTCGACCCGGACGCGCTGGTCGCCTGGTCCCCGAACCTGAAGGTGAAGGGGAAGCGCAGCTTCAAGGCGCAGTCGCTGATCGGCCGGGGCAGTGGTGAGGCCTACCAGATGGCCTTCTCCGGCCAGGGCATCGTCGTGGTCCAGCCCAGCGAGGACAGCACCGACCGCCTTCGGTTCCGGGGCTGAGGGGGAGTCAGAACATCATGCAGAGCCCGCTTTTCGCCCACAACGACCAGCAGTCCCAGGAGCGCTGGAGCCTGCAGAACAAGCAGATGCTCCGCGTCGCCCTGGACGGCCACGACGACCTCCTGGCCCGCAAGGGATCCATGGTCGCCTACCAGGGCCTGGTCGAGTTCGACGCCGAGTACCGCACCCACGGCCAGACACACGCGCGCAGGTACACCGGCGAGGGGCTGGACCTGATGCGCTGTCACGGGCAGGGCACCGTCTACCTCGCCAACCTCGCCCAGTACGTGCACGTCATGGACGTCGAGCCGGACGGTCTGACCGTCGACAGCTCCTACGTCCTCGCCATGGACTCCTCGCTGCACCACGAGATCATCGCCGTCGACAGCCTGTACGGCATCTCCGGCTCGGGGAAGTACCAGCTCAACATCACCGGGCACGGCAGGATCGCCCTGATGACCTCGGGCGCGCCGCTGCTGATGCAGGTCACGCCCGACAAGTACGTCAACTGCGACGCCGACGCGATCGTCGCCTGGTCCACCGGGCTGCGCGTGCAGATGCAGGCCCAGACGCACTCCTCCGGCGTCTGGCGGCGGCGCGGCAGTACCGGAGAGGGCTGGGAGCTGAGCTTCATGGGCGCCGGCTTCGCGCTGGTGCAGCCGAGCGAGCTGCTGCCGCCGCAGAACGCGCAGATCGGGCAGGGCCTCGCCGCGCAGTTCGGCATGGGGCAGCAGGGGGCGCGCGGCCAGAACCAGGGGAACGTCTGGACCTGAGCCGCGGGCGACGCGACGAGGGGTGACCGCCCGGGCGGTCACCCCTCGTCGCGTTCAGAGTCTGGCGCGCGTCGCCTCCAGCAGGCGCACGACGGACCCGTCGGCCACGTCGGCCACCTCGTCGTACCCGAACCAGCGCAGGTCCAGTGACTCGTCGCTGATCTCCTGGACGGCTCCGGGCGGAGCCAGCACCGCGTACTGGACGTCGAGGTGCCAGTGGCAGGGCGGCGGGATCGGATGCCGGTCCAGGCGGACCGGACCGCCGGGCACCAGGGACAGTCCCGCGATCCCCGACTCCTCCGTGGCCTCCCGCAGGGCGGCGTCCCGCAGGGTGGCGTCGCCGGGCTCGCAGTGGCCGCCCATCTGCAGCCACATCCGCAGCTTCCGGTGCAGGGTCAGCAGCACCCGGCCGCGCTCGGGGTCGATCACCAGCGCGCTGGCCGTGACGTGCCCCGCCGCGCACGCCTTCCACATGCCGTCCGGGTGGGACGCCAGATGGTCCAGGTAGGCCTGGCGCAGCTCCGCCTGGCCCTCGTACCCCTTGAGCACGAGGACCGCGTCGTCGTACAGGCTCACTCGGTGCCGTCGCCCTCGGTCTCGTCGTCCTTGCGCAGGTTCGGCTTGTCGCCGGCGCCGCCCGCCGCCTCGCCGAGCATCTTGTCCAGCTCCGAGAAGTCGAGCTGCTCGCGGTGCACGAAGCCGTCGGGGTCGTCCAGGTCGGTGGCGGTCGGCAGCATGTCCGGGTGGGCCCACAGGGCGTCCCGGCCGTCCACACCGCGCGCGTCCGTGAGCGAGGCCCACAGCCGGGAGGCGTCACGCAGCCGGCGCGGGCGCAGCTCCAGGCCGATCAGCGTGGCGAACGTCTGCTCCGCCGGTCCGCCGGTGGCCCGGCGGCGGCGCAGGGTCTCGCGCAGGGCGTCGGCGGACGACAGGCGCGGTTTCGCGGCCGCGTGCACCACCGCGTCCACCCAGCCCTCGACGAGCGCCAGAGCCGTCTCCAGGCGGGCCAGCGCCGCCTTCTGCTCGGGCGTGTCCTCCGGCTGGAACATGCCCTGCTGCAGGGCGTCCTGAAGCTGCTCGGGGTTCTGCGGGTCGAACTGCCCGACCACGTCCTCCAGCTTGGCCGTGTCGACCTTGATGCCGCGGGCGTAGCCGTCGACCGCGCCGAACAGGTGCGAGCGCAGCCACGGCACGTGCGCGAACAGGCGCTGATGAGCCGCCTCGCGCAGCGCCAGGTAGAGCCGGACCTCCTCCTGCGGCACGCCGAGGTCCTTGCCGAACGCCTCCACGTTGACCGGGAGCAGCGCGGCCCTGCCCGCCGGCCCCAGCGGCAGGCCGATGTCGGTGGAACCGACGACCTCGCCCGCGAGAACGCCCACGGCCTGACCGATCTGCGTGCCGAACATGGCGCCGCCCATCGAGCGCATCATGCCGATCAGCGGGCCCGCCATGGCCTGCATCTCCTCGGGCAGGACGTCGCCCATGGCCGCGCCGACCCGCTCGGCCACCGGATCGACCAGCTCCTGCCACGCGGGCAGGGTCGCCTCGACCCACTCCGCGCGGGACCAGGCCACCGCCGAGCCCGCGCCCGACGGCAGGGACGTCGCGTCGTCCAGCCACAGATCGGCCAGACGGACGGCCTCCTCGACCGCGGAACGATCGGCGGCGCCGACGCTCGCGTCCTTCACGCCGTCCGGGGTGCCCTGGGAGACCGTCTGGCGGGCGATCTGCTTGGCCATGTCCCAGTTCACCGGGCCGCCCTCGTACGAGAGCATCTGGCCGAGCTGCTGGAAGGCGGCTCCCAGGTCGGTGGGGTTCAGGGATCCGAACATCGCTGCGAGCGGGTTGTCGGCACCGGGGCCGCCAAAGCCTCCGGCTCCGGGCAGCCCGAAGCCGAACGGGTTGGCCGGTCCCTGCTCACCACCGCTCTGCTGGTCCTTCTTCTTGCCCTCGTCGCCGTCTTCCGGCTCCTCCGGCGGAAGGCCGAATCCGAATGGGGTGTCACTCACGGGATTCCTCGGCTGGTAAGGCCACCGGTTCTCTCCGGCGGCGCGGCTGCCCGACGTCACCACCCAGCGTAGACACCCGGACCCGATCGGGCCTCGGTGCTTCGCCCACGGAAAGCCTGCGGCAGGATGGATGCACCTGGTACGTGCGCCTCACTCGCGCCCGTACCGAAGACAACCGCTGGAGACGCCCGGTGAGTTCCCCAGATCCGCAGGTTCGCGCAGCGCGAAACCATACAGACCGCCCGTCGCCCGACCGCCCCTCGACCACGGCGCTGCGCGCCGACGGGACGTCCGCCGTGCGCGGGCCCGTCGTCGCGGTCACCGGCGCGGCCGCCGGGATCGGCGCGATGCTCACCGAGCGGCTCGCCGCCGCCGAGGAGATCAAGCAGGTCATCGCCATCGACGAGCGGCGCGGCGAGTGCGCCGCCGCGCAGTGGCACATCCTCGACGTCCGCGACCCGGCGATCGCGGACAAGCTGCGGGGCGCGGACGTGGTGGTCCACCTCGCGCTCGACCTGGACCTGGAGACCGACCCGGCGGCGCGCACCGCCTACAACGTCCGGGGGACGCAGACCGTGCTGACCGCCGCCGCGGCGGCCGGCGTGCACCGGGTGGTGCTGTGCACCTCCGCGATGGTCTACGGGGCGCTGCCGGACAACGAGCTCCCCCTGTCGGAGGACGCCGAGCTGCGGGCGACGGCCGAGGCCACCGGCGTCGGGGACCTGCTGGAGATCGAGCGGCTGGCGCGGCGCGCCCCCCGCGCGCATCCGGGGCTGAACGTGACCGTGGTGCGGCCCGCGGTGCTGGTGGGAGGCACCGACACCGCGCTCACCCGCTACTTCGAGTCGCCCCGGTTGCTCGTGGTCGCCGGGTCGCGGCCCGCCTGGCAGTTCTGCCACGTCGAGGACCTGTGCGCCGCCCTGGAGTACGCCGTCCTGGAGAAGGTCGACGGGGAACTCGCCGTCGGCTGCGACGGGTGGCTGGAGCAGGAGGAGGTCGAGGAGCTGACCGGCATACGGCGGATGGAACTGCCCTCGGCGGTCGCCCTGGGCGCCGCCGCCCGGCTGCACCGGATCGGCCTCACCCCGTCCCCGGCGGGGGACCTGGCGTACACGATGTACCCCTGGGTGGTCAGCGGGAGCCGGCTGCACGGCGCCGGGTGGCGGCCCCGCTGGACCAACGAGGAGGTGCTGGCGGAGCTGCTGGAGGAGGTCTCCGGGCGGCACACCGTCGCCGGACGCCGGCTGGGACGCAAGGACGCCACGGCCGCGGGCGCGGCGGGGGCGACGGTGGCGCTGCTGGGCGCCGCCGCCGTGGTGCGCCGGGCCCGCAAGGCCCGCCGGCGGTGAGCCCGGGGGCTTTGGCGCGGACCTTCGGGCGGGGCCGTGCTCCGCTCGCCCTGTAGGAGGCTCCAAGGCGTCCCGCGCGCGTACCTGGTGAACGTCGTATTCCGGGAAGCCGGAGGTGTGCGGCACGATGGGGGCATGGCTTCCACGAACGATCACCCCGGTGAGCAGGCGGCGCAGGACCCCATCAAGCTGATCGGCGTCCGCGAGGCCCCGCTCTCCGTGGACGAGGTGTTCGCCGCCGTCGGGGACGACGCGGCCGGCGGCGTCGCGCTCTTCGTGGGGACGGTGCGCAACCACGACGGGGGCGCGGACGTCGACGCGCTCGGGTACTCCTGCCATCCCAGTGCCGAGGCGGAGATGCGGCGGATCGCCGAGAAGGTCGCCGCCGAGTTCCCGGTGCGGGCGCTGGCCGCCGTCCACCGGGTGGGCGACCTCCGGGTCGGGGATCTGGCCGTCGTCGTCGGCGTGTCCTGCCCCCATCGGGGTGAGGCGTTCGACGCCTGCCGCAGGCTCATCGACGACCTGAAGCACGAGGTGCCCATCTGGAAGCACCAGCAGTTCTCCGACGGGACCGAGGAATGGGTCGGCGCCTGCTGACCGGGGGCACCGCCGGGCCGCCGGCCTGTCGGGTTGCGTAACCACCCCCCTCACGCGAGCGTTGTCAGTGCGGATGGTTAATCTGCTGATCACTCAGTCGCGGACGCTCATGGGGTTGGGAGGTCGGCATGGCGGTGCTCGCCTGGTTGCTGATTCCGCTGGTTGCCGCGGTCGCGGCCGGACTTTGGGGCAGTTGGGCCAATCGGACCCGGAGAGTCCGCAGCGACGGCCCCGAACTGGACGGATACGCCCGGTTCCGCGAGGCCATGGAGAAGAAGTCCCACTCGGGCGCGCCCGGCGCCTGAGCACGGGTGCCCTGACGGTGTGCTGACAGAGGCGTCCCGTACTGTCGTGCCATGCCACGCCGCACCGCGACGATGCTCGCCTCCACCCTGATGCTGATCGCGCTCCTGTGCGCGGGAGTGCTGATCCCCGTGCCGTACGCGGAGATGTCCCCCGGGCCGACCGTGAACACGCTCGGTGAGCACGACGGCGAGCCGGTGCTGCAGATCTCCGGCCACAAGACGTACGCGACGGACGGTCACCTGAACATGACCACCGTCAGGGTCACCAGCGCCGACTTCCGGATGAACCTGGTGGAGGCTGTCTACGGCTGGCTGGCGCACGACACCAAGATCGTGCCGCACGACACCCTCTACCCGGACGGCAAGACCGAGGAGCAGTCCACCCAGGAGAACGCCGAGGAGTTCAGCCAGTCCCAGGAGAGCGCCAAGGTCGCCGCCCTCAAGGAACTCGGCGTCCCCGTGAAGTCCTGGGTGATCGTCTCCACCGTCGTCAAGGGCTCCCCGGCCGAGGGCAGGCTGCACGCCGGGGACGTGATCAGGGCCGTGGACGGGACCGCCGTCAAGCAGCCGTCCGACGTCGCCGAGTTCGTCACCCGGCACGAGCCCGGCCAGAAGGTCGTCCTCACCGTCGTCCCGGCCAAGGAGCAGGCCGCGGCCGAGAAGCAGCACAGGACGGCGGCGAAGACCCGGGACGTGGAGATCACGACGGCGGGCTCCCACGACAGCGGCGCCCGGCGCGCCATCGTCGGGATCTCCGCCGGGACCGACCACACCTTCCCGTTCAGCATCGACATCAAGCTCGCCGACGTCGGCGGCCCCAGCGCCGGACTGATGTTCGCGCTCGGCATCTACGACAAGCTCACCCCGGGCAGCCTCACCGGCGGCAACTTCGTCGCCGGCACCGGCACCATCGACGACGGGGGGACGGTCGGGCCGATCGGCGGCATCGAGATGAAGACCGTCGGCGCGCGCAGCAAGGGCGCCCGGTACTTCCTCACCCCCGCCGACAACTGCGCGGCGGCCGCCAAGGACACCCCGAGCGGGCTCACGCTCGTCAGGGTGAAGACCATCGGCGACGCGCTCGACGCCCTGAAGGACATCCGCGGCGGCGACACGGCCGCCCTGCCGAAGTGCACCGCCAAGAGCTGACCCGCGGCCCCGAGGACGCGGCCGGGGGCGCGCCCGAGCACCGGGAGCGCCCCCGTCGCCTTACCGCAGGGGATCAGTCCGCGAAGGTCGCCGCCAGCGCCTCGGCCAGCCCCGGCACCAGCTCCGGCCCCGTCAGGACCTCCGTCGCGGAGTCCTTCTCGCGCAGCCGCAGCGCCGACTCGCGGCCGCCGTCGCGCAGCACCGCGACCGTCATGCGGACCTCCTGGCGCTCGGGGTGCTCAGCCACCCACTTCGCCAGCCCGCCCTCGCCCAGGCCCTGCGGAACCTGTGCCTCGGCGGACGGCGGCAGCATCAGGCGCTCCACGGTGAGCGCGCAGCCCACCACCGCGTCCGGCCAGGCGATGGTGCCGAGGAACTCGTCAAGGGCCTTGTCCGTCGGAACCTCGTCCTGTTCGATCGGGGTGAGGCCGGCCGTCTCGGACTCGTCGTCGAGGCCGAGCTGGGTGGCGAGCGAGGGTTCCTGGGCCCGCAGTCGTGCGGTGTCTACGAGGGCGAAGAGGCGGGCGGGCTGGTCCCAGCCGAGGCCGGAGGCGTACTCGTCGATCTCGAGCACGGTCCGGGTGAGCGGGTTCGCCGCCATGGGAGTGTTGGACATGGTCACAATCCTGCCTCGTTCCCGGGCGGAATCGGGAACCGAGTGAACCGTGAGTAAGTTGCATAGGTGTGGCCCGCGATCACGGGGGGCCTCGGCCGGCCCGTGAAAGCGGGGGCCTGACGTTTCGACAGCGAACTTCGAGGTGCGCACCTTGGCTTTCCAGATGCCGGACCGCGGCGGAGGCCCGACGGGGCCACGGATCAGAGCGGGACGCCCGTCCCGGCGGGCCCGGGCCCTGCTCATGACACTGGGCGTCCTCGCCGTCCTCGGCATGGTGTTCACCATGTTCGCGGGCTTCTGGACGGACTGGCAGTGGTACCGGTCGGTGCACTACTCGTCCGTGTTCACGACCACGCTGTGGACCAAGATCGGGCTGTTCTTCGTCTTCGGACTGCTGATGGCCGTCGCCGTCGGCCTCAACATCTGGCTGGCCCACCGGCTGCGGCCGCCGCTGAGCGCCATGTCCATGGAGCAGCAGAGCCTGGACCGCTACCGGATGGGCATCGCGCCGTACAAGACCTGGCTGCTGCTCGCCGTCGCCAGCCTCGTCGGCCTGATCGCCGGCGCCTCCGCGGCCGGTCAGTGGCGCACCTGGCTGATGTGGGTCAACGGTGTGCCCTTCCACCAGAAGGACCCGCAGTTCCACCTCGACGTCTCCTTCTACGCCTTCGACCTGCCCTGGTACCGGTTCCTGCTGGGCTTCGGCTTCGCCACCGCGATCCTGTGCCTGATCGCCGCCGCGCTCACCCACTACCTGTACGGCGGGCTGCGCGTCACCAGCCCGGGCGCGCGCGCCACCGCCGCCGCGACCGGGCACCTGTCGGTGCTCCTCGGCGTCTTCGTGGCGCTGAAGGCGGTCGCCTACTGGCTGGACCGGTACGGGCTCGCCGTCAAGTCCAGCGACTTCAAGGCGACCGGCAACTGGACCGGACTGCGCTACGTCGACGCCAACGCCTATCTGCCGGCCAAGACGATCCTGTTCTGCATCGCGGTCATCTGCGCGCTGCTGTTCTTCGCCACCCTGTGGCGGCGCACCTGGCAGCTACCCGTGATCGGCTTCGGGCTGATGGTCCTCTCCGCGATCCTGATCGGCGGCCTGTACCCGGCCATCGTGCAGAAGTTCCAGGTGCAGCCGAACGAGCAGGCCAAGGAAGCCCCGTACGTGCAGAAGAACCTCAAGGCGACCCGCGAGGCGTACGGCATCGACGACACCGAGGTCACCGAGTACGCCGGCAAGTCCACCACCGCGGACAGGACCACGCTGCGCGACAAGGTCGGCGACACGGCGAGCATCCGCATCATGGACCCGAACGTCGTCTCGCCGACGTTCCAGCAACTGCAGCAGATCAAGGCCTACTACGGGTTCCCGACCAACCTCGACGTGGACCGCTACGCCAAGGACGGCAAGGAGCAGGACACCGTCATCGGCCTGCGTGAGCTGAACCTGGGCGGCATCCCGAAGAACAACTGGATCAACGACCACTTCCGCTACACGCACGGCTACGGCGCGGTCGCCGCCAAGGGCACCGCGGCCGACGCCGAGGGCCGCCCGGTCTTCACCGAGAAGAACCTGCCGTCCGAGGGCTCCCTCGGCAGCTACAAGCAGCAGATCTACTACGGCGAGAAGACCACCACCTACTCGATCGTCGGCGGCCCCCAGAAGGAGGTCGACTACTCCGACAACGAGCGGGAGAAGACCACCAGCTACCAGGGCAAGAGCGGGGTCAACCTCGACAACCCGGTCAACCGGGCCGCGTACGCGGTGGCGTTCAACGAGCCGCAGATCCTCTACTCCGGTGCGATCGGCAAGGGATCGCGGATCCTGTACAACCGCACCCCCAAGGAGCGCGTCGAGGCGGTCGCCCCCTGGCTGACCATCGACGGCGACGCCTATCCGGCCGTGGTCAACCACCGCATCCAGTGGATCGTCGACGCGTACACCACCACGAACGGCTATCCGTACGCGTCCCGCACGACGCTCGGTGACACGACGGCCGACTCGCTG
Source organism: Streptomyces cellostaticus (assembly GCF_023630175.1). GTDB lineage: Bacteria > Actinomycetota > Actinomycetes > Streptomycetales > Streptomycetaceae > Streptomyces > Streptomyces cellostaticus_A. The sequence goes on along the minus strand of NZ_JALLIN010000034.1, from coordinate 45,972 downwards.
ACCGCGACGAACAACTCCCGGGCGGTCGTGGCGCAGCAGAACCAGGTCAACTACATCCGCAACTCGGTGAAGGCCACCGTCGACGCGTACACCGGCGAGGTCGAGCTCTACCAGTGGGACACCGCGGACCCCGTGCTGAAGACCTGGATGAAGGCCTTCCCCGGTACGGTCCAGCCGCGCGCGGACATCTCCGCTGACCTGCTGGAGCACCTGCGCTACCCGCAGGACCTGTTCAAGGTCCAGCGTGAGCTGCTGACCCGCTACCACGTGACCGACGCGCAGACCTTCCTCAGCGGCAGCGAGGTGTGGGAGGTCCCGGACGACCCGTCCAACGACTCCGGTGACGCGGTGCCGCCGTACTACCTGACCATGAAGATGCCGGACCAGAGCGCCCAGGCGTTCTCGCTGACGACGACGTTCACGCCGAACGGGCGGGACAACCTCAGTGCCTTCATGGCCGTCGACTCCGATCCGGGCACGAGCGGCTACGGCAAGATCAGACTCCTGAAACTGCCGGCGAGCACCACGGTGTACGGACCCAAGCAGGTGCAGAGCCAGTTCAACTCCGAGTCGGACATCGCCGAGACCATCAGCCTGCTGAGCAGAGGCCATTCCAAGGTCGAGTACGGAAACCTGCTGACCGTGCCGCTGGACGGCGGACTGCTCTACGCGGAGCCCGTCTACGTCCGTGGCGGTTCGCTGAAGTACCCCTTGCTGCGCAAGGTGCTGGTCACCTACGAGGGCAGGACGGCCTTCGAGAACACTCTGGACGAGGCGCTCGACAAGGTGTTCGGCGTACAGGGTTCGACCACCACTCCGCCGAAGACCGGGAACAACCCGCCCGACACCGGCAACCCGACGGTCAGGGAGGCGCTCGACGACGCCCAGAAGGCGTTCGAGGCCGGTCAGGAGGCCCTGGGCAAGCCGAAGCCCGACTGGTCCGCCTACGCCAAGGCGCAGGACGATCTCGAGGCCGCGCTGAAGCGTGCCGAGGAGGCGCAGGCCAAGGCGGACAAGGCCGCGGGGGGCGACAAGGCGCCGAGCGACGGCAAGAGCTGATCAAGACCACCCCGCGCCGTGATACGGTTGCTGAGCAACGGCGCGGGGTGGAGCAGCTCGGTAGCTCGCTGGGCTCATAACCCAGAGGTCGCAGGTTCAAATCCTGTCCCCGCTACTGAAGACGAAGGCCCGGATTCCTCACAGGGATCCGGGCCTTCGTGGTGTGCGAACTCATGTACAGATCGCAAGCGACGGCCGCGCCGCCGTGGGGAGTTGGGCCGTCTGTGTTTGACTTGTCTCTCTGTGGGCATGTCGACAAAACGCTGAAGTGACCTCACGGGCTGCGGTATACCGGGTGTACCCAGGTTGCAGGTGGTGCGACGATGGACGTTATGGGGGACAAGGCAACTCTGTTCGAGACAGGGCGATTTGTGCAGTCTCCGGGTGAGGGGCCGACCCGGGATGAAATGGGTGACATGGGGGATGTCGCCGAGGACGTGCGCCTCCGGCTCGCCGCGGGGACCGGCGACACCGAGGCGATGAGCGTCCTCGGCGCCATGCTCCTGCGCGGCGGAGACCTCGACGGGGCCGAGCCGCACCTGCGTGCCGCCACCGCGGCCGGCGACCGCGCCGCCGCCAACAACCTGGGCGTCCTTCTGCACCAGCGCGGCTATGCCGAGGAGGCCGCCGGCTGGTGGCGGATCGCCGCGGTGGCCGGCTCCGCCGCCGCCGCGCACGCGCTGGGCCGCCACCACCGCGAGCGCGGGGACGAGCCCGCCGCCGAGTACTGGCTGCGCCAGTCCGCCGAGCAGGGCCACGCCCTGGGCGCCTACGCGCTCGCCGACCTGCTGGAGCACCGCGGGGACGCCGCGGCCGGGGACTGGATGCGGGCGGCCGCCGAACGCGGGCACCGTGAGGCCGCCTACCGGCTGGCGCGCGCGCTCGACGGGAAGGCCGGCGCGGCGGACGAGGCCGGGTCCGACAACGCTGTCGAGGGGAGCGCGGGCGAGGGGAACGCGGGCGAGGAGAGCGAGCAGTGGTACCGGCAGGCCGCCGCGCGCGGTCACCGGCGGGCCGCGCTGCACCTCGGGTCGATCCTGGAGAAGCGCGGGGATCTCAAGGAGGCCGGACGCTGGTACCTGACCTCCGCCAAGGACGGGGAGGCCCGGGCGGCCTGCGCGCTGGGATTCCTGCTGCGCGACGCCGGAGACACCGAGAGCGCCGCCGTGTGGTGGCTCAGGGCCGCCCAGGACGGCGACGGCAACGCGGCCAACGCGCTGGGCGCGCTGCACGCCGAGCGCGGCGAGACCCAGACCGCCGAGCGCTGGTACCGGGCCGCCCTGGACGCGGGGGACGACAACGGGGCCTACAACCTCGGGCTGCTCTGCGCCGAGCAGGGGCGCACCGCTCAGGCCGAGCAGTGGTACCGGCGGGCGGCGTACGCCGGGCACCGGGAGGCTGCGAACGCGCTGGCCATCCTGCTCCTCCAGGGCGACGACCCGGCCGGTGCGGAGCCCTGGTTCTCCAAGGCGGCCGAGGCCGGCAGCGTCGACGCCGCGTTCAACCTGGGCATCCTGTACGCGGCGCGGGGCACCGGGGAGGACGCCGGGATCGCGCTGCGCTGGTACGAGCGCGCGGCCGCGGCCGGGCACACCGAGGCCGCACTGCAGGTCGGGATCGCCCGGCTGCGCGACGGCGACGAGCAGGGGGCCGAGCGGCACCTGCGCTGCGCGGCCGGCGGGGGCAACCCCGAGGCGGCGTACCGGCTCGCGACCCTGCTGGACGCGCGACGGCCCCCGGAGCCGGCCCACGAGCTGGGGGAGATCGTGCACGAGAAGACCGAGTGCGAGGAGTGGTACGAGCGGGCGGCCTCCCAGGGGCACCGCCGGGCCCAGGTGCGGGTGGGCATGCTCGCCGCGGCCCGGGGGGACGTGGTGGAGGCCGCGCGGTGGTACCGGGCGGCGGCCGAGGCCGGATCGCGCAACGGGGCGTTCAACCTCGGCCTGCTGCTGGCCAGGGAGGGCAGTGAGCCCGAGGCGGCGGTGTGGTGGACGCGCGCGGCCGACGCCGGGCACGGCCGGGCGGCGCTCCGGCTGGCCCTGGTCTATGCGCGGCGGGGCGAGCTGGCGGAGGGACAGCGGTGGGCCGACCGCGCGGTGGCGCTGGGGCCGGTCGAGGTGGCCGAGCGGGCGGGTCGGCTGCGGGACGCGCTGCGGGAGGAGCTGTCCGCGTGACCCCGGCCACCCGCCGGTAATGGATTTGCTTCCGCGGGCTTCCCTCCCGTAGTGTCGTGTTCACCGACGCGGGGTGGAGCAGCTCGGTAGCTCGCTGGGCTCATAACCCAGAGGTCGCAGGTTCAAATCCTGTCCCCGCTACTGAAGGCCGAGGGCCGGAATCCAGAGATGGGTTCCGGCCTTCGGTCGTTTCCGTCGTTCCGCCGTCCTCGCTTCCCGGGAGCGAGCGCGAAAAAGGAGAGGGGCCTCGGCCCCTCTCCTCACCTGCCCCGCGTCGCTCGGCCCCGCGTCAGATACCCGCGCAGTCCGGGCAGAGTCCCCGGTACGTCACCTCGACGTCCGACACCGTGAAGCCGAAGCGCTCGGCGTCGGGGAGGTCGGCGAGGGGATTGCCGGTGGGGTGCACGTCACGGATGGCTCCGCACCGGGCGCAGACCAGGTGGTGGTGCGGCCGGTGCGCGTTCGGGTCGTAGCGCTTGGCGCGCCGGTCCGTGGTGACCTCGATCACCTCGCCCAGGGTCACCAGTTCGCCCAGCGTGTTGTAGACGGTCGCCCGGGAGATCTCCGGCAGCTTCGTGACGGCCCGCGCATGGACCTCGTCGGCCGTCATGTGGACGTGCTCGCCGTCGAGAACCTCGGCCACCACGCGTCGTTGTGCGGTCATCCGCCATCCGCGTCCGCGCAGCCGTTCCAGTAGGTCGCTCATGGGAGCAGCCTAACAGCAAGAGGACCAGATCCCGAATGGGTGTGACTTTGGAACGGCATTTGACTTAGACAAAGTCCAACGTAGGATCGAAAACGACTTTGGCCAGTGGACAGGACTGGTCGGTGATGACGCAGGAGGCGTACGTGACGCAGGGACCGCTCACGACGGAGGCCGGGGCGCCGGTGGCCGACAACCAGAACAGCGAGACCGCGGGCGTCGGCGGCCCGGTGCTCGTGCAGGACCAGCTGCTCCTGGAGAAGCTGGCCCACTTCAACCGCGAGCGCATCCCGGAGCGCGTCGTGCACGCCCGGGGCGCGGGGGCGTACGGCACCTTCACGGTGACCGCCGACGTCACCCCGTACACGCGCGCCGCCTTCCTCTCCGGGATCGGCAAGGAGACGGAGACCTTCCTGCGCTTCTCGACCGTGGCGGGCAACCTGGGCGCGCCGGACGCGGTCCGTGACCCGCGCGGCTTCGCGCTGAAGTTCTACACCGAGGAGGGCAACTACGACCTCGTCGGCAACAACACGCCGGTGTTCTTCATCCGCGACGCGATCAAGTTCCCGGACTTCATCCACACCCAGAAGCGCGATCCCGGCACCGGTTCCACCGAGGCGGGACAACGTCTGGGACTTCTGGGGCCTGAGCCCGGAGAGCACCCACCAGGTCACCTGGCTGTTCGGCGACCGCGGCATCCCGGCGTCGTACCGGCACATGGACGGCTTCGGCTCGCACACCTACCAGTGGAGCAACGAGGCAGGCGAGGTCTTCTGGGTCAAGTACCACTTCAAGACCGACCAGGGCATCAGGAACCTCACCGCCGCCGAGGCCGAGGTCCTGGCGGGCAAGGACCCCGACTCCCACCAGCGCGACCTGCGGGAGGCGATCGAGCGCGGCGAGTTCCCGAGCTGGACCGTGGGCGTGCAGATCATGCCGGCCGCGGAGGCGCCGACGTACCGCCTCGACCCGTTCGACCTGACCAAGGTGTGGCCGCACGCGGACTACCCGGTCATGGAGATCGGCAGGCTGGAGCTGAACCGCAACCCGCGGAACGTCTTCGCCGAGGTCGAGCAGTCGATCTTCAGCCCCGCGCACTTCGTGCCCGGCATCGGCCCGTCCCCCGACAAGATGCTCCAGGGCCGCCTGTTCGCGTACGGGGACGCGCACCGCTACCGCGTCGGCGTCAACGCCGACCACCTCCCGGTGAACCGCCCGCACGCCGCCGAGGCGCGCACCCACTCCCGGGACGGCCGCCTCTACGACGGCCGGCACGGTGGCGCGAAGAACTACGAGCCGAACAGCTTCGGGGGTCCGGGGCAGACCGGCCGGCCGCTGTGGCGGCCGTTCGACGGCTTCAGCGCCGCCACCGGCAACCACCCGACGCCGTCGCACGCCGAGGACGACGACTTCGCGCAGGCGGGCGACCTCTACCGGCTGATGTCGGAGGAGGAGCGGGAGCGCCTGGTCGCCAACCTGGCCGGAGCGATCTCCCGGGTCTCGCGCGAGGAGATCGCCGAGCGGGCGATCGGCAACTTCCGCAACGCCGACGCCGGGTTCGGCGAGCGGCTGGCGGCCGCGGTGCGGGCGCTGCGCGGCTGAGCCGGGCCGGGCCGGCCGAGTCGTGCCGGCCGGCCGGGGCGCGGATCGGGGCGGGCCGGATCCCGGGGGTCCGGCCCGCCCCTGTGTGCTCAGAGCGCCGGTGCGGGCTCCCGGGCCGGGACCCAGCAGCGGATGATGTCGCGGACCGACACGATGCCGACGGGCTCGCCGCGGTCGACGACCACCAGGTGCCGGAAGCCGCCACGGGTCATGGCCCGGGCCGCCTCCTGGAGGGTCCAGGTCGGGGTGGCGAAGACGACGTCGGTGGTGGTGTGGGCGTGGGCGCGCTCGGTGTCGGGGCTCTGGCCGAGGCCGACGGAGTTGAGGATGTCGCGTTCGGTGAGGATGCCGACACCGCCGGCGTCGGGGTCGAGGACCACGGCGGCGCCGACGTGGCGGGCGGACATCAGGGCGGCTGCCTGACGCAGGGTGTGGGCGGGGCCGACGGTGAGGACCACCGTGCTCATGGCGTCTCGGACGAGCATGGGATGAGGCCACCTCCTAGGAATCCATGACGTTGTGCATGGATTCACAAATTCACAAGTGGGGGTCGACCTCAGAGTGCCCGGTAAAGACCGGGTCAACAAGAGGGCGCGCGCGGCCAGTTGAGGGCGTGCGCGGAACCCGCCGGGTGCTCAGGAGCGCCGGCGCCGGTCGAGGTGGTCCAGCAGCACGTCGTGCAGCAGGCCGTTGGAGGCCGCCGCGTTGCCGCTGTGCGGGCCCGGACGGCCGTCGAGCCCGGTGAAGGTGCCGCCGGCCTCGGTGACGATGATCGCGTTCGCCGCCATGTCCCACAGCGACAGCTCCGGCTCGGCACAGATGTCGACGGAGCCCTCCGCGACCATCATGTAGGGCCAGAAGTCGCCGTACGCGCGCGTGCGCCACACCTCGCGGGTCAGGTCGAGGAAGCCGTCCAGGCGGCCCTGCTCCTCCCAGCCGGAGAGTGAGGAGTACGCGAAGGACGCGTCCGCCGGCTCGCCGACCTGCGAGACGCGGATGCGGGACGCGGAGGTCAGACTGCGGCCGGTGAAGGCGCCGTGGCCCTTGGCGGCCCACCAGCGCCGGCCGAGCGCGGGGGCGGAGACGAGACCGACGACCGGGTGGTAGCCGCCCTCGCCCGCCTCCATCAGGGAGATGAGCGTGGCCCAGACCGGAACGCCCCGGACGTAGTTCTTGGTGCCGTCGATCGGGTCGATCACCCAGCGGCGGGGGCCCGTGCCCTCGACGCCGAACTCCTCCCCGAGGACCGCGTCCCGTGGCCGGGCGCGCTTGAGGTGGCCGCGGATCAGTTCCTCCGCCGCCTTGTCCGCCTCGCTCACCGGGGTCATGTCCGGCTTCGTCTCCACCTTCAGGTCGAGCGCCTTGAAACGGTCCATGGTGGTGGCGTCGGCCGCGTCCGCGAGTACGTGGGCGAGGCGGAGGTCGTCGAGGTAGTCCGGCATGCCTTGAACCGTATCCGCCCCGGACGCCGCGGGGCCAACAGGGGCCGGGGCCGGGAGGGGCCGCGCGGTGGCCCGCGCACCCTTGACAGGGTGTGGGAGCGCGTCAACCCTGGGCGCAGAGTCGTCCGCCCCAGGGAGGCGCTGATGCCTGCGGCCCGGGAATCCCTCTTGGACGCCGCCGCCACGGCGCTCGCGCGCCTGCCGTGGTCCGCGGTGCGGATGGTCGACGTGGCCGCGGCGGCCGGGGTGTCCCGGCAGACCCTGTACAACGAGTTCGGGAGCAAGGAAGGGCTGGCCAGGGCGCTGTTGCGGCGGGCGGCCGACGGCTACCTCGCCGGGGTGGAACGGGCCCTCGCCGCGCACACCGACCCGCGTGACCGGCTCGCCGCCGCCGCCGAGTGGACGGCGTCGGCGGCCCGGGACAGCGCGCTGGCGCGGGCCATGCTCACCGGGTGCTGGAGCGAACGCCTCCCGGCTCCGGCACTCGCCGCGGTGCGGTCCGGCTCCGTCGTCCCCGCGCAGCGCCGGGCGGACGGGCCGCTGCCCTCGCCCGGTGACCTCGTGCGGCTGGTGCGGGACCGGGCGGTGACCGCGCTGGCCGGACCCGCCGCGGCCACGGAGGACATCGCCGACCTGACCCGCACCTGTGAACTGGCCGTACGCCTCGCCCTGTCCTGCGTCGCGGCACCACCGGGGCAGGGCGGTGCGGCGGAGCTGGTGCGCGGCGTCCTGGTGCGGCACCCGATGTGACCCGCGGCCTCCGGGCCGGGCCGGCCCGCGGACGCGAGCCGAGGCCTCTCAGTGCGCCGAGCCCGACAACTGCAGGCCGATCACGCCGATGATGACCAGGGAGATCGAGACGATCTTCAGGGCCGACACCAGGTCGCCGAGGAAGACCATGCCGTAGATCGCGGTGCCGGCCGCGCCGATCCCGGTCCACACCGCGTACGCGGGGCCGACGTCGAGCTTCTTCAGGGACAGGGTCAGCAGGCCGAAGCTGCCCAGGGCGAAGGACGCGAAGGCGATCGTCGGCCACAGCCGGGTGAACCCGTGCGAGAGCTTGAGGCACACGGCGAAACCGGTCTCCAGAATCCCGGCCACTATGACCAGCAGCCACGCCATGTGCGGTCCTCCCGTAGGTCCGGATCTCCGGATCGGTGCGATTATGCACTTACCGAACGTGACCCGTGGCAAACCCCGCCGGGCTCAGTCACCCTCCTTGCGGTCCCGCGTGGCCAGCAGCCGACGCAGCGAGTACAGCCGCGCCGGGTCGGCGTGGCCCTCCTCGACGTACGCGTCCAGCGCGCAGTCCGGCTCGTCGTGGCTGCAGGCGCGCGGGCAGCCCTCGGTGCCCGGCTCCAGGTCCGGGAAGGCGTGGATCACCCGGGAGGGATCGATGTGCGCCAGACCGAAGGAGCGCACCCCCGGGGTGTCGATGACCCAGTCGGCCGCCCCGGTCAGGGGCAGCGCGAGGGCGGAGGTGGTGGTGTGGCGGCCGCGGCCCGTCACCGCGTTGACGTGGCCGGTCGAACGCCGCAGGTCCGCCGGGACGAGCGAGTTGACCAGGGTTGTCTTGCCCACGCCCGAGTGGCCCACGAACGCGGTGATCCGGCCGTCCAGGTACGCGCGCACCCGGTCCGCGGCGTCGTCGTTCTCCAGTTCCTCCCGGCTGGTGACGACGTACGGGATGTCGAGCGCGCCGTACAGCTCGAGCAGCTTGTCCGGCGGGGCCAGGTCGGACTTGGTCATCACCAGCAGCGGTTCCAGCCCGCCGTCGTAGGCCGCCACCAGGCAGCGGTCGATCAGGCGCGGACGCGGCTCGGGGTCGGCCAGTGCCGTGACGATCGCCAGTTGGTCGGCGTTGGCGACGACCACCCGCTCGTAGGGGTCGTCGTCGTCCGCGGTGCGGCGCAGCACCGAGGTGCGCTCCTCGATGCGGACGATGCGCGCGAGGGTGTCCTTCCTGCCGGACAGGTCGCCGACCAGGGCCACCCGGTCGCCCACGACGGCCGCCTTGCGGCCCAGCTCCCGGGCCTTCATCGCTGTCACGGTCCGGTCCCCGACCAGGCAGGTCAGCCGGCCCCGGTCGACGGTGAGGACCATGCCCTCCGCCGCGTCCTCGTGCTTGGGGCGGATGTTGGTACGCGGCCGGTTGCCCTTGCGGTTGGGGCGGCTGCGGATGTCGTCCTCGTCGGTGTGCTTGCCGTAGCGGCGCATGATCCCAGTCCGCCCGTCAGTTCCCCAGCATCCCGGTCCACAGTTCGGGGAAGTCCGGCAGGGTCTTCGCCGTCGTCGCCACGTTCTCGATCCGCACGCCCTCGACCGCCAGGCCGATGATCGCGCCGGCGGTGGCCATGCGGTGGTCCTCGTAGGTGTGGAACACGCCGCCGTGCAGCGGGCGCGGGCGGATGTGCAGGCCGTCGGCCGTCTCGGTGACGTCGCCGCCGAGTTCGTTGATCTCCTTGGTGAGCGCGGCCAGCCGGTCCGTCTCGTGCAGCCGCAGATGGGCCACGCCGCGCAGGGTCGAGGGGGAGTCGGCGAGCGCGGCGACCGCGGCGATGCCGGGGGTCAGCTCGCCGACGTCGCTCAGGTCGACGTCGATGCCGTGCACGGCGCCCGAGCCCGTGAACACCAGACCGAACTCGGTCAGGTCGCAGGAGCCGCCCATTTCGGTGAAGATCTCGCGCAGCCGGTCACCCGGCTGGGTGGTCCGCTCCGGCCAGTCCGGGATCAGCACCTTGCCGCCGGTGACCAGGGCCGCCGCCAGGAACGGCTGGGCGTTGGACAGGTCCGGCTCGACCGTCAGGTCCCGGCCCAGCAGCGCACCCGGCGTCACCCGCCACACGTTCGGCTCGCCGCCCGACTCCGGGGTGTCCACCTGGGCGCCGACCGCGCGCAGCATGTCCACGGTCATCCGGATGTGCGGCAGGGAGGGCAGCAGGGCCCCGGTGTGCCGGACCTCGACCCCCTGGTTGAAGCGCGGGCCGGACAGCAGCAGCGCCGAGACGAACTGGGACGACGACGAGGCGTCGACCGACACCGGGCCGCCGTCCAGCGCCCCGGCGCCGTGCACGGTCAGCGGCAGCGCGCCCCGGCCGTCGTCGTCGATCCGGGCACCGAGCACCCGCAGCGCGTCGATCACACCGTGGAGCGGGCGCTCGTACGACCGCGGGTCCCCGTCGAACCGGATCGGGCCGTCGGCCAGCGCGGCCACCGGCGGCAGGAAGCGCATCACCGTGCCGGCGTTGCCGACGTCGACCGTCGCCGGACCGTGCAGGCCGGTCGGCAGCACGCGCCAGGCCTCACCCGAGCCGTCCGGGCCGACCCCTTCCTCGATCTCCACGCCCATGGCCCGCAGGGCGCCGGCCATCAGCAGGGTGTCGCGGGAGCGCAGCGGGCGACGCAGCCATCCGGGCTCGGAGGCCAGGGCGGCGAGCACGAGGGCTCGGTTGGTCACCGACTTGGACCCGGGCACGTGGACCGTCGCGTCGACGGCTCCGCTCGCGTGCGGGGCGGGCCAGAGGGCGGGGTGGGCGGTGTTCGGGGCCATGGGGCCACTTTATAAGGAGGGCCCGGCGTCAACCTTCCAGCAGCCAGCGGCCCCCGCCGATCAGGGAGCACAGGGACACCGCGTGGAACAGGAACAGCCACAGTCCGGCCGGGACGTGCGTCAGGCGGGACAACTGGTCCGCGTCGGAGTCGCCCGCACCGCCCCGCATCCGCTTGGCCTGCAGCTCGAACGGCGGCCGCACCCCGCCGAGCAGCAGGAACCACACCACCGCGTACGCGAACGCCGCCTGCACCTGCGGCCCCGCCAGCCACGACACCAGCAGGAAGGCGCCGCCGGCCAGCACCACGGTCAGTACCCCGTAAGCGTTGCGGATCATCACCAGCATGACGACCAGCAGGGCGGTCGCCGCCCACAGCAGCAGGGTGATGCGGCCGGTGGCCAGCAGCGCGGCACCGCCCAGGCCCAGCAGCGAGGGCGCCGTGTACCCCGCCGCCGCCGTGAGGATCATGCCCAGTCCGTGGGGCTTGCCCCGGCTGACCGTGAGGCCGCTGGTGTCGGAGTGCAGGCGGATACCGGTGAGCCGGCGGCCGGTGAGCAGCGCCACCAGACCGTGGCCGCCCTCGTGCGCGATGGTGATGGCGTTGCGGGATATGCGCCACAGGGCGTGCGGCACGACGACGGCGAGTGCGGCGACCGCGGTGGCCAGCACCACCCACAGGTCGGGGTCCGGCTGGGTACCGGTGAGCCGGTCCCAGAGGCCGGCGGTGAGGCTTTCCATATGACCGAGTGGCTCCCTGTCCTCGTCCGGAGTCTGGCAGTGTGGCACGTATGTGCGGACGGTATGCATCCAGTCGTGGGCCCGAGGATCTCGCAGGAATCTTTGAGATCGAGAAGTGGGAGCCGGAGGAGACCCTGGCGCCGGACTACAACGTGGCTCCGACCAAGGAGGTCTACGCCGTCCTGGACCGTCCGCTGAAAGACGCCGCGAGCCCGCGTCCGGTTCGGCAGCTCCGCAGACTGAGATGGGGCCTGGTGCCCTCCTGGGCCAAGACGCCCGAGGGCGGCGCCCGGATGATCAACGCGCGCGCCGAGACCGTGCACGAGAAGCCCGCCTACCGCCGCGCCTTCGCCGCCCGGCGCTGCATCCTGCCCGCCGACGGCTACTACGAGTGGGTCACCGGCACCCAGGAGCGCGAGCTGGAGGTCGAGGGGAAGAAGAAGCGGCCGCGCAAGCAGCCGTACTTCGTGCTGCCCGCCGACGGCTCGGTCTTCGCGATGGCCGGCCTGTACGAGTTCTGGCGCGACCGGACCCTGCCCGACGACCACCCGCGCGCCTGGTGGGTCACCTGCTCGGTGATCACCACGGAGGCGGAGAAGACTCCGCTCGCCGTCGCCCCCGCCGAGGGACCGCACACCCTGGCCGACATCCACCCCCGTATGCCGCTTATGCTCACCCCGGACCGCTGGGACGCCTGGCTGGAGCCCTCCCGCACCGATCCGGAAGGCCTGCGCGAGCTGCTCGACCCGCCCCCGCACGGCCTGATGCGCGCCTACCCGGTCTCCACAGCCGTCAGCAACGTCCGCAACGGCGGCCCGGAGCTGCTGAAGGAGCTGGAGGCGCCGGAAGTCGGCACACTCTTCTGACGTGACCACCATGACCACACAGACCGTCCCGACGGACGCCGGCGACGCCCGGATCACCTGGCACCGGGCGCCCGGGGCCCGGCTCGTCCTCGCGGTGAGCCACGGCGCCGGAGGCGGCATCGAGGCCCGCGACCTCCAGGCGCTCGCCCGGGTGCTTCCCGGGCACGGGGTGACCGTGGCCCTCGTCGAGCAGCCCTGGCGGGTGGCCGGCAAGAGGCTCGCGCCCGCGCCCAAGACCCTGGACACCGGCTGGCGCGGCCTGTGGGCCGCGCTGGCGGCGCCGGGACTGCCCGTCGTCTCCGGCGGCCGCAGCGCGGGCGCCCGGGTCGCCTGCCGCACCGCCGCCGAGCTGGGCGCGCACGCCGTGCTCGCGCTGAGTTTCCCGCTGCACCCGCCGGGCAGGCCGGAGCGGTCCCGCGCCGCGGAACTGCTCGGCGCCGGGGTGCCCACCCTGGTCGTCCAGGGCGGGAACGACCCGTTCGGCAGGCCGGCGGAGTTTCCCGGGGGAGCCCACCGGCTGATCGAGGTGCCCGGCGGTGATCACGGGTTCGCCGTGTCCAGGCGCGCCGGGATCACCCAGGAGCGGGCGCTGGAGATCGTCACCGACGGTGTCGTGGAGTGGACCGGCTCACTCGGGTGACCGGGAATGCCCGGCGGCGGGCCGCTGTTGAGGTGGGCATAAGTGCTGAAGGATCAGCGCCGACGTTTGGGGAAAGGAAGTCCGCCGCATGGGTTCGACGTACTGCCCGAGCCGCAGCAGCCGTGCTGACCTGGACTGGACGGTGCTGCACGCGGCCAGGACCGCTCCTATTCGAGCGGCGGCGGGTGCGGGTGGTGTTCTATCCTCCGAAACAGGTGGGACCGGCCTCGGTCCCGTCCGGGAACTTGAGGAGGTGGGTCCGGTCACCGGTACCGACGCAGGGACCGACAACGGCCAGGCGGAGCAGCCCGAGGGCCAGGGCATGAGCGCGGACACGGAGACCGGCTCCGAGTCGACCGCGGAGCGCAGCGCGCGCTTCGAGCGGGACGCACTCGAGTTCCTCGACCAGATGTACTCGGCCGCCCTGCGCATGACGCGCAACCCGGCCGACGCCGAGGACCTGGTGCAGGAGACCTACGCCAAGGCGTACGGATCCTTCCACCAGTTCCGCGAGGGCACCAACCTCAAGGCGTGGCTGTACCGGATCCTGACCAACACGTTCATCAACTCGTACCGCAAGAAGCAGCGCGAACCCCAGCGCAGCGCGGCCGAGGAGATCGAGGACTGGCAGCTCGCCCGCGCCGAGTCGCACATGTCGACGGGTCTGCGCTCCGCCGAGTCGCAGGCGCTCGACCACCTGCCCGACTCGGACGTCAAGGAAGCGCTGCAGGCGATCCCCGAGGAGTTCCGCATCGCCGTCTACCTCGCGGACGTAGAGGGCTTTGCCTACAAGGAGATCGCGGACATCATGGGGACACCCATCGGTACGGTGATGTCCCGGCTGCACCGGGGCCGCCGTCAACTGCGCGGCATGCTGGAGGACTACGCCCGCGAGCGCGGACTGGTCCCGGCGGGCGCCGGAGAGTCGAACGAAGCGAAAGGCTCGGGCTCATGAGCTGCGGAGAGCCGCACGAGACGGACTGCAGTGAGGTCCTCGACCACCTCTACGAGTTCCTCGACAGCGAGATGCCGGACGTCGATCGCGACAAGTTCCAGCATCACTTCGAGGAGTGCTCCCCGTGCCTGGAGAAGTACGGCCTGGAGCAGGCCGTGAAGAAGCTCGTCAAGCGGTGCTGCGGCCATGACGACGTGCCGGCCGACCTGCGCGCCAAGGTCATGGGGCGGATCGACCTGATCCGCTCCGGGCAGAGCGTCCCCGAGCACGACGTCACCAGGACGCCGACCGGACCGGCGACACCGCAGGAGTCCTGACCCGCGCCCTCCGGCGTGAAGCCTGTGTCACCCGAACGTGCTAATCATCGGGTCATGGGACCCCGGACCCCCCTGATCCCGCCCTAGGCTCCGAGGCTGCACCGGCTCGGGGGAGGGCGCGATGGAGGCGACGGTCCCGGCGAGAGCGCAAGGCTACGTGGCCTGTGTCGCCCTGCTCGCCGCGCTCTGTGTCCTGCCCCCGGACGCCACCCGCACGCCCTGGTGGGCGCCTGCCCTGCTCGCCGCGCTGAACGCGGCCTGTGAGCACGTCGTACGGCGCCGATCCGGCGGGACGTTCTACCCCGTGCTGCTGGCCGGCGCCTTCCTGCTGCCGCCGTCCGCCGCCGCGTTGGTCCCGCTGCCGGCCGCCCTGCTCGTCCACGTCGAGCACCGGCCGGTCCTGCTCCGGCGCGTCTGGCGGGCCGCCCAGCCCGCCCTCGCCGTGTGGGCCGCGGGCCGGGTCCACGGGGCGCTCGGCGGCCGGGACGCCGTCGCGGCCCACGCCTTCCCCTACGCCCTGGTGCCCGCGGGGGCGGCCGTGCTCGCCTTCTGCCTGGTGCTCACCGCGCTCGACGGCGGCCTCCGCGCCGCGGGCGTGGGGATACCGCCCACACCTTTCGGGCAGTGGGAGAGGATGCCGGCGCACAGGGCCTGGCGCGGGCTGCTGTCCCGCTCGCTGGCGCCGGTCGCGGTGCACGGCCTCGCCGGGCTGATGATGGCCGTGCTGTGGCGCAGCCGGTACGGCCCCGTCTCCGCGCTGCTCGTCCTGCTGCCGATGGGCGTGTCCTGCTGGGTCTTCGCCCAGTACCACCGGGAGCGGGCCGCCCACCAGGCCACCATCCGCGCCCTGGTGCAGGCCGTCGACATCAAGGACGGCTACACCCGCGGCCACAGCGAGCGGGTCGGCCGGGCCTCGGTGCTGATCGCCCACGAACTCGGCCTGGACGACGAGCGCGTCGAGGTGCTGCGCTTCGCCGGGATCCTGCACGACGTCGGCAAACTCGGCGTCCCCACCCGGCTGCTGCGCAAGGACGGTCCGCTGACCCCCGAGGAGCGGCGGATCATCGAGCTGCACCCCGAGTACGGCCACGAGATGGTCCGCGGGATCTCCTTCCTCGGCGAGGCGCGCGCGGCGATCCTGCACCACCACGAGCGGCTCGACGGCAGCGGATACCCCTACGGGCTGGCGGGCGGTCAGATCCCCGAGTGCGCCCGGGTGGTCGCCGTCGCCGACGCCTTCGACGCGATGACCTCCACCCGGTCCTACAGCAGGGCCCGCCCGGTGGAGGTGGCGGTCGAGGAGCTGGAGCGCTGCGCGGGCACCCACTTCGACCCGCGCATGGTCGCGGCACTCGTCCGGGCGCTGGGCCGGCACGGCTGGCACCCGGGCGTCACCGCCGACGACGCCCCGCACACGGTCCCGGCCCAGCAGCCGGCCGCCGGGCGCCGCAGCGGGGCACACCGGTGACCGCCCTCCGGCTCATCCACGCCTGCGCCGCCCTCACCGCAGCCGCGAGCCTCGCGCTCACCCTGTGGCGCGGCGTCGACGACCCGGGCGTCGCCTTCGCCTTCGGTGTGCTCATCGCGGTCGGCGAGCTGACCCGGTGGTCCGGCACCGGGGCGCGCCGGACCGCGCCGCTGGGCACCGCCGGGTCGCTGTCGTACGCCCTGCTGGGGCCCGACGCCGGGCACCCCACCGGACACAGCGCGGCGC
Organism: Streptomyces cellostaticus; assembly: GCF_023630175.1. Classification (GTDB taxonomy): domain Bacteria; phylum Actinomycetota; class Actinomycetes; order Streptomycetales; family Streptomycetaceae; genus Streptomyces; species Streptomyces cellostaticus_A. The sequence goes on along the minus strand of NZ_JALLIN010000034.1, from coordinate 30,211 downwards.
AGGTCGTCACCGTCGTCCTCGCCGCCTCCCTGCTCGGCGGCGTCCCGCACATCTGGTGCGGCCGCACCGCCACCGCCGACCACCTCGCCCGCCGCGTCCTCACCGCCGGATTCGCCGCCGTCTGCTTCCAACCCCTCTACAACAGGGGCGCCTTCCGCGGCTGGGACGGTCCCGCCTACGCCCTGCTGCTCGTCGCGCTGCTCGTCCTCACCGCGCTCTGCGACGCCGTCCTCGCCGCCGCCCTCGCCCACTGCCGCACCCGCTGGCGCTTCGGCCCGCTGCTGCGCGACGAGCTGCGCGGACTGCTCGGCATCGGCTTCGCCGTGTGCGCGACCGGCGCCGTGATGGCGCTCGCGGTCGCCGTCGCCGGGCTGTGGGCGCTGCCCGTGTTCTGCCTGCCGCTGCTGCTCACCCAGCTCTCGGTCCGCCGCTACGCCGCCGTGCGGGCCACCTACCGGCAGACCATCGCCTCCCTGGCCCGGGCCACCGAGGTGGCGGGGTGCACCCCCGCGGGGCACGCCCGCCGGGTCGCCGCGCTCAGCCGCGCCGTCGGCCGCGACCTGGGCCTGTCCCGGCCGGAGCTGACCGTGCTGGAGTACGCGGCGCTGATGCACGACATCGGCCAGCTCAGCCTGGTCGACCCGGTCCCGGCCGGAGCCACCGCCGTACTGCCCCGCGAGGACCAGCGGCGCATCGCGCTGCTCGGCGGTGCCGTCGTGCGGCAGACCGGGGTGGACGCCGAGGTCGCCACGGTCGTGGAGCGGCAGGCCGACCCCTACCCGGAGCAGCCGCTCGCGGCCCGGATCGTCCGGGCCGTGAACGCCTACGAGGAGAAGGCCCGCGACGCCGGACCCGAGGGGCCGCTCATGGCACTGGAGGAGCTGCGCCTGGCCACCGCGGGGGATTACGCTCCCGAGGTTGTGGAATCCCTTGCCCGGGTACTCTCCCAGGCGCTGTCCGACCCTGCGGGTGATGGGGTAACCCATGGGTAATGAGCGCCTTTGAGGCCGTACGTGGTTGGATGCGAGGGAGAGGGTGTCCGGGGGCACAAGCCAGCCCACTGTGCGGAAATGGAACTGGCAGGCGGGAATCGTGAGGATCTTCGGAAAGGGACGGCACCGGCCCTCCGCCTCCTGGCGGCAGGCCACCGACCGGGCGTTCACGCTCATCGGCGACGGTCGGTACGAGGACGCGGGCGAGCTGCTGACACGCGCCGCCGACCTGGAACCCTGGCTTGCGGAGTCCTGGTTCAACCTCGCGCTGCTGCACAAGTTCCGGCACGACTGGGAGCAGGCCCGCGCCGCCGGTCTGCGGGCGGTGGCGCTGCTGGACCGGGAGACCGGCGCCCCCGACTGGTGGAACGTCGGCATCGCGGCGACCGCCCTGCAGGACTGGCCGCTGGCCCGCCGCGCCTGGCAGGCCTACGGGCTGCGGGTGCCCGGAGGCGCCACCGCCGCGGGCGAACCGCTCGGCATGGATCTGGGCAGCGCGGCCGTACGGCTCTCCCCGGAGGGCGAGGCCGAGGTGGTGTGGGGCCGCAGGCTGGACCCGGCGCGGATCGAGGTGCTGTCCATTCCGCTGCCCTCGTCCGGGCGGCGCTGGGGGGAGGTCGTGCTGCACGACGGCGTCCCGCACGGCGAGCGCACCACGTCCGCCGGTCACTCCTTCCCGGTGTTCGACGAGATCGAGCTGTGGGCGCCCTCGCCCGTGCCCACCTGGGTGGTGCTGCTGGAGGCGGCCACGGAGGCGGACCGGGACGCGCTGGAACAGCTCGCGGCGGAGGCCGGGTTCGCCGCGGAGGACTGGTCCTCCTCGGTGCGGCTGCTGTGCCGGATGTGCTCGGAGTCGCGGATGCCGTCGGACGAGGGAGACGGTGTGCACCTGGACCCCCACGACCACAGTGAACCCGGTCACCCCGGACCGCTCGGGCACCGCACCGACGGGCAGCTCTGGGTGCCGGAGCGGGAGTGCGGGGTCGCCGCTCCGGCGCCGCTGGTGCGGGGGCTGCTCGACGGGTGGGTCGCGGACAGCCCGGACTCCAGGGACTGGCGCGATCTCGAAGAGGTTTGCTGACCACCGGTGACCGGCCACGTTTAGGCTGTATCCGAGATTTCCAAGGCTTGCAGGAAGGCATACGTCGGTCATGGCGCAGCAGGACACCGATCAGCAGCACGCGGGCGTGCTCCCCGTCGACGACGAGGGCTACGTCGTCGACACGGGGGACTGCGAGGAGCGCGAGGGGACCTGGCGTGAGCGGGGCACCTCGCGGCCGATCACGGTCGTCGGCAACCCGGTCCTGCACAAGGAGTGCGAGGACGTCACCGAGTTCGGGGCGGAGCTGGACCGGCTCGTCGCCGACATGTTCGCCAGCCAGCGCACCGCCGAGGGCGTGGGCCTGGCCGCCAACCAGATCGGCGTCGACCTGAAGGTCTTCGTGTACGACTGCCCGGACGACGAGGGCGTCCGGCACGTCGGCGTGGTGTGCAACCCGAAGCTGGTGGACCTGCCCGCCGACCGGCGCAGGCTGGACGACAGCAACGAGGGCTGCCTGTCCGTGCCCACGGCGTACGCGCCGCTCGCACGTCCCGACTACGCCGAGGTGACCGGCCAGGACGAGAAGGGCAACCCGATCAAGGTCCGCGGCACCGGCTACTTCGCACGCTGTTTGCAGCACGAGACCGATCACCTCTACGGCTACCTCTACATCGACCGCCTGTCGAAGCGGGACCGCAAGGACGCGCTGCGGCAGATGGCCGAGAACGAGCCACGCTATCCCGTGGTCGCCAACGGCTGAGCCGCCCGGCCGGAACCGCGGCCACCGCTCAGAGCAGCGACGACGTCCGTCACGACGCCCGTCCGGGACCAGTCCCGGACGGGCGTCGTTCATTTGTTCGTCACACGAATCCCGGCAATCTGGGGTGGTGATTGGAGCAAATCCGTTCCCTCCACGGTCAGTTGTGGTGCTGAATGGGATGTGCGGGGATACGCAACGGCGCACGCCCGGTACGACAAGGAGGGGCGTGGCCGCCCGGCGGCTGAGAGGGGACAGTTCGTGCACGCTTTCTCACACGGCACCACATCGACGACCCCGGTGGCGGTACCGCCGTCTCTCGCACTTCCGGTGATCGAGGACTCCTTTCCGCGACAACTCCACCCGTATTGGCCAAAGCTTCAGGAGAAGACCCGGCAGTGGCTGCTCGAAAAGCGGCTCATGCCGGCGGACAAGGTGCGGGAATATGCCGACGGACTGTGCTACACCGACCTCATGGCGGGGTACTACACCGACGCCTCCGACGAGGTCCTGCAGGCCATCGCCGACTACAGCGCCTGGTTCTTCGTCTGGGACGACCGCCACGACCGGGACATCGTCCATGGCCGGTCCGCCGACTGGCGCCGCCTGCGGCGCCGACTGCACGAGGCCCTCGACGCGCCCCGGCAGCACCTGGACCACCCCGACCCGGTGGTGGCGGGGCTCGCGGACAGCGTGCTGCGGCTCTTCTCGTTCCTGCCGCACACCTGGAACCAGCGGTTCGCCCGGCACTTCCACTCGGTGATCGACGCCTACGACCGCGAGTTCCACAACCGCGCCCGGGCCTACGTCCCGCAGGTCGAGGAGTATCTGGCGCTGCGCCGCCTCACCTTCGCGCACTGGATATGGACGGATCTTTTGGAGCCGAGCGCCGGACGTGAACTCCCGGACGCCGTGAGGAAGAATCCGTCCTATCGCCGTCCGGCGCTGCTGAGTCAGGAATTCGCCGCCTGGTACAACGACCTCTGTTCGCTGCCCAAGGAAATCGCGGGTGACGAGGTGCACAATCTCGGAATCAGCCTCGTGACACATCGGGGGCTGGCACTCGAGGAGGCGGTCGAGGAAATAAGGCGGCGCGTCGAGGAGTGCGTCGACGAATTCATCGGCGCGGAACGCGAGGCGCTGCGGTTCGCCGACGAACTCGCCGACGACGGCACGGTCTCCGGAAAGGAGATCGGCGCCGCCGTCCGCGCCTGTGTCGGCAATATGCGCAACTGGTTCAGCTCCGTCTACTGGTTCCACCACGAGTCGGGCCGGTACATGGTCGACAGCTGGGAGGACCGGTCCACGCCCCCGTACGTCAACAACGAAGCGGCAGGTGAGAAATGACCGTCGAGTCCGTGAAGCCCCAGACCGCCCGGACGGCGGAACCGCGCGAGGCCCCCCTGGCCGGCGGCGCCGTCCCGGTCCTCGGTCACGGCCTGAAACTGGTCCGCGACCCGCTCGCCTTCATGTCCGGGCTGCGCGCGCACGGTGACGTGGTGCGCCTGAAGCTCGGCCCCAAGACGGTGTACGCCGTCACCACCCCCGAGCTCACCGGCGCGCTGGCGCTCAGCACCGACTACCGGATCGACGGGCCGCTGTGGGAGTCCCTGGAGGGCCTGCTCGGCAAGGAGGGCGTGGCCACCGCCAACGGCCCCCGCCACCGGCGCCAGCGGCGCACCATCCAGCCCGCGTTCCGGCTCGACGCGATCCCCGCGTACGGGCCGGTCATGGAGGAGGAGGCGCACGCGCTGACCGAGCGCTGGCGGCCCGGCGACACCGTCGACTGCACCGCGGAGTCCTTCCGGGTCGCGGTGCGCGTCGCCGCCCGCTGCCTGCTCCGCGGGGAGTTCATGGACGAGCGCGCCGAGCGGCTGAGCGCTGACCTCGCCACCGTCTTCCGCGGTATGTACCGCAGGATGGTCGTCCCGCTCGGACCGCTGTACCGGCTGCCGTTCCCGGCCAACCGTGAATTCAACCGGGCATTGGCCGATTTGCATCTCCTGGTCGACGAGATCGTCGCCGAGCGGAGGGCATCTGGTCAAAAGCCGGACGATTTGCTGACGGCATTGCTGGAGGCGAGGGACGACAATGGCGAGCCCATCGGGGAACAGGAGATCCACGACCAGGTGGTGGCGATAGTCACCCCGGGCAGCGAAACAGTCGCCTCCACGATCATGTGGCTGCTCCAGGTGCTCGCGGAACATCCGGAACACGCGGAGAAGGTGCGCGCCGAGGTCGAATCCGTGACCGGGGGCCGACCCGTCGGATTCGAGCACGTCCGCCGGCTCACGCACACCAACAATGTCGTCGTCGAGGCCATGCGGCTGCGGCCGGCCGTATGGATTCTGACCCGGCGCGCGGTCACCGACACCACACTTGGCGGCTTTTCGATTCCGGCGGGGGCGGACATCGTCTACAGCCCGTACGCCATCCAGCGCGACGCCCTCTCCTACGGCGGCCACCTCGCCTTCGACCCCGACCGCTGGCTGCCCGAGCGGGCCAAGGAGGTGCCGAAGTACGCGATGAGCCCCTTCAGCGTCGGCAACCGCAAGTGCCCCAGCGACCACTTCTCCATGGCCCAGCTCACCCTGATCGCCGCGGCGATCTCCGCGAAGTACCGCTTCGAGCAGGTCGGCGGGTCGGACGACACCACCCGGGTGGGCATCACGCTCCGGCCGCAGAAGCTGCTGCTGAAGCCGGTGCCCTGGTAGGCCGTCCGGGCCGGCGGGCTCAGGCGGCCTCGGGGCCGCGGAACGCGCGCCGGTAGGCGTGGGGAGTCGTGCCGAGGGCGCGGACGAACTGGTGGCGCAGCGCCGCCGCCGTACCGAAGCCGGTGCGGGAGGCGACGGCGTCCATGGTCTCGTCCGTGCCCTCCAGGAGCTCCTGCGCCAGCAGCACCCGCTGGCGCAGGAGCCAGCGGTAGGGGGTGGTCCCCGTCTCCTGCTGGAAGCGGCGGGCGAAGGTGCGCGGGGCCATGTGGGCGCGGGCGGCGAGCTGCTCGACGGTCACCTCCTGGCCGAGGTGCCCCTCCATCCACACCAGCACCTCGCCGACCGTGTCGCACCGGGTCGCGGGCAGCGGCCGCTCGATGTACTGGGCCTGTCCGCCGTCCCGGTGCGGGGGCACCACCATCCGCCGGGCGATCTTCTTCGCGACCTCGGGGCCCTGCTCCTTGCGCACGAGGTGCAGGCAGGCGTCGATACCGGCCGCGGTGCCGGCGGAGGTGATCACCGGGTCCTCGTCGACGTAGAGGACGTCCGGTTCGATGACCGCCCGCGGGTTGCGCAGAGCCAGCTCCCCGGCGTGCCGCCAGTGCACGCTGCACCGCCGTCCGTCGAGCAGCCCGGCGGCGCCGAGCACGAACACCCCCGAGCACACGCTGAGCACCCGCCCGCCCCGCTCCACGGCCCTCACGAGGGCGTCGAGCAGGGCGGGCGGATACGCACGGGTCACGTACTCGCTCCCGGCCGGCACCGCGATCAGGTCGGCCTCCTCGAGCCTTTCCAGGCCGTAGGGCGTCGACACGGTGAGTCCGCCGACATGGGTGCTCAGCGCCGGGCCCTCCGCCGAGACCACGGCGAAGTCGTACACCGGCAGCCCCTCGTCACTGCGGTCGATGCCGAACACCTCGCACACCACCCCCAGCTCGAAGGGGTGCACGCCGTCCAGCAGTACCGCCGCCACGTTCCTCAGCATGCTGCCAGTGTGCCCCGAAGGTGGCAGTAAATCGAGGGTGTGCGGCAGTCCTGCCACTGTCGGTAAGGAGTATTCGGCGTGACAGTGGTGTCATGACCGGAAACCAGATCGAAGGCCTGATCGGAATGCTCACCACCCTCGGCATCCTGGTCCTCCTGATCCTCCCGTCCGTCCTCGGCATCGCCCGCGACAGGCGGGTCGACCGGCAACTCAGGGAGGCCCGGGAGTCCCAGGGCGCGCAGAGCCGGCAGCGGGAGGCTCAGAAGTCCTCGTCCAGGTCGACCGTGCCCTCCACGGCCACCTGGTACGCCGACGGGCGGCGCTCGAAGAAGTTCGTCAGTTCCTGAACGCCCTGCAGCTCCATGAAGGAGAAGGGGTTCTCCGACCCGTACACCGGGGCGAAGCCCAGACGCGTCAGGCGCTGGTCGGCGACGCACTCCAGGTACTGCCGCATCGACTCGGTGTTCATGCCGGGCAGGCCGTCACCGCACAGGTCGCGCGCGAACTGCAGCTCGGCCTCGACGGCCTCCCGCAGCATGTCCGTGACCTGCCCGCGCAGCTCGTCGTCGAACAGGTCCGGCTCCTCCTTGCGGACGGTGTCGACCACGTCGAAGGCGAACGACATGTGCATCGTCTCGTCGCGGAAGACCCAGTTGGTGCCGGTGGCCAGGCCGTGCAGCAGGCCCCGGCTGCGGAACCAGTAGACGTACGCGAAGGCGCCGTAGAAGAACAGGCCCTCGATGCACGCGGCGAAGCAGATCAGGTTCAGCAGGAAGCGGCGGCGGTCGGCCCTGGACTCCAGCCGGTCCAGCTTCTCGACCTCGTTGATCCACTTGAAGCAGAACCCGGCCTTCTCCCGGATGGAGGGGATGTTCTCCACCGCCGCGAACGCCGCCGCCCGGTCGTCCGGGTCGGGCAGGTAGGTGTCCAGCAGCGTCAGGTAGAACTGGACGTGGACGGCCTCCTCGAAGAGCTGGCGGCTCAGGTAGAGCCGGGCCTCGGGGGAGTTGATGTGCTTGTAGAGGGTCAGCACCAGGTTGTTCGCGACGATCGAGTCGCCCGTCGCGAAGAAGGCGACCAGGCGGCCGATCAGATGCTGCTCGGCCGGCGTCAGTTTCGCGAGGTCGGCGACGTCGGAGTGGAGGTCGACCTCCTCCACGGTCCAGGTGTTCTTGATGGCGTCGCGGTAGCGCTCGTAGAAGTCCGGGTAGCGCATCGGGCGGAGAGTCAGCTCGAAGCCGGGGTCGAGCAGGTTGGTGTTACGAGTCATCACAGTCGGCGCGGGGCGCCGTCCTCCGGGGGGTGTTGGTCGGATCGGGGTGGCGGGCGGGAACTACTGGCAGGCCTCGCACGACTCGGGGTTCTCGAGCGAGCAGGCGACCGCGTCGGGGTCGGTGACCCGCTGGACCGGGACCGGCGCCTCGGACCGCGCCCGTCCCTGGGCGGCGCGGGCGATCCGGGTCGCCGGACGGGAGCGCAGGTAGTACGTCGTCTTCAGGCCCGACTTCCAGGCGTACGCGTACATCGAGGAGAGCTTGCCGATGGTCGGCGTCTCCAGGAAGAGGTTCAGGGACTGCGCCTGGTCGAGGAACGGGGTCCGGGCCGCCGCCATGTCGATCAGGGCGCGCTGCGGGATCTCCCACGCCGTGCGGTACAGGGCCCTCACCTCCGCCGGGATCCAGGCGAGGTCCTGAACGGATCCGCTGGCGTCGCGCAGCGCCTCGCGGGTGCGGGCGTCCCACACGCCCAGCTCCTTCAGGTCCTGCACCAGATACGAGTTGACCTGCAGGAACTCGCCGGAGAGCGTCTCGCGCTTGAACAGGTTGGAGACCTGCGGCTCGATGCACTCGTAGACCCCCGCGATGGACGCGATGGTGGCCGTGGGCGCGATGGCCAGGAGCAGCGAGTTGCGCATGCCGACCTCGGCGATTCGCTCGCGCAGGGCCGCCCAGCGCTCCGGCCAGGTGAGCCCGACGCCGTAGTGGTCGGGGTGCAGCACGCCCTGGGCGGTCCGGGTCTTCCGCCACGCGGGCAGCGGGCCGTTGCGTTCGGCGAGGTCCGCGGAGGCCTCGTACGCGGCGAGCATGATCCGCTCGGCGATCCGCGAGGACAGGGCCCGCGCCTCGGGGGAGTCGAAGGGCAGCCGCAGCTTGAAGAAGACGTCCTGCAGGCCCATCGCGCCCAGGCCCACCGGACGCCAGTTGGCGTTCGACCGGCCCGCCTGCTCGGTCGGGTAGAAGTTGATGTCGACCACGCGGTCGAGGAAGGTGACGGCCGTGCGGACCGTCTCGTCGAGCCGCTCCCAGTCGAGGCCGCCGGCCTCCGTGTCCACGAAGGCGCCGAGGTTGACCGACCCCAGGTTGCAGACCGCGGTCTCCCCGTCGTCGGTCACCTCCAGGATCTCGGTGCACAGGTTGGAGGAGTGCACGACGTGGCCCGCGGTCGCCGTCTGGTTGGCGGTGCGGTTGGCCGCGTCCTTGAAGGTCATCCAGCCGTTGCCGGTCTGCGCGAGGGTGCGCATCATGCGGCCGTACAGGTCCCGGGCGAGCATCGTCTTCCTGGCGAGCCCGGCGGCCTCCGCCCTGCGGTACGCGGCGTCGAACTCCTCGCCCCACAGGTCGACCAGCTCCGGCACGTCCGCCGGGGAGAACAGCGACCACCGCTCGTCGGCGCCGACCCGGCGCATGAACTCGTCCGGGATCCAGTGCGCGAGGTTCAGGTTGTGCGTGCGGCGGGCGTCCTCACCGGTGTTGTCGCGCAGCTCAAGGAACTCCTCGATGTCGGAGTGCCAGGTCTCCAGGTACACCGCGGCGGCGCCCTTGCGCCGGCCGCCCTGGTTCACCGCCGCCACCGAGGCGTCCAGCGTCTTCAGGAACGGCACGATGCCGTTGGAGTGCCCGTTGGTGCCGCGGATCAGCGAACCGCGGCTGCGGATGCGGGAGTACGACAGGCCGATGCCGCCGGCGTGCTTGGAGAGGCGGGCGACCTGGTGGTAGCGGTCGTAGATGGAGTCCAGCTCGTCCAGCGGGGAGTCGAGGAGGTAGCAGGACGACATCTGCGGGTGCCGGGTGCCGGAGTTGAAGAGGGTGGGGGAGGAGGGCAGGTAGTCCAGCCGGCTCATCAGTGCGTAGAGCGCGGCGACCTCGCCCACGGAGCGGGCGGTGTCGTCCTCGGCCAGTCCGGCGGCGACGCGCAGCATGAAGTGCTGGGGCGTCTCGATCACCTTGCGGGTGATGGGGTGGCGGAGCAGGTACCGGCTGTGCAGCGTGCGCAGGCCGAAGTAGCCGAAGCGGTCGTCGGCCACCGGGTCGACCAGCGCGTCGAGCCGTTCGGCGTGCAGCCGGACGAACTCCGCGGTGCGGTCGGCGACGAGGCCCTCCCGGTGGCCCACGGCGACGGACCCGGTGAAGGACGTGACGCCCTGCGAGGCGGCCTCGGCGCGGATGGAGATGGTCAGCAGCCGGGCGGCCAGCCGGGAGTAGGCGGGGTCCTCGGAGATCAGTCCGGCGGCCGCCTCCGTGGCCAGCTCGCGCAGTTCCGCCTCGTCGGCCCGGGCGGACCGGCCGCGCAGCGCGGCCGCGGCGACCCGGCCGGGGTCGGCGTCGGGGAGGTCGGCGGTCAGCTCGGTCAGGGTCCGCAGCAGCGCGGCGCCGGGACCGTCGGTCCCCACCGGGGCTCCGCTCGCCGGGGTGGCTGAAGCCGGGTCGGCTGGCGCGATGGTCACGTGGGGCTCTCCCTCGCTCGGCACGGGGCCTGGCGGAGGGCAGGGGGCAGGGCGAGCGCGCACGGCGTCGCGTCCCCGGCCCATTCCACGAGGCCCGGACGTCGATGAGCACCCGGACCGGACGGCCGGGCGCGTGCTGCCGGCAGGTCCTCGGACTGGACCAGGCGTGCCGAAACACGCGAGTACACCGTTGCGGGACAGTTCCGGATTCACACCGGATTCCCCTGCGGCGACAGCGAGCATGAGCATACATCTAGTGCCGGGCTGTCGTGTCACCCCCACATGTTGTGCCTGTTGCGTGTTGTGGTGGCTCCGCTGGGTCAACTCGCGGGACAGCGGGCCGCCGTGGGTGGTGCCCTCGGCGGCCCGCTGCGCGGTGGTTCGGGACGGCGGCGCTAGTGCGCGCCGCCCGCGGTGGCGGGCGGGAGTTCCACCTCGACCCCCGGGTCGCCCGCGTCCGCCGTGTAGTCCTCCGGCCTGGTCTCGTCCAGGCCCTCGGGGGCCTTCACGGCCTTCAGGACGAAGGTGAGCACCACGGTGACCACGGCGTTGAGCGCGAACGCCGTGAGGCCGATGTAGCCGATCTCCCCGATGCCCGGGATCTCCTTGGCGGAGCCGCCGAAGTGCTTCTGGGTCGGCGAGGCCACCCCGTACGCGGCGAGCGTGCCGTACACCATGCCGACCGCCCAGCCGGCGAGCAGCGCCCAGCGGTGGAACCAGCGGGTGAACAGGCCGCCGACCAGGGCCGGGAAGGTCTGCAGGATCCAGATGCCGCCCAGCAACTGGAAGTTGATGGCGACCGTCTTGTCCATCGTCAGGACGAAGACCAGCGCGCCCACCTTCACCAGCAGCGACACGATCTTGGAGACACGGGTCTCCTCCTTCGGCGTGGCGTCGGGCTTGATGAAGTCCTTGTAGATGTTGCGGGTGAACAGATTCGCCGCCGCGATGGACATGATGGCCGCGGGCACCAGGGCGCCGATGCCGATCGCCGCGAAGGCCACGCCGGCGAACCAGTTCGGGAACATGTCCTCGAAGAGCTGCGGGATCGCGAGCTGGCCGTTGGTGACCTTCACCCCGGCCGCGATCGCCATGAAGCCGAGGAGGGCCAGCAGGCCGAGCATCAGCGAGTACAGCGGCAGGATCGTGGTGTTGCGGCGGATCACCTCACGGCTCCTGGAGGACAGGGTCGCGGTGATCGAGTGCGGGTACATGAACAGGGCGAGCGCCGAGCCGAGCGCCAGGGTGGCGTACGTCCACTGGCCCGCCTCCGGCGGTGTGAGCGCGCCGCGCGGCTTGCCGGTGGCCGGGTTCACCTGGCTGAAGGCGTCGCCCGCCTTGGCGAAGATGTCGTCGAACCCGCCCAGCTTGATCGGGATGTAGATCATCGCCACCGCGATGACGATGTAGATCAGCGTGTCCTTCACGAACGCGATCAGGGCGGGGGCGCGCAGACCGGACGAGTAGGTGTACGCGGCCAGCACGCCGAAGGCGATGAGCAGCGGCAGGTCCTTCACGAACCAGTTGGTGTTCTCGCCGCCGCCGACCCCCATCACGTCCAGCACCGCCTGGATGCCCACGAGCTGGAGCGCGATGTACGGCATCGTGGCGAGGATGCCGGTGACCGCCACGGCCAGCGACAGGCCCCTGGAGCCGAACCGGCCGCGCACGAAGTCCGAGGTCGTGACATAGCCGTGGCGGTGCGAGACCGACCACAGCCGGGGCAGGAAGGTGAAGATCAGCGGGTAGACGAGGATCGTGTACGGGACCGCGAAGAAGCCGGCCGCACCCGCCGCGTAGATCGCCGCCGGTACGGCGACGAAGGTGTACGCCGTGTACAGGTCGCCGCCGAGCAGGAACCACGTGATCCAGGTGCCGAACGACCGCCCGCCCAGGCCCCATTCGTCCAGGGAGTGCTCGTTGTCGGCCCGGCGCCAGCGAGCGGCCAGGAAGCCCATGACCGTGACGGCCAGGAAGAAGAAGATGAAGACGCCGAGCGCGACGCCGTTGACGCCGTCCTTCACTTCGCCGCACCCCCGCTCCGGGTGGCGCGGGCGCGCTGGTCACGCCGCCACAGCTGGTGCGCCAGCACCGTGAGCGCCGTGGAGATGACCACCCACAGCATCTGGTACCAGTAGAAGAAGGGGATCCCGATGAACGCGGGGTCGGTCTTGGCGTACGAGCCGACCCACAGCATCGCCACGAAGGGCGCGACGAGACACAGGCCGATGACCACCCGGACCGGCGTCACCACCGGTGGGCTCGTTTCTTGCGTTTCGGACATGCCACGGCTCCGTCCCCTCGCTGATCACCTGTGTAATGCGCAGGCAATCTAGGTGACGCCGTCACGGCAGCGGAAGACCTCGTCCGCATCTCTGCACATCGTTTTCGCGTGCGGAGCGTGAGGGTGTCCGGTGCCGGTCAGTCCTGGGGGCGCTTCAGGCGGGCCACGAACTTGTACCGGTCGCCCCGGTAGACGGACCGCACCCACTCCACCGGCCGGCCGCCGCGGTCCAGGGAGTGGCGGGAGAGCATCAGCATCGGCAGACCCACGTCGGTGCCGAGCAGGCCCGCCTCGCGCGGGGTGGCCAGGGAGGTCTCGATGGTCTCCTCGGCCTCGGCGAGATGGACGTCGTAGACCTCGGCGAGTGCCGTGTACAGGGACGTGTACTTCACCAGCGACCGCCGGAGCGCCGGGAAGCGCTTGGCCGACAGATGGGTGGTCTCGATGGCCATGGGCTCGGCGTTGGCCATGCGGAGCCGCTCGATGCGCAGCACCCGGCCGCCGGCCGTTATGTCGAGCAGTTCGGCGAGCCGGTCGTCGGCGGTGATGTACCCGATGTCCAGGAGCTGCGAGGTGGGCTCCAGGCCCTGCGCGCGCATGTCCTCGGTGTAGGAGGTCAGTTGCAGCGCCTGGGACACCTTCGGCTTGGCGACGAAGGTGCCCTTGCCCTGGATGCGCTCCAGGCGGCCCTCGACGACGAGCTCCTGCAGGGCCTGCCGGACGGTCGTGCGGGAGGTGTCGAACTCGGCCGCCAGCGTGCGCTCCGGCGGGACGGGAGTGCCCGGCGCCTGCGTCTCGGTCATGTCGAGCAGGTGCTTCTTCAAGCGGTAGTACTTGGGCACGCGCGCGGTACGGACGGTCGTGCCGGCCTCGTGCTCCGCACTGCTGACGTCGGTGCTCATGCTCTGCCTTCCCGGCTCCGGATGCCGAAAGCGGCCGACCGACCGTCGGCCACGGCTCACATCGTGGCACGGCTTCGTGGATCGGGCTCCACCCGCACGCTCCGTGATCCCCTCTGTATACCGGCGCGCCCCCTGCTGGTCTAGTCCAGCGGCCCCGGCGTCACGGCCCGCCGCGTCCCCCGCGGGCGCGCCGGGGCCGTCCGGGCTATATGCCCTGCCAGTCCGGCTTGTTGGCGTAGGCGTGCCGGAAGTAGTCGGCCAGCTTGAGCTCGGACGCGGCGGCCTCGTCGACGACCACTGTGGCGTGCGGGTGCAGCTGGAGTGCCGAGGCCGGGCAGACGGCGGCGACCGGCCCCTCGACGGTGGCGGCGACCGCGTCCGCCTTGCCCTCGCCGGTGGCGAGCAGTACCAGGTGGCGCGCCTCCAGGATGGTGCCGATGCCCTGCGTGATCACATGGTGCGGAACCTGCTCGATGTCGCCGTCGAAGAAGCGCGCGTTGTCGATCCGGGTCTGCTCGGTCAGCGTCTTGATCCGGGTGCGCGAGGCGAGTGAGGAGCACGGCTCATTGAACCCTATGTGCCCGTCCGTCCCGATCCCGAGCAGTTGCAGGTCCACCCCGCCGGCCCCGGCGAGCGCGCGGTCGTAGGCCTCGCAGGCCGCCTGGACGTCGTCGGCGGTGCCGTCCGGTCCGATGAAGGCCTCCATGGCGATGCCGAGCGGCTCCAGCACCTCGCGGCGCAGCACCGAGCGGTAGGACTCGGGGTGGTCGGCGGGCAGCCCCACGTACTCGTCGAGCTGGGCTACGCGCGCCCCGGAGGTGTCCACCGCGCCGGAGCGCCGCTTGACGGCCAGGGCCTGGTAGACGGGCAGCGGAGTGGAGCCGGTGGCCACACCGAGCAGCGCGTCGGGCTTGCGTCGCAGCAGCCCGGCCATGGCCTCGGCGATCAGCTCGCCGCCCGCCGCGGCGTCCGGAACGATGACAACTTCCACGCTGGGCCTGCCGTTCTCAAGAGGGCTTGAAGTCTGGGAAACCTGTCATGTGGTTTAGACCAATCTAACAGAACGAGCGGCAGGGGGCCGGGGCGCGAACCGCCCCCTGCGTCGTTCTCTAGCGATCGCTACATTAAAACGGTACTACGCGGGACGGATATTTCTCTAGGGGTCGCTATAGAATGACCTCCATGGTGACCGGTCAGGAGACGAACGGGCAGGCCAGGCCGTCGAGGTCGCGGGGCCGCCCGCGCTCCTTCGACCGGGCGACCGCCCTGGAGAAGGCGCTGGCGGCCTTCTGGCGGCACGGCTACGAGGCGACCTCGGTCTCCGACCTCACCCGGATCATGGGTATCGGCGCCCCGAGCCTCTACGCGGCCTTCGGTGACAAGCGGACCCTGTTCGAGGAGGTCGTCCGGGTCTACACCGGCGGCCACGGTGCCTTCGCCGACCGGGCCCTCGCCGAGGAGCCCTCCGCCCGGGCCGCCGTCGAGCGCACGCTGCGCGAGGCCGCCGTCCGGTACACCGACCCCGAGCACCCCCAGGGCTGCCTGATCGCGCACGCGGCCACCAACTGCACGAGTCCCGAGGTCGAGCGGCTGCTGCGGGAGCGGCGCGACGCGTCCCTGGCCGCCCTGGACGCCAGGATCCGGGCCGACGTGGCGGCCGGCCTGCTACCCGCCGGTACCGACGCCGCGGCCCTCGCCCGGCACGCGACCGCGGTGCTCCACGGCATGTCCCAGCAGGCCCGTGACGGCGCGGCCCGGGCGGATCTGGAGGCGCTCGCCGAAATTGCCATGGCCATCTGGCCCCGCACCTGAGCCGGGCGGGCTAGGCTGCGTGGCATCGCGTGCCGTCTCGACGCACGCCCTCGCGCACATGGACACGCACTCGTGGTCTAGTCCACAATGCGGAGAGGGAATCCTTAGGGAACAATGAACAGCTTCCGTCTTCCCCGCACAGGAAGGCGGACCGAGGACCCGGCGCTCTCTGCCCTGACTGCCCCGGATCCTCGGCCTTCGGCCGGCCGGGACCGCACACCCCGCGGCCGATGATGCTCCGGGCTGCGGTGCCGGAAGGGTTGAGGGTCCCTTCCAGGCGCCGCGGCCCGCGGGTGTTTTTTCGGTCACCAGTGCGGCCCCGGGTACGCTCGCAGCGTGCCCTCCATGAACGAACTCGTACGCCAGCACACGGCCCTCGACGACTCCGACCTCGAGTGGCTCCACCTGCTGGTCTCGGAGTGGCAGCTGCTCTCCGACCTCTCCTTCGCCGACCTGGTGCTGTGGGTCCCGACCAGTGACGGCACCCGGTACGTCTCGGTCGCCCAGATGCGCCCCAACACCGGGCCGACCTCGTACCAGGACGACATGGTCGGCCATCTGGTACCGCGCGGCCGGCGGCCCATGCTGGACGCGGCGCTGGACGAGGGCCGGATCGTGCGCGAGGGCGACCCGGAGTGGCGCGAGGAGGTTCCCGTCCGGGTCGAGTCCATCCCCGTGCGGCGGGCCGGCCGGGTCCTCGGTGTCATCGCCCGCAACACCAACCTGCTCACGGTCCGCACCCCGAGCCGGCTGGAGCTGACCTATCTGCAGAGCGCATCGGATCTCGCGCAGATGATCGCGGCCGGCTCCTTCCCCTTCCCCGACCAGCAGGTCGACATGGACGCCTCGCCGCGGGTCGGTGACGGGCTGATCCGGCTCGACGCGGACGGCACCGTCCAGTACGCCTCGCCGAACGCCCTGTCCGCCTACCACCGGCTCGGCCTCGCCGCCGACCTGGTCGGTCACCACCTGGGCCGGACCACCGCCGAACTCGCGCCCACCCGGGGCCCGGTGGACGAGGCGCTCGCCAAGGTGGCGAGCGGCTGGGCGCCGCGCGAGTTCGAGATCGAGGCGCACGACGGGGTCATCCAGTTCCGGGCCATTCCGCTCAAGCCCAAGGGCACCCGCATCGGTTCGCTGGTGCTGTGCCGGGACGTCACCGAACTCCGGCGCCGCGAACGTGAGTTGATTACCAAGGACGCGACGATCCGGGAGATCCACCACCGGGTGAAGAACAACCTGCAGACGGTCGCCGCCCTGCTCAGGCTGCAGGCCCGGCGCATCGGTTCCGAGCGTGGCCGGGAGGCCCTGGAGGAGGCCGTCCGCCGGGTCGGCTCCATCGCGATCGTGCACGAGACGCTCTCGCAGAACCTCGACGAGCGCGTGGAGTTCGACGACATCGCCGACCGCGTGCTCGCGATGGTCGCCGAGATCTCACCGGGCAAGGTGACCGGCCGGCGCAGCGGGCGCTTCGGCATACTCGACGCCGAGGTCGCCACCCCGCTGTCGATGGTGCTCACCGAAGTGCTGCAGAACGCCCTGGAGCACGGATTCCGCGAGGGCGACACCGGCACGGTCGAGGTCTCCGCGGTCCGTGGCGGCACCTCCCAGGAGGCCCGCCTGCTGGTCACGGTCCAGGACGACGGGGTCGGCCTGCCCGAGGCGTTCGACCCGCACCGTTCGGGCAACCTCGGCCTGCAGATCGTACGGACGCTGGTGGAGGGCGAGTTGGGTGGCACCTTCGACATGGTCCCGGCGCCGGAGCGGGGGACCCGGGTGATCCTCGACATCCCGGTGCGCGCGCAGAAGTGAGCCCGCCCGCCCCCGAACAGCATTGAGCCCCGGACCACTCGGTGATCCGGGGCTAAAGCTCGAAGCTATGCGCATCGGGGGTACTGCGCGCTGCGGCTCGGGGGCGGGAGATGCGTACGCGGTGTACGCGCCGCCAAGCTCAGGCTGTCAGCAGGGGTGGGATGTCAGGCGGAGGCCTGACGGGCCCGGTTGCGGGCGGCGCGGCGCTTCATGGCGCGGCGCTCGTCCTCGCTGAGACCACCCCAGACGCCGGAGTCCTGACCGGACTCGAGCGCCCACTGCAGGCACTGCTCGATAACCGGGCAGCGACGGCAGACGGCCTTGGCTTCCTCGATCTGCAGCAGCGCAGGACCGGTGTTGCCGATGGGGAAGAAGAGCTCGGGGTCTTCCTCGCGGCAAACGGCGTTGTGACGCCAGTCCATGGCTGCTACCTCTCCTTGGTATTACATGCAAGTTGCTTGTGAATGTGAACGCTTTCACGAATCCCCCACAAGCGAAGGGCCTACCGCCGGGTCTTCCCCGGCGTGGTCCTTGGTTTGAAGAGGGGTTCCGGTGATCAGTGGAGGCCGTTCCTGCGGGCCGTCCCGATCGCCACGTAGAGACTCGCAAACCTCAGCGGCGGATACAACCCCTTCCGGAAAGTTTTTTTTGATTCCTCGGTGTCGACTGGGTCACAGCCGTACTTCCATGGGGTGGATCCTGGCCTAAACGTTCGAGTGAAAGGACTTTCGCCCGTTCTGCTCACACAATCACACGCAGTGCGCGGCGTACGCCTGTGAACGTCACGCTCGTACGCAGCCCCAGGTGGTCACCGTCCATCTGAAGGGGCAGCGGCACCTTCGAATGCAAGGTGAACCGTTCCAGATCGTGGAGTGAGACGGCATGCTTCCCATGAGGTCCCCGCTCGGGGGACGAAGTGAGCAACTGGGTGCCATACCGGGCAACCGCGGCCGTGGACAGACGGCTGAGACCGAGTACGTCGAGGCCCGTGTCGAACGAGGCCTTAGGTGACGTGTACATCGGGCGATTGCCGAGATACGTCCAGGGGGAGGTGTTCGAGGCTATGGCGACCACGAGGTCGGTGACCGGCTCCTCGCCGGCCCGTTCGAGCGTGATCGTGCCGTGCCGGCGGTGCTGCTCGCCGAGGAACTGGCGCATGACCTGGCGTACGTACAGCGCGTGCGTCGACTTCTTCCCGCGCTCGCGCTGTTGTTCCACCCGGCCGACCACGCCCGCGTCGAAGCCGAGCCCCGCGTTGAAGGTGAACCAGCGCGCCGGCACCGACTCGTCCTCGGTGCCGGGCGTGCCCGAGGCCAGGCCCAGGCCGACGACCCGCTCGCTGTTCTCACGCAGGGCGTCCAGCAGGGCGCCGGTGGCCTCGACCGGGTCGTTGGGCAGGCCGAGCGCGCGGGCGAAGACATTGGTGGAGCCGCCCGGCACCACGGCGAGGCCGGGCAGCCGGTCCGGGTCGGGGCCCGCGTGCAGCAGGCCGTTGACCACCTCGTTGACGGTGCCGTCGCCGCCGAGGGCCACGACCATGTCTATGTCCGAGCTCTGCGCGGCCTGCCGGCCCAGGTCGCGGGCGTGGCCGCGGTACTCGGTGGTGACCGCTTCGAGCTTCATCTCGCTTGCCAGCGCGTGGATCAGCACGTCACGTCTGCGTGCGCTTGTGGTGGTTGCCGCCGGATTGACCACGAGAAGTGCACGCATGGATGGCAGCGTACCTACTGGGGGGTACCCGGCCCAGACCGAGGTAGGGATCCGGTAAGAGGAGGGGACGTGAGCCTGCCCACGCGCCCTCGTGCCGGCGGTCCGCGCGCGGCACCTCCCCGCGGCCGGCCCGGCCGGCCGGCGGATACCCTTCAGGGGTGAGCAGTGAGCAGAACCCCGCACCGGACACCGCCGGAGCCCCCGCGAGTGCCGGGCCGCGCCCGCGCCGGCTGACGTACGCGGCGGCCCTGACCGCGCTGGAGGGGGTCGCCCTCGTGATCGGCGGCGTGTGGATCCTGGTCCTCGGACTCACCGGCGCCCCGGACGACCGTCGGCAGGCCGTGACCGGCGGGATCACCCTGCTGGTACTGGCGCTGCTGCCGCTGCTCGCCGCGCGCGGCCTGCTGCTGCGGCGCGGCTGGAGCCGCGGCCCGGCGGTGATCACCCAGCTCATGGCGCTGCCGGTGGCCTACAACCTGCTCCAGGCCGACAGCATGGCCATTCCGGGCGGAATCGCCCTGGCGGTCGTGGCGGTCGCCGCCCTGGTGCTCCTGGTGAGCCCGGCGACGACCCGGGCGCTCGGGATCAAGGGCCCGGGCCGGGCCGAGTAGCCGGTCCGCTCCGGTCCGCTCACTCCTCCACCAGGAGCTTCTCCCGCAGCTGGGCCAGGGTGCGGGCCAGCAGCCGGGAGACGTGCATCTGCGAGATGCCGACCTCCTGCGCGATCTGCGACTGGGTCATGTTCCCGAAGAAGCGCAGCAGCAGGATCCGTTTCTCGCGGGGCGGAAGGTCCTCCAGCAGGGGCTTGAGGGACTCCCGGTACTCCACGCCCTCCAGTGCCTCGTCCTCGGCGCCGAGGGTGTCGGCCACCGCGGGGGACTCGTCGTCGGTGTCGGGGACGTCCAGCGACAGGGTGGAGTACGCGTTGGCGGACTCCAGGCCCTCCAGGACCTCCTCCTCGGAGATGGCCAGCTTCTCGGCCAGCTCGTGGACGGTGGGCGAGCGGCCGTGCAGCTGGGACAGCTCGGCCGTGGCCGTCGTCAGCGCCAGGCGCAGCTCCTGCAGCCGGCGCGGCACCCGGACCGCCCAGCCCTTGTCGCGGAAGTGCCGCTTGATCTCGCCGACGACGGTCGGGGTGGCGTACGTGGAGAACTCCACGCCGCGCTCCGGGTCGAAGCGGTCGACGGACTTGATCAGGCCGATCGTGGCGACCTGGGTGAGGTCGTCCAGCGGCTCGCCCCGGTTGCGGAAGCGGCGGGCGAGATGCTCGACGAGCGGCAGGTGCATGCGGACGAGCTGGTTGCGCAGTTCCGCGTACTCCGCGCTGCCCGCGTTCAGGCGGCGCAGTTCGAGGAACATCGCACGCGCCCCGCTGCGGTCCTGGGGAGCGTGATGGGTGGCCTGCACGGCCTCGGCGCCCACCGCGTCGTCCTCCGCGTTTCGCTCGTGCTCGCTCATCGTCCCGCCCGTAGCCCTTCCCCGAGCCCTCGCCTCCGCGCGGGCCGCGGACCCGGATCCGCCGCGTGCCTTCGCGGGCGCGTTCCGCACGGCACCGTCGCCGGCGGCCTCGGCGGAGTCGTCCTCCGGGTGTGGCCTGGCCTGCTCGGGGATGCCGTCGATGCCGTCCCCCATGCCTCGGGTGCCGTCGGTGGGGCCTCGGCCCTCCGCCGGCAGCTCCCGTGTGCCGCGCTCTTCGTCCCGCACCGGCCCGTCCCCGTTCCTCACGCCGGGCCGGGGCCCGCGCCGCGCTGTTTGTAGAGGCTGATCGATACGGTCCGGTCCTCGTCGACGGCGGACGAGACCTTGCCTGCCAGTGCCGAGAGCACCGTCCAGGCGAAGGTGTCGCGCGAAGGGGCGTGGCCGTCGGTGGTCGGTGCCGACACCGTGACCTCCAGCGAGTCGTCGACGAGCCGGAAGACGCAGCTCAGCACGGAGCCGGGCACGGCCTGCTGCAGCAGGATCGCGCAGGCCTCGTCCACGGCGATCCGCAGGTCCTCGATCTCGTCCAGGGTGAAGTCCAAGCGGGCGGCGAGACCGGCCGTTGCCGTCCGCAGCACCGACAGGTAGGCACCCGCAGCCGGCAGCCGGACTTCCACGAAGTCCTGGGTCGCGGGCTCGCCTGCGATCTGGGACACCCTCACCTCCATGGTGGTACAAGCTCTACGGGGCCGAGGGTCGCCCCCCGGGGTAACGCGTACGTGGTTCCGCGGTGACGCTATCGCGCTCCGAACGTTTCTGTCCCCGGGGCCCCAACCCCCTTGGCGTCACTCACAGTAAAGCTGTGGATACGCTCCGTGTCTAGAGGGTGTGTGGGCCCAAATGGGAAGAGGGCGCGCCGGGTTGACGTACCCCGGCGTCGCACGCTCGAACCGTCGGCGGTGACCGCTCCCTGAAGTGTCACACGAGTACGTGGTCGACGAAGCACCAGCGCCAGTCCTCGCCGGGCTCGAAGGTCCGCATCACCGGGTGGCCGGTCTCCGTGTGGTGCCCGGTGGCGTGCCGTCCGGGCGAGGAGTCGCAGCAGCCGATGTGGCCGCAGGTCAGGCAGAGCCGGAGCTGCACCGGATGCGTGCCCTGTGCGAGACACTCCGGGCACGTCTCGCTCAGCGGCTCGGGCTGCGGGTGCGGCAGCGCGTCGGAGTGCGTGCACTGTTTCATGATTGCCAGGTTACGACGGGCGTGCGGGTGGCCGCGCGGAAAAACGAGGGTGGGCGAGGACCATGGACGTGATGCCGCTGCTCCTGCTGGTGGCGGGCAGCGCCGCGGTCGCCGGGGCGGCCCGGCGCACCCCGCTGCCGGCACCGCTGCTGCTGGTCGCGGTCGGCCTGGCGGTCTCCTACATCCCGGGCGTGCCGGACTACCGGCTCGACCCCGAGGTGGTCCTGCCGCTCGTGCTGCCCCCGCTGCTGTACACCTCGGCGAGCGACAGCTCCTACCTCGACCTGCGGGCCCAGCTCAGACCGGTGGCCCTGCTGTCGGTGGGGTACGTGCTGTTCGCGACCGTCGTCGTCGGCTGGGCCGCCTACCTGGTCATCCCGGGGATGCCGCTGCCCGCCGCCCTGGTGCTGGGCGCGGTGGTGGCGCCGCCCGACGCGGTCGCCGCCACGGCGGTCGCCCGGCGGGTCGGGCTGCCGTCGCGGATCACTACGATCCTGCAGGGGGAGTCCCTGCTGAACGACGCCACCGCGATCACCGCCTACAAGGTGGCGCTGGCCGCCGCCATCGGCGAGGGCGCCACCTGGGCGGGTGGCATCGAGGAGTTCCTGATCGCGGCCGTCGGCGGTGTCGGCGTGGGCCTGCTGCTCATGGCGCCCCTGCACTGGCTGCGCACGCACCTGAGGGAACCGCTGCTGCAGAACACGCTGTCCCTGCTGATCCCGTTCGTCGCCTACAGCGTCGCCGAGCAGGTGCACGCCTCCGGCGTCCTCGCGGTCGTGGTCGTCGCCCTCTATCTCGGGCACCGCGCGTGGGAGGTCGACTTCGCCACCCGCCTCCAGGAGGACGCGGTGTGGAAGATGGTCGCCTTCATCCTGGAGTCCGCCGTCTTCGCCCTGATCGGCCTCCAGCTCCCGGTCGTCCTGCGGGGGCTCGGCGAGTACGAGGGCGTCACGGCCGCCTGGTACGCGGTCGCCGTCTTCCTGGTCGTCGTGCTGGCCCGCTTCGTCTGGGTCTACCCGGCGGCCTTCCTGCCCCGCCTGCTGTCGGAGCGGATCAGGACGCGGGAGGAGAACCCCACCTGGCGGGGCGCGATGGTCACCTCGTGGGCCGGGATGCGCGGAGTGGTCTCCCTCGCCATCGCCTTCTCCATCCCGCTGACCCTGCACGGCGGCCACCCCTTCCCGCAGCGCAACCTGATCCTCTTCTTGACCTTCACCACCGTCATCGGCACGCTGGTGCTCCAAGGGGTGACCCTGCCGCCGCTGATCCGCCTGCTCAGGTTCCCCAGCCGCGACCAGCGGGCCGAGACGCTGGCCGAGGCCAACGCCCAGGCGCAGGCCAGCCTGGCCGCGGAGAGCCGCCTCGAGGAACTCCTCTCCGACGAGCGCAACGCCCTGCCGCCGCCGCTCGCCGACCGTCTGCGCTCGGTACTGGAGCGCCGCCGCAACGCCGTCTGGGAGCGGCTCGGCCAGGTCAACCCGGTCACCGGTGAGTCCGTCGACGACACCTACCGCCGCCTGTCCCGCGACATGATCAGCGCCGAGCGCGAGGTGTTCGTCAGGCTCCGCGACCACCGCTACATCGACGACGAGATGCTCCGCGCGCTGCTGCGCAGGCTGGACCTGGAGGAGGCCGCCGCCTACCGGGAGGCCGCCTAGTGCTGCGACCGGAGGGGTTCACCGGCTGGCGACGCCCTGATGGGCGGCTGGTGCCGGGCTACGGGAAGGGCCGCCCGGTGACCACCGCCGCGAGTGTCGTCCCGCGCGGGAAGGCGCCCTCCTCGGCCAGGGCGACGAGTCCGTAGAGCATCTTGGCGACATATAGACGCTCCACGGGCAGCGAATGCCGCTGCTCGAAGTCCTGTGCGAAGGCGTCGAGCGCGGGCGTCGTGCGGGCGTAGCCGCCGAAGTGGAAGCGGTCGTCCACGGACCAGCTCCCGCTGCGGGCGCCGAAGGCGGCTTCCTGCAGGGCCCGCACGTCGGCGGCCAGGAAGCCGCCCTTGAGCACCGGTATGCCGAGGGCGCGGCCGCCGGGGGGCAGCCCCGCGGCGAGTCCGGCGAGCGTGCCCCCGGTGCCGCAGGCCACCGCGACGACCTCGGCGTGGCCGCCCAGCTCCGCGCCCAGGGCCCGGCAGCCGCGCACGGCCGCGGCGTTGCTGCCGCCCTCGGGGACGACGTACGCGTGCTCGGCGCCGGCGGCGCGCAGGATCGCTGCCAGCGTCTCCGGCTCGTGCTTGTGCCGGTATGTCGATCTGTCGATGAAATGCAGCCGCATGCCGTCGGCCGCGCACCGGGCCAGCGACGCGTTGAGCGGCCGTCCGGCCAGTTCCTGGCCCCGGACCACGCCGGTGGTCGGCAGCCCCAGCAGCCGGCCCGCCGCGGCGGTGGCACGCAGATGGTTGGAGTAGGCCCCGCCGAAGGTGAGCAGGGCCCGGCCCCGCGCCGCCTCGATGTTGGGTGCCAGCTTGCGCCACTTGTTGCCGATCAGCTCCGGGTGGATCAGGTCGTCCCGTTTGAGCAGCAGGCGCAGGCCGTGCCGCCCGAACCGCTCGTCCCGCACCTCCCGCAGCGGCGAGGGCAGACGCGGGGCGAGCGGATCGGTGCTGGTCACGTCCTCATTGTCGCCCGTGGGCGGCTACGACTTCAGGCGGTACCCCACCTGTTCCCGCAGCCACGCCATCGAGAAGCCGCGCGGGTCCACCTTGCCCGGCTGCCACTCCAGGTGGCCGATCACCGACCGCTCCGTCCAGCCGTGGTGACGGCACACGGCCGCCGCGGCCCGTGTGATCGCGTCCAACTGCGCCACGGGCCACGGGTCGTCGCCGTCGCCCAGGTTCTCGCACTCGAAGCCGTAGAAGTGCCGGTTGCCGTCGGTGTTCGCCTCGTTGTCCGGTGGCAGCCGCTTCTCGGCGATCACGGCCCGCAGCACGTCGTCGTCGCCGAGCCCGGCGTGGTTGGCACGGCCGTACCCGACCAGGTGGATCCTGCCGTCCTTGGTGATGGCGCCGTGGCACAGCGGGCCGGGGAGCGACGCGTACCCGTCGCGGCAGAGTTCGACGGTGCGGGCGCTGCCCCGGGTCACCGTGTGGTGGATCATCACGCCGTGGACCGGGCCCCACGGGCCCTTGTGGTTGCGGTTGTGGTGCTTCCAGTCGCCTACCTCGACCAGCGTCGCGCCCTCCGCTCGCAGCGCGGCCAGAAACCCGTTCGCGGACATGGGTGAGGCCATGGCCGCCTCCTTCGTGCTGTACCCGGTGGGCCGCCGGTCGCGGCCCACTCGGTAGGGCTGCTTCTACCGAAACCGGACGTCCCGGACACCTCGTTCGCATGCTGTGCGAGCCGATCCGGACAGGCCGCGCATCCCGGGCGGGGGCGGGCAAGGTCCCACTTTCTGCCCAGTAGTGCGATGATCCATTCCCGCTCTTTCGGGTAATGGCACGGCCACGTTACGTGATGGAAGCTTGCTCGTGAGACCGGTGTGCGATTCGGCACCGGGCATACATGAGAGGGCATCCCCATATGTCGGTAGGCGAAGAGGTCCGCACGGAGCAGGGCAAGCCGCAGCAGTCTCTTGGCACGGCGGCAGCGCGGAACCTGGCCACCACCACCAAGTCCGCCCCGCAGATGCAGGAGATCAGCTCCCGCTGGCTGCTGCGCTCGCTGCCCTGGGTGGACGTCCAGGGCGGCACGTACCGGGTGAACCGGCGGCTGACGTACGCCGTCGGCGACGGCCGCATCACGTTCGTGAAGACCGGCGACCAGGTGGAGGTCGTCCCGGCCGAACTCGGCGAGCTGCCGGCGCTGCGGTCGTACGAGGACGACGAGGTCCTCACCGAGCTGGCCCGGCGCTGCCGCCAGCGGAACTTCGCGCCCGGAGAGGTCATCGCCTCCTTCGGCGCCCGGACCGAGAAGGTCTACCTGCTGGCCCACGGCAGGGTCGAGAAGATCGGCTCGGGTCCGTACGGCGACGACGCGGTCCTCGGTGTCCTCGCCGACGGCGCCTACTTCGGCGAGGCGGCGCTGCTGGACCCGGACGCCATCTGGGAGTACACCGCCCGGGCGGACACCGCGTGCACGGTGCTGGTCCTCGGCCGCGAGGACTTCGAGCAGGTGGCCGAGCGCTCCGACTCGCTGCGCGAACACCTCCGCCGGCTGCGTTCCATCCCCGCGCAGCGGACCAACAAGTTCGGTGAGAAGGAGGTCGAGCTGGCGGCCGGCCACAGCGGCGAGCCGGACATCCCGCACACCTTCGTCGACTACGAGGCCCGGCCGCGCGAGTACGAACTGAGCATCGCCCAGACCGTGCTGCGCATCCACTCGCGCGTGGCCGACCTGTACAACCAGCCGATGAACCAGACCGAGCAGCAGTTGCGGCTGACGGTCGAGGCGCTGAAGGAGCGTCAGGAGCACGAGCTGGTCAACAACCGTGATTTCGGGCTCCTGCACAACTGCGAGTACGACCAGCGGCTCCAGCCGCACGACGGCGTACCCGGCCCGGACGACATGGACGAGCTGCTCAGCCGCCGCCGGGGCACCAAGATGTTCCTCGCGCACCCGCGTGCGATCGCCGCGTTCGGGCGTGAGCTGAACAAGCGCGGACTGGTGCCGGAGACCATCGACATCGGCGGCAACCGCATCCCCACCTGGCGTGGTGTGCCGATCTACCCGTGCAGCAAGATCCCCGTCACGCCGGAGCGCACGACCTCGATCATCGCCATGCGTACCGGCGAGGCCGACCAGGGCGTCGTCGGGCTCAGGCAGTCCGGCATCCCCGACGAGATCGAGCCGAGCCTGTCCGTCCGGTTCATGGGCATCAACGAACAGGCGGTCATCAAGTACCTGGTGACGGCGTACTACTCGGCCGCGGTCCTGGTGCCCGACGCGCTCGGCGTGCTGGAGAACGTCGAGATCGGCCGGTGGAGGTGACCACCGCGCACCGCGCCGCCGTGTCCCCGCCCTCCGGGGCGGGTACATCTCCGGAGTACGTGTTCACCCGGAGCGGGGGCGCCGCCGTGCACGGGCGTCGCGAGGGGGAGCCATGGCCGACTTCATGACGGAGACCAGGCGGCGCGCACCCGGACCGCGTGAACCGCGCGACTCCACCGGTGGCGGCGCGGCCGGCCCGCCTGACGGGCAGGAGGCGACGCTGCTGCTGGAGCGGACCCGGGCCGTCGTGGACCCGGAGCTGCGCGCGGCCGTCGACTC
Source organism: Streptomyces cellostaticus (assembly GCF_023630175.1). Classification (GTDB taxonomy): domain Bacteria; phylum Actinomycetota; class Actinomycetes; order Streptomycetales; family Streptomycetaceae; genus Streptomyces; species Streptomyces cellostaticus_A. The sequence continues at coordinate 3,615 of NZ_JALLIN010000034.1, read as the reverse complement.
GTTGCCCGGTTCGATGCGCCGGATCGCCCGCTACCACTTCGGCTGGGAGCGCGCGGACGGCACCGCGGCCGCGGGCAGCGCGGGCAAGGCGATCAGGCCGGCACTGGTCCTGGCCGCGGCCGCGGCGCTCGGTGGCCCGAGAGCGGGTGCGGCGGCCGTCCGGGCCGCCGTGGCGGTCGAACTGGTCCACAACTTCACGCTGTTGCACGACGACGTGATGGACCGGGACACCACCCGAAGACACCGGCCCACGGCCTGGACCGTGTTCGGCGACGCCGACGCGATCCTCGCCGGGGACGCGCTGCAGGCGCTGGCCCTGCGGCTGCTCGCCGCGGACCCGCACCCGGCCTCCGGGCCGGCCGTCGTCCGGCTCGCCGACTGCGTCGTCGAGCTGTGTGCCGGCCAGCACACCGACACGGCGCTGGAGCTGCGGGCTCCCGAGGAAGTGACCCTGGCCGAGGTGCTCGCCATGGCCGAGGCGAAGACCGGCGCGCTGCTGGGCTGCGCCTGTGCGCTCGGCGCGCTGTACGCGGGCGCCGCGGAGGACGACATCGCCGCACTGGACGGTTTCGGGCGCCAGGCCGGGCTCGCCTTCCAGCTCATCGACGACGTGATCGGCATATGGGGCGACCCGCTGCGCACCGGCAAGCCGGCCGGTGCGGATCTCGCCGCCCGCAAGAAGTCCCTGCCGGTCGTGGCGGCGCTGACCTCCGGCACTCCGGCGGCGGCCGAACTCGCCGCGGTGTACGGCAAGCCGTACGCCGCGGCGGAGGACGCGGACGGAGCGGAGATCACCCGCACGGCCCTCGCGGTCGAGCGGGCCGGCGGCCGGGACTGGGCGCAGGCCGAGGCGGCCGACCGGATGGGCCGGGCCGTGCAGGAGCTGGCCCGCGCCGTCCCGGCGCCGGAGACGGCGGGCGGACTGCTGGCCCTGGCCGAGTTCGTGACCCGGCGCAGCAGCTGAGGCGGCCGTCGTCCGTCGGCCGGCCGAGGGCCCGGGGCCACCGCGACCGCGCGGCTCCTGACCCCGCACGGTCGCCGGGCTCCGGCTCGGGGCGGGCCCCGCGCACCCCCACCGTGCGCGGGCCCCGCCGCTCGCCTCCGACGGACGACGCGCTCCCCGCCGTCGGCCGAGTGATCCGCCGGGCGGGGCTACGCCTCCGGTACGACCGTCCTCACGATCCTCTCGACCAGGCCCTCCGGGACGGTCACACCCTCCAGGGCCCCGTCCAGGACGCCGGGGAGGGTGAGGTGTTCCAGGAGGAGACCGAGCATCGCGAGGTAGAGCACGGTGACGGTCTCGTCGCCACCGGGCAGACCGGCCGCGCGGTGGAACTCCATGCCCTGCTCCAGGTCCCCGCGCAGCGACGCGGTGAAGGAGGCCCGCAGTTCGGGGCGCCGGGTGGCCTCGAGACGCATCTCGAACAGGGCCAGGTAGCCGGTGCGGTCACGGGTCGCGCGGTCCATGAGGTCCCGCATGAAGGCCGCGACCAGGGCCCGGTCGCGGGGTCCCGTCAGGAGCGCCTCCAGCACCCCGGGATCCGGCGCCAGCCGCACGTGCAGCCGGCCGTCGATCTGGCGGAGCAGGTCGTCCCGGCCGGTGAAGTAGTTGGAGGCGGTGCCGGTGGGCACGCCCGCCTCGCCGTCCACCGCGCGGAACGTCAGCCCGCGCGCGCCCTCCCGCGCCAGTACGGCGATGCCGGCGTCCACCAGCGCCGCACGCCGTTCCGGATTGCCCGCCATGCGGAATCCCTTCTGTCACTTGGTCCCGGACCGGATCCCGTTCCGGAAACACCTTGCAACCACTACGAATGGAGTACTACAAATGAAGCACTACAAGCGAAGTGGTCATTCGGCCGCTTCGCAGCCTACGAAAAGAGACCCGCTTGCGAAAGCTCACCTACTTCGTCGCCTGCTCGCTCGACGGCTTCATCGGCGACGAACAGGGGGACGCCACCGCGATGTTCCGCTTCCTGGACGAGGAGTACCTCGACTTCCTGCGGGCGGAGTTCCCCGAGACCCTGGCCGGCCCCGCGCGGGCCCACCTCGGCCTCGACCACCTGGAGAACCGGCGGTTCGACACGGTCGTCCAGGGCCGCGCCAGCTACGAGCTGGCGCTGAAGGAGGGCATCACCAGCCCCTACTCCCATCTGCGGCAGCTCGTCGCCTCACGCACCCTCGGCACCTCACCGGACCCGGACGTCGAGATCGTCGCCGACGACGTGGTCGGGCGCGTGCGCGCCCTGAAGGCGGAGCCGGGCGACCTGGACATCTACCTGTGCGGAGGCTCGCGGCTCGCCGGAGCCCTGCTCGACGAGGTCGACGAACTCGTCGTCAAGAGCTACCCGATCGTCTACGGCACCGGCATGCCGATGTTCCGCACCGGCTCGCCGGTCGCGCAGTTCGCGCTGGACTCGGTCCGCGCCTTCGGCAACGGCGTGGTCGTGCGGACGTACCACCGGGAGCGCTGAGCCCCCGCCCGCCCTACCCTGAGGACATGGGCAGCGAGAAGGATGTCTGTCCCGTCTGCGGGCAGCCCGTCGAAACGGTCGTCGGCCGGTACAAGACGCTGGGCGCGTGGGTGCCGAAGTGGGGCCCCGGACCCTGCCACAACCCCGAGTGCGCGTCCCGAGCGAAGCGCACCGAGCCCGCCGCGCCGGCCGCCGCGGACACCGGTGACGGTCGCTCGCGCTCCGGCGGAACCACCGCGCGGCGGTCCTGAGGCGGAGCCGAGCCCCCGCGCCGGATCCGTACCCCGGTGCGTGCGGCCCGGCCGGCGCCGTAGCGTGGCCGCATGCCGAAGCTTCCGTACATCGTCCACATCACCGAACGCGCACTGTGGGACGAGGCCCGCGCGCACGGCTCGTACGAGATGTCCACCCGTGGCCGCACCCTCCAGGAGGAGGGATTCGTCCACTTCTCCACCCGCGAGCAGCTCCCGCGCATCGCGGCCTTCCTGTACGGCGAGTACGCGGGCCCGGACGAGCTGGTCGTGCTGGTCGTGGACCCGGCCCTGCTCGGCGTGCCGGTGAGGTACGAGGCCATGCCGCCCAACGGCGAGGAGTTCCCGCACGTGTACGGGCCCGTCCCGGTCGACGCCGTGGTGGCCGTGGAGCCCTGGGGGTGACCCGGCAAGGGGGGATCCTCAGCCCGCCTCCGGGTCCACCGGCCAGCGCCCCGCGGGCGGGTCGGCGGGCCGCTGCAGGAACCGCAGCATGTTCCCGGCCGGGTCCCGGAACGCGCAGTCCCGCACCCCGTACGGCTGGTCCGTCGGCTCCTGCAGCACATCGCCGCCGGCCTCCCGGACCCGCTCGTACAGCGCGTCGCAGTCCGCGGTGGTGAAGATGACGCCGCGCAGCAGCCCCTTGGCGAGCAGTTCCGCGATCGCCTGCTTGTCGGCCGGTGAGATGTCCGGGCTCGCGCCCGGCGGCTCCAGCACGATCTCCACGTCCGGCTGCAACGGTGACCCCACGGTGACCCACCGCATCCCCTCGAAGCCCACGTCGTTGCGGACCTCCATGCCGAGCACGTCGCAGTAGAAGTGAAGCGCCTTGTCGTGGTCGTCCACGGCGATGAAGCACTGCTTGAGTTTCAGGTCCATGACCTCACGCTAGT
>NZ_JALLIN010000033.1 GCF_023630175.1 Streptomyces cellostaticus | reverse complement strand
CCCCGGGGTGCCGGGCGGCCGGTTGCGGCCCGGCGGCCGGTGCGGGCCGGCGGGGATCGGCGAGGGGTGCGGGTGGTGCTCGGGTCGGTCGCCGGTGTACTGGCCCTCGGGCTGGTCGCGGGGCTCGGCTGGGTGGCGGTGCGGTCGGGCGGCGCCGCCTCCACCGGCTCGGACAGCAGCGCCGACGCGAAGAGCGAGGCGAACGGCCCGGCCCGGGACGTGGGCGGACCGGTGCTCTCCTGCTACCGGCTGCTCGCCGAGGGCACCGTCGCCCGGGTGGACCGGCGGACGCACGCCCCCCGGATCCGCGTCGTGCTCACCGTGACCCGTTCCTACCGGCCCGGCCACGGCCCGCCGGAGGTCGCCTTCCTCCTCGGCGACGCCGCGCGCCCGGCCCCGCGGCAGGGGCAGCACGTGCTGGCCGGGGTGCGGCCGGGGCGGCAGGAGGCGGCCCTGTGGGCCGTCGGCGACAGCCGCGTGGCCGCGGAGCGCGCCCGGCTCACCGGGACCGCGCCCGATTCCGCGCCCGACCCGTGCGGGGAGCCGTGAGCGGGACGGCACGAGGCGGCGGCGCCGGGCAGCCGCCCGCCGCGCCGCCGCCCGCCGTCCAAGTCGTGCCGGGACAGCGTCACGCGGGCGTGGGTCCGGCCCGCGGGAAGGCAGGGCCGGACCGTGCCGTACGGCACCGGAGGACGACGCCCCGGCGGACGGCCGAGGGGCGGGTGCCCGTGTCCGGACACCCGCCCCCGGCCCCGGGTCACGTCGTCACGGCGTGACCTTCTCGATCTTCACGCTGCCGGTGCCGGCGGCCGTACCGCGGCCGTTCACGAGCTGGACCTGGCCGAAGAACTCGCGGCCCGCGGGGGCCTCGGCGGCGGCGGTGACCTGCCCGCTCACCGTGGTCGTGTCGCCCGTGCCGAGCTTGACCGCGGCCGAGCCGTCGACCGTGACGTCGCCGAGCGCGCTGGAGAAGAACACGTCCCGGTAGTCGTACTCGGTCGAGCCGGCCGGAACCGAGTAGCCGACCACCTTGATGGTGTACGTGCCGGCGGCCGGGGACGGGACGGAGACCGCCTCCTCCGAGTCGCCGTCCGCGGACTGCGCGACCTGCTTGCCGCTCGCGTCGTACACGGTCAGGTCCAGGTCGGCGGCCGCGTCGGAGACGCCGCCGATCGCCACGTCCAGGGACTCGGCGCCGGCCGGGACGTCCACCGTGGTGGTCTGCGTCTCGCCCTCCTTGATGGACGGGCGGGCCGACTTGGAGGAGCCCAGCGGGCCGCCGACCAGCTTGCCGTCCAGCGCCGCGAACTTGTTGGTCACCTTCCAGGAGACGGTGGCCGGCGTGCCGACCTTCGCCTCGGAGACGGTCACGGTCGCCGGGTCGAAGGCCGCGCCGAGCGCGGTCACGTCCAGCTTGTACGGGTTGTCGAGCAGCGGCGACGTACGGCGGGCCTCGACCTCGATCTCCCAGACGCCGGGCTGCGGGTCGGCGTAGGAGCGTACGTCCGGCTTGCAGCCGTTGCCGTCGAGGTAGTTGTTGTAGCAGTACGGGGTGCTGGTGGTGTCCACCGGAGTGCCGTACGGGTGGATCGAGATGAACCGGGTCTGGCTCTTGTCCTTCAGCCCGCCGATGGCGACCTCCAGCGACCTGGCGCCCTCGGGCACGGTCACGAAGTACGACCGGGTGCTGTTGCGCTGCACCGAACCGGACGCGGAGTAGGTGTAGTCCACCGGGGCGGCGACCACGACGGTGGTGAGGATCTGCTTGTCGACGCCCTCCGTGCGCGGGTCGTCGACGTCCAGGATCGCGCTCTTGAGGCCCGCGGACCCCGGAGCCGCCTGGACCTTGACCGTCACCGGCCGGTTCAGCGGCAGCCGCACGTCGTCGTCACCGACGATCCGGAAGGTCCGGCCGGCGTTGTTCTCGAAGCGCAGCCTGTGCCACAGGGCACGGTCCGGGCCGGAGGTACGGGTGATGGTGACGTCGTACGTCCTGCGCTGGCCGGCCTTCAGGCCGCCCTCGCGGTCGTACAGACCGGTGCCGAAGCCCGGGGTCTTCAGCGCGTAGTCGATCGCGGTGTCGACCGGGGCCTTCACCGTGTAGTCGTGGGCGGCGGCGCCGTGGCGGATCGCGGCCCAGGCGCCCACGATGTCGATGAGACCGGCGCCCTCCTCGTAGGCCTGGACGCCGCGGATGTGGTCGGCGGTCGAGGTCAGCGCGGTGCGCAGCTTCGCGGGCGTCAGGTCGATGCCCTTGCGCTCGGCGGCGCTCAGCAGCAGCGCGCTCGCGCCCGCCGCCTGCGGGGAGGCCATCGAAGTGCCCTGGAGCATCGAGTAGCCGGCCGGCAGCGAGTAGCCCGCCTCGGCGACCGGGGAGCCCGGCAGCCAGGTCTGGGTGGTGTTGATCGCGGCGCCCGGGGCGCTCAGGGTCGGGGTGAAGCCGCCGTCCTCACGCGGGCCGCGCGAGGAGAAGGGCATCATCGCGTACCTGGTCCGCACCGCCGAGCCGTAGTTGGCGGCCCAGGTCTCCTTGGAGATGGTCGCGCCGACGGAGATCACCTTGTCCGCGAGACCGGGGTCGCCGATGGTGTTGGCACCGGGACCGGAGTTGCCCGCGGAGATCACGAGCTGGACGCCGTAGGTGTCGATGAGCCGCGTGTACAGCTCGGCGCGCGCGTTGTTGCCGTCGTTCAGCGCCGGCAGACCGCCGATGGACATGTTGACGATGTCGACGCCGCGGTTCGCGACCAGGTCGATCATGCCCTCGGTGAGCGCGACGTTGGTGCAGCCGCCGCTCCAGGTGCAGGCACGGGAGGAGACGATCTTCGCGCCCGGGGCCGCGCCGTTCATCCGCCCGCCGAACAGGCCGTTGGCGGAGGTGATGCCGGCGACGTGGGTGCCGTGCTCGGACTCGATGACGCCGATGTTGACGAAGTCGGCCTTCTTGCCGACCCAGTCGCCGCCGTACGGGTCGGTCGGCACGTCCTTGCGGATCTGGACGACGAACGGCTGCCGCTCGACCACGTCGGTCTTCGGGTCGTCGGTGCCGAAGTACCCGATCTGGTAGCCGTCCTTGTACGGCTTCATCGGCGTGTCGTCGGTGAAGTCGAAGTTGTTGTTCAGGTCGACCCGGACGGTGCCGGCGGCCGGGTCGTAGAGGACGCCCCAGACGTCGGTGGTGTCGCCGTCGCGGTTGGCGTCGCCCTTGGCGTCACCGCCGGCCGTGGACGACTCGCGGAACAGGTTGACCTGGTAGCTGCCCTCGGGCGCCTTCCAGGTGGCGCCGCCGTAGCTGAACGACGGGCCGCTGACCGGGTTGGTCATCCGGCGCCAGGTGCCGTCGCCGTCGATGATGGGGTCGGTGGCGGTCACCCAGTCGGTGATCTTCCGCTCGCCCGTGGTGGTCTTCTGCAGCGCCGGGTGGCCGAGGTCCACGCCGGAGTCGAGGATGCCGATGGTGACGCCCCGGCCGTCCGCCTTCGGGTGGTGCCGGACGAAGTCGACGGCACCCGTCTCGAAGGACGGGTTGTACGGGTTCGCGGCCGGGGTGTTCCTGCCCGGTCCGGAGTAAGTGGCCGCCGAGCCCCTGCCCTTGCCCCCCTGGGCGGTGTCCGCGCTGGGCGTCGGGTCGTCCAGGGCGATCTCCTGGCGCAGGTCGATCGCGTGCACCGAGGACAGCTTCGCGGCGGCCGCGATCGCCGAGTCCGCCTTCGCGGTCGGCACGGTGGCGCGGACGTAGCCGAGCCGGTCGTAGGTGCGGCCCACCGAGCCGCCCTTGACCGCGTCCAGCTCCGAGGCGACCTGCTCGGTCTGCCCGGGGGCGGTGGCGATCATCATCGTGACGTTCTTGTCGCCGTCCGACTTGGCCTCGGCGAGCCGGTCGGCGTCATCCGAACCGAGCTTGTCGTGGGCGGACTTGACGGCGGGATCGGCCGTGGCGGGCGGCGCGTCCGCGCCGAGGGCCAGCGGTACCGGCCCGGCCGCGGAGAGGGCGGCCACCACGCCGACGGCCGTGGCTATGCGCGCCAGGCGTCTCGGGCCGGATATCGGGTCGCGCTCGGGGGTGTGGGTCATCGGCATCCCTTGCAGGTGAGAAACCAGTGCCGGACGAGCGCACAGCTTTACCCAAGGCAGGGAACTTTGGGGACCGTTGACCCAAACGAAATCAATGTATGGGGAAAACCCGCTATGGAATATGAGGGGAAGGGGCCGGTTTGGTCCCGGCTTGGGTCAACTCCCCTTCGAGCGGGCGTAATGCCGGGATGCCTTGGCGCGGTTTCCGCACGACGCCATCGAGCACCAGCGGCGGGTGCCGTTGCGGGAGGTGTCGAAGAAGTGCAGGACGCATGCCTCGTGGGCGCAACGGCGGATCCGGTCCGGGGCCCGGTCGAGCAGGTCCAGGTAGTCGCGTGCGGCGAGCCAGGCCGGTGCCCAGGAGGCGTCGGTGAACTCCGGTTCCTCGAAGGCCCCCTCGCCGGTCAGTCGTGCCCGGATGCGGCCGTGCGCCAGCACGGCGTCCACGAGCGGCGCGCCCTCCTCCAGCGACCCGTCCACCGCGGTGCCGAGCGCCTCCCGCGCCTGCCGCAGGTGGCGCAGCACGTCCTCGTCGGCCGGGTGCTCGCCGTCCAGTCCGTTGTCCGCGAGCCACACCGCGAGGCCCTCGGTGCCGTCGAGCAGGTCCTGGGTCACGCCCTCGCCGTTCCACCGGGTGTTGAGCAGGTCGAGCGCGAGGGGCTCGCCGGTGAGCGGGCGGGGGGCACGGGCGGTGGGCATGAGGGGCTCCTTCATCGCTAACCGGTCAAGCTTACGTGACCGGTTGACTGTCCGCGATCTAACCCTCTAATATCATGCATGAAGGTTAGACAATCCGATGGGAGAGCCATGAGCCTGCGCACCGGCCACACCGGCCTGAACGTCACCGACCTCGACCGCTCCCTCGCCTTCTACCGGGACGTCCTGGGCTTCTCGGTGCTCGCCGAGGGCAAGGAGGGCGAGCGCGCGTACGCGTTCCTCGGCGAGGCCGGGGCGGACGGGCCCGTCCTCACGCTCTGGCAGCAGGCCCGCGACTCCTACGACGGCGGCCGGGCCGGGCTGCACCACCTCGCCTTCACGGCCGGCTCGGTGGACCGGGTCCGGGAGTACGAGACGGCACTCAGGGCCGCCGGGGCGGAGTTCGCCCACGAGGGCCTCGTCGCCCACCGGGAGGGGGCGGCCTCGGGCGGCATCTTCTTCCACGACCCGGACGGCACCCGTCTGGAGATCTCCGTCCCGCACGGCGCCGAGGGCGCACCCGCCCCGTACGCATCGACTCCGACCTGCGGTTTCTTCTAGGGCATCGCGTCATGAGCGTCTATCACGCCGGTTCCCGCGCCGTGCAGGACGTGGTCGGCGTGCGGGACCGCGCCGACCACGTCGGCCGCTCCCTCGGGCCGGACGTCAAGCCGGTCGCGGCGGCCTTCCTGGAACTCCAGCCGCTGCTCGTCGCGGGCGCCGCCGACCCGGTCACGGGCCGGGTGTGGGCCTCGCCGATCGCCGGCACCCCCGGCTTCGTCCGGGCCACCGGACCCCGGCGGATGTCCGTCACGAGCGGGCCGCCTGCCGGCGACCCGCTGGCGACGGCCCTGAGCACGCCGGGTACCGCCGTGGGCACGATCGCCCTCGACCCGCGCACCCGGCGCCGGATGCGCCTCAACGGCCGGCTCCGGCCCACGCCCCGCGGCTTCGCCGTCGAGGCGGAGCAGGTGTTCGCCAACTGCCCCAAGTACATCCGGCGCCGCGAGACCTTCGAGCAGGTGCGAGGCCGCGCGCCGGGCGCATCCCGCGCGCTGACCCGGCTCGGGGCGGAGCAGGCCGGGCTCGTCGCAGCGGCCGACACCTTCTTCCTGGCCACCGTGCACACCGACGGCGCCGACGTCAGCCACCGCGGCGGCGCACCCGGTTTCGTCCGGGTCGTCTCACCGCGCGAACTGACCTGGCCGGACTACCCCGGCAACGCCATGTTCCGCAGCCTCGGCAACCTGCACTGCGATCCGCGTGCCGGACTGCTGTTCCTGGACTGGACGACCGGCACCACCCTCCAGCTCACCGGCTCGGCCCGCACCGGCTTCGGTACCGGCGGTGAGCGGACCGTCCGCTTCACCGTCACCGGCGCCGTGCACGTCCCCGCGGCCCTGCCGCTGCGCTGGTCCGCACCGGAACACTCACCCGCCGATCCGGACAACTCGCGCTAACGTCCGGGCATGCGAGAGAAGCTGAGGGTGGCGGCCTACGCCGTGTGCGTCCGTGACGGACAGGTCCTGCTGGCCCGCTCGCCGGCCCCCGGCGGCACCCACGAGTGGGTGCTGCCGGGCGGCGGCATGGAGCACGGCGAGGACCCGTACGACACGGTCCGGCGCGAGGTCACCGAGGAGACCGGCTACCGGGTCGAGGTGACCCGGCTGCTCGGCGTGGACTCGTCCCGCCGCGTCTTCCGCAGCGGCCGGCCGCTGCGCCGCACCGACCACCAGGGGGTGCGGATCGTCTACGAGGCGGAGATCACCGGCGGTGAACTCCGCCACGAGATCGGCGGTTCCACCGACTTCGCCGCCTGGCAGGACCTGGACGCGGTGCCCGGCCTCACCCGGATCCGCCTCGTCGACGTGGCGCTGCGGCTGTGGCGCGAGCGCCCGGAGACCGGACATCTCGGGCCCGGGGTCCATCCCCTACCCCGGCAGATGAACGAGGAGTGACCGCCCCCCGGCCACCCGCGTGCCACTGCGTGACCGCGCTCCGCAGCCCGTGATCCACGTACGGCGATCGGTGTTGCGCGTTGCGGCCCCGTTCACGCACAGGTCATCCCCGGTGCCAACCATCCAGAGCGAGCGGGGCGTTCGCGCCTGCGGCGGCCCGCGACCACCGCCGACGCGTTCGCACCCGGGGAGATCGCGCCATGTCGCGCATACGCTCTGTCGCCGCCTCCACGCTGGGGGTCCACCGCCGTACCGTGCTCGCCGCCGCCGGAGCCGTCTCGCTGTCCGCGGGCGTCGGCTACGCCCTGCGCCCCACCGACAGCCAGGCCGCCACCGCCGCCGAGGCGCCCGTCGCCACCTCCCGCCGGGCGGCGCCGGCCCCGCTCACCCCCTACACCGAGGGCACCACCCTCGCCTCCGTCGCCGCCCCACGGAACGGCTCCGGCTACCGGCGGCTCGGCGACGGCCCCGGCTGGAAGCGGGTCGTGCGGGACGAACTGGCCGCCCCCAAGTCCGGCCGCGCGGGCCGCCGTACCACCCTCGCGGCGTTCGTGCAGTTCACCGACCTGCACCTGATGGACGTGCAGCACCCGCTGCGCCTGGAGTTCCTGCGCGCCCACGACCCGCACGCCTGGCGCCCGCACGAGGCGCTCACCGTGCCCGGCGCCGTCTCACTCGTCGAACGGGTCAACGCACTGCGCGGCGCCCCCGTCACCGGCGCCCCGCTGCACTTCGTGATGACCACGGGCGACAACACGGACAACAACGCCCACTGCGAACTGGACTGGTTCATGAAGGTGATGAGCGGTGGCCGCATCACCCCGAACTCCGGGGATCCGCGCCACTACGAGGGCGTGCAGAACAGCGGTCTGAAGCTGTTCTGGCAGCCCGGCTCCACCGCACGCGACGGCGACAAGGCGCTCGGTTTCCCGTACCTGAAGGGCTTCCTGGCCGCCGCGACCCGCGAGGTCCGCAGCCCCGGCCTCGACCTGCCCTGGTACTCCACCGTCGGCAACCACGACTCCCTCCCGCTCGGCTGCTACGGCTCCCACGGCGACCCGTACCTGACCGAGGCGGCCATCGGCGGCCGGAAGCTGATGAGCGTCTCCGCCGCCGACGCCAGGAAGCTGCAGGACACCATCAAGAAGGCCACCGATCCGAAGGGCGCCGGCTACCGCGACTTCCTCAGGGCGCACGCCCGCTCCACGCACCGGGTCACCCCGGACGAGAAGCGGGCCCCGTACACCCGGGCCGACTACCTGAAGGCCCACCTGGACCCCGCCCACCAGGGTCTCGGCCCGGCCGGCCACGGCTACTCCTCGGCGAACCTGGACGCCGACACCCAGTACTACGCCTTTCGCGTCTCCGAGGACGTCATCGGCATCAGCCTCGACACCACCGACCCCGGCGGCCACTACGAGGGGTCCGTGGGCACCGCCCAGCTCAGGTGGCTCGACAGGACGCTCAAGGACAACAAGGACTCCTACGCCGTCGTCTTCAGCCACCACACCAGCAGGACGATGTCCAACACCCGCCCCGACCCGGGCCGTCCGGGGGAGCGCCGCCACGACGGCGCCGAGGTGGTCTCCGTGCTCTCCTCCCACCGCAATGTGCTCGCCTGGGTGAACGGCCACATCCACCGCAACGACATCACCCCGCACCGGGCCTTCGGCGGCCGCTCCTTCTGGGAGGTCTCCACCGCCTCGCACGTCGACTTCCCCCAGCTCGCCCGGATCGTCGAGCTCGTCGACAACAGGGACGGCACGCTCTCCGTCTTCACCACCCTGGTCGAATCCGCCGCCCCGCACCGCACCGACCACGCCGACCTCTCGCAGACCGGCCTCGCCGCCCTCTACCGTGAGCTGTCGTACAACGCCCCGGGCGCGAGCCGGGCACTCGCGGGCGAAGCGGTGGACCGGAACACGGAGCTGGTGCTGAAGAAGGGCTGAGGGTCACTCCACCGGGTGATCGACAGGCACGATCGTGCTCGCCGCCGGGTATCTCCCCCCGACGAACCGAACACCGCACGACGGGAGACAGCATGGCCGTCCGCACCGCCCTGGCGGGCATCACCGCCCTGCTCCTGTCGGCGGCCCCGGCGGGCCCGGCCGTCGCGGCCGGCCGCGACACCGGTGGCCACCCGGCCACCCGCCGGGCGATCGAGGCCGCGGTCGCGGCCGGAGTGCCCGGGGCGACCGTCACCGTGAGGGACACCCGGGGCACCTGGTCGGCGACCGCGGGCGTGGGCGACGTCGTCACCGGTGCCCCGCGCTCGGCCGCCGACCGCTACCGGGTCGGCAGCATCACCAAGACCTTCGTCGCCACCGTCCTGCTGCAACTGGAGGCGGAGGGCCGGCTGACCCTGGACGACACCGTGGACACCTGGCTGCCCGGGCTGCTGCGGGGCCACGGCCACGACGGCCGCGGGATCACCGTCCGCCAACTGCTCAACCACACGAGCGGTGTTCACGACTACACCTCCGACGCCGACTTCGTCCGCACCCACTTCCTCCGGGACGGCTTCTTCCGGCACCGCCACGACACCCTCTCCCCGCGCGACCTGGTCGAGACCGCCATGCGGCACGAGCCGTACTTCGCGCCGGGCACGTCCTGGAGGTACTCCAACACCAACTACGTCGTCGCCGGCATGGTGATCGGGAAGGTGACGGGCCACGCGTACGCCACCGAGATCGAAAGGCGCGTCATCCGGCCGCTGCGGCTCACCGCCACCTCGCTGCCCGGCACCCGGGTCACCGTTCCCCGCCCCAGCGGCCGCGCCTACTCCACACTCGCCCCGTCGGCGGCCGGCCCGACCTACGACGTCACCGAGCTCAACCCCTCCATCGCCTCCGCGGCCGGCGAGATGATCTCCGACTCGGCCGACCTCGACCGCTTCTTCTCCGCCCTGCTGGGCGGGAAGCTGCTCCCGCCCCGGCAGCTCGCGGAGATGAGGACCACCGTGCGGATCGACGGCTCGCCCGGCGCCCGCTACGGACTGGGCCTGATGGACACCAGGCTGAGCTGCGGCGTCCATGTCTGGGGCCACGACGGCGGCATCCACGGCTCGGCGTCCTCGGCGGTGACCACGGCCGACGGCCGGCACTCCCTCGCGCTCAACTTCAACGGCGACTGGGTGGGCGGCACCGGTGCCGTGACGGAGCGGGAGTTCTGCGGCGGTTAGCAGGGCGCGCCGGCCGCCCGCGTCGCGCGTCCCCGGCCGGTCCCCGCTACCGGGGCAGCACCACGACGTACGCGGCCGGATCGCGGTCGCCGGACGCCATCAGGGCCGTACGGACCACCGCCGCCTGCTGCTCCATGCACTCCCTGAGCTTGCGGGGGCCGATGCGGACGACCGTGATCCCCAGCCGCTCGAGGCGCTCCCGCTTGCGCGCGTACCGCGACCACGTCGCGTCCTCGTCCCGGGAGGGCGCGCGGGTCTCGAGCTCCACCGCAACCGCCTGCTCGGGCCAGTACGCGTCCAGGCCGCCCAGGTGGGGCCCGCCGGGCAGGCGCAGGTCCACGTTCCAGACCGGGTCCGGCAGCCCGTACTCGCCCACCATCCGGTACAGCCGGGCCTCCGCGACCGCCCGGCCCTCGGCCACCAGCGAGTCCACCGCGCCCACCACGTGCGGGCGGTTCAGCAGCTTCGCCCGGGTCAGCTCGTGCACCACCGCCGCGGGTTCGCAGTGGCCGTCGCGCACCGCCTCCGTCAGCAGCCGGCGTACCTCGTCCGCGTCCGTCAGTCCCGCCACCGCGTCCGCCAGCGCGCGCGGCACCGGCGCCACCGGCAGGCCCGTCACCGCCACGGGCGCGGGCAGGTCGGGGACGCGCAGGACGCGGACGTAGCCCGTGGTGCGCACCCGGCGCGGTCGCGGGACCAGGACGTCGACGCGGTCCAGGGACAGCAGGGGCGGGGTGGAGGCGAAGCCGTACAGGGTGAGCGCCGCCAGACCCGTGATCATGGTCTCCGGGTACACCGGGCGGCGCGGGTCGCCGGCCGTGGGCTGCGTGGGGACGCCCGGTGCCGATTCCCGTGCCGCGTAGAGCAGCGCGCCGTGCAGCCGCTCCTCGCTGGTCGGCGGGCCGGAGTGGAGCAGGACCACGCTCGGCAGCAGCAGTTGCCAGGTGCCGCCGGGGCGGCAGTGCTCGTTCAGCTCGGCCGTGGAGACCCCGTGGGTGCGGAGCTGGGCGGCCGTCATGATGCGCCGGCGGACGTCCGGGTGATGGCGCAGGGTACGGGGGGAGAGCGGGGTGTCGTGCGTCATGGCGTTGACGTTCCCGTACTCGGTCCGCCCTGTGACCGCTGTTACATGCCCGTCGAGGAACGCGGACAACACGGCCTTGGAGGACGGGTGTTCGGGTGCCGGTCCGGGGCCGGTAACCCCTGGTCCGATCGGGTGCGGACCAGGGGTTACGGCTGCTGTTGACTGAATTCCGTAACGGTCACCGAACGCGGAATCCGTGGCCAAGGATCATTGGCCGGCCGCCGCCGCGTCGCACTGCTGTGCGCGCAGCGCCCGCGCCAGGTCGTCCCGTGCCTCCAGCACCAGCCGGCGCAGCGCCGGGGCGGCGTCCGCGTGCGCCCGGAGCCAGGCGTCGGTCGCCTCCAGCGTCTCCGGCCGGTCCTGGTAGGAGGGGTACAGACCGCGCACCACGTCCATGCCGATCTGGATCGACCGCTCGCGCCACACCCGCTCGATCACCTCGAAGTACCTCTCCGCGTACGGCGCGGTCAGCTCCCGCTGCGAGGGCGGGCCGAAGCCCGCGATGGTGGCCTCCACGAGGGCGTTGGACAGCGCGTCGGACTCCACCACCTGCGCCCAGGCCTGCGCCTTCACCGCCGCCGACGGGCGGGCCGCCAGGCAGCGGACCTGGTGGCGCTTGCCGGACGCCGTGTCGTCACGCGCCAGTTCGGCCGCCAGCGCCGCCTCGTCCGCCCTGCCGTGCGCCGCCAGCGGCTCCAGGAACGCCCAGCGCAGCTCCTGGTCCACCACCAGGCCGTCGACCGTCTCGGTCCCGTCCAGCAGCCCGTTCAGCAGGGCGAGGTCCGTGTCCGCCGAGGCCACCGCGGCCATGAAGCGCGCCCACGCGAGCTGGTGCTCACTGCCCGGCCCGGCCGCCCGCAGCTCACGCAGCGCCCCCTCGGCCACCAGCCGCTCACCCGTCGCCCGCCACTCCGGCGAGGCGTAGTGCACCAGCGCCGAGTTCGCCCAGGCGTGCAGCATCTGCAGCACGCCGATGTCGGACTCGCGGCCCGCGAACCGCAGCACCAGGCCGACGAAGTCGCGGGCCGGCAGCAGGGCGTCCCGCGTGAGGTTCCACAGCGCCGACCAGCACAGGGCACGGGCCAGCGGATCGGTGAGCGCCCCCAGGTGCTCGCGCAGGGTGTCCAGCGAGGTCTCGTCGAAGCGGACCTTGCAGTACGTCAGGTCGTCGTCGTTGACCAGTACCAGCTCCGGCGCCTCGGCGCCGGCCAGCTCCGCCACGACCGTACGCGGACCCTCGACGTCCGTCTCCACGCGCGCGTAGCGCTCCAGCGCGCCGTCGGGCGTACGCCGGTACAGGCCCACCGCGACCCGGTGCGGGCGCAGCTCCGGGTACGCCTCGGCCGCCTCCTGGACCACGGCCAGCTCGGCGATCCGGCCGCCCTCGGTGTCCAGCAGCACCTGCGGGGTCAGTGAGTCGACCCCGGCCGTCTGCAGCCAGGAGCGGGCCCAGACCGTCATGTCCCGGCCGCTGGTCTCCGCCAGTACCGACAGCAGGTCGCCCAGGCGGGTGTTCCCGTAGGCGTTGCGCTTGAAGTAGCGGCGGGCGCCCTCGAGGAAGGCGTCCTGGCCGACGTACGCCACGAGCTGCTTGAGCACGGAGGCGCCCTTGGCGTAGGTGATGCCGTCGAAGTTGAGCTTGGCGTCCTGCAGGTCGCGGATGTCCGCCGTGATCGGGTGGGTGGAGGGAAGCTGGTCCGCGCGGTAGGCCCAGGCCTTGCGGCGGTTGGCGAAGGTGATCCAGGCGTCGGTGAAGCGGGTCGCGCCGACGTTCACGAACGTGCCCATGAAGTCCGCGAAGGACTCCTTCAGCCAGAGGTCGTCCCACCACTCCATCGTGACCAGGTCGCCGAACCACATGTGGGCCATCTCGTGCAGGATCACGTTGGCCCGCGCCTCGTACGACGCCTGCGTCACCTTGCCGCGGAAGATGTACTCCTCGCGGAAGGTCACCAGACCCGGGTTCTCCATCGCCCCCAGGTTGTACTCGGGGACGAACGCCTGGTCGTACTTCCCGAACGGGTACGGGTAGTCGAAGTGGTCGTGGAAGAAGTCCAGGCCCTGCTTGGTGACCAGGAAGACGTCCTCGGCGTCGAAGTGCGGGGCGAGCCCCTTGCGGCACATCGCGCCCAGCGGGATCTCCAGCTTCGTGCCGTCCTCGAAGACCCGCTCGTAGTGGTCCGTCACATAGTGGTACGGCCCCGCCACCACGCAGGTGATGTACGTGGAGATCGGCTTGGTCTCGGCGAACCGCCAGACACCGTCGGCGAGTTCGCCGGCGCCGTTGCTCCACACCGTCCAGCCCTCGGGCGCCCGCACCTCGAAGCGGTACGGCGCCTTCAGGTCCGGCTGCTCGAAGTTGGCGTAGACACGGCGGGCGTCGGCCGGCTCGTACTGGGTGTACAGGTAGACCTCGCCGTCCTCGGGGTCGACGAAGCGGTGCATGCCCTCACCGGTGCGGGAGTAGGCGCACCGGGCGTGGACCGTCAGCTCGTTCTCGGCGGCCAGGTCCTCCAGCAGGATGCGGGAGCCGTCGAAGACCGCGCCGGGATCCAGGTCCTTCCCGTTGAGGGTGACCGAGGTCACGCTCGGCGCGACCAGGTCGGCGAAGCTCGACGCTCCCGGTTCGTTGCAGCGGAACCTGATCACCGTCACGGAGTCGAAGGCGCGCGGCTCGGCGCCTCCGTCCCCGACGGCGGACCGCAGGTCCAGTGCCACCTCGTAGCCGTCCACCGACAGCAGGGCGGCCCGCTCCCGGGCCTCGTCGCGGGTCAGATTCTCACCGGGCACGTCGTGGCACTCCCTCGTGGTCGCTTGGACACCTCACAACAGGACCGATCCTGCCACGCGCACCTGACACGGCACATCAGGGGAAACCCTCGACACGGCCGGGGCGGGAATGGCGCGGGCGGCGGGATTGTTGCAGATTCAAAAGACCTGTGCAGAGGAGAAGCATGTCCGAGACCGCGACCCCCTCCGGCAAGACCCCCGTGGACTTCTGGTTCGATCCGCTGTGCCCCTGGGCCTGGATGACGTCCCGCTGGGTGCTGGAGGTCGAGAAGGTGCGGAACATCGAGGTCAACTGGCACATCATGAGTCTCGCCGTCCTCAACGAGGACCGGCTGGACGAACTGCCCGAGAGCTACCGGGACATGCTCGTCACCAAGGCCTGGCAGCCGGTGCGCGTGGTCACCGCGGCCTGGCAGAAGCACGGGGCGGACGTCCTCGGCCCGCTCTACACCGCGCTCGGCACCCGCATCCACAACAACGGCGAGGGCCCCACCCGGGCCGCCGTCGAGGGCGCGCTCGCGGACGTCGGCCTGCCCGCCGACCTGATCGAGTACGCCGAGCAGCACGACTTCGAGTTCGACGCCGAGCTGCGCGCCTCCCACAAGGAGGGCATCGAGAAGGTCGGCCAGGACGTCGGCACGCCGGTCATCGCGGTGCCGGGTCCCGACGGCGAGCAGATCGCCTTCTTCGGCCCGGTCGTCACCCCCGCCCCCAAGGGCGAGGAGGCGGCCCGCCTGTGGGACGGCGCCCTCGCGGTCGCCTCCGTCCCCGGCTTCTACGAGATCAAGCGGACCCGCACCAAGGGCCCGGACTTCAGCAACCTGTAGCACCCGTGCACGGCAGGAGGGCCCCCGCGAGTCACGTCCTCGCGGGGGCCCTCCCGGTCGTCCGCCCGCCGCCGCGAAGGGTGAGAAGACGATCACGAGGCAGGCTTATTGCAACCATATTGCAACTACAGGCTAGCAACAGCAAGATGCGGGCAA
This sequence comes from Streptomyces cellostaticus, assembly GCF_023630175.1. Classification (GTDB taxonomy): domain Bacteria; phylum Actinomycetota; class Actinomycetes; order Streptomycetales; family Streptomycetaceae; genus Streptomyces; species Streptomyces cellostaticus_A. The sequence continues at coordinate 70,790 of NZ_JALLIN010000033.1, read as the reverse complement.
CGCGAAGGCCCCCGCGTGTCGTCCGCGGGGGCCTTCGGGGTGGTACCGGGGCGGTCAGCTCCTGGCGCGGGCCCGCTGCCAGGCGTAGCCCACGGCCGCGAGGAACAGCGTCATGCCGCCGGTCGACAGCAGTTGCAGGCGGGTGTCCGGCTCCCGGGCCATCAGGACGAAGATCGCAGCCATGCCGGCCAGGGCGATCCAGGTGAGGTACGGGAACGCCCACATCCGCACGACCGGCCTCTTTGCCGCCTGGCGTTCGATGCGGCGGCGCAGCAGGAGCTGGGAGACCGCGATGAAGATCCAGACGACCAGGATCACCGCGCCGATCATGTTCAGCAGCCAGGCGAAGACGTCGTCCGGCCGCCAGTAGCTGAGCAGCACGCACCCGAAGCCGACGACCGACGACACGAGGACGGCGATCCGCGGCACCCCGCCGGAGGCCTTCGCCAGCACCTTCGGGCCCTGGCCGCGCTCGACCAGCGAGTAGGCGATGCGCGAGGAGCCGTAGATGTTGGCGTTCATCGCCGACAGCAGGGCCACCAGGATGACCACGTTCATCACCTGGTCGGCGCCGGGGATGCCGATCTGCCGCAGGGCCGCGACATAGGGGCCGTCCGTCACGACCGACTTCGCGTTCCACGGGACCAGGGTCACGATGACCGCCATCGAGCCGATGTAGAACAGGGCGATCCGCCACATCGCGGTGCGCACCGCGCTCGCCACGCCCTTGACCGGGTCCTGCGACTCGGCCGCCGCGATGGTGACGGTCTCCAGGCCGCCGTAGGCGAAGATCGAGGCCAGCAGGCCGACCACCAGGCCCTCGCTGCCGTTGGGCAGGAAGTCGCCCAGGTGGGAGGCGCCGGGGGAGTGGGTGCCGGGCAGGACGCCCGCGATGGCCAGCCCGCCGAGGACCAGGAACAGGCCGATCGCGCCGACCTTCAGTGCCGCGAACCAGAACTCGAACTCGCCGAAGTTCTTCACGGCCGCGAGGTTCGCGCCGCAGAACACCAGCATGAACAGGGCCACCCAGGCCCACTGCGGGGTGCCCGGCAGCCAGCCCTGCGCGATCTTCGCCGCGCCGATGCCCTCCAGGCCCACCGCGGTGCACAGCAGCACCCAGAAGGACCAGCCGGCGGCGAACCCGGCCCACGGGCCCATGGCCCGCTCGGCGTGGGCGGAGAACGATCCCGAGGACGGGTAGGCGGCCGACATCTCGCCGAGCATCCGCATCACCAGCATCACCAGTGCGCCGGAGACCGCGTACGCGACGACGATGGAGGGTCCGGCGGCCGCGATGCCGGCGCCGGAACCGACGAACAGGCCGGCGCCGATCACTCCGCCGAGGGCGATCATCGACAGATGGCGCTGCTTGAGACCGTGGGAGAGGGAGTCGCCGGACCGCTGCCGCGGTGGCGTCTCGAGGGTGCTGCTGTGTGGCATGGGCGCGGCTCGTCCAGTCATCGGCGGGCAAAAACCCGGCCAGTCTGGGCGGCCCGTTCGCTCCCGCGAAGAAGCTGCCCAGCATCCGGACACTCCCTGTACGAAGGGTGAGACGCCGGCTACGCGGCGACCGTGGCGCGGTGCGCGCCGTCGCCTCCGCCGGAGGGCCGGGACGGGACGGAGGGTCCGGCCGGTCCGGCGGGACGGGTTGGCGGGGTTCCACAGTCCCGCCGACGGCCCCGCCGGTGAGCTGCGCGTCCCCGCCTCAGTGACCGTTGTCACGCCGTACCGGGTGTAACCGCCACCCTTTGTCGAGTGCCCACCAAGTGCCCGTTCCCGCCTTTGTCGATCGCTGACGGTGATCACCGCGAGGCCGCCGGGATAGCGTCACGGTGTCCCATCTGCCCTCGTCCCACGCGGAGTCCCCATGAGCACCGCCACCGCAACCGTCCGCCCCGGTGAAGTCCTCGCCGACCTGCTGCCCGCTTCGCGGGCCCGCGACATCGCGCTGGTGCTCGGCGGTGCCGTGCTCACCGGCCTCGCGGCCCAGCTCTCGGTGCCCGTACCCGGCTCCCCGGTGCCGGTGACCGGACAGACCTTCGCCGCCCTGCTCGTCGGCACCGCCCTCGGCGCCCGCCGCGGCTTCCTCTCCCTCGCCCTGTACACGCTCGCGGGCGTGGCCGGCCTGCCCTGGTTCGCGGGAGGCGGCTCCGGCGCGGGTGCCGTCTCCTTCGGCTACGTCCTCGGCATGCTGCTCGCCTCCGCCGCCGTCGGCGCCCTGGCCCGTCGCGGCGCCGACCGGTCGCCGCTGCGCATGGCCGGCGCGATGGTCCTCGGCGAGGCCGTCATCTACGCGGTCGGCGTGCCGTACCTGGCCCTGGCCGCCCACCTGTCCTTCTCCCAGGCCGTCGCCGCGGGTCTCACCCCGTTCCTGATCGGCGACGCCCTGAAGGCGGCCCTGGCGATGGGCGCGCTGCCCGCCGCCTGGAAGCTCACCGGCCGGCGCTGACGCCGCGCCCCCACGGGGCCGCGCCCCCGGCCGGGCGCGCGAAGGACGAAGGGGAGGGAGTCCCGTGGGACTCCCTCCCCTTCGTCGTGGCGGTGGGCCGGTGAGGTCAGCCGACGGACACCTTCTCCGCCGGGTCCTCCACGGCCGGGGCCGGCCGGCGGCTCACGATCCTCTGCTTGACCAGGGAGGCCGCGATCACGACGGCGGCCACCAGCAGGGAGAGCTCCACGGTCGTCCGACCGCTGCTCTCACCCTGGGTGTCGGTCAGCATGTAGCCGAAGATGCCGATGATGAGCAGGGCCGTGGCCCAGGTCAGGTACGGGTACAGCCACATCTTCACGACGAGCTTCTCCGGCGCCTCCCGCTGGATGATCCGCCGCATCCGAAGCTGCGAGAAGCAGATCGCCAGCCACACGAACAGGGCGACCGCGCCGCTGCTGTTGAGCAGGAAGAGGAAGACCGTGTCCGGGAACTTGTAGTTGAAGAAGACGGCGGCGAAACCGAAGAGCACGGACGCGAGGATCGCCGCCCGCGGCACACCGCGGGAGGTGGTCTGTGCGAACGCCTTGGGCGCGTCACCGCGCTGGCCGAGCGAGAAGGCCATCCGGGAGGCCGTGTACAGACCGGAGTTGAGGCAGGACAGCACCGACGTCAGCACGATGAAGTTCATGACCTGACCGGCGTGCGGGATGCCCAGGGAGCCGAGGGCGGCGACGTACGAGCCGTCCTTCTTGATGGCCGGGTCGTTCCACGGCAGCAGGGTCACGACGACCAGGATCGAGCCCAGGTAGAAGACGCCGATGCGCCAGATGATGCTGTTGGTGGACTTGGTGACGGCGCGCTGCGGGTCCTCGGACTCGCCGGCCGCCAGGGTGGCGATCTCGCTGCCCATGAAGGAGAAGACGACCAGCAGCACACCCGTGAGGATCGCGCCCGGGCCGTGCGGCAGGAAGCCGCCGTGCGAGGTGAGGTTGGCGAAACTCGCCTTGTCGGTGTGCGCGCCCGGCAGCACGCCGAACACGGCCAGCAGGCCGACGACGATGAACGCGCCGATCGCCACGACCTTGATGCCGGCGAACCAGAACTCGAACTCGCCGTAGGAGCCGACCGAGACCAGGTTGGTCGCGGTCAGGACGGTCATCACGATGAGCGCCCAGCCCCATTGCGGCACGGCCGGGATCCAGCCCTCGAGGATCTTCGCGCCGGCGGTGGCCTCCACGGCCAGCACGACGACCCAGAAGAACCAGTAGAGCCAGCCGATGGAGAAGCCGGCCCAGGGTCCCAGCGCGCGGTCGGCGTGCGCGGAGAACGAACCGGAGGTGGGGTTGGCGGCGGACATCTCGCCGAGCATGCGCATCACCAGCACCACGAGCGTGCCGACGAGGGCGTACGACAGAAGGATGCCCGGTCCCGCGGTAGCGATACCGGTACTGGAGCCGACGAATAGGCCGGCTCCGATGACGCCACCGATCGCGATCATCGTCAGATGGCGGTTTTTCAGTCCTGCTTGAAGGCCCGAACCAGGGGTCATGGACGGAATTTCCTTTACGCCAGGCGGAGCTGCCCGCACGAGCGGTGTACGAGCCGGTCCAGTGAATCCGAGGTGAACGGATTCAGGAACCTCTGAATCCAGATTGTTACTTGAGGTTTCCTTGAGGATCTATGGTTCGATTCACATTTTGCCGATGTCGCACCCGCGGCTGCCGCCCCGGAGCGGGCGTGTCACACTCGTCCCATGCGCGTGTATCTCGGCTCCGACCATGCGGGCTACGAACTCAAGAACCACCTCGTCGACTGGCTCAGGGCGGCGGGGCACGAGCCCGTCGACTGCGGGCCCCACATCTACGACGCCCAGGACGACTACCCGCCCTTCTGCCTGCGCGCGGCCGAGCGGACCGCCGCCGACCCCGGCGCGCTCGGCATCGTGATCGGCGGCTCCGGCAACGGGGAGCAGATCGCCGCGAACAAGGTGAAGGGTGTGCGCGCGGCGCTGGCCTGGAGCGAGGAGACGGCCGGGCTCGGCCGCCAGCACAACGACGCCAACGTCGTCGCGGTGGGCGCGCGCATGCACAGCACGCAGGAGGCGACGAAGTTCGTCGAGGTGTTCCTCAACACCCCGTTCTCCGGTGACGAGCGTCACATCCGGCGCATCGACATGCTCGCCGGCTACGAGGCGACCGGCGACCTGCCCCCGATCCCGGCCCACCACCCGCAGCAGTAGCGCCCGTGGGGGGCCGGTACCGGACCGGGCCCCCAGCGGCCTCCCCGCAGGCCGGGACGGGCCGGCGGGACGCGGCAGGAAAGGACACCTCAGCCGTGCCAGAAGGGCACACCATCCACCGGCTGGCCCAGGACTACGCCGAGCGCTTCCAGGGCACCGCCCCACGGGTGACCAGCCCCCAGGGCAAGTTCTCCGACGCGGCGGACCTGCTGGACGGCGCCCTTCTGACCGCCACCGAGGCCCACGGCAAGCACCTGTTCCTCCGGTTCCGGGACACCGACTGGGTCCACATCCACCTCGGCCTCTTCGGCAAGGTCGCCTTCGGCCCGGCCCCCGCGCCCCCGCCCACCGACACCGTCCGGCTCCGGCTCGCCAACGACACCGCCCACGTCGACCTGCGCGGCCCCACCACGTGCGCGCTGGTCACCGGCGCCGAGAAGCGGGCGGTGCACGACCGGCTCGGCCCCGACCCGCTCCGCGCGGACGCCGATCCGGACGCCGCGTACCGCAGGATCTCCCGCAGCCGTACGACCGTCGCCGCGCTGCTGATGGACCAGAAGGTCATCGCCGGTGTCGGCAACGTGTACCGGGCCGAGGTCCTCTTCCGGCACGGCATCGACCCCTACCGCGCGGGCCGGGACCTCACCCCGGCCGAGTGGGAGGCGATCTGGACCGACCTGGTCGCGCTCATGCGCGAGGGCGTGCGCCACAACCGCATCGACACCGTCCGCCCCGAGCACACCCCGGAGGCCATGGGCCGGCCGCCCCGCGTGGACGACCACGGTGGCGAGGTGTACGTCTACCGCCGGGCCACCCGGCCCTGCCACATCTGCGGCACCGGCATCCGCACCGCCGGCCTGGCCGCCCGCAACCTCTTCTGGTGCCCCACCTGCCAGAAGTCATGACCGCGCGGGACGGGGCCGGCCCCCATGGCGGCCGGCGTCAGAAGCCGTGCGGCAGCCACGGCGCCAGCGGCGAGCCGAACGCCACCGCCGCCTCCGCAAGCGCTCCCGGCCGCCGCTCCCGGACCCGGCCGGCCGCCGCCAGCGACAGCAGCGACACCCCGCCCAGGTAGGCGGCCCCCAACTCCCGTACGGACAGCTCCAGATCGGCGGCGTCACGGGTGCGCTCGCAGGACGCGCCCTTCGGGTCGCCGGTCAGCCGCCAGCGCCCCGCGTTCCACGGGCAGAAGGCGTCCTCCACCTCGAACACGACGTCCACCGGCGCCTGGTAGACACGGGCCGACAGCGCGGCGCCGACCTCGACGAGACGGAGGTGGCACGCGTCCCGGAAGCGCGGCCGGCAGCGCCGGATGTCGGAGACCAGGTACTGCCAGGCGTCGTCCACCGGCCGCCCGCGCACGTTCAGGGTCGTCATCAGGTCGATGTCGAACAGGAATTGCCACAGCGCCGCGTCGGTCGCCGGGTCCAGCGCGGCCAGGTCCTCCAGCGACACCGTGCCGTCGTGCCCGCTCGGGCCCCAGCCGAGCTTGGTACGGAACCGGGCGAACCCGGTGACCGCGCCGTCCCGCTCGGCCACCACGCACTGCAGCGCCGACGCGCCGTCCCGGTCGCTCGCCGGGTCGACCAGGGCGGCCTGCTCCCAGTTCGGCTGCCGGGCCAGCATCCCGGGTCTGCGGGGCACCAGGGCCGCGTAGACCGCCTCGCACTCGGCCAGCACCTCGGCGGGCTGCGCGTACCGCAGCCGGACCGACCCGGTCCCGGCGACCGGGGCCAGGGACACCCGGCTCGTGTCGATCTCCGCGTGCAACTGGAAGCTCGCCGCGCCGTATCCGAAGCGGCCGTAGATCGCCGGTTCGGAGGCGGTCAGCGCGGCCAGCGGCTCGCCGAGGGCCCGCACGTCGTCGAGCTGGCGGCGCATCATCGAGGTCAGCACCCCGCGCCGCCGGTGCGTGGCGGACACACTCACCATGGTGACGCCCGCGGTGGGCACCCGGGCGCCGCCCGGCACGGTCATGCGGAAACTGAAGGCCCCGGCCGTCCCCACGATCGTGTCCCCGTCGCGGGCGGCCAGGGAACGGTCGAACTCGGTCACCGACCGGTCCAGTTCGCGCTCCTCGGCGGATGCCTCACCGGCGCCGAAGGCGCGGACCAGGTGGTCGAACCACCCGTCCCACTCCTCGGGGCGCAGCACTGTCAGCTCGGTCACACGCTGGGTCGCCATGCGCCATGCCTATCAGCGCGTCCCGGGACGAGCCAGCGAATTTCTCCCAGGCGGCGGCGCGACGGCCGTTCGTGCCGTTCACTGTGAAGTCCAACCGTGAAGCGGAGCCTCGCACGGGGGACAAGTGGGACCTCCCGTGCCAAGGGGCTGGTCCGATGGATAGGGTCCCGAACTGATGGCAGCAGGACGAGCGCGGCGCTCCAAGGCCGAGACGTTCACGGCCCGGTGGAAGATGCAGTGGCACCGGGTCCGCGTCGGCCTGCGCAGAAGCGCCGTGGACTACTTCCGCGGCGACGGCTCGGACTGGATCGCGCTCGTCGGCCTGCTGCTCACCATTCCCGTCCTCACGGCCCTGACACTCGGCAACTCGGTGTGGTTCTCGCCGGGCGCGCTGGTGCTGCCGATCGTCGCGGGCGGCCTGCTGCTGCGCCCGGCCAGCCTGCTCGGCCTGTACGCCACCGCGGCCACCGCGCTGATCGTGGAGTCGGTGCGGCTCGGCCCGTACACCGAGGGGCCCTCGCGGGTCACCCCGGGCGTGGTCCTGGTGGTCGCCGCGTGCGGCTCCTTCGGGCTGCTCACCGCGCAGTTCCGCAACCGGGTCGGCGTGCCCTGGCGGCGCGGCGGCACCATGCTGTTCGACCTGCGCGAGCGGATCCGGGTGCAGAGCACGCTGCCGAAGCTGCCGCAGGGCTGGCACCACGAGATGGCGCTGCGCCCGGCGGGCGGCCAGTCCTTCTCGGGCGACTTCGTGGTCGCGGCCCGCACCAACGGGGGCCGCACCCTGGAAGTCGTCCTCACGGACGTCTCCGGCAAGGGCATGGACGCCGGATCGCGCGCCCTGCTGCTGTCCGGCGCCTTCGGCGGCCTGCTCGGCTCCCTGCCGCCGCACGCCTTCCTCCCGGCGGCCAACGGCTACCTGCTCCGCCAGGACTGGGACGAGGGCTTCGCCACCTCCATCCACCTGGTCCTGGACCTGGACTCCGGTGACTACGAGCTCTACTCCGCGGGGCACCCGCCGGGCCTCCAGCTCAGCGCGGGCAGCGGGCGCTGGGAGGAGAAGGCCGCCGAGGGCCCGCTGCTCGGGGTCTACGACGGCGCCCAGTTCGACTCCACGAAGGGCTCGCTGCGGCCGGGCGACGTGCTCATGCTCTTCACGGACGGCCTGGTGGAGACCTCCGACCGGGACATCGTCGAGGGCATCGACCGCCTCACCGGCGAGGCCGACCGCTATGTCGCCGGCGGCTTCCACGGCGCCGCCTGGCACCTCATCGAGGCGGTCGCCAAGGACGTCAACGACGACAGGGCCCTGCTGCTGATCTGCCGCGAGGCCACGTCGGCTCCCCGTTGACCCGGGTACCGCGGGCCCGGCGCACCGGGGACACTGGGCCGATGAACCTGACTCCACTCGGCCCCGGCGAGGTCGAGCACCTCGCACGGGCCGCGCACGAGGGACAGACCGACAAGGCGGGGCGACCGTACGCCGAACACCTCGCGGCCGTGGCCGAGGGGGTACGGGCCCGGGGCGGGGACGCCGAACTGATCGCGGCGGCCTGGCTGCACGACGCCGTGGAGGACGGCGCGCTGAGCGAGGAGTGGCTCGAGGGCGCCGCCCTGACGGCACGTACCAAGGCCGTCGTGCGCGCCGTCACCAAGCGCGCCGGCGAGGCCCCCGAGGCGTACGCGCGGCGCATCCTGGCCACCCCGGGCGCGCTGCTGGTGAAGGAGGCCGACCTGGCGCACAACGCCGACCCGGCCCGGCTGGCGGTCCTGGACGAACGGACCCGGAGACGACTGACCGAGAAGTACGCGCGGATGCGGGCACTTCTCGGTCCGGGCCAGGGGGAACCGGGGGCCGGCAGGGCGACGCCTAGGCGCTGACCTTCTCGCGCTCGTGCTCCCTGCGCCGGCGTTCGCGGGCCAGTTCGGTCGCGTCCTGCTTGAACGCCCAGGCCATCTTCGGCTCCATCGCGAACCGGAACACCCGACGCACCGGAGTGGTGCACAGCAGGGTGACGGCGGCGGCCGCGAGGACGGTGACCAGGATCTCGCCCAGCGGGTGGTGCAGCGCGGAGTGGTCGAACCAGCCCCGGTAGTCGGCGAACTTCACCACGAAGCCGTGCAGCAGGTAGCCGTACAGGGTGCCGGCGCCCAGGGCCGTGAACCACATCCTGCGGCGCGGCACCCAGGCGAAGAAGCACGCCGTCAGCAGCAGCGAGCAGGCCATCATCGCCAGCACCATCACCGGGCCCACCCACCACGGCGCGCCGAGTTCCTGGGCGGAGTCGCGGTGGTAGAACCACGCCGTGTTCATGCGTGGCACCGACCACCAGCCGAACGCGAGCGCGCCCGCGAAGACCGGCACCGAGGCGATTCGCACCCAGCGCCGGCGCACCATGTGGAAGTGCTTGGGCTGCATGCACAGGCCGAGCACGAAGTACGGCAGGAACTGCAGCACGCGCTGGAGGTCGAGGTCGTCCCCGATGCTCGGGCTGACGCTGGCGAGCATGGCGATGCCGACGGCCACCGGCAGCGGCCAGCGCACCAGCTTCCACATCGGCGTGGTGAGCCGCCAGACGAACAGGGCGACCAGGAACCAGGTCAGGTACCAGGGGTCGAGGAGGCTGACCTCCTCGTCGGAGTGGTCGACGAGGTTCTTGAAGAGCGGGTACGCCGTCTCGAAGAGGATGTACGGCACGGCCACACCGGTGATCAGCCGCTTCAGCCGGTCCGGGCGCATGTCGAAACTGCGCGAGAAGAAGCCGGAGATGATGATGAACGCCGGCATGTGGAAGGCGTACACGACCGTGTAGAGGGCTTCCAGGACGCGGCTGTCGCCCTTCAGCGGTTCCCAGGCGTGGCCCATCGCGACCAGCACGATGGCCAGGTACTTGGCGTTGTCGAAGAACGAGTCGCGCTGTTTGCCCGGTCTGTCCGCCGCCGTCCGCCCCTCCTGTTCGCTCATCGGGGTACGCGGACCGGGCACTCCGTCGGCCGGCGACTGTGCCGGGGGGAGTGGTCTGCGGTTCTGGCCGGGGGACGAGGCGGCTTCAAACATCTCAGGCACCCTAGCGTCGACGGTGGGATTCCGTAAAACCCCGCCTGTTATTCCTGGTTATCGCGTTCGAGTACCCCCTGATTTACAGAACTTGCCTGCCCTGTCCACGTGATGGTCGGCACAGCAGCACCCTCGTTCGACCTCTATGTACCGATTCATACCGACTAATTCGGTCATACGTTGCCTCTGTGTCATCAATTCGAATTACTTGCGCACATGATGTGTGGACACGGAAAACGGGCCGCGCAATTCCCCGAGCCGCAGGTGCAGGTGTGTGCGTCGAATTGCTGTGCGGGCTCCCGCGGGGCCGGACCACCGGCCGACGTTGTGTCACGGCCCGCATACAAGGGCCGGGTTGGTGGCACGATGGTTCTGGCTGGGGTGCGCGGGGCCGCGTCCCAGGGCCGGGAGAGCGGACCGACCGAAGGTGTGATCAGTTGTGGCCATTTCACTGTCCGTGGTGCTGCTGTTGGCGATCATCCTTGTGGTGCTGATCCGAGGGGGGAACATCAAGGCCGGCCCGGCCATCGTCGCGGTCCTCTTCGGCTTCTTCCTCGCCTCGACCGGCATGGCGCCGTCGATCAACCGCTTCATGAACTCGATAGCGGAGACGATCAACCAGATCAGCTTCTGACCCGACCCGCGCCCCGCCTGCCGCCCACCCTCGCACGGCACACGCCACCCACCCGGCACGAGCCGGGGCCGGCCGTCGGCGGGGCGAGGCGGTGTGCTCCGCCGGTGCGGTCACCGGAGGGGGCGTCGGTCATGCCGCGATCCCGCCGGAAGGCGCGACGAACCACGTGCGCCCGGCCGGGCTCACGGCCTTCCCCCTGGGCCGGGTGGGCCGGGCGTGGCGGGGCCCGCCACCGGCTGGATCCGCCCCCGGGAGGCGAGGCCGGATCGTGCACCGCGCGCCCCGCGGGTTCGGCCACGTCTTGGCCGTGCGGAGCGGGCGACGGGAATGGAACCCGCGCGGCCGGTTCGAAAGCTCGCGCAACCGGGTGAGGGCTGCCCTGGGAGACGTCGGCCTGCGCGGCTTCGGGTGGCGCTCCGCCGTTCTCCGGGACTCCCCGTTGCCCACTGTTCCGACGGGCACGTCAGGGGGCGCGGCGTCACCCGTGGATCAGGAGATCGGTCGATCGGAGACGCGCAGGTCTGCGACGAGGCGGAAGCGCTGCAGAATCGCCAGCGTCCTGTCGTCCACGGTGAAGTCGGGGTCCTCCAGGGCCGTCCGCATCTCCTCGCTGTGCCAGAACCGCTCGTGGCCTTCACGCCACTCGGCGACGCTGGTGTCCCCTTCCCCCTCGTCCACGACGTGGGCAAGATCCACCTGCGCCAGCGGGAGGATACGCACGCCGGTCACCTCGATGACTGCGACCGGACGATCGTCCGAGTCGACGACCACCGAACGGTTCCCGACTTCCGGCAGGGGCTCTCCCGCATGCTCGTAGTCAGCGACGAGTCCTGTCGTGGAGGTCTTGGAACCGTCGAGGACGGCTGCGACGAGCCGGTTGCGCAGTGGGCCGGGGAAGGCGAACTCGGCCCTCGGCATCGACGAGATGTCTGCGGGTGAGGCGGAGCCGGGCATCATGTGATCACCGTAACGACCGCCTGGGCTCACCGGAACGTTGAGGCGCCCGCGCGGTCGGCGCAGCGACTCCGGCCGGGAGCTGCTTCGGCGCGAGTGACCATGGCCCCGTGAGCGTCTGGCGCGTCGGACGGTCTGTGGAGCTGCGCGCGCCAAGGGGCTCCGCGTGAGCTGATGACCCGCCTCGGCCGCAGCTCGACCCGTGCGGCGCCGATCCGTCAGCACACTTCCGGGCGTCGTGAGCGCGAGATCGCCGGCGGTGTGGACGCGGTGATCGTGGATGCTCCGAAGCGCCGCCGTCGGCCGGAGGGGCACGCGGGGGACGCGCAGGGCTGAGCAGCTCGGAGAACGACCGAAGGCCCAGGGGCAGTGAAATTACCGCCTACCTGGGCCTTCGCCGGGTGGAGCGGGCGACGGGAATCGAACCCGCGTAGCTAGTTTGGAAGACTAGGGCTCTACCATTGAGCTACGCCCGCGACAACATGCCGCCGGTCCGGGACCGTGGCACTGCTGAGCATCGTAGCGGGTCGGCCACCGCGGAGGCCAACGCGTTGGACTGCGGCGATGTCGTATGCGCGGCGACGCCGAAACCGGCCGACGGAGTCGGCCCGGACATGTACCCTACGTGTCGCACCAGACGGGGTGTGGCGCAGCTTGGTAGCGCGTCCGCTTTGGGAGCGGAAGGCCGTGGGTTCAAATCCCGCCACCCCGACCACCGGCTCACGGCATCCTGATGATCGCCTTTTGGGGCGCTGACCGGCTGCGGTTACTATGCAAGCTGCGCGCCCGTGTGTCCCGGCCCACTCGGCCTACGACCTCCTCCGGGCGGCGAAATCCGCCGGACCAGTCTGGCTCCGGCAGAAACCAAGAAGTCAGCCACAAGGAGACCGAACCGTGAAGAGCGCCGTGGAGACCCTGAACCCGACCCGGGTTCGGCTCACTGTCGAGGTGCCCTTCGAGGAGCTCAAGGACAGCCTCGACGCGGCGTACAAGAAGATCAACCAGCAGGTCACGGTGAAGGGCTTCCGCAAGGGCAAGATCCCGGCCCGCGTCATCGACCAGCGGTTCGGCCGCGGTGCGGTGCTGGAGGAGGCCGTCAACGACGCGCTTCCGAAGTTCTACACCGAGGCGGTCAACGAGGCCGAGCTCAGCCCGCTGGGCCAGCCCGAGGTCGACATCACCGACCTGAAGGACGGCGAGACGCTGAACTTCACCGCCGAGGTCGACGTCCGCCCGGCCCTGGAGATCCCGGACTACTCCGGCATCGAGGTCGAGGTCGACGCCGTCGAGGTCACCGACGAGGACATCGAGAAGTCCGTCGAGCAGCTCCGTGAGCGCTTCGCCTCCACCTCCCCGGTGGAGCGCGCCGCCGAGGACGGCGACGTCGTCACCATCGACCTGCGGGCCAAAGTCGACGGCGAGGTCCTCGAGGACGGCGTCGCCGACGGCGTCTCCTACACCATCGGCTCCGGTGAGCTGCTCGACGGCATCGACGACGCCGTCAAGGGTCTGTCCGCCGGCGAGGAGGCCACCTTCGCCTCCGAGCTGAAGGGCGGCTCCGCCGCGGGCAAGGAGGCCGAGGTCACCGTCAAGGTCACCCAGGTCGCCGCCCGTGAACTGCCCGCGCTGGACGACGAGTTCGCGCAGCTCGCCTCCGAGTTCGACACCCTGGACGAGCTCCGCGCCGACAGCCGCAAGCGCCTGGCCGACATGAAGCAGTACGACCAGGCCACCCAGGCCCAGGAGCGCGTGCTGGAGAAGCTGCTCGAGCTGGTCGAGGTCCCGGTCCCCGAGAAGCTGCTCGAGGACGAGGTCAACACCCGCAAGCACAACCTGGAGCACCACCAGCTCGGCCAGATGGGTCTGGACCTCGACAAGTACCTGGAGATCCAGGGCAAGACCGCCGAGGAGTTCGAGGCCGAGACCCGCGAGGCCGCGGTCAAGGGCATCAAGACCCAGTTCGTCCTCGACGAGCTGGTCAAGAAGGAGAACCTCAACGTCAACCAGGAGGAGCTCACCGAGCACCTCATGCGGCGTGCGGCCTCCTCCGGCATGTCCCCCGACCAGTTCGCCCAGGCCGTCGTCGAGGGCGGCCAGGTTCCGCTCCTGGTCGGCGAGGTCGCCCGCGGCAAGGCCCTGGCCGTCGTGGTCGACGCCGCCACGGTGAAGGACACCAACGGCGAGGTCGTCGACCTGGACGACGAGGAGGAGACCGAGGCCGCCGAGGCGTCGGAGGCCTCCGCGGAGAACGCCGAGGGCTGAGCGCCCGCACGGCGCCTGCGAAGCGCGTAGAACGGGCCCCCGGGGAGTGTGCTCCCCGGGGGCCCGCGCCGTTCGCCCCCCGGATCCGCGCCCGGCCCCCGCGGCGCCGCCGCTACGCCCCCGGCGAACACTGTCATCTCCGGGATTCCCCGAGGGGACCTGAGCGTTAGGGTCCTTGAATACGGGGGCAGGGGAGTCTCCTGAAACCCCCAGCCAAGCCTCCGGCAGGACGACGTGAGACGGCCCGGCGCCGTCGTAAGACGAGCAGGTGGATACGTGACGAATCTGATGCCCTCCGCCGCCGGCGAGCCTTCCATCGGTGGTGGCCTCGGCGACCAGGTCTACAACCGGCTGCTCAACGAGCGGATCATCTTCCTCGGTCAGCAGGTCGACGACGACATCGCCAACAAGATCACCGCACAGCTGCTTCTCCTCGCCGCGGACCCCGACAAGGACATCTACCTCTACATCAACAGCCCGGGCGGCTCGGTGACGGCCGGCATGGCGATCTACGACACCATGCAGTTCATCCCGAACGACGTGGTCACGATCGGCATGGGCATGGCGGCCTCGATGGGCCAGTTCCTGCTCACCGGCGGCACGGCCGGCAAGCGCTTCGCCCTGCCGCACACGGACATCATGATGCACCAGGGCTCCGCCGGCCTGGGCGGTACGGTCTCGGACATCAAGATCCAGGCCCAGTACCTGCTGCGCACCAAGAAGACCATGACCGAGCTGACCGCGTTCCACTCCGGCCAGTCGGTCGAGACGATCCTCCGTGACGCCGACCGCGACCGCTGGTTCACCCCGGAAGAGGCCAAGGAGTACGGCCTCATCGACGAGATCATCAGGAACGCCTCGGGTGTTCCGGGAGGCGGCGGCACCGGTGCCTGACCGGCCCGGCCACGCCACGCACCGCCGAGACACCAGCCCCCCGAACGCCACCAGGACGGTGAACACCCTCATGACCAACTTCCCCGGCGCCGCCAGCGGTATGTACGAAGGGCCCCGGCCCGACAGCCGCTATGTCATCCCGCGCTTCGTCGAGCGCACCTCCCAGGGCATCCGCGAGTACGACCCGTACGCCAAGCTCTTCGAGGAGCGCGTGATCTTCCTGGGCGTCCAGATCGACGACGCCTCCGCCAACGACGTCATGGCGCAGCTGCTGTGCCTGGAGTCGATGGACCCCGACCGGGACATCTCGATCTACATCAACAGCCCCGGTGGCGACATGACGGCCCTCACGGCCATCTACGACACCATGCAGTTCGTGAAGCCGGACATCCAGACGGTGTGCATGGGCCAGGCGGCCTCCGCCGCGGCCATCCTGCTCGCCGCCGGCACCCCGGGCAAGCGCATGGCGCTGCCGAACTCGCGCGTGCTGATCCACCAGCCGGCCGGCTCCACCGGCCGCGGCCAGCTCTCCGACCTGGAGATCATCGCCAACGAGTTCACCCGGATGCGCGACCAGCTCGAGAACATGCTGGCCAAGCACTCCAACCGGGACATCGAGCAGGTCCGCGAGGACATCGAGCGCGACAAGATCCTCACTGCCGAGGAAGCGCTCGACTACGGCATCGTCGACCAGATCATCTCCACCCGCAAGATGAACAACGAAGCGGTCCGCTGACCGCGGGGGCGTAGGCTCGGGCCCCCTTGGCAGGATCCACGTCGAAGTGAACCCTGCCAAGGGGGACCCGAACACCGGGCCCGGCAAGGTACCGTCGGACATAAGGCAGCACCAGGAGTCGCTGGACTCGAAAGCGTCCAGTCGTCTCCCAGGCGAAGGGGAAGCACACCGTGGCACGCATCGGTGACGGCGGCGATCTGCTCAAGTGCTCGTTCTGCGGCAAGAGCCAGAAGCAGGTCAAGAAGCTCATCGCAGGGCCCGGTGTGTACATCTGCGACGAGTGCATCGATCTCTGCAACGAGATCATCGAGGAGGAGCTCGCGGAGACCAGCGAGGTGCGCTGGGAGGAGCTGCCCAAGCCCCGCGAGATCTACGAGTTCCTCGAGGGCTACGTGGTCGGCCAGGAGGCCGCCAAGAAAGCCCTCTCCGTCGCGGTGTACAACCACTACAAGCGGGTCCAGGCGGGCGAGAACGGCGGCGCCCAGGGCCGTGACGACGCCATCGAGCTGGCGAAGTCCAACATCCTCCTGCTCGGCCCCACGGGCTCGGGCAAGACGCTCCTCGCGCAGACCCTGGCCCGCATGCTGAACGTGCCCTTCGCGATCGCCGACGCGACGGCGCTGACCGAGGCGGGCTACGTCGGCGAGGACGTGGAGAACATCCTCCTCAAGCTGATCCAGGCGGCCGACTACGACGTCAAGAAGGCCGAGACCGGGATCATCTACATCGACGAGATCGACAAGGTGGCCCGCAAGAGCGAGAACCCGTCGATCACCCGCGACGTCTCCGGCGAGGGCGTCCAGCAGGCCCTGCTGAAGATCCTCGAGGGCACCACGGCCTCGGTCCCGCCGCAGGGCGGCCGCAAGCACCCGCACCAGGAGTTCATCCAGATCGACACGACGAACGTCCTGTTCATCGTGGGCGGTGCCTTCGCGGGCCTGGAGAAGATCATCGAGTCCCGGGCGGGCGCCAAGGGCATCGGCTTCGGCGCCACCATCCACTCCAAGCGCGAGCTGGAGGCCAAGGACCAGTTCGAGGACGTCATGCCCGAGGACCTGGTCAAGTTCGGCATGATCCCCGAGTTCATCGGCCGCCTGCCGGTGATCACTTCGGTGCACAACCTGGACCGCGAGGCCCTGCTCCAGATCCTGGTCGAGCCCCGCAACGCCCTGGTCAAGCAGTACCAGCGCCTCTTCGAACTCGACGGCGTGGAGCTGGACTTCGAGCGTGAGGCCCTGGAGGCCATCGCCGACCAGGCCATCCTCCGCCAGACCGGCGCCCGCGGCCTGCGCGCCATCATGGAGGAGGTCCTGATGTCGGTGATGTACGAGGTCCCCTCCCGCAAGGACGTCGCCCGCGTCGTCATCACGGCCGACGTCGTCCACTCCAACGTCAACCCGACCCTCATCCCCCGCGACGCCCGCGGCCGGGGAACGGGCGAACAGAAGACGGCGTAGCCGCACCTGGCAGGACACGCCAAGGGGCCCCGGTCGAACCCGACCGGGGCCCCTTCGCCGTCACCGCGTCACGCCGGGACGCGGATCTCCTTGCGGAACTTGGCGGTCAGCTCGGCGTCGGCCGCCGGGTCGCTGCTCCGGCCCGCGGCGAGGTTCGCGATGTCCATCGGCATGACGAACCCCACGGTGCTGTGGTCACCCCAGACGCAGAACGTCATCGTGACGTCCTTCGGGCCGCCGCTCGTCGAGTCGGTGGGAGCCTTCGCCTGCTGGCACTTGAGGACCGCGCCGTCGAGACCGGCCGGCTCGTACGCCTTCGGCTCGCCCTGGAGGGCGACGTCCTTGCCGTCGCCGCTCTTCCGGGACTCGCTCTTCATGTAGGCGAACATCGCGTCGACGGTCTTGGCGGGGTCGTCGATCGTGCCGTACACACCGCCGAACTGGATCATCTTCTTGCTCAGCGGATTGTCGGCGTCACCGGACGCGTACCCGGCGCTGACGTCGTGGGGGTCCTTCACCCCCCACTTCTCCGCGTCCTTCATGTCGCTCTCGCTCATGGTGCCGCTGTCGCTCTTGGACTTCTTGTACTCGCCCAGCACCGTCGCCGGCGTCGTCAGCTTGTGGGGGCCGTCGTCCGCGACGTCCGAGCCGCCGCTGCCGCCCAGCAGGAGGTACGCGCCCACCGCGATCGCCGCGACCACGGCGACGGCGCCGACGATCAGGCCCGTCTTCTTCGTGCCGCCGCCCGGAGCCGGCGGCTGCGGGGCGCCGTAGGGCTGCTGGGGGTAGGCGCCCGGCTGCTGGCCGTACGGGCCCGGCTGCTGCGGCACACCGCCCTGCTGCGGGTAGCCGTACCCGGGCTGCGGCGGGGCCGGGGGAGTCTGCTGGGGGTAGCCGTAGCCGGGCTGGGGCTGGGGTGCCTGCGGCTGCTGGCCGTACGGGCCCGGCTGGCCGCGGGGCGGCTGCTGGCCGTACGGGCCCGGCTGGTTGTTGCTCATTTCTGGGTGCCCCCTCAGATGCTTATGTGTTCCTGACATCCTGGCGCAGGGGCCGGGGACGCACGGCACCGGGGGCCGCACCGTTACAGAACAAACGCGTTTCGGGACCACCCCGTGACACCTCTAAACTGACCCCCGTGACCGAGAACGCTCAGCAGCAGCCACCCGCGCCCGACTCCGAACTGCCGACCCAGTACGCGCCGGCCGATGTAGAGGGGCCGCTGTACGAGCGCTGGGTAGAGCGCGGTTACTTCGAGGCGGACGCGAAGAGCGACAAGCCGCCGTTCACCGTCGTCATCCCGCCGCCGAACGTCACCGGCAGCCTCCACCTGGGCCACGCGTTCGAGCACACGCTCATCGACGCCCTCACCCGCCGCAAGCGCATGCAGGGATTCGAGACGCTGTGGCAGCCGGGCATGGACCACGCCGGCATCGCCACCCAGAACGTGGTCGAGCGCGAACTGGGCAAGGAGGGCAAGTCCCGCCACGACCTCGGCCGCGAGGCCTTCGTCGAGCGCGTCTGGCAGTGGAAGGGCGAGTCCGGCGGTCAGATCTCCGGCCAGATGCGCCGCCTCGGGGACGGCGTCGCCTGGTCGCGTGAGCGCTTCACCATGGACGAGGGTCTCTCGCAGGCCGTCCAGACCATCTTCAAGCGGCTCTACGACGACGAGCTGATCTACCGCGCCGAGCGCATCATCAACTGGTGCCCGCGCTGTCTGACGGCCATCTCCGACATCGAGGTCGAGTACCAGGACGACGACGGCGAGCTGGTCTCCATGACGTACGGGGAGGGGGACGACACCATCGTCGTCGCCACCACCCGTGCCGAGACCATGCTCGGCGACACCGCCGTCGCCGTCCACCCCGACGACGAGCGCTACCGTCACCTCGTCGGCAAGCTCATCAGGCTCCCGCTGACCGACCGTTCCATCCCGGTCGTCGCGGACGAGCACGTCGACCCCGAGTTCGGCACCGGCGCCGTCAAGGTCACCCCGGCCCACGACCCGAACGACTTCGAGATCGGCCAGCGGCACGACCTGCCGTCCCTCACCGTGATGGACGAGCACGCCGTCATCACCGCGCACGGCCCCTTCCAGGGCCTGGACCGCCTCGAGGCCCGCTCCGCCATCGTCGCCGCGCTGCGCGCCGAGGGCCGGATCGTCGCCGAGAAGCGTCCCTACGCCCACTCCGTCGGCCACTGCTCGCGCTGCAAGACCACCATCGAGCCGCGCCTGTCCATGCAGTGGTGGGTCAAGGTCGGTCCGCTGGCCAAGGCCGCCGGTGACGCCGTCCGCGACGGCAAGGTCAAGATCCATCCGCAGGAGATGGAGAAGCGGTACTTCGACTGGGTCGACAACCTCCACGACTGGTGCATCTCGCGGCAGCTCTGGTGGGGTCACCGCATCCCGGTCTGGTACGGCCCCGGCGGCGAGGTCGTCTGCGTCGGCCCCGACGAGCAGCCGCCCGGCACCGAGGCGGAGGGCTGGAAGCAGGACACCGACGTCCTCGACACCTGGTTCTCCTCCGGCCTGTGGCCGTTCTCCACCCTCGGCTGGCCCGAACAGACCGAGAGCCTCGCGAAGTTCTACCCGAACTCCGTGCTGGTCACGGGCTACGACATCCTCTTCTTCTGGGTCGCCCGGATGATGATGTTCGGCCTGTACGCCATGGACGGCACCCCGCCGTTCCACACCATCGCCCTGCACGGCATGGTCCGCGACCAGTTCGGCAAGAAGATGTCGAAGTCCTTCGGCAACGCGGTCAATCCGCTGGACTGGATGGACAAGTACGGCTCCGACGCCCTGCGCTTCACCCTCGCCCGCGGTGCCAACCCCGGTGTCGACGTGCCCATCGGCGAGGACTGGGTCCAGGGCTCCCGCAACTTCGCCAACAAGATCTGGAACGCCACCCGCTTCGCGCTGATGAACGGCGCGACGGTGGACGGCCCCCTGCCGGAGCCGGCGCGGATGTCCGCCACCGACCGCTGGATCCTGTCCCGGCTGAACTCGGTCGTCGCCGAAGTCGACGCGTTCTACGACGACTTCCAGTTCGCCAAGCTGTCCGACGCCCTCTTCCACTTCGCGTGGGACGAGGTCTTCGACTGGTACGTCGAGCTGTCCAAGACGACGTTCCAGGCGGGCGGCGAGGCGGCCGAGGTCTCCCAGCGCGTCCTGGGCGAGGTCCTGGACGTCACGCTCAGGCTGCTGCACCCGGTCGTCCCGTTCGTCACGGAGACCCTGTGGACCACCCTCACGGGTGGCGAGTCGGTCGTCATCGCCGAGTGGCCGGCCGCTGTGCTGGTTCCCGGTGCCGACGCACCGGACGGCTTCCACGACCGGGCGGCCGAGCAGGAGATCGGGACCCTGCAGTCCGTCATCACCGAGGTCCGCCGCTTCCGCGCCGACCAGGGCCTCCAGCCGGGGCAGCGGGTCCCGGCCCGGCTGACGCTGGACGGGACGGCGCTGGCCCCGCACGAGGCCGCCATCCGCCAGCTCCTGCGCCTGCAGCCGGAGGGCGAGGCCTTCACGGCCACCGCCACCCTGCCGGTCGCCGGCGCCGAGGTCGCCCTCGACCTCTCCGGCACCATCGACGTGGCCGCCGAGCGCAAGCGCCTGGCGAAGGACCTGGCCGCCGCCGAGAAGGAGAAGGCCCAGTCCACCGCCAAGCTGGGCAACGAGGCGTTCCTGGCGAAGGCCCCGGAGAACGTGGTCGACAAGATCCGCACCCGCCTCGCCAAGGCCGACGAGGACATCGCCCGCATCCAGGCCCAACTGGACAGGCTCCCGAAGCCGTAGCCGACGCGGCCGGCGCGGGCGCGCCGGCCCGGTGAACAGCGGCCAAGGCCCCCGGAGCTCCACCGGACGCTGCGTCCTCCACCGCTCCGGGGGCCTTCGCCCACCTGTGTCCCCGCGCCTCCGTAGACTGGCATCGTGAGCGACCACCCCGGCACCAGCGACACCCCCGACCCCCTCGACGGCTTCGACGAGATCATCGACGCCGAGACCACCCGTGACCCCGACCTCGCCGTGATCGAGGCCGGCAGCCGCACCCTGCGCACCCAGGGCGGGCCGCCCGAGGCCGGCGTACCGGCCCGGCCGGAGGACCCCGAGGTCGACAGGGCCCTGCGCGAGGTCGAGACGGAGCTGGCCACCCGCTGGGGCGAGACCAAGCTGGAGCCCTCCGTCAGCCGGATCGCCGCGCTGATGGACGTCCTCGGCGAGCCGCAGCGCTCCTACCCCTCGATCCACATCACCGGGACCAACGGCAAGACCTCCACGGCGCGCATGATCGAGGCCCTGCTCGGCGCCTTCGAGCTGCGCACCGGGCGCTACACCAGCCCGCACGTGCAGTCGATCACCGAGCGGATCAGTCTGGACGGCGCGCCGATCTCCGCCGAGCGGTTCATCGAGACGTACCAGGACATCAAGCCGTACATCGAGATGGTCGACGTCTCGCAGGAGCACCGGCTGTCCTTCTTCGAGGTGCTCACCGGCATGGCCTACGCGGCCTTCGCGGACGCGCCGGTCGACGTGGCCGTCGTGGAGGTGGGCATGGGCGGTTCCTGGGACGCCACCAACGTGATCGACGGTGACGTCGCCGTGATCACCCCCATCGGCCTCGACCACACCGACCGGCTCGGGAACACACCGGGGGAGATCGCCGGGGAGAAGGGCGGCGTGATCAAGCAGGGCGCGACCGTGATCCTGGCGCAGCAGCCGGTGGACGCGGCCCAGGTGCTGCTGAAGAAGGCCGTCGAGGTCGACGCCACGGTGGCCCGCGAGGGCCTGGAGTTCGGCGTGGGCGCCCGGCGGATCGCCGTCGGCGGGCAGCTCCTCACGCTGCGCGGACTGGGCGGCGAGTACGAGGAGGTCTACCTCCCGCTGCACGGTGCCCACCAGGCGCACAACGCGGCCGTCGCGCTCGCCGCCGTGGAGGCGTTCTTCGGGGTGGGTGCGCAGCGCGCGGAGCGGCTGGACATCGACGCGGTGCGCAAGGCCTTCGCGGCCGTCTCCTCGCCGGGGCGCCTGGAGGTCGTGCGGCGCTCTCCCACCGTGGTCCTGGACGCCGCCCACAACCCGCCGGGCGCCGAGGCCGCCGCCGAGGCCGTGCGGGAGGCCTTCGACTTCAGCCGGCTGATCGGCGTCGTCGGGGCGAGCGGCGACAAGAACGTGCGCGGGCTGCTGGAGGCCTTCGAGCCGATCTTCGCCGAGATCGTCGTCACCCAGAACTCCAGCCACCGCGCCATGGACGCGGACGAGCTGGCCGCGATCGCCGTCGAGGTGTTCGGCGAGGACCGCGTCCAGGTCGAGCCGCGACTGCCCGAGGCCCTGGAGGCCGCGATCACGCTGGCCGAGGAGGAGGGCGAGTTCTCCGGCGGCGGAGTGCTGGTCACCGGCTCGGTCATCACGGTGGGCGAGGCCCGCCTGCTGCTGGGGAAGGGCTGAGGAGTCCGCCGTGCGTACGCTCTGTTCATCGACCCTGATCGGCGAGTTCTTCGTCATCGGGTTCGCCGCCCTCGTGGCGATGAAGGACCCGGACCTGTCCACGTCCACGGTGTGGCTGGTCAGCGGCATCGCCATGGTCCTGTGCGTGCTGCTGTGCGGCATGGTGACCCGGCCGGGCGGCGTCGCCCTCGGCTGGGCGCTGCAGCTCGCCCTGATCGCCTCCGGCGTCTTCGTCCCGGCGATGTACTTCATGGGCGCGGTGTTCGCCGCCCTGTGGTGGGCGTCGGTCCACTACGGGCGCAAGGTCGACCGGGCGAAGGCCAGGTTCGCCGCCGAGGGGGAGTCCGCGGAGCCCGGCCCTTCCACACCTGACGCTGCGTGACGGTGACGGGGACACGCCCTGTAATCTCGTGCCACCGCACATGCCAGTCGTAAGGAGCCCCTCGTGAGCCAGCGCACCCTCGTCCTCCTCAAGC
Organism: Streptomyces cellostaticus; assembly: GCF_023630175.1. Classification (GTDB taxonomy): domain Bacteria; phylum Actinomycetota; class Actinomycetes; order Streptomycetales; family Streptomycetaceae; genus Streptomyces; species Streptomyces cellostaticus_A. Next base: position 48,025 of record NZ_JALLIN010000033.1, on the reverse strand, counting down.
CCGACGCCGTCCGTCGCGGCCTGACCGGCGAGATCATCAGCCGTATCGAGCGCAAGGCCGGCTGGCAGATCACCGCGCTGGAGCTGCGCACCCTGGACCAGGACACGCTGGAGCAGCACTACGGCGAGCACAAGGGCAAGCCCTTCTACGAGCCGCTGGTGGAGTTCATGGCGTCCGGCCCGGTCGTGGCCCTGATCGTCGAGGGTGAGCGGGTCATCGAGGGGCTGCGCGCGCTGGCCGGCCCGACCGACCCGATCGCCGCCGCGCCCGGCTCCATCCGGGGCGACTACGGGGTGATCGTCCGGGAGAACCTCATCCACGCGTCCGACTCGGAGGAGTCCGCCGAGCGCGAGGTGAAGATCTTCTTCCCGGGCCGTGCCTGAGCCGCCCACCTGGCGGAATTTCCGCGAATTTTTCTGAGAGGGCGTCAGGTCCGCTCGGAGTCCTGACCTGGGACGGCCGTACCTTTTCGGCCGTCCTTCGGCATATGCCGTGCCGATCGGGGGAACGTGTGACCCCGATGGGCCGTCTCCAGAAGCGGGGCGGCCCGCCCTCTGATGACAATGGCGGAGACCCTCGCGCAGCGTTCGTGCAGGCGCGTTTACGATGGAAGCCTTCACGTCACAGCACCCGCCTCGCCTACCTGATATGCCCTCAAAAGCTCAGGAAGGCCAGATGAATCCGGATGGGGAACTCAATGTCGTTCATCGGCCGTGACATGGCTGTCGACCTCGGGACCGCCAACACGCTGGTGTACGTCAGGGGTCGCGGCATCGTGCTCAACGAGCCGTCCGTGGTCGCCATCAACACCAACACCGGCGGCATCCTCGCGGTCGGCGCCGAGGCGAAGAAGATGATCGGCCGCACACCGGGCAACATCGTCGCCGTGCGTCCGCTCAAGGACGGTGTGATCGCCGACTTCGAGATCACCGAGCGGATGCTGCGCTACTTCATCCTGAAGATCCACAAGCGGCGGTACCTCGCCCGGCCGCGGGTCGTGGTCTGTGTGCCCTCGGGCATCACGGGCGTCGAGCGCCGCGCCGTGATCGAGGCGTCCTCCCAGGCCGGTGCCCGTCAGGTGCACATCATCGAGGAGCCGATGGCGGCCGCCATCGGCTCCGGTCTGCCGGTCCACGAGGCCACCGGCAACATGGTGGTGGACATCGGCGGCGGCACCACGGAGGTCGCGGTCATCTCGCTCGGCGGCATCGTCACCGCGCAGTCCATCCGCGTCGCGGGTGACGAACTGGACAACGCGATCATCCAGTACATCAAGAAGGAGTACAGCCTCCTGCTCGGCGAGCGCACGGCCGAGCAGATCAAGATCACGATCGGCTCCGCGTACGAGCTCGACGCCGACGAGCACACCGAGGTGCGCGGCCGCGACCTGGTCTCCGGGCTGCCGAAGACCGTGGTCATCTCAGCCGCCGAGGTCCGCAAGGCCATCGAGGAGCCGGTCAACGCCATCGTCGACGCCGTCAAGACGACCCTCGACAAGTGCCCGCCGGAGCTGTCCGGCGACATCATGGACCGGGGAATCGTGCTGACCGGCGGCGGCGCCCTGCTGCGCGGTCTGGACGAGCGGCTGCGCCGCGAGACCGGAATGCCGATCCACATCGCCGAGGACCCGCTGGACAGCGTGGCGCTCGGCTCCGGCAAGTGCGTCGAGGAGTTCGAGGCGCTCCAGCAGGTACTGGACGCCCAGCCCCGCCGATGAGGCGGCTCCGTCGGATCCGCCGTGCGAGACGATCCCTCTCGTACGGCGGGTCGTCGACATAGAGGCACAAGCTCCAGCAAATCGGCCCCGAGGACCTGCGCTTCACCATCGGCGCACCACCGGGGCCCCCGAATTCCACTCGAGGAAGGGCACGGCCGCCGCACGTGAGGGACACGAAAGAGAGCCGGCTGCTCCTGGTCCTGCTGATCGCCATCGCGTTCGCGCTGATCACGGTGGACATCCGAGGGGGCCGGAACTCCCCCGTCGACGGTGCCCGGCAGGCCGCCGCCGCGGCGTTCGGCCCGATCGAGAACGGGCTGTCGTCCGCGGTCGACCCGGTCGGCGACGCCGTCTCCGCCGTCCGTGACTCCGGTACCCGCCACGACCGGCTCGCCGCGCTGGAGAAGGAGAACGCGGCCCTCAAGGCGAAGCTCGGCAGCGACGACCGCAACCGCAGCCGCCTGAACCAGCTCGACAAGATGCTGAAGATCGCCGGTGAGGGCCAGTACGGCATCAAGGGCGCCCAGGTCATCGCCATCGGGTCGGCGCAGGGCTTCTCCTGGACCATCACCATCGACGCCGGCGCCCACGACGGCATCGAACGGGACATGACCGTGCTGAACGGTGACGGGCTCGTCGGCCGGGTCACCACCGTCGGCCCGGACACGGCCACCGTGCTGCTCGCCAACGACCCCGACTTCACCGTCGGCACCCGCATGGAGAACAGCGACGAACTCGGCTTCGCCTCCGGCCAGGGGGACCGCCCGCTGCGGGTGGAACTCCTCAACGGCAGGGCCGAGGTCAAGAAGGGCGACCGGCTCGTCACCTTCGGCTCCCAGGCCGACAAGCCCTTCGTGCCCGGCGTCCCGGTCGGCGTGGTCTCCCGGATCGACCCCTCCGGCGGCGGCCTCACCCGGACCCTCTACGTCACGCCGTACGTCGGCTTCACCAAGCTCGACGTCGTCGGCGTGGTCGTCCAGGGGCCGAAGCGGGACCCCCGCGACGAGGTCCTGCCGGCCAAGCCCAAACCGACGCCGACGCCCACCGTGACCGTCACGGTCAACCCCTCGGCCCCGGCCGGCGGGCCCGACACCAACGAGCCGCAGCAGTAGGAGCTGAATCCCCATGCGCCTCAACCGGATCCTGCTCTCGACCGCGCTGGTCGTCGTCGCCCTCGTGATCCAGGTGAGCGTCCTCGCCCGCCTGCACCTGCCGGGTGCCGTCCCCGACCTGCTGCTGCTCACCGTCCTCGGCCTCGCCATGGTGTACGGCCACGTCGGCGGCGCCCTCGTCGGCTTCGGCGCCGGGCTGCTCGCCGACCTCGCCCCGCCCGCCGACCACGCGGCCGGCCGCTACGCCCTGGTGCTGTGCGTCATCGGCTACTTCGCCGGGCTCATCAAGCCGGAGAACGGCCGGCTGAAGTCCGCCACCGGCCCGATGGCCGTCGTGGTCGCCGCCGCCGCCGGCTCCACCCTGCTGTACGCGGGCGTCGGCGCCCTGGTCGGCGACACCGCGGCCCGCCATGTCGGCCTGCCCGGACTGCTGTTCTCGGCCGCCCTGTACGACCTGCTGCTGGCCCCCTTCGTGGTCCCCGCGATCATGTGGCTGGCCCGTCGCTCCGACAACGACCCACTGGCCGAGGGCGGCCCCGCCGCCAAGAGCGGCGACATCTCCTCCGGCTGGCTCTCCTCCGGCACCGGTCTGCGCCTCGGCGGTCAGCGGGGCCTCGGCGCCCTGAAGCTCAAGGCCCGCACCCGCTCCACCAGGGTCGGCCGCATCAAGGGGGTCAAGAGGCTGTGAACCCCGCAGAGTTCACCCGAACGGGGCAAAAGCGGCGGAACGGCGCCGCACAGGCGGATCGTTCATCATGCGTCCGCGCACACACGTCAGCGCACTGAGAGGGGGAGACAGCCGCAGTGACCAACATTCCCGAGACCGGACGGACCCCACGGGTCCAGATCCGCCTCGTCGTCATCCAGATCCTCGTCCTCTCCCTTCTCGGCACCCTCGGCGGCCGCCTGTGGTACCTGCAGATCCGTGAGGGCGCCGCGTACCAGAAGGAGGCCTCGGGCAACCACGTCCAGCAGGTCGTCGACCCCGCCGTGCGCGGCGACATCCTCGACGCCCGGGGTGTGCCGCTCGCCGACAACGAGACCCGCCTGGTCGTCTCCGCCTCCCGCACCGACCTGCTCAAGCAGAAGGACGACGGCGAGGCCGTCCTCACCAAGCTGGCCGGCGTCCTCGGCATGAAGCCCGCCGACGTCATGCGCAAGGTCCGGCTGTGCGACGCCGAGACCCCGCAGCCCTGCTGGAACGGCTCGCCCTACCAGCCGATCCCGATCACCGACGAGGCCACCGCCAAGCAGGCCCTCCAGATCCGTGAGCGGGCCGAGGACTTCCCCGGCATCACCGCCGAGCCGGAGGCCGTGCGCCGCTACCCGGGCCCCGGCAAGTCCAACACCTCCCAGGTCCTCGGCTATCTCTCGCCGGTCACCGACGAGGAGATCCAGAAGGCCAAGGACACCGACTCGCCCTACCTGCGCTCCGACATGGTCGGCCGCTCCGGCCTCGAGCGCCAGTACGACAAGGCGCTCCGCGGCAAGGCCGGCGTCACCCGCTACGAGGTGGACAACCTCGGCCGGGTCATCGGCAAGGCCCGGTCCGACGCGGCCGAGTCCGGCTCCAACCTCATCACCAGCATCGACTCCCGGGTGCAGCGCGTCGCCGAGTACGAACTGGACAAGGCGATGAAGGTCGCCCGCCAGCAGTACGACAAGATCACCGGCGAGAACTACAAGGCGGACTCCGGTGCCGTCGTGGTCATGGAGGCCAAGACCGGCCGCGTGGTCGCCATGGCCTCCGCACCGACCTACGACCCGAACGTCTGGGTCGGCGGCATCTCCGCCAAGGACTACAAGGCCCTGACCGGCAAGAACTCCGAATACCCGCTGCTGAACCGGGCCATCCAGGGCCAGGCGGCGCCCGGCTCGACCTTCAAGGTGGTCTCCACCGCCGCCGCGGTCGAGGCCGGCTACCCCTTCGACGGCCGCTACCCCTGCACCAGCTCCTACTCCGTCGGCAGCCAGGTCTTCAAGAACTTCGAGGGCGAGAACTTCGGCCCCATCTCCCTCGGCCGCGCCCTCGAGGTCTCCTGCGACACCGTCTTCTACGGCCTCGCCGACAAGGAGTGGAAGCGCGACGGCGGCATCAACCCCGAGAAGGGCAAGCCGAAGGACTACTTCTACAAGGCCGCCCACCAGTTCGGCCTCGGCAAGGAGACCGGCGTCGACCTCCCCAACGAGGTCACCGGACGCGTCCCGGACCGGCAGTGGAAGCAGGACTACTGGAAGGCCAACAAGGACGCGTGGTGCAAGTCCGGCAAGAAGGACGGCAGCTACGTCGAGAAGATCGCGTACGAGAACTGCCTCGAGGGCAACAAGATGCGCGAGGGCGACTCGATCAACTACTCGATCGGGCAGGGTGACACCCTGGTCACCCCCATCCAGGAGGCCGCGATCTACGGCGCCGTCGCCAACGGCGGCACCCTGTACCAGCCCACCATCGGCAAGGCGATCGTCAGCGCGGACGGCAGGACGGTCACGGAGATCAAGCCGAAGAAGAACGGCAGGCTGCCGGTCAGCCAGGCCACCCTCAAGGGCATGGACGAAGCCTTCGCCGGCGTCATCACCCGCGGTACCGCCGCCTGGAAGTTCGGCGGCTGGCCCCAGGACAAGATCCCGCTGCACGCCAAGACCGGTACCGCCGAGGTCTACGGCAAGCAGACCACCTCCTGGCTCGCCACCTACTCCAAGGACTACACGGTGATCATGACGATCGCCCAGGCCGGTACGGGCTCCGGAGCCTCCGGTGAGGCCGTGCGCAACATCTACAGCGCGCTCTACGGCGTCGGCGGCGACGGCTCCGTCGACAAGAAGAGGGCACTGCTGCCCGAACCGCAGAAGAGCCTGCCCAAGGTCCGCCCCGACGGCACCATCGCCTCCCCGAAGGTCGCCGGCGACCCCGCCAAGGACGTCGAGGCCTCCCAGCAGGACAACCCCAGCAACGACGACGGACAGACCCCGGCCACCTCGCCGTCGCCCACCACGGGCAACCGCGACACCCGTAGACGCCGCCGCGGCAGGGGAAGCCGGAGGATGCCCACATGACCAGCGCCAACAGCTTCTCCGTCTCCGGCTACGGACCCGAGCGGGCCGGCTGGACCAGGCTCTTCGCCCGCGACTCACTGGCCCGCCGGCTCGACTGGCCCATACTGCTGTCGGCACTGGCCCTCTCGGGGATCGGCTCCCTGCTGGTCTACTCGGCCACCCGCAACCGCACCGAGATCAACCAGGGCGACCCGTACTACTTCCTGCTCCGGCACCTGATGAACACCGGCATCGGGCTCGCCCTGATGATCGGCACGCTGTGGCTCGGCCACCGCGCCCTGCGCAACGCCGTGCCGATCCTCTACGGCCTGTCCGTCTTCGGCATCCTCGCCGTGCTGACCCCGCTGGGCTCCACCGTCAACGGCGCCCACTCCTGGATCGTGCTCGGCGGCGGCTTCTCACTGCAGCCCTCGGAGTTCGTGAAGATCACGATCATCCTGGGCATGGCCATGCTGCTCGCGGCCCGAGTCGACGCCGGAGACAAGAAGTACCCCGACCACCGCACCGTCCTGCAGTCCCTCGGCCTGGCCGCCGTGCCCATCCTCATCGTGCTGCTCATGCCCGACCTCGGCTCGGTCATGGTCATGGTGGTCATCATCCTCGGCGTGCTGCTCGCCTCCGGCGCCTCCAACCGCTGGGTCTTCGGCCTGATCACCGCCGGCACCGTCGGCGCGATCGCCGTCTGGCAGCTCCACATCCTGGACGACTACCAGATCGCCCGCTTCGCCGCCTTCGCCAACCCCGACCTCGACCCGGCCGGCGTCGGCTACAACACCAACCAGGCCCGCATCGCCATCGGCTCCGGCGGTCTCACCGGCGCCGGCCTCTTCCACGGCTCGCAGACCACCGGCCAGTTCGTCCCCGAACAGCAGACGGACTTCGTCTTCACGGTCGCGGGCGAGGAACTCGGCTTCCTCGGTGCCGGACTGATAATCCTGCTCCTCGGCATCGTGCTGTGGCGCGCCTGCCGCATCGCCCGCGACTCCACCGAGCTGTACGGCACGGTCGTCGCCGCCGGCATCATCGCCTGGTTCGCCTTCCAGGCCTTCGAGAACATCGGCATGACCCTCGGCATCATGCCGGTCACCGGACTGCCCCTGCCCTTCGTGTCCTACGGCGGCTCGTCGATGTTCGCGGTATGGGTGGCCATCGGGCTCCTCCAGTCCATCAAGGTGCAACGTCCGATGTCCGCGTGAACGAGCACCTGAAACCCGACCACCCGAAAGGGGACTGAGCAGGCCCAGCACGGCTAGATTCTGTGCATGGCGGACACGAAACGCGAGATCGAGCGCAAGTACGAATCCGATGAGAGCGGGCTGCCCGACCTGACCGGCGCCGGCACGGTCGCGGACGTCCTCGACCAGGGCCTGGTCGAACTGGACGCCACGTACTACGACACCGCCGACGAACGCCTGGCCGCCGCCTCCCTCACCCTGCGCCGCCGCACCGGCGGCTCGGACGACGGATGGCACCTGAAATTCCCGGTCGCCCCCGGCGTCCGCGACGAGATCAGGGCACCGCTGTCCGACACCGTCCCCGACGAACTCGCCGCCCTGGTCCGCTCCCGGGTCCGTGGCGCCGAACTCGTCCCCGTCGTCCGGCTCCGCTCGGCCCGTGACGTGTGCCACCTGGTCGACGCCGACGGCACACTGCTGGCCGAGGCCAGCGTCGACACGGTCACCGCCGAACGACTGAACCGGGCCGGCGGCACCACCCGGTGGACCGAGATCGAGGTGGAACTGGCCGACGACGCCGACCCCGCCCTCCTCGACAAGGTCGACAAGCGCCTGCGCAAGGCGGGCGTACGGCCGTCCGCCTCACCGTCCAAACTGGCCCGCGCGCTGGAGCAGACCGGAGGCACCCGCTCCCGCACCCGGCCCAGGAAGCCCGCGCCCCCGGTGACCGCCGGCGACCACGTCCTGGCCTACCTGCGTGAACAACGCGACGAGATCCTCGACCGGGATCCCGCCGTCCGCCGGGACATCCCGGACTCAGTGCACCGGATGCGGGTCGCGACCCGCCGCATGCGCAGCACCTTCCGCACCTTCGGCACGGTTCTCGACCCCGCCGTCACCACACCGGTCGCCGCCGAGCTGAAATGGCTGGCCGGCGAGCTGGGCGCCGACCGCGACCAGGAAGTACTGGCGGAGCGCCTCGCGAAGGCCCTGGACGAGCTGCCGTCCGAGCTGGTCCTCGGCCCCGTGCCCCAGCGGGTCGCCTCCTGGGCCGACGCCCGGCACGGCAGCACCCGGGGCCACCTCATCGCCATCCTCGACTCCGCCCGCCACCAGGCCCTGCTCGACACCCTCGACGCCCTCCTCGCCGACCCGCCGCTGCGCGGGAAGGCCGCACGGAAGCCCGCGAAGGTGCTCGCCGAGGCCGTACGCAAGGACCTCGCCAAGGTCACCCGCCTGATCACCCACGCGCTCGAACTGCCACCCGGCCGGGAACGCGACATCGCCCTGCACGAGGCCCGCAAGAAGGCCAAGCGCACCCGCTACGCCGCCGAGGCCGCGATCCCCGCCCTCGGTGCCCCCGCCGCCTCCCTGGCCAAGTCGATGAAATCCCTCACCTCCCTGCTGGGCGACCACCAGGACAGCGTCATGGCCCGCCACGCCCTGCGCGAGTTCGCCGCCGTCGCCCACGCCGCGGGGGAGAGCGCCTTCACCTACGGGCTGCTGTACGGCCGGGAGGAGCACCGCGCGGCAGCGGCCGAGGCCGAGCTGCCCGGCCTGTGGGCGAAGATCAACTCGGGGGCGTCGGTCTGAGCGTACGGGGGAGCCCTCCGGGCGGGTTACGCTGAATGGTCACCCCTGTCAGCTCATGAAGGTTCGCGAGATGCCTGTCGAGTCGGTTTTCCCGCAGCTCGAAGCTCTGCTCCCCCACGTGCAGAAGCCGATCCAGTACGTCGGCGGAGAGCTCAACTCCACCGTCAAGAACTGGGACGAGTGCGACGTCCGCTGGGCGCTCATGTACCCGGACGCCTACGAGGTCGGACTGCCCAACCAGGGCGTCATGATCCTCTACGAGGTACTCAACGAGCAGGAGGGCGTCCTCGCCGAGCGCACCTACAGCGTGTGGCCGGACCTCGAGGCGCTGATGCGTGAGCGCGGCGTCCCGCAGTTCACCGTGGACACCCACCGCCCGGTCCGGTCGTTCGACGTGTTCGGCCTCAGCTTCTCCACGGAGCTGGGCTACACGAACATGCTGACGGCGCTGGACCTGGCCGGTATCCCCCTGGAGTCGAAGGACCGGGGGCCGGACGACCCGATCGTCCTGGCCGGCGGCCACGCCGCCTTCAACCCGGAGCCGATCGCCGACTTCATCGACGCGGCCGTCATCGGCGACGGCGAGCAGGCCGTCCTCGACATGACCCGCATCATCCGCGAGTGGAAGGCGGAGGGCCGTCCCGGCGGCCGCGAGGAGGTCCTCCTGCGCCTGGCGAAGACCGGGGGCGTCTACATCCCCGCCTTCTACGACGTGGAGTACCTGCCCGACGGCCGGATCGGTCGTGTCGTGCCCAACAGGTCCGGCGTCCCGTGGCGTGTGTCCAAGCACACGGTCATGGACCTGGACGAGTGGCCCTACCCCAAGCAGCCCCTGGTCCCGCTCGCCGAGACGGTCCACGAGCGGATGTCGGTCGAGATCTTCCGCGGCTGCACCCGCGGCTGCCGGTTCTGCCAGGCCGGCATGATCACCCGCCCGGTGCGCGAGCGTTCGATCACCGGCATCGGCGACATGGTCGACAAGGGCCTCGCGGCGACGGGCTTCGAGGAGGTCGGCCTCCTCTCCCTGTCCTCGGCGGACCACTCGGAGATCGGCGACATCGCCAAGGGCCTGGCCGACCGGTACGAGGAGGACAAGATCGGCCTGTCGCTGCCCTCCACCCGCGTCGACGCCTTCAACATCGACCTGGCGAACGAGCTGACCCGCAACGGCCGCCGCTCCGGCCTCACCTTCGCCCCCGAGGGCGGCTCGGAGCGCATCCGCAAGGTCATCAACAAGATGGTCTCCGAAGAGGACCTGATCAGGACCGTCTCCACGGCCTACGGCAACGGCTGGCGCCAGGTGAAGCTGTACTTCATGTGCGGCCTGCCGACGGAGACCGACGACGACGTCCTGCAGATCGCCGACATGGCGACCCACGTGATCCAGAAGGGCCGTGAGGTCTCCCGGTCCAACGACATCCGCTGCACGGTCTCGATCGGCGGCTTCGTCCCGAAGCCCCACACCCCCTTCCAGTGGGCGCCCCAGCTCTCCGCCGAGGAGACCGACGCCCGCCTCGGGAAGCTCCGCGACAAGATCCGCGGCGACAAGAAGTACGGCCGCTCGATCGGTTTCCGCTACCACGACGGCAAGCCCGGCATCGTCGAGGGCCTGCTCTCGCGCGGCGACCGCCGCGTCGGCGCCGTCATCCGCGCGGTCTACGAGGACGGCGGCCGCTTCGACGGCTGGCGCGAGCACTTCTCCTACGACCGCTGGATGGCGTGCGCGGACAAGGCCCTGGCCTCCTTCGGCGTGGACGTCGACTGGTACACCACCCGCGAGCGCACCTACGAGGAGGTCCTCCCCTGGGACCACCTCGACTCCGGCCTGGACAAGGACTGGCTCTGGGAGGACTGGCAGGACGCCCTCGACGAGACGGAGGTCGACGACTGCCGCTGGACGCCCTGCTTCGACTGCGGTGTCTGCCCGCAGATGGACACAAATATCCAGGTGGGTCCGACGGGCAAGAAACTGCTGCCCTTGACGGTCAAGAACGCGGGTCCGGCGCCAGCCGCGAGCGGTCACGCTCACTGACGTTGGCGTGGCGCTCGATCGGGGGGATGAGGCGCTGGCGGGGGCGAGCGAGGAGGAGAATTTTGGCGGCGCTGACGACGGTCGGCGTATCGCGTCCCCGCCCGCCGTCGCGGTCGGCACCTCTCGGACGCCGCTGCCGAGCCCAAGGAGCGCCTCATGGATCGTCTCCGAGGCGCAGTGGGCATGAGGATTCGGTGTCCACGCGGCGGCCGTCTACGACCGCACGCACCGCTGGTTAGCCCTGCCCTGTAGCGAGCTGAGTGACCCGTTCGAGGCGAACTGGGGGGCGTGCTGCCGGTGTCGACCGAGGAATAGCGGCGGCCCTGAACGCGACAACTGCCCCTGCTGACATGAGCCCCATCCGGGTTGCCGGCAGCCCTGCGCCTCCGCCTCGGTGAGCCTTTCGTATGATCCTAAGGTCAGTTGGGACGCGAGATGCCGACATGGTGGGGGAATACGGCATGGGGGCACCAGACACGAGCGTGGGTGAGAACGGCGGTCCCGACCTGCGCGTGTCGTCTACAGGCCTGACCAAGCTCGCCGGCGACCTCGGCGAGATGCAGGACCACCTGGACAAACAGATCAAGCGTATGGATGAACTCGTCGACCGTATCGAGGCCGGCTGGCGGGGGCCGGCGGCAACGGCGTACCGGGAGTTCCATCGTGCTGCCGCGGGCGACGCCGTGCGTATCCGGGAAGTGGTGGCGGGTCTGGAGCAAGCCGTTCGGATGAGTCGTGACGGCTTCAGCGCCGACGATCTGCATGTGCTCGAACAGATGCGTCGGATCCACGTGGACCTCAACAGTGAGGTCGACAAACTCTCCACGCCGAATACAGGAGCCGACGACGCACTGGCCCGCCCACGAAGCAACTTGGACGGTTTCTGACACTCGCAGCGCCAAGTGCCGGCCTCGCAAGTACTGTCACCGATTCCAAGGGGGAATCATGTCGACTGGTGCCGACGGCGACCACATATCTGTCTCGTTCGCCACGCTCCATGAACTGGCCGTCGAGCTGGAAGACATCCTGCAACAGCTCAACGGCAAGCTGGACGACCTCTACGAACGCGTCGAACCGGTCGTCCTGTCCTGGAGGGGCGAAGCCCGCGAGGTCTTCGTCGAGAAGCTCGACGAGTGGGACCGCTCTGCGCAGGACCTGCAGGCGGCCCAGAAGTGGTTGCACCAATACGTCACCACCGGCCACGCCAATTACGCGGCAGCACACAAAGCGGTCCTGCGCGGCTGGGGAGCCGCCTGATGGCCACCCCGGCGACCCCCGGGCAGGGGAAGATCGATGTGACGCCATCGGTCCTCTACCAGGTCTCCACGAACGTGGCCGGCCAACAGGACCCTCTCGACCGGGGGATCAAGGCGTTTCTCGACGAGTTGGCACGGTACCCCGACGGCGGCGGCAACGGCTCGGCGATGAAGGACTTCACCCAGGCTTACGTGAAGGTCTCCAATCGATTCCTCGAGGTGTGGGCCAAGTCCGTGGTGAGCGTCGGTGGTGCCGGCGTCGGATTCACCAGCACCGCCAACAACTACGTCGCGGCCGACGCCGCCACACACCCTTCACCAACGGGCCATGCGACCCAGCGTCCCCTTCCGCATGTGATCGACACACCACCCAAGTACGGGCCGGTCACCGATTTCAAGTGGGGGGACTTCGACGCCGGCCAAGACTTCGCACAAAAAGCCCTGGAAGGGCTGGAAGCCGCAGTGCTCGCCATCCTGCGCCCTCTGCTGGAACACGAGTGCCGTTGGGGCAAGGCGGCGAAGATCCTCCCACTGCCCAATCACCTGCAGCTGTATAAGGTCTCTGAGACCTGGAGGATGCCGCAGACCACGCTCAGCATGGTGGACGGGATGTTGACCAGCTTCATTGGCGGCATCACCGACCAGGCCAACCAGGAGTGGTACGACGCGATGCGGCAGTTCTGCAGCACGCTGTGGGGCACGTCCGCCTGGGGGCAGAGCCGAGATGGCTACGACTGGGCGAACGACGGCGCGCGCAAGAGAGGGACCAGCCACCCGGTCTTCGCCGTCCTGTTCGACACCTGTGACGCCATGGTCGATGCCGTGTACAACGTGGCCCAGGCGGCGGAAGACGTTCGTGACGACCTGCACCGGATCTATCGACAAGCCGTGCTGGACAGCATTAAGCAGCTCGATCCGCGAGAACTGGACGTCACGGACGCCAAGAGTCTGGTGAAGGGGCTGTGGCACGTGGGGAAGGGCCTGGTCGCGGATGTATCGGTCGGTATCGTCCTGAACATCGACGAAGACGCCATGAACGACGCCGTCGCCACCTACAACAACCGGGTTCACCGTCAGGTTCGAGGCATCAATGACCTGATGTCGGCGCTGGACGAGGCGTATACGAGCGCCCCGACATTCATCGCGGAGTCCGCCCGCGCCGAGGCGTTCGGCGCGCGGGCCCTGACCGACTTCAAAGGAAACCCGCTGTACACCGTGCCGGGCGACAGCGAGGCCAACCATGCATATCCAATCGATCTGGCGAATCAAGAAGGAATTCACGGCAGCCACGTCATCGATAAACACGTAGGCAAGACCGATGAGCAGCTGGCGCAGCGACTCAGGGATCAGCCGTCGATTCCCGCTGCTTCGAGCTTCACCGATCTGGCGGGCGCCCAGACATACACGCAAGACACGGTGGAATATGTGGGTCCTCCGGCTAATTCAGGCCAACAGAACGAAGGTGTAGACAATCAGGCAAAGATCAAGAAGTGGCTCTCGAAGCCTCGCGCCGACAATTCGATTCTGAAGCTGGATCCGGTGGAGTTCAGTTCTGTGACCGGGCGTACCATTACATCAGCGAACCCGAGGGCGGGTGCGGCGCAGGACGCGCACTCGGTGGAGGTCGTACTCAAGTACAAGAACGGCCTTCATCCGCCCTATGTGGTCTACACGTCCATGCCGAGGCTTCCGTGAGAACACCAGGGGAAAATCTGTGACGAAGAGGAAGGTGGATCTGCCGGCGTGCGCACGGGGGCGTTTCGATGAACGTCAGTCCTTCGCCGCGCTCGTGGCCCGCGACGGCGCGGACTGGCACGACACGGTGATGGCAGCGATCCAGGGGAATCCCGTACTCCGGCAGGTCGACCGCCAGGAGTTGCGGGACAGTATCCTGGAGGTCTCACCCAGCCAGGCCATGGAGCTAGCCGGGCTTATTTCGGTTGGATCTCTTCTGTACGGCCCTTCCGCATCCCTTCGCGCACCGGATGAGGAACGCGACGCCTGTCTGCGGGAACTGTTGGGGGTCGTGGGGAATGACGCACGTTTCTTCACCAATCATGGGCACGCGGAAGACGGTGAAGAGGGTGACTTCTTGGCCTCGTCCTTTCACGCCAACGTCCTCGCCGGGACCACCATCGACATCTGCCTGGTCGGGGTGTCGGACGATAACGTCCTGGTTCTCTGGCGTTTCGAGGACGACTAGCCGTTGGCAATCACCCGATCGCCGCCGTCACAGCACAAGGGAGAGGACCGAGGTGCGCACCCGTTCCGCAACCTACCCCGACCGCGAGACCGCCCAGTGGGCCACCCAGCAGGTCGTCACCGCCAACGAGCAGCTGGTCCACCGCTGGCTCGCACAGTCGACACGCTCGCGCCTGACCATCGAGGCATCCTGGCCGTCCCGGTCCGAGCCGGTCGGACGCGTCCTCCTGCAGGCGATGATGCTGGCGGGGCGGGAACCTATCGATGTTAGGGCCGCCCGCGTCACTCTGAAGCGGGATGCCTCGCTCCCACACGGCTTCGCCGTCCATGCCACTTTCCCCATCTACCTGTAGCGATCGCAGAGGCTGACCACCGTGCCCCTGAGCCCCCTCGAACACGACCGTCGCTATGGCGAGCTCGACCAGGTCATGCGCGCCTACCTCGGACATCCGGCGGACGACACCCCGGACAGGCCCGGCGCCGCCTTGACCGCGTACCTCCGACAGACCTGGCACAGCCGACCGTGGGCTCTGGCCATCGCCGAGCGACAGTTGCGTGACTACGTCGAGAATCCGCCGGGGCGGCTGCGGTTGCGACTCGGGGAGTTCTACGCAATCCCCGACATCGGCCTTGCCGAGGGCGAGATCCAACAGTGGCTCCTCTGCCTCGCCGACCACATCAAGCGCAGTATCGAGGCGGGGGAGGTCCCGCCGCCGGCCATCCCTGCCACCCATTGGGAGTGGCAAGCCCGTTTTCCCGAGCTGGGCCAGTTCCTCGGCGGCTGGTTCTCGCAGGACATGCCCGACGAGTTCACCGACCACGCCACGGCCGTCGAGGACTACCGTGACTCGACGGACCCGCATCTCGTCGCCCGACTGATCGGAGAACTGCACGAACTCCTCGCGCTCGATCTCGATGAGTCCGACTACGCCATCGCCATGGCCGAGTTGGGCATGGAGGTCGATCCTCCGGACCCGTACTCACCGGATGCCTGGCTCTCACTTGTCGCCGACCTGCTCATCGGGCCGGACGTGGAGGGCGTCGTCGGGTAAGAGCGCTGCGGTCCTCCTCAGCTCCTCCAAGAGGGCGAAGTCCGCCCGGTCCACTCGGTCTCAACTGAGTACCGGCGCGGTCGGTTGCTGAGCGCGTCCTCGTTCGTTTCGCGATGACCCCTACAAGTGGTTGTGGGCCCGTTGGTGTATGTCCGCAGATGGACACGTCCATCCAGATCGGCCCGACCGGCAGGAAGCTGCTGCCGCTGACGGTCAAGAACGCGGGTCCGACGCCGGCTTCGAGTGGTCACTCGCACTGAGGTGGGCGGAGCGCTCGATCGGGTAGTGGAGGCGCGCCGGCGGGAGCGAGCGAGGACGAGCTGACGGCTGCACTGCCCGCGGTCGGCGTCTCGCCCCCTGCCCCGTCGGCGCCGCCGGCACCGCTCCGGACGCCCCTGCCGGGCCCTGAGGCTTCGCTGCACATCGTTTCCGAGGTGGAGTGGGTCTGAAGTCCGTATCGGCTTGTGCGTGACCGTATGAACCTGTGAGCCCCCTTCCTGACCGGGAAGGGGGCTCGTTGGCGTTCGTGCTCACCTCGGCAGGGCTTGCCCACTGTTTGCTGCCCGGCCAGCAAACAGGCACCGAAGCGCTCAGAGGTGCTTGCTGAAGAATGGGATGAGCGCGTCGAGGGCGGGCTGGACCTGCTCGCCGGCGCCCAGGACGAGGACCTTGCCGGTCCTGGACCTGAGGCTCATGAGCTGCTGTGGCTCCGGCCGGCTTCCTCTGGGACTGCCGCCAGGATGCGAAGTCCCTTCTCGGATGAACTGCCGGGCTCCGCGGTCCACATGACCACGTGCTGATCCGGGACGGCAGAGCTGGTCAAGGTCGCCCAGTCCAGCGTGAGCGTTCCGACGACGGGATGGTGAAAGACCTTGTTCCCCGTGCCCTGGACAGCGACATCGCGAGCCTTCCACCAGCGGTCGAAGTCGGAGTGGGAGGCCATCCGGGCAAGGAGGTCGTGAAGTCGGGGATCGTCCGGGCAGCGGGCGGTGTGCATGCGCAGGTAGGCGACGCAGGCGTGGGCCCCCGACTCCCAGTCGTCGTACAGGGCGCGCAGGGCCGGGTGGTTGAAGAGCAGCCAGACGTAGTTCCGGTCCTCCTCGGGGATCTGCCCGAAATCGACGAGGAGAGCCGCGGCGAGCCGGTTCCAGCCCAGGACGTCCATGGTGTCGGACAAGACCACGGCAGGCGATTCCGTCAGCTGGTCGAGGAGGCGGCGGGTGTGCATGCTGATTACGCGGTCCGGCCGGGCGGGGGAATCGACTGGAGCACGGCCGACGAGGTCGTAAAGGTACGTGCGCTGGTCGTCGGTCAGGCGCAGCGCCCGGGCGATTGCTTCGAGTGCGGGAGCGGAGGCCCGCATGCGGCCCTGCTCGATGCGGGTGTAGTAGTCCGTACTGATGGCGGCGAGTTCCGCGACCTCTTCACGGCGCAGGCCCGCCACCTTGCGTGGGGCGCCGGTGTCGGGCAGGCCGACCTGAGCGGGCTCCAGGTCGGCCCGGCGAGCCATGAGGAAGCTTCCCAGTTCCTTCGGGTCCCGGTTGTCGCTGCTCATGGTTCCAGTGTGGCAGTGGTCAGCGTTGACGGCGGGTTCAGCCGGGCGGCGTGCTGCCGGTCCCGGCGCCTGTGGGAGCAGGGCCCGGGGCACCGGCCCAGGAGGCGAGGATGCGCAGCGCGTCGTGTGACGGGGAACCGGGCTCGGCGGACCACACCACGAGCTGCTGGTCGGTGTCGGCTGTGGAAGCGAGGGTGTCCCAGTCGAGGCTCAGCTCGCCGACGACGGGGTGGTGCAGACGCTTTGTTCCGACGCTGCGTACGGCGACGTGGTGGGCGGCCCACCAACGGCGGAAGTCGGCGTCCTGGACCGACAGCTCGCCGACGAGCGAGGCGAGGCGGGCACTGTCGGGGTCGCGTGCGGCTTCCATTCGCAGCTGGGCCACGCAGGTATGAGCGACGTCCCGCCAGTCGGGGTACAGCTCACGCATTTTTGGGTCGCTGAATAGCAGGCGTATGTAATTCCGGTGCTTCTCCGGTATTTCCGAGAAGTCGGTGACGAGAGCTGCCGCGAGCGGATTCCAGGCCAGAATATCCATGCGGCGCCCGAGGACGATCCCCGGCATGGTGCCGAGGTCGTCGAGGAGGCGTCGCAGACGTGGCTGCACCTTCTGTCGCGGGCGGCGGGCCGGTCGTTCAGAGGGGCGGCCTGCGAGTTCGAGCATGTAAGCACGCTGATCGTCGTCGAGGTGAAGGACGCGCACGAGTATGTTCAGTACGGGCGCGGAGGCCTGCATGCGGCCCTGTTCCAGGCGTGTGTAGTAGTCCGTGCTGATCGTCGCCAGCCTCGCGACCTCCTCACGTCGCAGACCGCTGACGCGGCGTCGCCCTCCGGTTTCAGGCAGCCCGACCGTGCCCGGGCTCAGCTCGCCTCGGCGCGCTTTCAGGAAGGCCCCGAGCTCGCCGGGACGCGTATCGCTGCTCATGAACACCAGTGTCACCCGGGACGCAATCGCGGTGACAGGGACGTTTTTATCCCTGGATGGATCCCTCCCAGGATGAAAGTCTCCTCTGGTGGAGAAGTCTCAAGCGTGCGAACTTTTTTCCTGTGACCCATCAGGAACCGCTGGAGAGTCGATTTCTCATCCTCGCCCCGCCCCGGTCGCGAAATGCGGCCAAATCGAGAGAGTTCCGTAAAGGCGTTGATCGCTTTCCCTGCGTTACCGACGGCACGGAGTCGGCCTTGGCACGGATCGTCGGGCCCGTCACCGTGAGTCCCGATGCCGGGGAACGGCGCTTGTGAAAGGAGTTGATCTCGTGTCCGCGATCGAGCACGTTCTCGTCATCGGTGCCACTGGCCGTACTGGCCGACACGTCGTCGCGGCAGCGGCCGCCCGGGGCCTTGCGCCCGTAGCGCTGGCCCGCAACGAGTCCCGAGCCCGAAAGGTGCTGCCTCCCGGTACCCAGATCGTGGTGGGCGACCTCACGGCCCCGGACACACTCACCGCAGCCGTCCGCGACGCCGACGCCGTGATCTTCGTGCACGGCTCGGACGACGACTCCCGCCCCGAGTCCTTCGAGCGCATCGACTACGGCGGCGTCGCCAACGTCCTGGAGGCGCTCGGGAAGCGCAGGCCGCGGATCGTGCTGCAAACCACGATCTTCGTCACCCGGCGCGATCACCCCTTCAACGAAGGGGGCCACGCCCTGGACTGGAAGCGCCGCTCCGAGCGCCTGGTCAGGCTCAGCGGTGCCCCGTACACGATCGTCCGCCCGGGATGGCTCGACGCCGGCAAGGGCGGCGGCCACCTGCGGATCGAGCAGGGCGACAGCGGCGAGGACAACATCAGCCGAGCGGCACTCGGCACCTTGCTCGTCGAGGCACTGCTCGATGACGGCGCGATCGGCAAGACCTTCGAGGTCTTCTCCGGTCCCGGCCACACCACCACCGACTTCGCGGCCCTGTTCGAGGAAGCCCGGCCCGACGCGGCGGGCGCCCTCGACGCCGTGAAGGACACCGACAACCTGCCCCTGGACGCCGAACCCGCCCAGGTCCAGGACGACCTCAGGCATCTGCGAACTCGATGAAACCTCACGTCACAGCGACCCCCACCACAGCACAGGGAACCAGGAGCCAGACCATGGACGCCGTCACCTTCCCCAACGGCCAGATCGCGATGGCGGGCAACCTCTACCTGCCCGATGACCTCGACGCGAAGGTCTTGCACGCGGCGATCGTCGTCGTCCACCCGGGCGGCGGCGTCAAGGAGCAGGCAGCCGGCCTGTACGCGAGCAAGCTCGCCGAGCAGGGCTTCGTGGCCCTCGCCTTCGACGCATCATTCCAGGGTGACAGCGGCGGCGAGCCGCACCACCTGGAGGACCCCTACGCCCGCGTCGACGACGTCCGCGCGGCCGTCGACTACATGCAGACCCTCGACTACGTCGATCCCGAGCGCATCGGCACCCTGGGCATCTGCGCCGGCGGCGGCTACAGCGTGAACGCCGCGATGACCGACTACCGCGTCAAGGCCCTCACGACCGTCAGCGCCGTCAACATCGGCACCAGCTTCCGCCGCGGCTGGTACGGAACCGACTCCGACGCCGCCGCCGTGCCCACCCTGAAGGCACTCGCCGGTCAGAGGACAGCCGAGGCGGCCAAGGGCGCCGAACCGGCCTTCCTGCCCTACGTCCCGACCGAGCCGGACGAGGACACCCCGCGCGACCTGGTGGAGGCAGGGGACTACTACCTCACCCCCCGCGCCCAGCACCCCAACGCCAAGAACAGGTTCCTGTTCACCAAGAGCGTCTCGCGCATCTTCACCTTCGACGCCTTCCACATGGTCGAGGACCTGCTCACCCAGCCGATCCTCGTCGTGGCCGGCAGCGAAGCCGGATCGCTCTGGATGTCCACCGAACTGCACGGACGCGCCCGCAGCCCCAAGCAGCTTCAGATCGTCGAGGGCGGCACGCACATGGACTTCTACGACGTCCCCAAGTACGTCGACCAGGCCATCGCCGCAGCCACCCCGTTCTTCCGGGAGAACCTGACGGGCGAGTCCGCCGACAAGGATTGACCAGGTCCCGGTCGAGTGGCCGCCGCCACCGGCCGCAGACCCGCCTCATCGACGAGGAGTTGCACCCATGACCGACAACATCAAGCACGTCGCCGTCAAGGCCCTCGCCTGGGACCTGGCCGCTGACATCTACCTCCCGCCGGGCTTCGACGAGAGCAGGACCCACCCCGCCGTCGTCAGCGTTCACCCCATCGGCTCGTGCAAGGAGCAGACAGCCGGCAACGTGTACGGAACGGCGCTGGCGGACGAAGGATTCGTCGTCATAGCCTTCGACGCCAGCTTCCAGGGCGCCAGCGGCGGTGAGCCCCGGTCGATCGAGGACCCGGTCTTCCGGGCCCAGGACATCAGCTACGTCATCGACCATCTCGTGACGCTGCCCTACGTGGACGCGGACCGCATCGGTGTCATCGGCGTGTGCGGTGGCGGCGGCTACTCCATCAACGCCACCATGACCGACCGCCGTATCAAGGCCGTCGGCAGCGTGACAGGCGTGAACTTCGGGCGTCTCATGCACGAGTCCTTCAGCGGCTACGACCCCATCGGCGCCCTCGACGCCGTTGCCGCACAGCGGACCGCCGAGGCCCAGGGAGAAGAACGCCGGGTCACCCAGTACCTGCCCGCGTCTCCCGAGGCGGCCAAGGAACAGGGTCTGACCGAACTCGACCTCTCCGAGGCCACCGACTACTACCGCACCGCGCGCGGTGAGAAGCCCGGCGGCCGCACAGAGGGACTGTTCTCCCGGCAGGGATCCGCGATCGGCTGGGACGCGTTCCACCGCGCCGAGGTTCTCCTGACGCGGCCGATGTGCGTAGTCGTCGGAGACAGGCCCGGTGCGTTCGGCGCCTACCGGGACGGCCTGGAGATCTACCGCCGCGCGGCATCGAAGGACAAGGAGCTGGTCGTGGCAGAAGGTTTCTCGCACTACGACCTGTACGACCAGCCCGAACCGGTCAAGATCGCCCTTGATCACCTGATCCCGTTCTACAAGAAGCACCTCGGCCAGTGACACCCCCCCGCCCAGCCGAGCAACCCTCGCCCTGGGCGGGCTGTTGCGCGGCGGCGGCAACCGGGCAACCATGTCCGGCCGCCGCCCCGCCCTTGAACGACTCAGGCGAGCCGACCTGCCCGCAGCCACGACGTAGGAGACCCCGATCATGAGCAGCGTCCCCAAGTCGCTGAATCTGCGGCGTGAGGTGTCCCCGCTGGAGCTGTTCTACGACCTCGTCTTCGTCTTCGCCGTCTCCCAGCTTTCCCATCACCTCCTGGACCATCTGATGTGGCGGGGCGCCGCGGAGACAGCCGTCCTGCTCGTCGCCGTGTTCGGCACCTGGGCGTACACCAGCTACGAGGCCACGCTCCTCGACGTCCGCCGCGATGTCACCCGGTGGATGATCGTGATCGTCATGGGCCTCGGACTGTTCATGAACGCGGCGATCGCCCACGCCTTTGACGACCGCGCCTGGGCCTTCGTCGTTCCGCTGCTGCTGATCCTGTTCTTCGCGGGGACTGTGACCGCTCTGACCGGCCGCACCGACGCACTGCGCGAGCACTTCCGCCGCACCCTTGTCTGGATGACCGCCGCCGCGCCACTGTGGATCATCGGGGCGGCGGTCGGATCGGGACCTCGCCTGTGGTGGTGGGCAGCCGCCGCCCTCGTCGACCTCACCGGAACCTGGCTCGCCCACCCGCTGCCCGGCCGTACTCTCAGCGGCCCGGAGCTCGCCTTCGATTCCGAGCACATGATCGAACGTCTGCGGCTCTTCTTCATCATTCTGCTCGGCGAGACCGTTCTCACCACCGGCAGTGCGATGACTGACACTCCCACCGTCTTCACCGCCGCGGGCGTCTTCGCCGCCCTGGTGTGCCTGTGGGCGCTCTACTTCGGTGGCGGCGAAGACGTCTTCAGCACCGCCGTCGCCACCACCACCGACCCTGTACGGTCCGTCCGCCTCGGCGTGAACAGCGCCTACGTGGTTCTGGCGGCCCTGGTCGCCCTCGCCGTCGGCAGCGAACTCGCCATCGCTCACCCACTCGGCGACGGCTCCGTCACCCTCGCCCTGCTCCTCTTCGGAGGCCCAGCGCTCTACCTCGCCGCCACCGGGTGGTTCTACGGAGTCACCGCCCACGGAGCCTGGACCGAGCGATTCCTCGCCTGCGCCGTCTGCACAGTGGCCGGCATCGCCGCCGTACGGCTCCCGCCCCTGGCGTCGGTAGCCCTCCTCGACGCAATCCTCATCGTCACCGCCACGGTCCTGACACGCGCCCATCGGAGACTGGCAGGCAGACTGAAGACCAACCCCGGTATGTGATCACCAGGGCACCGCCCTCGGGTCTGCTGCACGATCTGGTGACATCTGACGCCCCTCACTTCGGCATGCCTCAACCGACACCGGAGTGTCTGCGATGTCAGGAATGCAATAGTCTGTGCGCGAAGCCGCCCGGGGCGCACCTACGCTCAGCACCCACCAAGCCGGGCTGGGCGCGGGCCGGCCGTACGTTCCGCAAGCTCTCGCGGAGGGAATTCCTCACCGCGGCGCAGGCCATCCTCGGCATCGGAGCGGCGGTGATCGCCCTGGCGCCGCCGGCGTGGCAGCCCCGGTCGAGCAGGGGAGACCGCCGAGAGGAGTGTGAGGAGGGCCGGGACGCGGGTCCGGCCGGGTGGGCGCCCGAGAGACGGATGGATCCGCGGGTGCCGGCGCCGCCGGTCGGCGGGGGCGACTTCGGTCGGCAGGCAGAGTGACATCGGAGAATTGCCCGGGCGGTTTGGGTGGATTGCTGGTGAACTCATGAGACATGACTCCGATCACGGTCGAGCAGGCAGACATGTCACCGCCATTCGAAGGTGACCAGCCGCCGGCCACCGTCAAGACGCCCGCGGTCGGCCGGCTGATCGGCATCGACCTGGCTCGTGGGCTCGCCGTTCTGGGCATGTTCTCCGCTCACGTCGGGCCCGCCGTGGCCGTCGGCGGCCCGCTCGGGTTCCTGCTGGAGACGGCTCGGGGCCGCTCCGCCGCCCTGTTCGCGGTGCTCGCCGGGTTTTCGCTGGTCATCATCACCGGCCGCCCCCGCCCCCATACCGGTCGCGCCGGTCGTCAGGCAGTGGCCAGGATCGTGATTCGTGCGGCCCTGCTGCTGGCGCTCGGTTACGCCCTGATCGCCCTGGACACCGACGTCGACGTGATCCTCAGCGCCTATGGGCTGCTCTTCCTGGCCGTGCTCCCGCTGCACCGGCTCGGAGCCCGGACGCTCGCCCTCATCTCTGCCGCGAGCGCACTGCTCCTGCCTCAGGTCCTGTACGTGATCAGAGCGGCTATTGAGGCCGGCGGCTGGGCGGATACCGTCATCGCACACGACCCCGTCGCCCTGATCAGCAACACGGACGGCATCATCGAACTCCTGTTCACAGGCGAGTACCCCGTTCTCACCTGGATCCCGTTCCTCGTCGCGGGCATGGTGGTGGCACGGCTCGATCTCACCCGCCCAGGCGCCGGATCACGGCTGGCCTTCGCCGGCGGGGCGCTCGCCCTGCTGGGATACGGCGGCTCCTGGCTTGCTCTGCACATGGTCCCGACCGCCCTGCCCACTATCTCCTCGGCCGCGGACGGCGGTTCGGCGTCCTCTGCCTGGTGGTCCGACGCGGTCGGCACGCCCGAGGACCACACCCCGCTGGGCTGGTTGCTGGTGGCCGCACCCCACTCCCAGACGACGTTCTCCATCATCGGCAACACCGGGGTCGCTCTGGCCGTCATCGCCGCCTGCCTGGCCGTCGCCGAAAGGATGCCGCGCCTCACCGCCCTGGCCCGCCCCGTCGCCGCGGTCGGTATGACGGCGTTGACCGCCTACGTCCTGCACATCATCGCTCTGTGGTCCTTCAGCGAGGTCTGGTACGTGCCCGCGATCGCCGACGACGAGACCCTGTCCGCCCTTCCGGCGCTCCTCGGCTTCATCGGCGCGGCCATGCTGCTGGCGACCGTGTGGACCCGACTGTTCAGACGCGGCCCTCTCGAACAAGTACTTCACGTCGCCACCCAGACCGCACAGAGGATTGATTGAGGCGGGCGCGCAGTGGGCAGCCAGTAGTCCAGGGTGAAAGGGTCCCGACTACGCCGCGCTCCCGGTGTTCCACCGCCTGGGGGCGGTGGGCGTCACCATCCTGGTCGGCGTTCTCGCCTTCCTGCTGGGGAAGTTCAACCACCTCTTCCTCACCTGTTCCGACTTCGACGTGAGCGGCGACAACCCGCCCGCTCACTGCGCGGCGGGGAAACCGTTCAACCGCGTCTGACGGCCGGGGCCGGATGCCGGTGGGGGCCGGCCGCGCGCGAGCCCCTACTCGGACGGCGCCACGCGGCGGCTGCGCGTCTTCGCCACCCCCCCCGGGAGGCCTGCGTGGCGCTGCGGGCCGGCTGACGTCCGTTCCGCGTGTCCCGGCCGACCGGCGCCGTGTCGTCGCGCGCGCGGCGCCCCGGCTGCAGCACAATCGCGTGCAGAGCCGAGTCCCCTGGGAGGCCGGATGACGTCGGGCGGTGAGGCGCGCTCCGTCTGCTGCGGTCCTGCGCGGTCAGGGCCTCCCCCCGTGGCGCCCGACGGCGGTTCGCCGTCCGGGTCCGCCCGGGCGCCCCTCGGTCCGGGCGGCCCGGACCGGGAGGGCATGGTGCGGCTCGAGGGGGCCGTCTTCCGGATGGGGGCCCAGGACCGGTGGGCGGTTCCGGGGGACGGCGAGGGGCCGGTCCACGAGGTGTCCCTGGGCCCGTACTGGATCGACCGGTGCGCCGTCTCCAACGCCGACTTCGGTGCCTTCGCCGCGGCCACGGGACATGTGACGGACGCCGAGCGGTACGGGTGGTCGTTCGTCTTCGCGGGGCTCCTGCCGGCCGGCTTCCCCGACACCCGGGCCGTGGCGGCGGCGCCGTGGTGGCGGCAGGTGCACGGTGCCCACTGGCGTCGTCCCGAGGGGCCGGGCTCGGATCTCGCGGACCGTGCCGACCACCCGGTGGTGCACGTGTCCTGGCGGGACGCCTGCCGCTACGCGGCGTGGGCGGGCAAGCGGCTGCCGACCGAGGCCGAGTGGGAGTACGCGGCGCGCGGTGGCCTGGAGCAGGCGGTCTTCCCCTGGGGCGACGAGATGGAGCCGGGCGGCGAGCGCCGGATGAACGTGTGGCAGGGCCGCTTCCCCGACCGGCACACCCGGCCCGACGGCTGGTACGGCACGGCTCCGGTGACGGCCTACCCGCCGGGCGGCCACGGTCTGTACAACGTGTGCGGCAACGTCTGGGAATGGTGCGCCGACCGGTACGCGCCGGACTACTACGCCCGCAGCCCCCGCGAGGACCCCCGCGGTCCGGAGTCCGGCGGCACCCGGGTGATCCGCGGCGGCTCCTATCTGTGCCACGCCTCCTACTGCCGCCGGTACCGGGTGGCCGCCCGCAGTTCCAGCACCCCGGACAGCAGCACCGGTCACCAGGGTTTCCGCTGCGCCGCGGACGCGGGGCCCCTCGCCCCTCGCTGAGGGGCGAGGGGCCCCGCGTCCGCGGGTCGCGGTCAGTCGCGGTGGAACATGCCGATCAGTTCCTTCTCCACGTCGGCGAAGGCCTCTCCACTGACGTCGACCACCACCTGGCGGATCGTGCCGCCGAGGAACTCGAACGGCGGGCCGTAGTCGGCGGAGACGGGCTGGCTCGCGTCGCGGCCGACCGCGAGGCCCTCACCGACCAGGGAGAAGTTGCCGGGCTGGGTCTTGATGCCCGATTCGGCGACCTTGCGGTCGTCGACGTACAGGGCGAGCGTGCCGTGCGTGCTGCCCTGCTGATCGCGTTCGTGTGCCTGGAACGCCACCGAGAAGGTGTGGTCACCGGGGCCCACCGGATCGGGGGAGCTGACCTTCTGCTCCATGCGGCCGAGCCAGTTGTAGACGTAGGTCACGTGCCCGTCCAACAGGTACAGGCTGTGGCCGCCGAACCGGCCGCCGTGGGAGAAGAGCACTCCGCGGGCCTCCGGTGTGTCCAGCCGTACCTCGGCGATGACGCTGTAGGACCGCCCGCGGATGTTGACGGCCGCGGCCTCGGGGACGTCGGCGCAGCCCGGGTAGTAGACGTACCGGTCCCGGGGTGCGGCGAGCTGCGGCCGGGGCGTGTTCAGGATCTCGACGGGGCTGCGGTCGTCCAGGGGCAGCCCGTGGTACTTCTCCGCCTCGGACGACCACAGGCGCTTGAGTTCGTCCAGTTTCTCGGGGTGCCGGCCGGCCAGGTCCCGGTTCTCGGAGCGGTCCTCGCGCAGGTCGTACAGTTCCCACACGTCCTGTTCGAAGTGGCTCCAGTTGGACGGCGCCGGCGGGTGCGCGGTCGCGGCGTGCCAGCCGTCGTGCCAGATCCCGCGTGTGCCGAGCATGGTGTAGAACTGCGTGTCGCGCGGCGGGGGCGCCTGCGGGTCCTCGAGCACCCTCCGGAAGCTGGCGCCTTCGATCGGGCTCTGCTCGACGCCCTTGACGACGGCGGGGGGCCGGACGCCCAGCAGGTCGTAGACCGTGGGGACGATGTCGATGGCGTGGACGTACTGGTGGCGGGTCTCGCCACGCTGTTGGATGCCCCTGGGCCAGGCCACGATCATCGGGTCGGCGATGCCGCCCTCGTACGACACCCACCGCTTCCAGTACTTGAACGGGGCGTTGAACGCCCAGGCCCATCCGCTCGGGTAGTGGTTGTACGTCTTCGGACTGCCCATGTCGTCGAGATGGCGCAGGTTCTCGGTGATGTCGTCGGGCACCCCGTTGAAGAAGTTCATCTCGTTCATCGAGCCGTTCGGCCCGCCCTCGGCGCTGGCGCCGTTGTCCGAGACCGCGACGATGACGGTGTTCTCCAGTTGCCCGGATTCCTCCAGGTAGTCCAGCAGGCGCCCGATCTGCGCGTCGGTGTAGGCGACGAAGCCGGCGAAGACCTCGGCCATCCGTGCGAACAGGCGCTTCTCGTCGTCGCTGAGCGAGTCCCAGGGGCGGACGAAGTCCGTGAGCGGCCACGGCTGGCCCTCGGGGCCGGTGGCCTCCGGTTCGCCGTGGGGGTTGATGGGGGTGAGTTCGGTGCCCTCGGGCATGATCCCCAGCTCGATCTGCCGCCGCAGCGTCAACTGGCGGTAGACCTCGTAGCCGTCGTCGAACCTGCCCGCGTACTTGTCGGCCCACTCCTTGAAGATGTGGTGCGGCGCGTGGCCGGCGCCGGGGCAGAAGTACGTGAACCAGGGCTTCTCCGGGGCGATGGCCTTGGCCTCCCGGATGAACTGGATGGCCTTGTCCGCCAGGTCCTTCGACAGGTGGTAGCCCTGTTCCGGGGTGGCCGGCGGCTCGACGGGGTGGTTGTCGTGGAAGAGGTCGGGGTACCACTGGTCGGCCTCGCCGCCGAGGAAGCCGTAGAAGCGCTCGAATCCGCGGCCGAGCGGCCAGTGCCGCTTGGAGGACGCCAGGTTGGCCTCGTCCGACGGGACGAGGTGCCACTTGCCCAGGGCGTAGGTGTTCCAGCCGCGCTCCACCAGCACCTCGGCCAGGCTGGCGTTCTCGAACGGGATCCTGCCGTTGGAGCCGGGGAAGCCGCTCGTCATCTCGGCGACGCAGGCCATCCCGTTGCTGGTGGCGTTCCGCCCGGTCAGCAGACATGAGCGGGTGGGGGAGCACAGCGCGGTGGTGTGGAAGTTGGTGAACTTCACCCCCATGTCGGCGATCCGGCGCATCGCCGGTGCCTCCACCAGACCGCCGAAGAGGTCGAAGGTGCCGAAGCCGATGTCGTCCCACACCAGGTACAGCACGTTGGGCGCGCCGTCCGGGGCCTGCGGCTGCTTGTACGGTTCCCAGTCCGGGACCGACTGCCGGATGTCCTCCTGGATCACACCCTTGAAGGCAATGGCCATCCTCGCTGTCTCCTTCGTGTCTCCTGGCGCCGCCCGGCGACGGTGTGCCGCCCAGGGAGACAGGTCCCCTTCGAACGCCGACAGGTAGACCGCGCCGAACATCAGGTCATCCCATTGGCGGCACCCGTACTGACGGCCGTCCGGCCCCGGGCGACGATGGACGGGTGCGCCGGCGGCGCGCCGCACCGGAAGGGCCCGAGACCGCATGAGCTACCAGTTGCGTCCCGAAGACCTGGGGTTCCTCGCTCGTGCCCGGTTCAGGCAGACCTGCGCCCGGGAGCTGCGGGCCCCCGCCGGAGCGGTCTTCGAGCAGCTCGCCGAACGCCCGGAGAACTGGCCCCGCTGGTTCGCGCCGGCCGACGACGTCCACTTCGAGGGCCGGCCCCCCTACGGCGTCGGCTCCGTGCGCCACTTCCGTCTGTACCGCGCCGTCCGGGCCCGTGAACGGATCATCGCGTGGGATCCGGGCCACCGCTTCGCGTACTGCGCCCGCGAGGCCAACGCGCCGGGGGTGTCGGCACTGGTGGAGCTGTGGACCCTGACGCCCTCGTCCACCAGCGGGACGGCCGTCACATGGACCCTGGCCGTCGACGCCGCGCTCCCGGTGCGTCTGCTGCTGGGCGCGGGCCGCCGGCACATCGACAGGCTCTTCCAGGAGGGCATGGGGCGGTTGGAGGTCCTGTGCCACACCGGATGACGGTGCCGCCGCCGCGACCGAAGCGGGTGCGACCGGGGTGGGTGCGACCGGGGTGCGGTGGTCGTCCGCACGCGGCCGGGCACGTCCGGGCGGGCGGGCGAGGGGGCAGGTTGGGCACCTTGCCGGCGGGCCCGGCGGCCCGTCCGCCCCGGTCGTGGACGTGGATGACACCTCAGGACGGCGTGGCGGCTTCGCCGATGTCCTGCTGCACGTGCGCCATGAGACTTCCGAGCTCGCGGACCGAGGGATCCGGGTCATCGGCGTCGTCCGCGATCCGCCGCAGCCATCCGGTGGTCGCCAGGGACAGGGCGACGGCCTCCTTCTCGTCGTCGGCGAGACGCTTCTCGATCCGGTAGGCGAGGCTGCTCAGTGTCTCCTCGTCGGTCTCCGGCAGCAGCTCTCCGCGCAGCCCGGCGGGGAAGGGGTCGCGGGCGCGTGCCGCGCGCATCGTGTCCAGCACCGCGGCGTCGTCGGTGTACCGGTCCAGCAGGCCGAGGAGGACGAAGATCCGTGCCGTCAGCCGCGGTCGCCCCTCGTGCCCGTCCAGCCATGCCATGAGTTCACGCTGGCCGCCGAGGTGGTCGATGATCGGGGTCAGCGTCTCGACGGCCTTGTTCGGCAGGTTCCAGCACAGGGGCAGGAGTTCGGCCACCTCCTCGGCCAGCCGCGCCTCGTCGTCCGCTCCGAGTGTGCCGTCCACGAACCGGGCGGCCCTGTCGAGGTCGATACCGAACCTGTCGGGTCCCACGGTTTCCCGGGCCCCGTGGGAGGAGTGGGGGCGCCGGCGCGTCAGCTCGTCGGCGATCCTTCTGAGCGGCTTGTCGTGCACGAAAGCCTCCTGGGTGGTCGTCGTCGGTATCAGAGGCCGTGCCCTCGCGGTCGCCTCGTCGGCCGGTGCGGTCTGCACGACCAAGTTGCCACCCGGCGGCGCTGTCCGCAGGGCCAGGCATCCGGACGGGGCACGGACCGGCGCCGGACCACGACCGGAGCCGTGCACCGATCGGGGCGGCCCGGACGGACCGGCCGCTTCCGGAGACGTCCACGCCGACACGGCGGGGACGGCCAGGACGGCACAGACGGCCCTGGCGCCGGCGCCGGTGCTGCTGCGCGGCCGTGACCCGCCGCTCGCCCGGGTCGTGTCCGGTGACGACCACGGTGGCGCCCCGGGCGGGCAGTGCGGGACCGGGGAAGTCGACGGGCACCGGCTTCGTGTCGGCGGGCCGGTCGGGTGTGGAGCCGGGCGGCGGGAAGGGCGCGGCCGTCTCGATCAGCCGCCGGTGGTGGTCGAGCCACTTGGCGTTGCCGAAGGGCACCGGCGCGGTGACGCGACCGCGGTAGCCGTACGCGGCCACGGAACGGTGGCCGGGCACCGACCCCAACGACAACTCTCATCCCGACCCCCACGGGGAATGCGGCCTGCGCACCCCGGAGCCGGCGGTGGGCGGCGCGCACGGCGCGGGACACGCCTCGGCGAGCGGACGCGGGCCGCGGGTCCCCCTGCGAACCGCGGTGAACCGCGGTGAACCGCAGCGTCGTCGGGTCTCCGCAGAAGGAACCGATCGACGCGGACAGGGCGAGAGGCGCTCGTGAATCCGCCTGGAGAGTCCGGCCCTGCCGCGAGAAAAGCCAGGCTCTGGGGTGTTCCACCTGCATGCCGGGTGCGGTGGCGGCCCCGAAGGCCTCACCCGCTCGGGGACGCCCGCGTGCCGGGGGCCGCCGCCTGTGGCGAGTATGGAAAGGGTGCCGGGCGTGCCCCTGAGGCAGGCGAGCGCGAGGTGGCTGGGTCATGGCGCATCGGAGTCGTGGAAGAACGCTGTACCGGCGGGTCCGGGTGGGCGCCGCCGCGCTGTCCCTGGGGGTGTTCGCGGCCGTCCTGCCGGGGTGCACCGGCGTCGACGCGGCGACCACCGGTGCGTCCGCCGACACCTCGCTCGCGCCCACGCCACCGAAGCAGCCGCCACCCCAGTTGACGCGGGCGCAGGTGGACACGGCTGTGGGCCGGCTCGACGGTCTGGTGCGGGACGAGATGCGCAGGACCGGGGTCCCCGGGGTCGCCGTGGGCGTCGTCCACCGGGGCAGGGTCGTGTACGCGAAGGGCTTCGGCGTCCGTGAGGTGGGAAAGAGCGGGAGGATCGACACCGGAACGGTCTTCCAGCTCGCCTCGCTGTCGAAGCCGCTGGCGTCCACCGTCGTCTCCGCGGCCGTGGGGCGCGGGGTCGTCGGATGGGACGACCGGATGGCCGTCCGTGACCCGGGCTTCGCGCTCAAGAACCCGTACGTGACGGCGAACGTGACGATCGCGGATCTCTTCTCGCACCGCAGCGGACTGCCCGACCACGCCGGTGACCTGCTGGAGGACCTGGGCTACCCGCGCGACTACATCCTCCGGCACCTGCGGCTGGAGCCGCTCGCCCCGTTCCGGGCGAGCTACGCCTACACCAACTACGGCCTCACCGCGGCGGGGGTGGCGGTGGCCGACGCGGCGAAGACGAGCTGGCCGCGCCTGGCGGCGGACACGCTGTTCAAGCCCCTCGGGATGGACCGCTCCAGCTACGAGCGCGCCGATTACGACAGGGCCGCCGACAAGGCGTCGGCCCATGTCGAGGTCGACGGCCGGTGGAAGCCCTCCACCACCGAGAACGCCGACGGCCAGGCGCCCGCGGGCGGTGCGAGTTCGACGGTGGACGACCTCACCAGGTGGATGCGCCTGCAACTGGACAACGGCACGTTCGACGGGAGGCGGCAGGTCGACCCGAAGGCCCTCGACCAGACCCGCATCCCGCACTCCGTCGCCATGGACCCCCTCGCGCCGGCCGGCGAGCCGGGCTTCTACGGGCTCGGCTGGAACGTCGGGTACGACGAGCGCGGACGGCTGCGCCTGAACCATTCCGGCGCCTTCGACCTGGGCGCCGCGACCGCGGTCACCCTGCTGCCCGGCGAGCGGCTCGGCATCGTGGTGCTGACGAACGGACAGCCCATCGGCGTGCCGGAGGCGGTGGCCGCCGCCTTCCTCGACATCGCCCAGCACGGCAGGCAGACGGTCGACTGGCCGGCCTTCTACGAGAAGGTGGTGCGGGCCGCCGCCTACACCGGTGCCTCCTCGACGGACTACGCCAGGCCGCCCGCCCACCCCGAGCCGGCCGGGGCCGCCGCCGTCTACACGGGCACCTACGCGAACGAGTACTACGGGCCCGTGACCGTCACCGGCGACCGCGGCGGCGGGCTGAGCATGACGCTGGGCCCGCGAAGGATGTCGTTCCCCCTGTCGCACTACACGGGCGACACCTTCAGCTACCGGACACGGGGCGAGAACGCCGCCGGCCTGTCCGGTGTCGCCTTCCACACGCGGTCGGGCCGGGCCACCGGCGTCACCATCGAGCACCTCGACGCCAACGGGCTGGGCACCTTCAGCCGCTGACACCCGCCACCGGCCCCGGAGGCCCGGTCGGGCTGCCGCTGAGGGGCGGGTGGCCGCCGCGCTGAGGGCCGGGCGGCGAAACCCCGGGCACCGGCGGACGTCCGGCCGTCCGATGCCGCTCGCGGTGGCCGCCGCCCCGGTCGGCGCCGGCCCCGGAGCCGTCGTCGCGCCGAGCCCCTGGACCCGCGCCCGCCGCCCCCGAGACGGCCGGACGGCCGGTCCGAGCCCCGGCCGTCCGGCGCGGCCGAGGGCGAACTCCTCATGATCGCTTCGTCGTTCGACCCATCACACGTCCCGCTGAAATGGCGGCGACACGTCGGCCGCCGCTCGCGCGCGGCGCCCCCTTCACCAAGCTGGTGTCTTCTGCGAAGGAGACGCCACCGTGCGAATTTCTGACATCCAGCGCTGCGAGGTCCGGCCCGGACGACTCGTCGAGTGGACGTTCAGCCCTGCGACCGTCGAGGCCGCGGCGGTGCTGCCGCCGGACCCGCGACCGCCGGCGTACATCCAGGAGTCGCACATCCGCACGGCCCGTTCGGTGCGGGAGGACGGACTGTTCGTACCCACCTGGCTGGGCGCCGCGTTCGACCTGCCGGGATCGGCCGACCTCGACGCGCTGGAACGGGCCCTGCGCGGCTGGACGTTGCGCCACGAGACGCTGCGCAGCGGCTTCCGGTGGGCCGACGAGGAGATGCACCGGTTCACGCTCGGCGAGGACGACGTTTCCCTGCACCGGGAGGAGGTCGGCGACTTCGCCGACACCACTTGCCTGATCCGGTACCTGCAGGACCGATTCGACGTGGCGGCGGACGCGCTCGGGTGGCCGAACCTCATCTACGCGGCGGTCGTCCGCGAGGACTCCACCAGCGTGTACATGGCCTTCGACCACACCAACGTCGACGCCTACTCGCTCCAGCGCATCCCCGCCGAGATCGGTGAGTTGTACACCGCGGACGTCACGGGCCGGACCGTGACCGGTACGCCCCCCGGCAGCTACGTGGACTTCTGCGAGCAGGAGCGGACGAGCGCGGACGGGATCGACGACACCCACGCGATCGTCGAACGCTGGCGGGAGTTCATCCGACGGTGCGACGGACGTCTCCCGGCGTTCCCGGTGGACCTCGGGCTGCGGCCCGGGGCCCCCCTGCCCACCCAGAGGCTGCTGTGCGAGCCCCTCGTCGACGCGGACGCCGCCGCCGCGTTCGAGGAGTACTGCAGGCCCTACGGCGGCAGCCTGGTGGGCGTCCTGGCCGCGACCGGCCTGATCGTCCACGAACTGGGCGGAACGCCCGTCTACCGCACGGTCGTGCCGTTCCACACCCGGCTGAAGTCCGCGTGGTCGGACTCCGTCGGCTGGTACGTGGGCGGCGCCCCGATCGAGGTGCCCGCGGCGCGGGACTTCGACGGCGCGCTCGCCACGGTCCGCGCCGAGCTGAGGGACAACCGGTCGCTGGCGCGTATCCCGCTCGCCCGCGTACTGCGCCTGCTGGGCGCGGACTTCCGCCCGACCTCGCCCGACATGTACTCGATCGTCTCGTACATGGACGCCCGGCCCTCCCCCGGCTCCGCCCACTGGGCCGGGCAGAACGCGTACGGGCTGATCCGGGTGTCGTACGGCGACCAGGTCTGCGCCTGGGTCAACCGCCTGCACGAGGGCCTGTGGCTCGCCTGCCGCTACCCGGACACCCAGGTCGCGTACAAGAACGTGCGGCTGTACGCCGAGGCGCTGCGGGACCTGATCCTCTCCGTGCCCGCGCCCGCCCGCCTGCGGGTCGCCGAGCCCGCCTTCCTCTGACGAACTTCCGCCGACCGCACCCGAGTTCGGCAACCGGGGGCCGCGCGCGGTCAATTGGCGTCCCGGTGATGACCTCTGCGGGGCAATCCGGTCCGGGCCGGACCGGCGATGTGGAATGTCGCGCACCGCTACTGCTAGTGTCTGGTCAATCACGCTAGGCAATCAAATTCGTTGTTCAGGCAAAGGACCGAGGGTTCCATGCGCAAGTTTCAGCAGGTCGTGATCGCGGCGGTGGCGGCCGGTGGTCTGTCCGCCGTCGGCGTCGGCACGGCGGTCGCCGACACCAACGACAACGGGCCGAAGGTGTCCGACTCCTACCGCCCCTACCAGGAGTGCAGCCCGCAGACGGTGGCCGAGAACAGCGCCCCGCTCGGCGTGCTCGGAATCGCCGGCACCCTGGACACCACCTGCGGCCAGTACAACACCGCCTTCAACGGCTGAGTCCGGTCCGGTGCGACCGGTTCTCGGGCGCACCCGCACAGGAAGGCGCGAGACATGTTCAGCGGAATGAAGATCGCGGCCGTGGCGGGACTCGTCGGCGGCCTCGCCGTGGCCGGCGCCGGTGTCGCTCCGGCGTTCGCCGCAGGGGGGTCGGCGCCCTGTGTCCCCGACCTCCAGGGTGACGTGCGCTGCACGCAGCGGATCACGGGCGAGGTGCCCGAGGGCGGCTTCGTGCCGCACCGGGAGACCTGTACGCCGGTGCGGCCCATGACGCTGCCCGCCGCCGTCGGCGCCGGGGTCACCCGGGTCGGACCCGAGATCACCTGTGCCCCCACGACGACGGGGGCGTCGCCGGCGGAAGGCGGCGACGAGGAGGGGCTGCTCGGTCTGATGCCCTGAGTGGCGCAGGGCCGCCGCGGCCCGGGTTGCGGGTGCGACATGGGGAGTGTAGATCCTCGGCAACTACGGAGAGTGTGTATACGCTCACCCTACGTAGTTGAACCGGGCGATTCCGTCCGGGTACGAAAGGGTCGATCCATGCGTAAGTTTCAGCGCGCTGCAATCGTAGCGGCGGCGGTGGCCGGGCTGTCCGTCCTGGGCGCCGGGGCCGGTTTCGCCGGCGAGTACGACGCCCCTCCGGCGATCAGCGCGGTGGCCAACTCCTCGGCCAACGCCGTCGCCGTCGGTGGCGGCTACTACGTCCAGCCGCAGGGCCGGCCCGAGGAGCGGCCGCAGGCCGAGCCGCAGGAGGGCCGGCCGCAGGGTCAGCCCCAGGAGGACGAGAGGGGCTCCGAGCCCGAGCAGGGCTACGGCGAGCACGGCGAGGACCAGTAACGACGCACTGCGTCGAGCGGTGTCCCGGTGACACCGCGGCGAGAGCAGCCCGGGCGCGCGCCGGCCGTAACGGCACGCGCCCGGGCTGCAGTCGTTCCGCCGTCGGGCGCACCGGACGTCAAGTCCGGCTCCCGGGGGCGCTGTTCGGGGATGCCGGCCCGGGAGCGAGCCGGTCACCGGCGCGGACGTCCGGGCCTCCGTTTCGAGAAAGGGGAACCCAGTACATGTTCACCACGCAGAGGATCGCCACCGTCTCGGGGCTCGTGGGGAGTGTCGCCGCGCTCTGCCTCGGCGCCGGCCAGGCGCACGCCCACGGACTCCCGGGCGGCTGCCACGGCACCGCACCTGGCGGCACCGTGTGCGTCCAGGAGAACGACTCCCATGTCGACAAGGACGGTACGCACGTCCTCCGGCAGAAGCAGGACTGCTCGACGGTCGACCGTCCGCACGTCGTGTTCTCGGCGGACGAGATCACGGGCGAGGAGAGCGCGAGCACCGGGCAGGTCGTGGACTGTTCCAACAGGGCGGAGCTGCCCAAGGGCTTCAGGAAGCCGCACATCGGGTTCTGAACGCCGCCGGGCCGGACGGTCCGCAGCGAAAGCGGCAGACTCCGGTGCCCCGACCCGCGGGTCGGGGCACCGGAGTCTGCCGTTCGGCCTGCCGGCGGCCGGTGGCCGCGGGAGCGCCGAATGGTCCCGGTGCCGGGCCTGGGCCGCGGTGCCGGGACCATTCACTCTCCGGCGTCGGTGCGCCGGACCGGGGCTCAGAAGGCGCTGTTGTTGCAGCCCATGGTCGAGCCGATGGTGGTGGCCTGCGCACCCGGGTTGCCCTCACCGTTCAGCAGGTTGCCGCCCAGGCCGTTGAGCACGCCGACCTCGCCCAGGACATCGGCGTTGAGGTCGTGCGAGGTGCAGGTGCTGCTCTGCCGGATGTTGAACGCGTCGCCGCCCTTGCCGCCCCAGCCCTCACCGGCGTGGGCGGCGCCGGCACCGAGGAGCCCGGCGCTGGCGATGGTGGCGATGAGGAGGGCGGTCGTACGGAACTTGCGCATGTGATCTCCCGGTGGGGGTGAGGGCGGAGGAAGAGGGGGCCTGGGGGAGCGTCAAATGGTCCCGGTGCCGGGCCTGGGCCGCGGTGCCGGGACCATTCACCCTCCGGCGTCGGTGCGCCGGACCGGGGCTCAGAAGGCGCTGTTGTTGCAGCCCATGGTCGAGCCGATGTGGGTGTTCTGGGCGCCCGGGCTGCCCTCGCCGTTCAGGCCGTTGCCCAGCAGGCCGTTCATCAGGCCGACCTCGCCGAGGAGGTCGAGGTTCAGGTCGTGCGACTTGCAGTTCGAACTCTGCGTGACGTTGAACCTGTCACCGTGGTCGCCGCCGTGGCCACCCGCGGCCTGGGCCGTGCCGCCGACGAGTCCGAGGCTGCCGATGGCGGCGACCAGGACGGCGACGTTGCGAAGCTTGCGCATGTCATCTCCGGTGGAGTGGGGGGTGCGATCTGTGGCAGATCGACGCTCTACAATTACGGGAGATTAGTGTCGAATACCCCCAAAGGGGCGGAGACTCGCCGCGCCCCGGTCGCGTCGCGAAGCCCCTTGACCCGTAGTCGATCTGACGGATCGTCGAATCGTCGGG
Source organism: Streptomyces cellostaticus (assembly GCF_023630175.1). Classification (GTDB taxonomy): domain Bacteria; phylum Actinomycetota; class Actinomycetes; order Streptomycetales; family Streptomycetaceae; genus Streptomyces; species Streptomyces cellostaticus_A. Next base: position 11,558 of record NZ_JALLIN010000033.1, on the reverse strand, counting down.
CGTGCGGAGCGGGGCGGGGCGCCGGCCGGTGTCCGTCAGTACCGCTGGGCGCTGGCCAGGGAGTTCGACTGGTTGTTGGCCTGGGTGCAGTCGACGCCCCGGGTCTCGGCGGCGGCGAGCAGAGCGACCGGGACGTTCGCGTCGAGCAGGGTCTGCGGGCTGCACTCCTGGTACGGGCGGAAGAGGTTGCTCTGGGTCACCGCACCGCCGTGGTTGATCGTCTGCGGGCCGCCCTGCGGGGTCTGCTGGGCCTGGGGCGTGATCTGGGGGCTGAGCTGGGGACTGAGCTGGGGGTTGACCTGCGGGGCGACCTCGGTACCGCGCTGCGGTGCGGCCTGCTGTGGGGCCCGCTGCGGGGCCGGCGAGCCGTAGGTCTGGGCGGTCGCCTGGGCGGAGGCGGCCGAGGCGGCCTGGGCGTCCGGCTGCGAGACGGGCGTCGGAACGGTCCCGCCGTAAGCGGCGGGGGCGGCGGAGCTCGGGCCGGCGCCGACGGCGGACAGACCGCCCGCGGCTGCGATGACGAGCGCGACGTGCTGAAGCTTGCGCATGGAATCCTCGGTCCTTCGTTGACCTGTGCGCGGAACCTGGTGAAACGCTGACGGGGCGGCACGGCCTTCGACGTCCCGCCGCCCGGCGAGGCCGGCGGCTGCGTTGGACCGTCGCGTCCGGCCCGTGGGGAACGAGGTGCGAACGGCCGCGGATACGGCCGCCGGCCCGGGGTCACCCATTCGACGCAAAGCCGGTGGGCGGACACGTGCCCCGATTCCCTCTCCGGGGTGCCCCGATTCCCTCTCCGGCGTGTCCCGATCCCTCCTCCGGGAGGTGTGGCAAACGGGTGACAGGCCTTCGGCTGCCGTGACCGGGGCGCGCGAATTCTCGTTCCGACGGGGAGAAGGCAGCGTTGCGAACTCGACCAGGGCGAGGAATTTCGCTGCCCGCCCGCACGCGACGTCCGTAGTGCCGGTCAGAAATGCCGCTGCCGACGGTGCGGTGTGAATATCGCACCGACTGCACGCGTGACGGCACCGAACGCAATTGCTTTCCCTTTTCAGGTATCGAAGGGCCGAGGGTTTCATGCGCAAGCTTCACAAGGCCGCGCTCGTCGTAGCGGCGGCCGGCGGTCTGTCCGTCGTCGGCGTAGGCGTCAGCCATGCCGATTCTCCAGTCGGACAGGGCAGCGCCGCTCCGGCGCCGAGTCCGGATCAGCAGGCTCCGCAGGCCTATGCCCCGGCCTCCGCGCCGCAGCCGGCGCCCCCGGCCTACGCCCCGGCCCCCGCTCCTCAGCAGGCTCCTCCGGCCTACGCGCCGGCACCGCAGCAGACCGGCTACGCCCCGGCCCCGGCGCCGCAGCAGGCGCCCCCGGCGTACGCCCCGGCCCCCGCTCCTCAGCAGGCTCCTCCGGCCTACGCGCCGGCACCGCAGCAGACCGGCTACGCCCCGGCCCCGGCGCCGCAGCAGGCGCCCCCGGCGTACGCCCCGGCCCCCGCTCCGCAGCAGGCTCCTCCGGCCTACGCGCCGGCACCGCAGGCGCCCCAGCAGACCGGCTACGCCTCGGCGTCGGCCGTGTCGCAGGGCTCGGCCCAGGCCACCGCGTCGCCGTACGCGCAGCCGCAGCCCCAGCCGTACGCGCAGCCGGCGCCCTACCCGCAGCAGCAGCCGTACCAGCAGCAGGCGCCCTACCAGCAGCCCGCTCCCGCGCAGCCGACGCAGGTCATCCCGCAGGTCATGCCCCAGGTCATGCCGCAGGTCGCCCCGCAGGTGGCCATGCCTCCGGCCGTCAGCCAGGAACCGCCGGCGCATGTCGCCCCGCAGGTGAACCCGCAGGTCAATCCCCAGGTGAACCCGCTGGTCAACCCGGTCGTCGCGCCCCCGACCGCCCCCGGCCTGTCCCCGGTCGGTCTCGGCCGGATCGCGGCACCGCCGGTCGGCCAGTTCGGGCTTCCCCAGCTCGGCTGACCCCCTGCCGCGGCCCCCGCGGCCCAGCGGTCACGACCCGATCCGTATCCGTCGCAGTTTCCATCCCCCCAACAACGGAGAACCCATGCGCACGTTCCACAAGGCGGTCCTCGTGGGCGCCATGCTCGGCAGCGTCGGCTCGTTCGGCGCCGGCAGCGCCTTCGCACACGGTGAGCCCGGCCACGACATCGACGTCACCCAGGGTGTCGAGTGCCGCTCGCACGACATGAACATCGAGGTGCTGGGCAGCGTCGGCGCCCTCACCGGCGCCGCGGGCAACCTGCTGAACGGCGAGGGCAACCCCGGGGCGCAGCAGAGCCACCTCGGCTCGAACATGGGCTGCAACAACCAGGCGTTCTGACCTACCCCGGCCGGTGACGGACCGGCTCCGGCCGGCCGCAGGGCGCCCGCGAACCAGGGATTCGCGGGCGCCCGCGCTGTTGCGGGGTCCGTGACCCGGCGTTGGAATCGAGTGTGTGGCTTTTTGGCGGCGCCGGGTCCGCCGACCGCCTCGCTCCCGGGACGGGGGCCGGTCGCAAGGGGCTCAAGAACGACGCGCTGGGCTTGTTCTCCTCGGTGGTCATCGGCCTTGCCTCCACCGCTCCCGCCTACAGCCTCGCCGCCACACTGGGCCTGATCGTCGCGGCGGTCGGCCTGCAGGCCCCGATCGTCATCATGCTGTCGTTCGTCCCGATGCTGCTGATCGCTTACGCCTTCCGGGAACTCAACGCGAGCAACGCCGACTGCGGAACGACCTTCACCTGGGCGACCCGTGCCTTCGGCCCCCGCACCGGCTGGATGGGCGGCTGGGGCATCGTCGTCGCCAACGTGATCGTGATGGCGAGCCTCGCCGAGATCGCCGGCGCGTACGGATTCCGGCTGGTGGGCCTGGACGGGCTGGCGGAGGACCGGTTGTGGACCACCGTCGCCGGCATCGTGTGGATCGCCGTGATGACCGCGGTCTGCTACGTCGGCATCCAGTTCTCGGCCGCCCTGCAGCGCTGGCTGCTCTGCCTCGAGGTCGTGATGCTGCTCGTCTTCGCCGTCGCCGCGCTGGTCAGGGTCTACACCGACGCCCCGCCCACCGCGCTCCACGTCTCCGCCTCCTGGTTCAACCCCTTCGAGGTGACCTCGGTGAAGGCCCTCACCTCGGGCCTGCTGGCCGGGGTCTTCATCTACTGGGGCTGGGACACCGCCGTCTCGATCAACGAGGAGACGGTCGACAGCACCCGCATCCCCGGCCGCGCGGCGGTCCTGTCCACGGTGCTGCTCCTGATCATGTACGCGCTGGTCTCCACCTCGGCGCAGGCGTTCGCGGGAGCGGGCGTCTCGGGCGTCGGGCTCGGCAACGCCCGCAACTCGGACGACGTCCTCTCCGGGCTGGGCGAGGCCGTGTTCGGGGCCGGTGAGACCGGCGTGGTGCTGACGAGGCTGCTGATCCTCATGGTGCTGACCTCGGCGCTGGCGTCCACCCAGACCACCATCCTGCCCCTGGCCCGGACGGTCTTCTCCATGGCCGTGCACAAGGCCGTCCCCGCCCGGTTCGCCCGGGTGCACCGCCGGTTCCTCACCCCGACCTGGTCGACGATCGGGATGGGCGCGGTCTCGGTCGCCTTCCTCGTGCTGCTGACCTCCTTCAGCGGGAACGTACTGGCCGACTCGGTCGACTCGGTCGGTCTGGCCATCACGTTCCACTACGGTCTGACCGGTTTCGCCTGCCTCTGGTACTACCGCAAGATCCTCGACCGCAGCACCAAGGACCTCGTCTTCAAGGGTGTGCTGCCGGGCCTGGGCGGGCTCATCATGCTCGCCCTGTTCGTCTACGCCACCTACGTCTACGCGGCCCCGGGATACGGCTCCACCAGCATCGACCTGCCGCTCTTCGGGCCGACCGGCGGGGTCACCGTCATCGGTCTCGGCGCCCTGCTGCTCGGTCTGCTGCTGATGCCGGTGGTCACGCGCGGACACGGGGTCGCCCTCAAGCTCCAGCGCAGCCTGCTGCCGCGCCGCCTGCCACCGCACACCGCCCTCGACTCGGCGAGCCGCTACCTGCCCGCCGACAACGGGTCCGGGGTGGGCGGCGACTGGTACGACGTGATCCCCCTGTCGGGCACCAGGGTCGGCCTGGTCGTCGGGGACGTGCTCGGGCACGGCCTGCGCGCCGCCGCCACGATGGGCCGCCTGCGCACGGGGGTGCGTGTGCTGGCCCGCCTCGACCTGAGCCCGGACGAGCTGCTCTCCCGCCTGGAGGACCTGGTCGAGCAGACCGCGCACGAGCGCGGCGACCGCCACGGCGATCCGGGTCCCCGGAGATCGCAGGCCGACGAGGCCAGGGGTGTGACCTGCCTGTACGCGGTGTACGACCCGGTCTCCGGCCGGTGCAGCCTGGCGCGGGCCGGGGATCCGGTGCTGGCGGTGGTCGAACCGCACACGGGTGTCGTCGGCTACCCGGAGCTGCCCCCCGGACCACCGCTGGGCGTGGGCGGCACCCCCTACCAGAGCGCGGAGCTGCGGCTGGCGCCGGGCAGTCTCGTCGTGCTGTGCACGGACGGCCTGCTGCAGGCCACCGCCGGCCGCGCGGACGGGCTCGCGCGACTGTCCGGGGTGCTCGCCGGCGACCGGACGTCCCTGGACGGCCTGTGCGACCGGGCGGTGTCCGCCCTGCTGCCCGGGCCGGTGGACGTGGACGCCACGCTGCTCGTGGCCCGCACCCGGCTGCTCGACCGGAGCCAGTTCACCCAGTGGGAGCTGCCGCCGGACCCGGCGGGGGTGGCCGGTATCCGTACCGCCGTCAGCAAGCAGTTGCGGGACTGGGGGCTGGAGGACCTGGCGTTCACCAGCGAGCTCATCGTCAGCGAACTGGTCACCAACGCCATCCGCTATGTCGGCGGCCCCATCCAGGTGCGCCTGATCCGCGACCGGACGCTGATCTGCGAGGTCTCCGACACCGGGCACACCACGCCCAATCTGCGCCACGCCGCGAGCGACGACGAGGGCGGCCGGGGCCTGTTCATCATCGCCCGGATGACCCACCACTGGGGCACCCGCTACACCCCCACCGGCAAGACCCTCTGGACGGAGCAGGACCTGCCGTCGCCGGACGGCCGGTCCCCCCGCGCCGCGTGAGACCGAGCGGACGCGGGCGCCCCCACCAGCCGCATCATCGACCGGAGGGGGTACCTCGTGCTGTGCGGGACCGGTCAGTTGAAGCAGCCGGGGACCGGGCTCGGGCTGGTCGCGCAGTTGTTGGGGGTGTTGTTGAAGACCGTGCTCAGGTACAGGGTCACGGTGCCGCCGTTGTTGTAGACACCACCGGGGTTGGTGCCGTCGGCGGTGTTGTTGCTGATGTTGCTGACGCTCACCGTGGAGGTGCCGCCGGCGACACTGGGCACGCCGTTGGCCAGCCCGCCGCCGGTGTTCGCGTTGTTGTTCCTGATGTTGCTGGCGCGCACCGTGAGCTGTCCGATGTTGGCGATGCCGCCGCCCGCGACGCCGGCCGTGTTCCTCGAGACGTTCGAGGCACTGACGGTCAGGGTGCCGTCGCTGACGAGGCCGCCGCCGTTGTTCGCGGCGGTGTTGTCCGAGACCACGCTGGCGTTGACCGTCGTGGTGGAGCCGCTGAAGTTGCTGATACCGCCACCGAAGTTGGCCTGGTTGCCCCGAACCACGACGGCGCTGGCGGTCAGGGTGCCGCCACTGGTGACGACGATGCCGCCGCCGGCACCGTTCGCGATCGGGCTGCCCGTGGCGTCGCCGTTGGTGACTCTGAGCGCCCGAAGGGTCAGGTTGCCGCCGTCGACGGTGAGGATGCGGAAGGCGGGGGCCGTAACGGCACGGGTGATGAGTGCGTCGTTGCCGTTGACGACGATGGGAGAGGTGATCGCGGGCAGCTCGGCGGTCAGCGAGTACCGGCAGCCACGGGCCAGTTTCAGGGTGTCGCTCGCGGCGGTGCCATTGGCCGTGTTGATCGCATTGACCAGGGCGGTCTGGCTGCATGCCACCGGCAGGGTGGCGGCCGACGCCGCGGGGGCAAGCGCGGTCTGGGCGAAGGTGGCGGCGACGCCTATGCACAGCACCTGAGCGGTCCGGGCGACTGACTTCCGAGTAAGCATGGGGGGCCTTTCCGAGTCGTGCCCGCCGCGAGCGTCCGGCCGTACGAAAGGGCCCCGGACCATCTCGGGCAGGAGGTCGAAACAGCACTCCCCGCGAGGCCACCGGGGTTCGCCGGTTACCGGCCGGTCTCCATCCGATGGGCCCGCACTGTGCGTCCGATGGCCGTACCGGGCTTGCCTCCCGGCCCTCCGCCGCGCTGTGGGCGCGGGCCGCACCGGGACGGCCCCGGGGGCCTAGCAGCCGGACTCGACGGCCGCCCACGCCGGACGCTCGGCCGGGAAACCACGGCCGAGCGTCCTGCGTGCACCGCTCGCGGGGTGATCAACACGATCACGTGCGGCGGCGACCCCTGGGAAGCGCCGGCTCCCGCGGGCCCCCGTGCCGATGCCCGCTCAGGCGGCCTGGGCGTACTTCGGGTTCGGGCCGTACTGGTTGCTCTCCGGCTTGCCCTCGGTGGCGAGGAAGACGATCAGGATGATCATGCCGACCAGCGGGACGAAGCCGATCAGGAGCCACCAGCCCGAACGGCCGGTGTCGTGCAGCCGGCGGACCGCGACGCCGAGACCGGGCAGCAGGGTGGCGAGCGAGTAGATGACGGCGGGGACGCTCGAGCCGATGGCCGCGTCGATGATCGTCAGCACGATGCTGATGACGATGTTGAACAGGAAGAACATCCAGTATTCCTGCCGCCGCGCGCGGCCGCTGAACACGGCGTACTTCTTCAGGACGTCGATGTACCAGTGCATGGCTGTCCCCCCCAGGTGGCAAGCTCAGTTGGCCTACCATCGAACCAGTCACGGTGACTGGAAACCATGCCTTTGGCGTGGGCTGGTCAATGTGTTATCCGGCTGTGGTCGTTCGGTGACAGGGACGCCCCGGCGGTGGCGACGCGGGCGTCCAGCCAGTCGAAGACACGCTGCTCGAACAGGGCCCGGCCCAGCGGCTCGCAGTGCAGGTGCGCACCCTCCTCCTCGGTGAAGCGCACCAGTTGCCCGGAGCCGGGCAGAAGGTCGTACAACTCCCTGGAAGCACCGGGCCAGAAATGCTCGCCGTCCGGTTCGGTGATCAGCAGCGGGGTGGTGATCCGGCCGGCGACGGGCGTGACGTCGTACCGGGAGATCTCCGTCAGCAGATCGAAGGGCGAGTCGATGCCGTACGGCTTGGCCCGCCAGCGCCACATCGCGGCGAGCGCCGGGTCCTGCGCCAGGCCCTCCCCGAGGAAGCCGTCGAAGGCCTCGCGGTCGCCGGACTCCCACAACTCCCTCAGCTCCGGACCCAGGTTGGGCCACCAGCCGTCCGCCACCCGGACCACACCCGGGTCCGCGACCGCGGCGGCGATCCGGTGCTCGAAGGCGAGGGCGCGCGGCACCCAGTACCCGGCCTGACTGATGCCGGCCAGGACGATCCGCCGGGAGTCGACGTCGGGTCGGGCGCGGAGGAAGTCCACGACCGGGGTGACGACGTTCTCCCAGTCGGGCCGGAAGGTCATCCCGCGTTCGAAGAGCGTCGACTGCTGGCCGGGCCCGTCGAAGAGCAGGACCCGGTACCCGCGGGCCACCGCCGGCGCGCCGAGCAGTGTCCAGGCGGAGCTGACCGCGCCGTCACTGCCGTTGTTGGCGATCAGTGTCGGCAGCGGCCCACCCGCGCCGGGCGGGCCGACGAGGTATCCGGGCAGCGACGTGCCCTCGTACGGCACGGCCACCGGCTCGGCCGGCGGGTCCCAGGCCCGCAGGAAGCGGTCGAAGCACGCGCGGTGCTCCCGGAACACCTCGACCGGCCGTGTCCCGGGATCCGTGACCGCGTCGACGGCCACCAGGGCCGTGCCGAAGTAGCCCGCGGCACGCAGGTAACCGTCCCGGGCGCTCACCGTGTGCCCGCCCGCCGTGTCGCGGTCGGCCTGCTCCCGGACCGCGCGGCCCAGGCCCGCCCAGGCGTCGAACCACCGCTGCCCGTCGGCGTCCGCGACGGCCGCGGCGGTGGCCAGTACCTCGCCGGGATCCGCCCCCTGGCGCCAGGCCGAGCCCAGGGCCAGCCGGATCTCGTAGTCGAACTGGACGTTCTCGCTGAATCGGTAGGGCATGGCGGCTCCCGGGACAGGCCGTGACGGCATCCCCCCGCACGTCCGGACCGCGTCTCCCACCGTAGGGGCCGGCCGCCCGCCGCGCACGACGGGCGGCACGCGTCCGGCCACGCGACGATGGAGGTGCGAGGTGGGGCGGTCCCGACATCCGACGGGAGGACTCCCATGGCCCGGCAGACGACGACGCGGGCACCGACCCGCAGGCCCGCGGGCACGGGCGGAGTGTTCTTCTCGTTCGCCCCCTGGATCATCTTCGGCGTGGTCGCCGGCCCCAGCACCTGGCAGTACGCGGCACTCGCCGCGCTGATCGCCGCCGTCGCGCTGTCGGGCAAGGACACGCTCCGGGGCAGGTTCTACCTCCTGGACATGGTCGGCATCGTGTTCTTCGCGGTCATCACGGTCCTGGCGCTCGCCCTGGACCGCTCACAGCTCATCTGGCTGGAGACCTACGCCCAGGTCGTCTCCAACGGTGTCGTGGCCGTCGTCGCGCTGGGATCGCTGTTCGCCGATCCCTTCACGGCGCAGTACGCCCGGCAGCAGACGCCCCGCGAGTACTGGGACTCGCCCGTCTTCGCGCACATCAACCGGGTGCTGACGGCGGCCTGGGGCGTGGTCTTCGCCCTCATGGCGCTCTCCACCTGGCTGGCCGTCCGGAACCCGTCCATGGACGACTGGCTCAACTGGGTCGTCCCGATCGTCCTGCTGGTCGGGGTCATCAGGTTCACCGAGCGCTACCCGGAGTCGTACAAGGCGCGCGTGGCCTGAGGGCTGTCCCGTAATCCCCGGTCGGGTCGGCGCGCGGCGTCGGATGCGGTGCGTCGCACGGCGGAGGGTCGGCCTCATACCGGGTGTGTTCGGGCGATCCGGCAACGCGGCGAGGTGCCGTAGCCGTCATTCGTGCGCCCGCCGGGAATTGCGGGACAGCCCTCAGGGCCTGCCCGGCGGCTTCGGCCGGCCGCGTCCCCGACCTCACAGGGCTGTGCACCTGGCGCATCCACGGGGGTGCCCGCCGCGTCCGTACGGGTATGGACCTCGACAAGCCGCCCGCCCGGCCGCAGCACGCGGAGGGGTGCCTGACCGTGGCGATCCGCGTTCCGGTACGGATCGTCGTGCTCGTGCTGGTGGTGCCCGTGCGGCTGGCGTGGGACGCGCTGACCGTCGCCGGGCGCTTCCTGTCCCGCACGGTGCTGCGTCCGCTCGGCCGCGCGCTGCGGTGGCTCGGCCGGGCCCTGTTCGTGTGGCCGTTCGTCGCGCTGTGGCGGTGGGTCCTGGTGCCCGCCGGAAAGGTGCTGGGGTGGCTCGGGAACGTGCTCGTCGTCGTACCGGGGTCATGGCTGTACCGGTACGTGCTGACGCCCCTCGGGCATGGCCTCGTCCGGGTCGCGCGGGTGACCGGGGCCGCGCTCCGGTGGCTGTACGCGCGCGTGCTGGCTCCGGTCGGGCGGGGGATCGCCCGGCTGCTGGAGGGCGCCGGCCTGCTGCTCGCGGCGGTCGGCGCGGTGGTGTGCGCCGTCGTGGCCCGGCTGGGGCGGTATCTGCTGGTCGTCCCGGCGCGGTGGCTGTACGCACGGGTGCTCGCGCCCGCGGGGCGGGCCCTGGCGTGGCTCGTGACCGCCGTCGTCACCGGGACCGGCGCCGCCCTGTACCGGACGGCCCGCGTCCTGCTCGTCCTGCCCGCCCGCGCCCTGTGGCACCGGGTGCTGGTGCCCGTGGGCCGGGTCCTGGCCGTCGTCGCGCGGGAGACCGGGCAGGCCCTCGGACACGCCTGGCGGATCGCCGGGCGGATCTCCCGGGCCGCCGGGCGGGTGCTGGGGATCCTCGTGCGGTGGGTCCTCGTGGAGCCGGCGCGCCAGGTGTACCGGACGGTCCTCACGCCCGCCGGGCACGTCCTCCGGGACCATGTGCTGCGGCCCGCCGCCGAGGCGGCGCGCGCGGTGGGGCGGAGCGTACGGCAGGCTCGGGCCGCCGCCCGTGACACCGTGCGGCGGGCCCGCGCGGAGCTCGGGCGGACGCTGCTCGGCGGGCCCCGGCCGGCGGCTCCCGCGGACCGGCGGGAACCCACGGGCCGCGGGACACGTACTCTTGGTAGGAGTACCACCGCACTCACGAAGGACTAGGACACTGGGCAAGCGACAGCCCGAAGGCCCGCCGCCCGCACCCGCGGTGCAGCGCATCCGACTGTGCTACACCAAGCGCGGCCGCCTCCGGTTCACCAGCCACCGTGACTTCCAGCGCGCCTTCGAGCGTGCGCTGCGCCGCGCCGAGGTGCCCATGGCGTACTCGGCGGGGTTCACACCGCATCCGAAGGTGTCGTACGCCAATGCCGCACCCACCGGCACGGGCAGTGAGGCGGAGTACCTGGAGATCGCGCTGACCGCGGCGCGGGACCCCGAGACCCTGCGCGTCCTCCTCGACGAGTCGCTGCCCACCGGGCTGGACGTCGTCGACGCGGTCGAGGCACGGACCTCGGGACTCGCCGACCGGCTCACGGCCTCCGTGTGGGAGCTGCGGCTGGACGGCGTCGACCCGCTGGACGCCCGGCGCGCCGTCGAGGCCTTCATGGCGGCCGACACCGTCGAGGTGCAGCGCACCACCAAGAACGGCGTCCGCACCTTCGACGCCCGCCAGGCGGTCGCCAACCTGGAAACGCACGGCTCGCGGGCTGATGGGCCGACCGACCGGCCCTGTGCGATACTGCGCCTGGTTGTTCGGCACGTGACGCCTGCCGTACGACCCGACGACGTCCTGTCCGGTCTCCGCGCCGTGGCCGACCTGGCGCCGCCGGTCCCCGCAGCGGTGACCAGGCTGGCGCAGGGGCTGTTCGATGAAGAGACCGGCACGGTGACCGACCCGCTCGCGCCCGACCGCGAGGCAGCCGAGGCCCTGACGGCCGCACCGGCCGCCGCCGCGACGGCGCCGACGCCGGAAGGTTCCGCGTAGGGACGGCCGCCGTAGCGCCGCCCTCGTACTCGGGAGCCACCTGGGTCGGGCAGCGCACCTACCAGAAGACTTTCGCCAGGCCGTACCGACAAGGCGTACGGAACCGGCGAGACAGGACACAGAGTGCTCCCGTGCGGCGCCCGCGCCCCGGACGGCGGTCACCGCGCATCGCGCGGACCGCGGACGTCAACGGTGAACGGTCCCTCGGGACCGGCGCCGGACCAGGCGCGGCGCCCGGGAGCCTGACGGGAGAAACGCCCGCATGCTCGAACCGACCGAACCCAACGAGGGTTCCGAACTGAACACGCCGAGCGACACCCTGCCGCCGCGCAGGCGTCGCCGTGCCGCCTCCCGCCCCGCCGGCCCGCCCGGCGCGGCCGAGGCTCCCGCCGAGGTCACCGTGCCGGCCATACCGGCCGCGGAAGTGGACGAGATGGCCGAGGCGGAGGCCGTGGCGGCCCCTGCCGAG
>NZ_JALLIN010000032.1 GCF_023630175.1 Streptomyces cellostaticus | reverse complement strand
TGCGACCAGGCTCTGCGCCACCGCTGAACCGACCGGACGCTGACCCGCAGGTCGTGAGCGATGACCGGGTTCTCGTCGCCCTGCCGGAACCGCTCGGCCGCCTCCATCCTCAACTTCTCGCGGAAGGCCCGCCGTTCGTCGGTCAGTCCGCCCCCTTGCGCATACCTCATGCGGTCGGCATACCGCAGGGATCATGAGGCGTCAGCCCCTCCGACACCACGCTTTGAAGGTCAGTAATACTCCAGCCGTAGATCGTGATCTTGCTGGTCAGGGCTGGCGCGGAGATGGCTGCGGCCACCGTTGATCATCGTGAGTTATGTGGACAAACGAAGATCAGGCGGTGGTCGCGGGGCACAACGTAGTGCCTACCCGGTGGCGGATCACGTTCGATCAGCTGATGGGCCGCGTAGCGGGCCGGTTCGCTCGGGTCGAACCCCGACGTCGCGCAACGGCGTTGGTGCTCGGGCTGCTGTCGGACCTGCCGCGGAAGAACTGCTGGACCCTGGCCGAGCACGCGGGCGATGCCACTCCGGACGGCATGCAACACCTGCTGCACCGCGCGAAATGGGACGCCGACGCGATCCGCGACGACATACGCGCCTACGTGATCGAGCACCTCGCCGACGACCAGGCGGTACTCGTGGTCGACGAGACGGGCGACCTGAAGAAGGGCACGGCGACCGTCGGCGTCCAGCGCCAGTACACCGGCACTGCCGGCCGCATTGAGAACGCCCAGGTCGCCGTCTATCTCGTCTGCTCCGCCGCCCGCGGACACGCAGCCATCGACCGAGCCCTATACATGCCACGCTCGTGGACCGACGACCCGGACCGCTGCCGGAGCGCGGGCATCCCGGACGACCTGGCCTTCGCCTCCAAGCCCCAACCCGCCGCCCGCATGGTTGAGCGGGCCCCGGACGCGGGAACCCCCGCTCGCTGGGTCGCGGGCAACGAGGTCTACGACGACAACCCGCACCTGCGGACCGCCCTTGAACACCGCCGGACCGGCTACGTCCTGGCCGTCTCCAGCACCCACCCGACCACCACGCACGCTGGGAAGTTCCAGGCGAAGACTTGACAGCGCGGATACCGAAGCGGACCTGGCAGCGACTGTCGGCCGGAGCGGGCGCGAAGGGCGAGCGGTACTACGACTGGGCACAGGTCGACATCCACGACCCCGCCGGCCGGCCAGGCCACTGGCGCCCTGGTCCGCCGAAACCGCCGCACCGGCGAACTCGCCTTCTACCGCTGCTTCTCACCCCGGCCGGTGGCACTGTCTGAACTGGTAAGGGTGGCCGGACGGCGCTGGACGATCGAGGAGACGTTCCGGGCCAGCAAGGGCCTGACCGGCCTGGACGAGCACCAGGTTCGCCGCTGGACCTCCTGGCACCGCCGGGTCACGCTCGCCATGCTCGCCCACGCCTTCATTGCCGTCACCGCAGCAACCGAACGCCGCGAACGGGCCGCCCTCAACGGCCTGATCGCCTTGACCGGCAACGAGGTCCAACACCTGTTCGCGGCCCTGAGCAGCCCGTTCCACGACCTCGCACACCGCCTGCGCTGGTCACACTGGCGACGCCGACACCAAGCCCGTGCCCAAACCTGCCACTATCGACGGCATGCAATTTTCCAGCCATAGAGCTTCGTGTCCGCTGAGCAGCAGCGATATCGGGATGTCGCGAGGTCGGTGCCGATGCATACTTCCTCACCGTGGAAATCATGACAGGCGAGCTGCGGCGCCTTCGATCTGGACCGAGCGCCGAGGATGACTACGAGCCCCGGCCGTTTCTGGTGCGCCTCCGGTTCACTGCCCAGGACCCTGCCCAGGTCATCGACAACGCGCGCGCGGTACTGACGTGCGTCGTCTCCCGGATGGCTGACTGGCCGGCAGAAGAGCTTTGGCCACAGCTGCTGCCAGCCTGGTTCATCCAGCGGTGCGCACCCGAGAACCCGGAACCAGAACATGGCGAGCCCTTCGGCATGGAGGGGTGGCTGCGTCAATGGCGCGCGACGACGCCAGAGGAGAGAGCAGCCGCCGATCAGGGACCCTGGACGCTCTCCGGATGGTTGTACTACTTCGACCCGACCGAACAAGGAATGGGAGACGATCGCAGCTGGTGGTGGTGGCACGCAGGAACCGACGAGTCGGGCGGCTGGGTGCAGGTGGCCACTACTGGCTGGCCCTTCGGAAGCGGTTCGCTGTCCTGGCTGATTGAGGCCGGTGGTGGCGTGGATCTCGCCTACGGGCCATAAGCAGAGACTCGTCATGATCGCTAACTACGGCTGGAGTAATCGGGTGGTCCGCCTCCGAAACCCTGTGAGCGAGTGGAACGCTTAGAATCCACGTTTTCGCAGGTCAGAGGCGGGCTGGCTCCCTTGGTTCATGGGTGTCCCTGGTGCTACGTCGGAAAGGCCCGCTTCGAGAAGGCGCTCGCGGCCTTCCCGCACCGCGACGACGTCGAGGTGGTGCACCGCTCCTTCGAACTGGACCCCGGCCGTGCCAGGGGCGACGTCCAGCCGGTGCTCACCCTGCTCACCCGGAAGTACGGCATGAGCGAGGCGCAGGCCCAGGCCGGTGAGGACAACCTGGGCGCGCAGGCCGCCGCCGAGGGCCTGGACTACCGCACCCGGGGCCGCGACCACGGCAGCACCTTCGACATGCACCGCCTGCTGCACTTCGCCAAGGACCGGGGCAGGCAGGACGAACTGCTGCGGATCCTCTACCGGGCCAACTTCGCCGAGGAGCGGTCCGTGTACACCGAGGGCGCCGAGCGGCTGGTGGAACTGGCCGTCGAGGCCGGGCTGGACGCCGAGGCGGCCCGTGCCGTCCTCGCCGACCCCGCGGCCCACGCCGACGAAGTCCGCGCCGACGAGCGCGAGGCCGCCGAGCTCGGCGCCACCGGCGTGCCCTTCTTCGTCCTCGACCGCGCCTACGGCGTGTCCGGCGCCCAGCCCGCCGAGGTCTTCACCCGGGCGCTGACCCGGGCCTGGGGCGAGCGCTCCCCGCTGCGACCGGTCGGCCAGGACACCGCCGAGGCCTGTGGCCCGGACGGGTGCGCGGTACCGCAGGACTGAGAAACCGCAGGTCGGCGCGGACATATAAGGGACGCTGAGGGGATCCGTGCAAAAATCCGCAATGGACTGGGACTTCGACGGGCCGCAGAGTGGACCCATGGAGACCACGGAGACGTTCGACAGCCTCGTCCGCGCCGAGTTCGCCCCCAGGACCAGCTACCTCAACACCGCCAGCAACGGCCTGCTGCCCGCCCGTACCGTCACCGCCCTGCACGAGGCGGCGCTGCTGCGGGCCGAGGGCCTGCCGCTGCTGCCGCTGTACGAGGACGTCGAGGCCTGCCGGGCCGCCTACGCCCGGCTCGCCGGCGTTCCGGCCTCCCGTGTCGCCGCAGGCGTCTCGGTCGCCGCGCACACCGGTGTGATCGCCGCGTCCCTCCCCGCCGGAGCCGAAGTCCTGACCGTCGAGGACGACTTCACCTCCGTGGTGAACCCCTTCCACGTCCGCGGCGACCTCAAGGTCCGCACGGTCCCGCTGGAGCGGATCGCCGAGTCCGTCCGGCCGGGCACCGCGCTCGTCGCGCTCAGCGCCGCCCAGTCCGCCGACGGGCGGATCGCCGACCTGGCCGCCGTGCGGGAAGCCGCCCGCGAGCACGGCGCGCGCACCTACGTCGACCACTCCCAGTCCGCGGGCTGGCTCCCGACGGACGCGGACGCCTTCGACTTCAGCGCCGCGGTCTCCTTCAAATGGCTGCTCGGACCGCACGGCGCGGCGTTCCTGGTGGTCCCGGAGGACCTCGGCGGACTGAGCCCGGTGCTGGCGGGCTGGGTCGCGGGGGAGCGGCCGTGGGAGAGCTGCTACGGCCCGGTCGAGGAACTCGCGCACTCCGCACGGCAGTTCGACCTCAGTCATGCCCTGTTCACCTATGCCGGGCTGCGCCGCTCCCTGGAACTGATCGAGGAGATCGGGCTGCCCGCCCTGCACGCGCACGCCGTGGGGCTCGCCGACCGGTTCCGGGCCGGGCTCGCCGGGCTGGGCCACGAGCCGGTGCCCGCGCCGGGCTCGGCCATCGTCTCGGTGCCCGGACTCGGCGGCCGTCAGCCCGCCCTGGGCGAGGCGGGCATCGTGGTGTCCGACCGCGCGGGGAACCTGCGCGCCGCCTTCCACCTGTACAACACGACGGCGGACGTGGACCGTCTGCTGGACGCGCTGTCCGGCTGACAGCACGACCGGGCCGGGGCCTCCCGTCCCACACGAGGAGGCCCCGGCCCGGTGGCCGAAGAGGGGCGCGCCCGGACCGTCTCACCGCAGTGAGGTCCCGCGCCCCGATGCTGTGCTTTCCGGGGGCGACCCCCGGTCCCCCGGCCGGGAGGTGGTTCAGCGGACCGGGGTGAAGTCCCGCGCCCCGATGCTGTGCTTTCCGGGGGCGACCCCCGGTCCCCCGGCCGGGAGGTGGTTCAGCGGACCGGGGTGAAGTCCCGCGCCCCGATGAACTCAGGCCTGCGCACCGGTGCCGCGAACGGCTCCACCGCCTTGTTATCCACGCTGTTGAAGACGATGAAGACGTTGCTGCGCGGGAACGGCGTGATGTTGTCGCCGGAGCCGTGCATGCAGTTGCAGTCGAACCAGGTCGCCGAGCCGGCCCTGCCGGTGAACAGCTTGATGCCGTGCTCGCCGGCCAGCTTCGTCAGCGCCTCGTCGGACGGGGTGCCCGCGTCCTGCATCTGCAGCGACTTCTTGTAGTTGTCCTCGGGCGTGGCCCCCGCGCAGCCCAGGAAGGTGCGGTGCGAGCCCGGCATGATCATGAGCCCGCCGTTGGTGTCGTGGTTCTCGGTCAGCGCGATCGAGACGGACACCGTGCGCATGTTCGGCAGGCCGTCCTCGGCGTGCCAGGTCTCGAAGTCCGAGTGCCAGTAGAAGCCGCTCGCGCCGAAGCCGGGCTTGACGTTGATCCGCGACTGGTGGACGTACACGTCCGAACCGAGGATCTGCCGGGCCCTGCCGACCACCCGCTCGTCCCGCACCAGCCGCGCGAACACCTCGCTGATCCGGTGCACTTCGAAGACCGAGCGGATCTCCTTCGACTTCGGCTCGACGATCGAGCGCTCGTCGGCCCGGATCGCCGGGTCGGCGACCAGCCGGTCCAGCTCGCTCCGGTAGACCTCGACCTCGTCCGGGGTGATGAGCTGGTCGACGGCGAGGAAGCCGTCGCGCTCGTACGCCTGCAGATCGGCCGTCGGGATCGGGCCGGGCGTGTCGGGGGAGCCCCAGACCACCGGGTCCTGGCGGGGCACGGCCACCTCACTGGCGCCGCGGCTGGGGTACAGGTCGGTGACAGCGGTCATGGGTGTCACACCTCCTCGGGCTCGGTGAGCAGCGGATAGACGCCGTTCTCGTCGTGGTCCTCCCGCCCGGTCACCGGCGGGTTGAACACGCAGATGCAGTGGAAGTCCTCCTTGACACGCAGCGTGTGACGCTCGTGCCCGTCCAGGAGGTACATGGTGCCGGGAGTGATGGTGTACGTCTTCCCGGTCTCACGGTCGGTGAGCTCGGCCTCGCCCTTGGTGCAGACGACGGCCTCGACGTGGTTGGCGTACCACATGTGCGTCTCGGTACCGGCGTACAGGATGGTCTCGTGCACGGAGAAGCCGACCCGCTCCTTGGCGAGGACGATCCGCTTGCTCTCCCACGTGCCGGACGCGGACTTGACGTGCCGGTCGGTGCCTTCGATGTCCTTGAACGATCGGACGATCACGGTGCTGAACTTCCTCCTGGTCGTACGGTGTGCGGTGCGTGCGGCCGGTGGGCCGTACGCAGCGGGTCAGGCGGTCTCGCGGACCGAGCGGGAGAGGATGCTGAGACCCTCGTCCAGCTCCTCGGGGGTGATGGTGAGGGCGGGCAGCAGTTTGACGACCTCGCCCTCGGGGCCCGACGTCTCGATGAGCAGCCCCAGTTCGAAGGCGCGCCGGGCGACCCGCGAGGCACGGTCCTTGTCGCGGAACTCCAGGCCCCACACCAGGCCGCGGCCGCGGTACTCCTTCACGTCGGCGAGGTTCTCCTCGGTGATGGAGATCAGGGCCTGCTCGACCTGCTCGCCCCGGGCGCGGGTCTGCTTCTCCATGGCGGAGCCGTCGGTCCAGTACGCCTCGAGCGCCGCGGTGGCGGTGACGAACGCGGGGTTGTTGCCGCGGAAGGTGCCGTTGTGCTCGCCCGGCTCCCAGACGTCCAGCTCGGGCTTGAGCAGGCACAGCGACATCGGCAGGCCGTAGCCGCTGATCGACTTCGACACGGTGACGATGTCGGGCGTGACCCCCGCCTCCTCGAAGGAGAAGAAGGCGCCCGTACGGCCGCAGCCCATCTGGATGTCGTCGACGATGAGCAGCATGTCCTGGCGCTCGCACAGCTCGGCCAGCGCACGCAGCCACTCCGGACGCGCGACGTTGATGCCGCCCTCGCCCTGCACGGTCTCCACGATCACGGCGGCCGGCTTGTTGAGGCCGGACCCCTGGTCCTCCAGGAGCCGCTCGAACCACAGGAAGTCGGGGACCTGGCCGTCGAAGTAGTTGTCGAACGGCATGGGGGTGCCGTGCACCAGCGGGATGCCCGCGCCGGCCCGCTTGAAGGCGTTGCCGGTGACCGCGAGGGACCCCAGGGACATGCCGTGGAAGGCGTTCGTGAACGACACGATCGCCTCCCGCCCCTTCACCTTCCGGGCGAGCTTCAGCGCGGACTCGACGGCGTTGGTGCCCGTCGGGCCCGGGAACATGACCTTGTACGGCAGGTCGCGCGGGCGCAGCACCAGGTTCTGGAAGGCCTGCAGGAAGCCCCGCTTGGCGGTGGTCGACATGTCCAGGCCGTGGGTGACGCCGTCGCGGGACAGGTAGTCGATGAGTGCCCGTTTGAGCACCGGGTTGTTGTGCCCGTAGTTGAGTGAGCCGGCCCCGGCGAAGAAGTCGAGATACGCGTGGCCGTCCTCGTCGTACATGCGGCTGCCCTGCGCCCGGTCGAACACGGTGGGCCAGCCGCGGCAGTAGCTCCGGACCTCGGACTCGAGGGTCTCGAACACGCTCAGGTCGGGCTGGGTGATCGTCACGGTGAGTAGCTCCTCAGTGCGCGGGGGTGGGGGCCAGGGGGCCGATGCGGTACAGGACTTCGGGGTCGTGCGGGCCGTCCGGGAAGAGGTCGGCCTGGAACAGCACCTCGCGGGTCAGGTCCGCGCCGTGCCGGGCGGCGAAGGAGGTGAACAGCCGCTCGGAGGCGGTGTTCCCCGGGGTGATGGTGGTCTCCACGCCGGTTATCCCGCGCTCTTCGGCGAGCCGGGCGGTCAGCCCGTCGAGCAGCGCGGCGGCGATGCCGTGACCGCGGTAGGCGGAGTCCACGGCCACCTGCCACACGAGCAGGGTGCGGGGGTCTTCGGGCCGCACGTACCCGGTGACGAAACCGACGGGCTCGCCGTCCGCGTCGCGGGCCACCGCCGAGGTGGCCGCGAAGTCCCGGCACCACAGCAGATAGCTGTACGAGGAGTTGAGGTCGAGTGTTTTCGATTCCTTGGCGAGCCGCCAGAGCGAGGCTCCGTCGGTCACCGCCGGTCGGTCGATCAGCAGGTCTGCTGGTGCGGCAGTCATGCGGAGAGAATTTACCGAGACAATTTGCAGAATGCACGGGCAGGGTTGGTGCGACTCGCACGCACAGTGGCCAAATGTCCGATTTAGCCTATGTCAAACTAGGACAAAGAGGAGCGTCTGTGGAGTGTGTCACATGGTTGAAACTTGCCGGAAAACATACCCGTTTAGCTTCCCGAAAATCGGGCAGAAGAAGGTGGGAAGCTATCCACAGGTGAATTCCCGGGAAATGTGGAATCGATTTGAATTTCCACTCGGGTAATGAAAACGGCCCGCACGGTCCGTGCGGGCCGCCGTTTCGCGGGTTTCCGTGCTCACCGCCAGGCCTCGTCGGCCGCCCGGCGGGCCGCCGCCACGTCCACCGCCGGCCCCCGCCCGGCGAGCGCCGCGCCCGGGGCGGCCGGGCAGCCGTGCACGGCGTCCGGGGTCGCGTCCGGGCCGCAGTGGTTCACCCGGATCATCTCCCCGGCCAGGGCGCCGCCGCCGGCCGGCGGCAGCAGTGCCTCACCCTGGGTGATCAGCACGTCCTGACGGGTGGCCGGCAGCCGGGCCCCCGGTCCTCGATCGCGGCGAACCGCCCGGCGCTCAGCGGGGGCAGATCGAGCAGGGGGTGGGTCACGGCGCTGCTCTCCATCGCGCACGAGGGTCGAAAAAGCCGGCCGGGGGCCGACGGGGACGAGCGTAGCCCCCGCCCTCCACCGCCCGGGCGACCGGCGAGTTCTCAGGCCGGACGGCCCCTCGGCCATGGGTTTGATTTGAGAGACCCAAACATCTCCTTATAATCGGAACTCACGATTCCCCCGACTGGAGATCCCCCATGAATACGCTCCTCCGGCGCCGGTCCCGTCTGCTGGCCGCCACCACCGCCACGGCCGGGCTCGTGCTCGTGGCCGGCTGCTCCTCGGGCGACGGGGGCAACGGCGCCACGGTCAAGGGGGTCCACCTCGTCAAGGCCGGCCGGCTCACCACCTGCACCCACCTTCCGTACCCGCCGTTCCAGTCGGAGGTGAACGGCAAGGTGCAGGGCTTCGACGTCTCCCTCGTCGACCTCGTCGCCAAGGACCTCGGTGTCGAGCAGCAGATCGTGGACACGCCGTTCGAGAACTTCAAGACCGGCGCCTTCCTCAACTCCGGGCAGTGCGACCTGGCCGCGGCCGGCATGACCATCACCGCCGAGCGCAAGAAGAACGTCGACTTCTCCGACCCGTACTTCGAGGCCACCCAGGCGGTCCTCGTCGACCGGAAGAGCGGGATCGGCTCCCTCGAGGACGTCAAGGCCAAGGGCGGGAAGCTCGGCGCCCAGGCGCAGACGACCGGCGAGGACTACGTCAAGGGCAAGGGCTACGACCCGATCTCCTTCGAGTCCTCCGACGCCGTCCTCAACGGCCTGCGCACCGGCCAGGTCCAGGCCGTCGTCATCGACTACCCGGTCGTCCAGGGGTGGCTGAAGGACAAGGCCAACGCCGACCGGTTCAAGGTCGTCGGCAACCTCAAGACCGGTGAGCAGTACGGCTTCACCGTCAAGAAGGGCAACACCGGGCTGCGCGAGGCCCTGAACAAGGCCATCGCCGACGCGAAGGCCGACGGCACGTACAAGAAGCTGTACGAGAAGTGGATCGGCCCGTACGACGCGTCCGCCGCCTCTCCCTCGGCCTCATGACCGACACCGGCACAGCACTCCAGCCGAAGAGGAAGGGCCTGACCCGGCGGCAGCGCCGCGGCCTGTCCCGCGCCGTGCAGTACGCGGTGTTCGCCGCCGCCGTGATCGCGTTCGCGGTCGCGGCGGACTGGGGCCGGCTGAAGAACCAGTTCGCCCAGGGCGACATCGCCAGGCAGATGTTCCCCGAGGTCATCACGCTCGCGCTGAAGAACACCGTGCTCTACACGCTGTCCGGCTTCGTCGTCGGACTCGTCCTCGGCATGGTCATCGCGTTGATGCGGCTGTCCTCCGTGGGTCCGTACCGCTGGGTGGCGGGCGTCTACATCGAGATCTTCCGCGGCCTGCCGGCCCTGCTGATCTTCATCTTCGTGGGCGTCGCCGTCCCGCTGGCCTTCCCGGGCACGCAGATCCCGGGCGGCACCTACGGGAAGGTCGCCATCGCCCTCGGCCTGGTCTCGGCCGCGTACATGGCGGAGACCATCCGCGCCGGCATCCAGGCCGTGCCCAAGGGGCAGATGGAGGCGGCCCGTTCGCTCGGCTTCTCGCCCGCGCGGGCCATGGTCTCGATCATCGTCCCGCAGGCCTTCCGGATCATCCTGCCGCCGCTCACCAACGAACTCGTCCTGCTCTTCAAGGACTCCTCGCTGGTGCTGTTCCTCGGCGTCACCCTGGAGGAGCGCGAACTGTCCAAGTACGGCCGCGACCTGGCCAGCACCACCGCCAACTCCACGCCGATCCTGGTCGCCGGCCTCTGCTACCTGCTGGTGACCGTCCCGCTCGGCTACGTCGTCCGCCGCATGGAGTCCCGGTCCCAGGAGGCGATCCGATGAGCCGCGCGGAGATCCAGGTCCAGGACCTGCACAAGTCCTTCGGCGACAACCACGTGCTGCGCGGCATCGACCTGGAGATCGGCCAGGGCGAGGTCGTCTGCGTCATCGGGCCCTCCGGCTCCGGCAAGTCCACGCTGCTGCGCTGCGTGAACCTGCTCGAGGAGCCCACCGGGGGCCGGGTCTTCGTCGGCGGCACCGAGCTGACCGATCCCGACGTCGACATCGACGCCGTACGCCGGCGCATCGGCATGGTCTTCCAGCAGTTCAACCTCTTCCCGCACCTGAACGCCACCGAGAACCTCACGCTGCCGCAGCGCCGGGTCCTCGGCCGGGACAAGGCGACGGCCGCGAGGATCGCCGCCGAGAACCTCGCCCGTGTCGGCCTGGCCGACAAGGCGCGGGCCTATCCGTCCTCCCTCTCCGGCGGCCAGCAGCAGCGGGTGGCCATCGCCCGCGCGCTCGCCATGGGGCCCGAGGTGATGCTGTTCGACGAGCCCACCTCCGCACTCGACCCCGAACTGGTCGGGGACGTCCTCGCGGTGATGCGCCGGCTCGCCGAGGAGGGCATGACCATGATGGTGGTCACCCATGAGATGACCTTCGCGCGCGAGGTCGCCGACCGGGTCGTCTTCATGGACGGCGGCGTGATCGTCGAGGAGGGCGGTCCCGGCCAGGTCATCGGCGCCCCGCGGCACGAGCGGACCCGCCACTTCCTCTCCCGCCTGCTGGACCCGGCGATGGCCGAGGTGGAGGAGGAGGCCCCGGACCAGGTGGGCGGGTCCGGGGAGTAGCGCGAGGCGGTCCCTGGTCAAGGGCTGTCCCGCAACCCCCGGTGGCACCGGCGCACGGTGTGCGACGCGGTGCGCCGCACGGCGGAGGGGCGTCCTCGTGCCGGGCGTGTTCGGGCGATCCGACGGCGCGGCGAGGTTCCGCAGCCGACGCCGTGCGCCCGCCGGGGCCTGCGGGGCAGCCCTTAGGGTGCCGGTATGAGCGATGACGCGGTGCTGCATGTGAGGGGGCGGGTCCTGGCCGGGCCCGAGGACGTCCGCGACGAACTGTGGGTGGTCGGGGGCCGCGTCTCCTACGACCGCCCCGCCGGGGCGCGTGACGTCACCACCGTCGAGGGCTGGGCGCTGCCCGGCCTGGTCGACGCGCACTGCCACGTCGGCCTCGGCGCCGACGGCCCGGTGGACTCCGAGACCGCCGAGAAGCAGGCGCTGACCGACCGGGAACGGGGCACCCTGCTGATCCGGGACGCCGGCTCGCCCTCCGACACCCGCTGGATCGACGGCCGCGAGGACCTCCCGAAGATCATCCGCGCGGGCCGGCACATCGCCCGCACCCGCCGCTACATGCGCAACTACGCGTGGGAGATCGAGCCGGAGGACCTGGTCGCCCACGTCGCGCGGGAGGCGCGGCGCGGCGACGGCTGGGTGAAGCTGGTCGGCGACTGGATCGACCGCGACCTCGGCGACCTGTCCGCCTGCTGGCCGCGGGAGGCGGCCGAGGCCGCCATCGCGGAGGCCCACCGGCTGGGCGCCCGTGTCACCGCGCACTGCTTCGCCGAGGATTCGCTGCGCGACCTCGTCGAGGCCGGCATCGACTGCGTCGAGCACGCCACCGGCCTGACGGACGACCTGGTCCCCCTCTTCGCCGAGCGGGGCGTGGCGATCGTCCCGACCCTCGTCAACATCGCCACCTTCCCGCGGCTCGCCGCGGGCGGCGAGCGCAGGTATCCGCGCTGGTCGGCCCATATGCGCCGGCTGCACGAACGCCGCTACGACACCGTGCGAGGCGCCCACGACGCCGGCATCCCGGTCTACGTCGGCACGGACGCCGGCGGCTCGCTGGCCCACGGCCTGGTCGCGGCCGAGGTCGCGGAACTGGTCACCGCGGGCATCCCGCCCGTCCGGGCGGTGGCGGCGGCGAGCTGGAGCGCCCGCGCCTGGCTGGGCCGTCCCGGACTGGAGGAGGGCGCACCGGCCGACCTCGTGGTGTACGAGGCGGACCCGAGGGCGGACGTCCGGGTGCTGGCGGCGCCGCGACGGGTGGTGCTGAACGGGCGGGTCGTGGAGTAGGACGCCGAGGGAACGCGTGTGCCCGGTGATTCGAAGAGATGTGCTGAAACTCCACGATGGAGTGAAGTAACACAGGATCGCTGACCGTTCACCCACAGTGAGTACAGAGTTGACGGGTCCCAAGCAAGTTTTCTCTGGGGGTCCCACCGCTTTGAACAGCAACAACTTCCGCATGCCCGCACGCAGGATCGCCGCGGCCGCGACGGTCACCGCGCTCGCCGCGGCGCCCGCGATGCTGGGCGCGAGCGCCGCGCACGCCACCACGGGCCACGGTCGTGCCTCCGCCGTCGTGCTCCGCACCGGGCTCGACGTGTCCCTCCTCGACAAGACCGTGAACGTCCCGCTCGCGGTCACCCTGAACGAGGTCCAGGCGCCGCGCAGTGCGGACAGGACGGCCCTGACCGCCCGGCTCGACGGCGTGAACGGCGGCCGGCCGTTCACGGTACTCGGGGCGGAGGCCGCCTCGGCCAGGGCCACGGCGGACGGCCGGCTCGCCGAGGGCTCGGTCCGCCTCGCCCACGCCAGGCTGCACGTCCCCGGCCTGCCCCTGCTCTCCGTGCTGGAGGTCGGCTCGGTCACCGCCAAGGCGACCTGTGCCGCCGGAAGGGCGCCGGTCGCCTCGGCGAACGTCCTCGGCGCGGTCACGGTCCTCGGCAGGCGGGTCACGCTGACCGCGGGCGGCCCGACCGAGGTGAAGGTGCCCGGCGTGGGAGAGGTCCGCCTCGCCCTCTCCCGGCGCGTCACCACGTCCCGCACGGCGGCCGCCACGGCACTCGAACTCAAGGTCGCCGTCAACCCGCTGAAGCTGAACGTGGCCGAGGTGAACGGCACGGTCACCCTCGCCGAGGCCGCCTGCGAGACCCCCGCCCCCGCCCGCCACGCGCCCCCGAGCCACGCGGCCCCGGGTGACGCGGCTGGGAGTGACGCGGCCCAGGGTGAAGCGGCCCCGAGTCATGCGGCCGCGGGCCAGGCCGGTACCGCCGCCGACGTCAAGTCCCAGGGAGCCTCCGGCGCCCAGGCCGACCTCGCGGAGACGGGCGGCGACTCCTCGACCCCGTACATCGCGGGCGGCGCGCTGGCGCTGCTGGTGGCCGGCGCGGGCCCGGTGACGGTGGCCCGTCGCCGCAGGAGCTGACGACGGCCGGGCGACGCGGGGCCTTCCCCGACCACCGGGCCGGTTCACCGGCGGCGACGGTCACGGGGCAAACGCATCGGCGCCCGCGTCGCCCGCGCGGGCGTCGAGTCCGGCGGACGAATCGGCCGACGCAGGCGGGTCGTCGAACGCACCGTGCCCGCGATGGCACATCGCCCTGGACGGCGGGTGGAGCCACCGGCCAGGGCGCTCGGCGGCCGGGCCGGCACCCTTGCGGTTGCGGTCCCTGCTTCCCGACCGCTGATGCCCGTGCGGGTGCGGCTCTCCCGGATCGACCGGCCGCAGTCCATCGGGCGGCAGGGCCCGCCCGTGCGTGACGCTGCCATGGCGCGACGTGACCCCGTCCGGGAGGGGCTGCGGGACGAGGTCACCCGTCGGTGGTCCACGGCTGCTGCTCCGCAACTGCTCCCGGGCCGGGCAGAGGGGCGACGTCCCTCGCCGTCAGGTCCTGACCGCAATGGGTGCAGGCATGGCGGATCTCCGCCGTCCCGCCGCAGTCGCGGTGCTGCTACACAAAACCCCGCACACTCGATCAACGGCACATCCGATCGAACGCACACGCCACCAGCGCATGCGCGCGACCGGGCACTACCGGTGCCGTGACCGGTGGACCCTGCCGGTCACGGCACTTGCCGGGGCAGCGCGTCCGACAGCGCGGCCAGGAACCCGCCCACCGTCCCCCGGTCCCGCACCGCCACCCGCAGCCACGCGTCCCCGTCCAGGCCGGGGAACGTGTCCCCGCGCCGCACCGCGTACCCCAGCTCACGCAACCGCCGCCGCACGGCGTCCGCCCCGGGCACCCGCACCAGCACGAACGGCCCCTGTGCGGGCGACACCACCCGCACCCCGCGGGACGCGAACGCGGTGAGCCCCGCCACCAGATGGCCGCGGTCCGCCGCGCCCCGGTGCGCCGCGTGCGCCGCCTCCGCCAGCGCCCGGGGCGCCACACAGGCCTCGGCCGCCGCGAGCGCCGGCGTCGACACCGGCCACAGCGGCTGGGCCCGCCCCAGCTCGGCGATCGTCTCCGGCGCGGCCAGCACGTACCCGATGCGCAGCCCGGCCAGCCCCCAGGTCTTGGTCAGGCTGCGCAGCACGACGAGACCGGGCACATCCGTCCGCCCGGCCAGCGCCTCCGGCTCGCCCGGCACCGCGTCCATGAACGCCTCGTCGACCACCAGGACCCGGCCGGGCCGGGCGAGTGAGGCGATCGCGGCGGCCGGATGCAGCACCGAGGTCGGATTCGTCGGGTTCCCCATCACCACCAGGTCCGCGTCCTCGGGCACCGCCGCCGGATCGAGCCGGAACCCGTCCGCCTCCCGCAGCAGCACCCGGTCCACGGTGTGCCCGGCGTCCCGCAGCGCCGCCTCCGGCTCGGTGAACTGCGGATGCACCACGACCGGCCGACGCACCTTCAGCGCCCGCGCCAGCAGCACGAACGCCTCCGCCGCGCCCGCCGTCAGCAGCACCCGCTCCACCGGCAGCCCGTGCCGGGCCGCGACCGCGGCCCGGGCGGCCCGCCCGTCCGGGTAGGCCGCGAGGGACGGCAGCGAGGCGGCGATCTCCTCCCGCAGCCACGGCGGTGGCGTGTCCGCGCGGACGTTGACGGCGAGATCGACCAGCCCGGCGCCGCCGTCGCGCGTCTCCGCGTCGCCGTGGTGGCGCAGGTCGTGCCCGGTGCCGGGGGCGCCCACGGTCCCCTCAGTGCGCATGGCTGTGCGAGTGCCCGCCATGAGGGTGGTGGTGGCCGTGCCCGTGGTGGTGGCCGTCGTCGTCGGGGTGGAAGTGCGGCTGCTGCGGCAGCCCCACCTTGTCCTCGAAGCCGGGCAGCGCGATCCGGTACACACAGGAGTCGCAGTTCATCCGGAGATCGCCCTTGACGGCCTCCGCGTACCGCTCCATCACCAGGTCCAGCAGTTCCGGCTCCGGCCCGATGACGTCCGCGGAGCGAACCTCCAGGTCCGGACGGGCGGCCGCCCACTGCGCGGTCTGCCTGCGCACCCGGTCCGGCAGGATGCCGGTGAACAGGAAGTAGGGCAGCACGACGATCCGCCGCGCCCCCAGCCGCGCGCACCGGTCGAGCCCGCTCGGCACGTCCGGGGCCGCCAGCGACACGAACGCCGTCTCGACGCCCGCGTAGCCGCGCCCCTCCCACAGCAGCCGGGCCGCCTTGTGCACCTCGGCGTTGGCGTCCGGGTCGGTCGACCCGCGCCCCACCAGCAGCACGGTCACGTCGGACCGCTCGGCGGACGTGCCGGCCAGCGCCTCCTCCAGCCGCCGCTCCAGCACGCTCAGCAGCGCCGGGTGCGGGCCGAGCGGGCGGCCGTAGGTGTAGGAGATGCCCGGGTGCCGTTCCTTCTCCCGGGACAGCGCGGCCGGGATGTCGCCCTTGGCGTGCCCGGCGGAGACCAGCATCAGCGGCACGGCGGCGAACCGCTGTACGCCCCGCTCCACCAGCTCGGCGACGGCCTCGCCCAGTGGCGGCGGCGACAGCTCGATGAAGCCGCCGGCGACGGGCAGTTCGGGGTGGCGGCGGCCCAGCTCCCGTACGAAGTCGCGGAACGCCTCGGCTCCGGCCTCGTCCCGGGTGCCGTGGCCGGCGATGAGCAGGGCGGGCGGCGGGGTGGTCACGGGGTCTCCTTCGGGGAAATGGGTGGGTACGGCGGGGTGGCGAGCGCGGCGGCGACCGCCGATGCGCCCTTGCCGGACATGTTGCTCACGGCGGGCCGCCCGCTCGCGGGCGGCGCCGTTCCGGTCCCGGCCGCGCCGGCGGAGCCGGCGGGCAGGGCGGCGACGGGCGCCGGGGAGGTGTCCCGGCCGGCTCGCGGCCGCCGGGAGGACTCCTGCTCGACGGGGCGGAGGGTACGGTTCACCGGGCGCCCTCCGGCGGGCCGGTGCGCGTGCTCTCCTGCCAGCGGTAGCCCCGCGGGGTCACCATGCGGCCGGCGATGTTCCGGGTCGCGGTGTTGCCCACCGTGACGACGGTCATCATGTCGACCGTCGCCGGGTCCAGTTCGCCGAGCGTGGTCAGCCGGCTCGACTCGTCCGGCCGGGAGGCGTTGCGCACCACACCGACCGGCGTCGCCGGGTCCCGGTGCCCGGCGAGGATCGCGAGCGCCTGGGGCAGTTGCCAGTCGCGGCCCCGGGACCGCGGGTTGTAGAAGGTGACCACGATGTCCGCCTCGGCCGCCGCCCGCACCCGCCGCTCGATGACCTCCCACGGCGTGTGCAGGTCGGACAGGCTGATGGACACGTGGTCGTGGCCCAGCGGCGCGCCCAGGATCGCGCCCGCCGCCAGCGCGGCCGTCACGCCCGGCACGCCCACCACGTCGATGTCGTCGGACGCCTCGGCGAGCGCCGGTGAGGCCATGGCGTACACGCCGGCGTCCCCACTGCCGATCAGGGCCACCGCGTGGCCGCGCCGGGCCTCCGCCACGGCCGTACGGGCCCGCTCCTCCTCCGCGCCGAGCCCCGACTCCAGCACCCGGGTGCCGGGCCGCAGCAGATCGCGGATCTGGTCGACGTACTGGTCGAGGCCGACCAGCACCGAGGCCCGCCGCAGTTCGGCCGTCGCCCGCGGGGTGAGCAGGTCCCGGGCGCCCGGCCCGAGCCCGACCACGGCGAGCCGTCCGCGTGCCGGACGCCGTGCCACGGCGCAGGTCGCCATCGCCGGCCGGCCGTCGGCGCGTACCGACTTCCGCTTGGGCAGCAGGAGTTCACCGCCGCGCGCGAGTGCCGCCGCCTCCGCCACCGACGGTGTGCCGACGGCCGCGAGCGGTGCGCCGGACGGGTTGGGCACCGGGACGTCCGCCAGTTCCCCGGCCGGGTACGTCACCAGCGGGACCCCCAGCCGGGCGGCGGCGGCCACGATGCCCGGCTCGTCCGACTTGGCGTCCACGGTGGCGAGTTCGGCGACGGACCGCGGCGAAAGGCCCGCCTCCCGCAGCGCCTCCTCGACCAGGCCGAGCACCTCGTCCGCCGGCGCGCCCCGGGAGGCGCCCACACCGACCACCAGGGACGGCGGCCTGAGCAGCACCTCGCGCTCGCCCGGCGCGACGGCCCGGTCGGTGAGCCGGACGGTGTGCGCGCCCCGCGGCGAGGTGGGCAGCGCGGGCAGCGGCCACGCCACCTCGGCCTCCAGGGAGACCGGTTCGCCGTCCAGCAGAGCCCGCGACACCGCGGCCACCGCCCCCTCGAAGGGGAACCCGAGGGTGTCGAGACCCGGCAGGCCCACCGCGTCCGTCGCGGTCGTCACCACCGGCTCGGCACCCAGCAACCCGCCGACCTCGCGGGCGAGTTCGTTGGCGCCGCCGCCGTGCCCGCCGAGCAGCGACACCGCGAACCGGCCGCCCTCGTCCACGCACACCACGCCCGGGTCGGTCGCCTTGTCGCCCAGCAGCGGCGCGAGCAGTCGTACCACCGCGCCCGTCGCGAGGAAGCAGACCAACTGCTCGCACTCGGCGAAAGCGGCCCGTACGGCCTCCCCGGCGCCGGCGTCGTACACCCGCGTACGGTCCGGCCAGGCCGCGGCCAGCCGGTCCCGCGCCGCCGCGCCCGCCGCGGTGGCGGAAATGAGGCCGATCACTTCGCTGCTCCTTCACTGGTCGCCGGGGGTCGGACGCCCCACAGCAGGAAAACCGGATTGGCCGCCGCCAGCCGGGTCACGTCCCCGGGCAGCGGCGCCAGCCGGGACGACTGCAACAGCACGCCCTCGCAGCGGAGCCCCGCGTCCGTCAGCGCCGCGCGCGCGGCCGGCACCCGGTCCAGGGCGGCCAGGGCGACGACGACGGTCCGCCGGGCCCGCCGCGCGCACGCGCCGACGACGGCCGGCAGCTCGCGCCCCCCGCCGCCGACGAACACGGCGTCGGGGTCGGCGAGCCCGTCCAGCGCGTCCGGTGCCGTACCGTGCACCACGTCCACGTCGACCCCGTGGGCGGCGGCGTTGGCCCGGATCCGCTCGATCCCGTCCGCGGTCCGCTCCACGGCGACGGCGGCCGCGCCGAGCCGCGCGCACTCCACGGCCACCGAACCCGAGCCGGCCCCGACGTCCCACACCAGGTCCCCCAGGCGCGGCCCGAGCCGGGCGAGCGCCAGCGCCCGCACCTCGAACTTGGTGATCATCGAGTCGCGGTGCGCGAACTCCGTCTCGTCCAGGGCCCATCCGGCGGGCGGCGCGCCCGGGCCGGCGACCGTGCGCACGGCACCCGGCGTCCGCGCCTCGTCCAGGCACAGCACCACGCTCACCGCGGTACCCCAGTCCCGGGCGGCGGCCTCGGCGGGCGTCACCCGCTCCACCCGCTCGTGCTCCGGATCGCCCAGCGCGCTCGCCACGACCAGCAGCCGGCCGCCGCCCAGCGCGGCCCCCAGCTCGGCCGGCCCGGCGCCGGGCCCGGTCAGCACCGCCACCTTCGGATGCGCCCGGCAGGCGTTGACGGCGGTCCGCAGGTCGCGCCCGTGCGCGCTCACCACGACCGCGTCGTCCCACGGCAGCCCCAGCCGCGCGAACGCGGTGGCCACCGAGGACACCCCCGGCCGCACGTCCAGCCGCCCCGCCCCGAACCGCTCGGCCAGCGCCCGTACGATCCCGAAGAACCCCGGGTCCCCGGAGGCCAGCACGACCACCGGCAGTCCCTTGTCGGCGTACTCCCCGATGGCGTCCAGGGCGGGCGCCAGCGGACCGAGCACGATCCGCCCGGCCCCCTCCGGCAGCTCCACGGCGTCCAGGTGCCGCCGTCCGCCCACGACGAGGGCGGCACCGGCGACCACCCCGTCCGGGACCGGCGCCCCGGTCCCCGTGCCCACGACCGTGATCAACTCTTCGCCCTCTCCTCGCGCAGCGCCCGCCGTGCCTCCGGGTCGGCCTTGCGGTAGCCGTGGAAGTGGCCGGGGTGGTACAGGTGCGAGCGGGTCCCGTGGGCGTCCAGGGCCGGACCGACCAGGAAGAGGGTGTGCTTCCAGAGCCTGTGCTCCTTGACCGTCTCCTCCAGGGTGCCGATGGTGCACCTGACG
Organism: Streptomyces cellostaticus; assembly: GCF_023630175.1. GTDB lineage: Bacteria > Actinomycetota > Actinomycetes > Streptomycetales > Streptomycetaceae > Streptomyces > Streptomyces cellostaticus_A. Next base: position 69,418 of record NZ_JALLIN010000032.1, on the reverse strand, counting down.
ACCAGCTCCTCCGGCCAGGTCGCCTGGTACGCGACGACCACCGGGGTGTCCGTGGGGTAGCCGCCCTCCAGCAGCTCCCGCACGAGCTGGCCGCTGCGCGCCGCCGACAGGAACACGGCCATCGTGGTGCCGTGCCGGGCGAACTCGCGGACCTCCTCACCGGGCGGCATCGGCGTCTTGCCGCCGCCGAGCCGGGTCAGGACGACCGACTGGGCCACCTCGGGGATGGTCAGCTCCCGCTGCGCCAGGGCGGCCACGGCGGAGAACGAGGACACTCCCGGCACGACCTCCGTCGCGATGCCGATCTCCGCGCACCGGTCGAGCTGCTCCTGGGTGCCGCCCCACAGCGCCGGATCCCCGGAGTGGATCCGCGCGACGGTCAGCCCCCCGGCGTGGGCCCGCCGGTAGACGCCGACCACGTCCTCCAGCGACATGGCCGCCGAGTCCAGGATCTCCGCGTCGTCCCGCGCGTGTTCGAGGACCTCGGCCTGCACCAGGCTCGCCGCCCAGATCACCACGTCGGCCGCGGCGATCGCGCGCGCGGCCCGGAACGTCAGCAGATCGGCGGCGCCGGGGCCGGCACCGACGAACGTCACCTTGCCGGTGGGGGCATCGGCCATGGCCATGGGAAGGGGTCCTCTCGTAGGAAAGACGCAGGTCTGTTCTGGGATGAAACGTCAGGGTCTGGGGGTGTGCGGAGGGCGCCGGATGTGCGCGAAGGCACCTTCATCGGATAGCAAGGGCCCATGGCGGTCTTCGTCGCGCTCGGCGCGTTCCTGATGACGCTGGCCGGCGGCTGGACGGCACAGCGTGTGACCGACCGTCGCCATCTCGTCCTGGGGCTGGCCGGCGGCCTGATGCTCGGCGTGGTCGGCCTCGACCTGCTGCCGGAGGCGCTGCGCGCGGCGGACCGCGAGGTCTTCGGCGTACCGGCGGCCCTGCTGCTGTTCGTGGCCGGCTTCCTGCTGGCCCACCTGGTGGAGCGCACCCTGGCCGCGCGCCAGGCGGCGCACGGGGGCGCCGAGCACCAGCACCGCGCGCCCGAGGTGGGCCTGACGGCGGCGGCCGCGATGGTCGGGCACAGCGCCATGGACGGCGTGGCGATCGGCGCGGCCTTCCAGGTGGGCGGCGGCATGGCCGCCTCCGTCGCGCTCGCCGTGATCGCGCACGACTTCGCCGACGGCTTCAACACCTTCACCATCACGAGCCTGTACGGCAACGCCCGCCGCCGGGCGGTGGGCATGCTGCTGGCCGACGCCTGCGCCCCCCTGCTGGGCGCGCTGTCGACGGTCTTCCTCCACATCCCCGAGCCGGTGCTCGGCGGCTATCTCGGCCTCTTCGGCGGCGTGCTGCTCTATCTCGCCGCCGCCGAGATCCTCCCCGAGGCCCACCACGAGCACCCCGCCCGCTCCACCCTGCTGTGCACGGTCGCGGGCGCGGCCTTCATCTGGCTGGTGGTCGGCGTCTCCGGCGGCTGACCGCGAGGGCCGCGTCACAGCTTCCCGCCCCGCCCGCCGTCCCGCCGCGGCGGAGCGATCAGCGTGGAGAGGTACGGCAGCGGCGTCCCGTCCAGTTCGCCGGCCGGCCGCACCGACTCCTCCGGCAGCCCGAGCGCCGAACCCCACACCGCGTCCCCGATCCGCCCGGTCTCCCGCAGCGCCTCGGCGACCTCCGTGGCCTGCCGGCCGAACTTGTACGCCACGACGGTGCCCGGCCCCGCCAGCGCCTCCTTCAGCGCCGCCGAGCCCGCCGTCACCGGCACCAGCGTCAACGGCTCGGTCCCCTCCGTCAGCACCGCGCCCGACCGCGCCGCCAGATCCTGCATGGCGGTGATCCCGGGCACGGTCTCGACCACCACACCCGGCACCAGCCCCGCGATCGTCTGCGCGAGGTAGGTGAACGTCGAGTACACGTTCGGATCGCCGATGGTGGCGAAGGCGACCGACCCGTGCCGCCGCAGCAGCCCGGCGACCCGCTCGCCCGCCGCGTCCCAGGCCGCCTCCCGGCGCGCCCGGTCGGTCCGCTCGTTCAGCGCGAACACCACCCGGACGACCTTCTCCCCGGGCACGTAGTGCAACACCGTCGCCTCGGCCCGGCCCCGCTCACCGGTGTCCATCACGGGGACGACGACGATCTCGGCCGCGCGCAGGGCGTTGACGCCCTTGACGGTCACCAGTTCCGGGTCCCCGGGACCGACCCCGACTCCGACCAGCCTGCTGCTCATGACGTCCGGCACCTCTCCACGAACCGACGGGCCACGCCGGGCCGGGCGGCCCAGTGCGTGTGCAGATAACTCGCGTGCACGCCCCGCTGCACGAAACCCTCGACCCGGCGCACCGGGGTGGTCAGACCCCAGGCGGGAGCGGCACCGGAGCCGGGCTCGACGACCGTGCGGTGGAACTCGTGCCCGCGTGTCCGCGTCCCCGCGGCGGCCAGCACGCTGTCGCCGACGGCCACCGCGTCCCGGTAGCCGAGAGCGAGCCGTTCGCCCATGCGGGCGCCGGCGTCCAGCACCCCGCACATGGGCCGGCCGTCCAGCTCCCGGCACAGATAGAGCAGGCCCGCGCACTCCGCGGCCACGGGAGCGCCGCTCAGCGCGAGTCCGGCGACCGCCCCGCGCAGCGGCTCGTTGGCGGACAGCTCCGCCGCGTACACCTCGGGGAAACCGCCCCCGACGACCAACCCGGCGGTGCCCTCCGGCAGTTCCTCGTCCCGGAGCGGATCGAAGGCGACGACCTCGGCCCCGGCCGCGGCGAGCAGCTCGGCGTGCTCCGCGTAGGAGAACGTGAACGCCCGGCCACCGGCGACGGCGACCACCGGACCCCGCTCCCCGGCCGGCCGGGCCCCGTGCGGGGCGGGCGGCGCGGACACCGGATCCCAGGCCGCGCCCGGGACCGCTCCCGCACTCCGCGCCAGCGCCGTCAGCGCGTCCAGGTCGCACCCCGCGGACACCTGCGCCGCCATGGCCGCGACCGCGTCCACCGCCGCGGCCCGCCGCTCGGCGACCGGTACCAGGCCCAGATGCCGCGACGGCGTGTCCAGCCGCGGCAGCCGCCGCAGCACCCCCAGCACCGGAACCCCGGAGGCGTCCAGCGCCTCGCGCAGCAGAGCCTCGTGCCGATCGGACGCCACCTTGTTGAGGATCACGCCCCCGACCCGCACTTCCGGGTCCCAGGACGCGAAGCCGTGCACCAGCGCCGCCACCGACCGCGACTGCGAGGACGCGTCCACGACCAGTACCACCGGCGCCCGCAGCAGCTTGGCGACGTGGGCGGTGGACGCCAGCTCACCCTGGCCCGCGGCGCCGTCGTACAGCCCCATGACGCCCTCGACCACGGCGAGATCGCACCCCCGCGCCCCGTGCAGGAACAACGGGGCGATCAGCTCCGGCCCGCACAGGTACGCGTCCAGGTTGCGGCCCACCCGCCCCGTGGCGAGCGCGTGGTACCCGGGATCGATGTAGTCCGGCCCGACCTTGTGCGGGGACACGGCGAGCCCCCGCGCGGCGAACGCGGCCATCAGCCCCGTGGCGACGGTGGTCTTGCCGCTGCCCGACGAGGGCGCGGCGACGACCAGCCGGGGCACCGGCGTCATCACCACTCGATGCCCTTCTGGCCCTTCTGCCCCACGTCCATGGGGTGCTTGACCTTGGACATGTCGGTGACCAGGTCGGCGAGGTCCACCAGCTTCCCCGGCGCGTTCCGCCCCGTGATCACCACGTGCTGGGTGCCGGGCCGGCCGCGCAGCACCTCCACCACCTCGTCCGTGTCCACCCAGCCCCAGTGCATCGGGTACGCGAACTCGTCCAGCACGTAGAGCCGGTACGTCTCGGCGGCCAGATCCCGCTTGACCTGCTCCCAGCCCTCGCGGGCCTTCTCCTCGTTGGTCGCGTTGTCACCCTGGATGTCCCGCTGCACCCAGGACCAGCCCTCGCCCATCTTGTGCCAGTCGACGCTGCCGCCCTCGCCGGAGGCGCCGAGCACGCGCAGCGCGTTCTCCTCGCCGACCTTCCACTTGGCGGACTTGACGAACTGGAACACCCCGATCGGCCAGCCCTGGTTCCAGGCCCGCAGCGCCAGCCCGAACGCGGCGGTGGACTTGCCCTTGCCGACGCCCGTGTGCACGACGACGAGCGGCCGGTTGCGGCGCTGACGCGTCGTCAGTCCGTCGTCCGGTACGACACTCGGCTGTCCCTGCGGCATTACGCGGCCCTCCTCGAAGTCCCCTGCACATCCCTGACCAGTCCGGCGATCGAGTCGGAGCGCAGCTCGTCTAGCGTCACCGCCGTACCGCCCAGCTCGCCCGCGAGGCGTCCGGCGAGCCCGAGCCGGACCGGCCCCGACTCGCAGTCCACCACCACCGAGGCGACGCCGTCCGCCGCGAACAGCCGTGCCGCCCGCCCCGCCAGCGCGACCGGCTCCGCTTCGCCCGTCGCCGGGCCGCCGCCGCGGCCGGAGGCCTGCCCGGCGCCGAACGCCTGGCGGGAACCCCCTCGCGCCGGCCCCGCCGCTGTGGCCCGGCCGTCGGTCACCACCACGACCAGCGCCCGCCGCGCCGGGTCCCGCAGCCGCTCCACCCGCAGCACCTCGTGCGCCCTCAGCAGTCCGGCCGCCAGCGGCGTACGGCCGCCGGTCGGGAGCGACTCCAGCCGCACCGCCGCCGCGTCCACCGACGAGGTGGGCGGCAGCGCCACGTCCGCCGCGGACCCCCGGAAGGTCACCAGACCGACCTTGTCCCGCCGCTGGTAGGCGTCGAGCAGCAGCGACAGCACCGCGCCCTTCACGGCGCCCATCCGCTGGCGCGCCGCCATCGACCCGGAGGCGTCGACCACGAACAGCACGAGGTTGCCCTCACGCCCCTCCCGGGTCGCCTGCCGCAGATCGTCCCGGCGCACGACGAGACCCGGCCCGGAGCGCCCCCGCGCCCGCTGGTGCGGGGCCGCGGCCCGAACGGTGGCCGCCAGGTGCAGCTTGTTCAGCGCGCCCCGGGGCCGCCGGGCGCCCGTGGTCCGGCCGTGCTCGGTCCGGGCCCGCGACCGTCGGCCCGCGGCGCCCTCACCGATGCCGGGCACGCTCAGCACCTTCGTGCGGAACGGCTCGGCCGCCCGCACGGCCGGCTGCTCCTGGCCGCCCGAGGGCTGGGGCCGACCACCCTCACCGGCCTCCTCGGGCGCCGCCGCGGCGCCGCCGTCGCCCTGCGGAGCGCTGTCGGGCGGCGGCTGCCCGCCACCGCCGCCGGGCCCGCCGGGGCCGGGGTCGTCGGGCCCGGGGTCGTCGTCGCCCTCGGCCTCGTCCTCGCCGGAGAACTGCTCCATCGTCCGGTCCAGCTTGTCCTCGTCCAGGCCCGGCGCGTCGAACGGGTTGCGCCGCCGCCGGTGCGGCAGCGCGAGCAGCGCGGCCTGCCGGACGTCCTCGGCGAGCACCTCGGTCCGCCCGGCCCACGCGGCCAGCGCGGTCGCCGTTCGCGCCATCACGATGTCGGCGCGCATCCCGTCCACCTCGAAGGCCGCGCAGGTCGCCGCGATCTGCCGCAGCGCTCCGTCGCCCAGACGCACCCGCGGCAGCAACTCCCGCGCCGCGACGATCCGCCGCCGGACGGCGGCCTCCTCCTCGGCCCAGCGCGCGGCGAAGGCGCCGGGATCGTCGTCGTACGCCAGCCGGCGCCGCACGACCTCCACCCGCTCGTCCGGCTCCCGCGAGGCCGCGACCTCCACGGTCAGCCCGAACCGGTCGAGCAACTGCGGCCGCAGCTCGCCCTCCTCGGGGTTCATGGTGCCGACGAGCAGGAACCGGGCGGCGTGCCGCACCGAGACGCCCTCGCGCTCGACGTACGAGGCGCCCATCGCGGCGGCGTCCAGCAGCAGGTCCACGAGATGGTCGTGCAGGAGGTTGACCTCGTCCACGTACAGGATCCCGCGGTGGGCGTCGGCCAGCAGGCCGGGCTCGAACGCCTTCACGCCCTCGGCGAGCGCCCGCTCGATGTCGAGCGCGCCGACCAGCCGGTCCTCGGAGGCACCGACGGGCAGCTCGACCATCCGCGCCGGACGCCCGGCCCCCGCGCCCGCCTCGTGCGGGCCGTCCGGGCAGGACGGGTCCGGTGCCGCCGGGTCGCAGGAGAAGCGGCAACCGGGGACGACGGCCACCTCCGGCAGCAGCACGGAGAGGGCGCGGACGGCGGTGCTCTTCGCGGTGCCCTTCTCGCCGCGCACCAGCACACCGCCGACCGCCGGTGACACGGCGTTCAGCAGCAGCGCGAGGCGCAGGTCGTCCTGGCCGACAACGGCCGTGAACGGGAACGGAGTGGTCACTGGTCGCCCTCCAAGTCGCCTTCCAGCTCCAGATAGGTGGCGCGCAGCCGCTCCAGGGTGTCCGCGTCCGGCTCCGCCCACAGCCCGCGGTCCGCCGCCTCCAGCAGCCGCTCGGTGATGCCGCGCAGCGCCCACGGGTTGGACGTGCGCATGAAGTCCCGGTTCTCCGGGTCGAAGACGTACTCCGCGCTCAGCTTCTCGTACATCCAGTCGTCGACCACGCCCGCCGTGGCGTCGTAGCCGAACAGGTAGTCCACGGTCGCCGCCATCTCGAAGGCGCCCTTGTACCCGTGCCGGCGCATCGCCGCCATCCAGCGCGGGTTGACCACCCGCGCCCGGAAGACACGGTGCGTCTCCTCGCCCAGCGTGCGGGTCCTCACCTGGTCCGGCACGGCCGAGTCGCCCACGTACGCCTCGGGGCTGGCACCGGTCAGGTGCCGCACCATGGCGACCATGCCGCCGTGGTACTGGAAGTAGTCGTCGGCGTCGACCAGGTCGTGCTCACGGGTGTCGACGTTCTTCGCCGCCACCGCGATCCGCCGGAACGCGGTCTCCATGTCCCCGCGCGCCGCACGCCCGTCGAGACCGCGTCCGTAGGCGTAACCGCCCCACACCGCGTACACCTCGGCGAGGTCGGCGTCGGAGCGCCAGTTCCGGGCGTCGATCAGCGGCAGCAGGCCGGCGCCGTACGCGCCCGGCTTCGAGCCGAAGACACGGGCCGTCGCCCGCCGGCGGTCACCGTGCTCCGCGACGTCCTCCTCCACGTGCGCCCGCACGTGGTTGACCTCGGCCGGCTCGTCCAGCTCGGCCACCGTCCGGACCGCGTCGTCGATCAGCCCGACCACGTGCGGGAACGCGTCGCGGAAGAAGCCGGAGATACGGACCGTGACGTCGATGCGCGGCCGGCCCAGCTCCTGCGGACCGATCACCTCGAAGCCGGTCACCCGCCGCGAGGCGTCGTCCCAGACCGGGCGGCAGCCCAGCAGCGCCAGGATCTCGGCGATGTCGTCGCCCTGGGTGCGCATCGCGGAGGTGCCCCAGACCGTGAGGCCGACCGACCTCGGATACTCCCCGGTGTCCCGCAGGTACCGCTGCACCAGCGAGTCCGCGAGCGACTGGCCGACCTCCCAGCTCAGCCTGGACGGGATCGCCTTCGGGTCGACCGAGTAGAAGTTCCGGCCGGTCGGCAGCACGTTGACCAGGCCGCGGGTCGGCGAACCCGACGGGCCGGCCGGCACGTAGCCGCCGTCCAGCGCCCGCAGGACGTGCCCGATCTCGTCGGAGGTCCGGGCCAGCCGCGGCACCACCTCGTCGCAGGCGAACTCCAGCACCGCGACGGCGTCCGGGATCCGGGTGCCGAGCACGTCGTCCAGCACGGCGTCCACCGCCGCCCGGTCCCAGGCCCGGGCCTCCATGCCCTCCGCGATCCGCCGGCAGAGCTGCTCCAGCAGGTCGATGGCGTCGGACGCCGTCCGGGAGGGGACGAAGGGGCGCGTGGCGCCCTCCTCGGCAGGCTGGTGGGGGACGGGCGCGGCCTGGATCCGGTCCGTCAGTTCCACCGGGACCTTCACCGCCGCGCCCGGCTCGGCCAGCAGCTCCTTCTCCACCAGCCCGTAGTGCAGGGCCAGCGACGCCCGCAGCCCCGGCAGCGCGTTCGCCCGTCCGCCCCACACCTGGGAGGCGCGCAGCACGGCGAGGACCAGGTTCACCCGCGGCTCGGCCTCCGGACCGCCGCCGAGGACGTGCAGTCCGTCGCGGATCTGCACGTCCTTGATCTCGCACAGGTAGCCGTCGATGTGCATGACGAACTCGTCGAACTCGTCGTCGTCCGGCTGCTCGTCCACATGCAGGTCGTGGTGCAGTTCGGCGGCCTTGACCAGCGTCCAGATCTGGGCGCGCACCGCCGGTGCCTTCGCCGGGTCCAGGTCGGAGACGAGCGCGTACTCGTCCAGTAGCTGCTCCAGCTTGGCCAGGTCGCCGTAGGTGTCCGCGCGCGCCATCGGCGGCACCAGGTGGTCGACCACGGTGGCGTGCCCGCGCCGCTTGGCCTGGGTGCCCTCGCCCGGGTCGTTGACGATGAACGGGTAGATGAGCGGGAGGTCGCCGAGCACGGCGTCCGGAGCGCAGCCGCCGCTCAGGCCCAGGCCCTTGCCCGGCAGCCACTCCATCGTGCCGTGCTTGCCCATGTGCACGATCGCGTCGGCGCCGAAGCTGCTCTCCAGCCAGCGGTAGGCCGCCAGGTAGTGGTGTGAGGGCGGCATGTCGGGGTCGTGGTAGATCGCGATCGGGTTCTCGCCGAAGCCCCGCGGCGGCTGGATCATCACGACGACGTTGCCGAACCGCAGGGAGGCGAGCACGATGTCGTCGCCGTCCACGTACAGGCCGCCCGGCGGCTCGCCCCACGCCTGGAGCATCGCGTTCCGCAGCCCGGCGTCGAGCCCGTCGAACCACTCACGGTAGTCGGCGAGCGGCACCCGGGCGGGCGCGGCGGCCAGTTGCTCCTCCGTCAGCCACTCGACGTCGTGGCCGCCGGCCGCGATCAGCCGGTGGATCAGCTCGTCGCCGTGGTCCGGGTACCCCTCGGCCGCGTAGCCGGCGTCCCGCAGGGCGTCCAGCACCCGCACGGCCGACGCGGGCGTGTCCAGGCCTACCGCGTTGCCGACCCGGGAGTGCTTGGTCGGGTAGGCGGTGAAGACCAGCGCGATCTTCTTGTCCGCGTTCGGCTTGTGCTTCAACCGCGCGTGCCGTACGGCGATACCGGCCACCCGTGACGCCCGCTCGGGGTCGGCGACGTACACCGGGACGTCGTCCGGTCCCTGCTCCTTGAAGGAGAACGGCACCGTGACGAGGCGGCCGTCGAACTCCGGGATGGCGACCTGCATCGCCGCGTCCATGGGGGAGAGGGCGGCGTCCGACTCCGCCCAGGCGGCCCGTGAGGAGGTGAGGCACAGGCCCTGCAGCACGGGCACGTTCAGGTCGGCGAGCGCCCCGATGTCCCAGGACTCCTCGTCCCCGCCGGCGGACGCCTGCGAGGCGTGCGTGCCGCCGGCCGCCAGCACGGTGGCGACCAGGGCGTCGGCCCGGCCCAGCAGTTCGTACAGCCCGGGGTCGGCGCCGCGCAGCGAACCGCAGTACACCGGCAGGGCGTTGGCGCCCTGCGCCTCGATCGCCTCGCACAGCGTGTCCACGAAGGCCGTGTTGCCGCTGAGTTCGTGCGCCCGGTAGAACAGCACGCCGACCGTCGGGCGGCCCGCCCGGACCGGGCGGGAGCCGTGGACGCCGAACTCCGGCATCTTCCGCGGCTCCTCGAAGCCCTCGCCGGTCAGCAGCACCGTGTCGGAGAGGAACCGGGCCAGTTCGGTCAGGTTGTCCGGGCCGCCCTCGACGAGGTACTTCAGCGCCTCCGCCACCACGCCCGCCGGCACGGACGACTCGGCCATCAGCTCGGCGTCCGGCACGGCCTCGCCGCCCAGCAGCACGGTCGGCACGCCGGACGCCTTCAGCGCGGCCAGTCCGTCCTCCCAGGCCCGCTTGCCGCCGAGCAGCCGTACGACCGCGAGGTCCGTGCCCTCGATCAGCCCCGGCAGCTCCCCGGCCACGTCCACCCGGGTCGGATTCCCGATCCGGTACCCGGCGCCGGAGGCCCGGGCCGCCAGCAGATCGGTGTCGGCGGTCGACAACAACAGCACTGTGCTCATACGGGCGCTCCCGGTGGGATGAAGGGCAGTCCTTGCGGCGCGCCCGACTCGATGAGCCGCCACAGCGCGTCCGTGTCCGCGTGTTGTTCGATCAGGTCGCCGAGCCGGTCGAGCTGCTCCTCGCGCAGCGCGGCGAAGGAGGTGTCGCAGGCCGGGACGAAGCGGCGTCCCGCGGCGGCCGCCACCTCGCGCAGGAAGGCCCGCCGGAAGCCGTCCGACTCCAGCGAGCCGTGCCAGTGCGTGCCCCAGGTCTGTCCTGCCCGGCAGCCGTCCAGGAAGGGCTCGCCCCCGACGACGGTGGCCACCCCGTGGTGGATCTCGTATCCCTCGACCGGTTGGCCCAGGGCTTCGCCGACCGGCCGGGTCAGCGTCTTCTCGCGGGCGAACCGCACCCGCACCGGCAGCAGTCCGAGCCCCGGGACCTCCCCGGCGCGCGACTCGACCTCGTCCTCGATGTGCTCGCCGAGGATCTGGAAGCCACCGCAGATGCCGAGCACGGGCCGGTGTTCGGCGGCCCGGCGCGCGAGGGCGTCGGCGAGGCCGCGCTCGCGCAGCCACTCGAGCGCCCGGACCGTGCCCCGGGTCCCCGGGACCACGACCAGGTCCGCGTCGGCCAGCTCCTCCGGCCGGTCCACGAACCGCACCACGACGCCGGGTTCGGCGGCCAGCGCGTCCACGTCGGTGAAGTTGGACATCAGCGGGATCGCGCACACGGCGACCCGCAGCACGTCCTCACCGACCGGGGGAGCCACCGTGGACTCCCGCACGGTGCCGCGCAGCGAGACCCGCAGTCCGTCCTCCTCGTCGATGCCGAGCCCGTGCCGGAACGGCAGCACGCCGTAGGTCCGCCGCCCGGTGAGGTTCCGGAGCATGTCGAGGCCGGGCTCCAGCAGGGAGACGTCCCCCCGGAACTTGTTCACCAGGAATCCGGCGACCAGTTCCTGGTCCTCGGGCGACAACAGGGCGAGGGTGCCGAAGAAGGAGGCGAAGACACCGCCCCGGTCGATGTCGCCGACCACGAGCACGGGCAGCCGCGCGCCCCGCGCGATCCCCATGTTGACGATGTCCGTCCGCCGCAGATTGATCTCCGCGGGCGAACCGGCCCCCTCACAGATCACCGCGTCATACGTGCCCCGCAACTCGGCCAGGCAGTCCAGCACCGTGCCCAGCAGCCGCTGCCGGCGCCCGCCGTGGTAGCCGCGGGCGCTCATCTCGCCCACCGGCCTGCCCAGCAGCACCACCTGGCTGCTCTGTTCACCGCCGGGCTTGAGCAGCACGGGGTTCATCAGCGCGGTCGGCTCCACCCGGCAGGCCTGCGCCTGCATCGCCTGCGCCCGCCCGATCTCGGCGCCCTCGCGCGTCACGAAGGAGTTGAGGGACATGTTCTGCGCCTTGAACGGCGCGACCTTCACGCCCTGGCGCGCCAGCCAGCGGCAGATCCCGGCCGTCACGACGCTCTTGCCGGCGTCGGAGGTGGTGCCGGCGACGAGGAGACCACCGTTCACTTGCCACGTCCCTTCACGAGGAGGCGCGCGCCGGCGGTGACGCCGAGCGCGAGCAGGCCGACGCGGCGGGAGAGCCGTACGGCCCGGTCGATGTCGGCGACCCGGACGGCCCGCCCGGTGCCGCCGTTGAGCACGGGCCGGTGCTCGACCCGCCCGGCGTAGGAGAGCGTCCCGCCGAGCCGTACCCCGAGGGCGCCCGCGAACGACGCCTCGACGGGACCGGCGTTGGGGCTCGGGTGTTTCGCCGCGTCCGCCCGCCAGGCCCGCACGGCACCCCGCGGATCCGGTCCGGCCAGCGTGGCGAGCACGGCCGTCAGCCGGGCTCCCGGCCACCCGGCGACGTCGTCGAGCCGCGCCGAGGCCCAGCCGTAGCGGCGCAGGCGCGGCGACTTGTGACCGACCATCGCGTCCAGGGTGTTGACGGCCCGGAACCCGAGCAGCCCCGGCACCCCGCCCACCGCGCCCCACACCAGTGCGCCCACGACGGCGTCGGAGGTGTTCTCGGCGACGGACTCGACCACGGCGCGGGCGATCCCGTCGGCGTCCAGTGCCTGCGGGTCCCGGCCGCACAGATGGGGCAGCCGTGCGCGGGCCGCCGTCAGGTCCCCGGCCGCCAGGGCGCGCCCGACCGTCCGGGCCTCGCGGGCCAGTGAGGTGCCCCCGACGACGGCCCAGGTGGCCGCGCCGGTGAGCGCCGCGGAGGCGACGGGGCAGCGGCGCACGGCCCGTTGGGCGACGAGCCCGGCTCCCACGGCGCCGCCGGCGCATACAGCGGTGTGCAGCGCGCCCCAGCCGCGGTGGTCGTGCCACAGGACGCGTTCCACGGCGGCGGCCGCGCGCCCGAACACGGCGACCGGATGCCCGCGGCGCGGATCGCCGAGGAGCAGGTCACCGAGGAGGCCGGCGGCGGCGCCGTACGCGTGAGCGCGATCGGCACCCATCGGCTCAGCCGGCCGTGGGCGCGGGGGCGGGACTCTCGTGACGGGCCCTGGTGCGGGTCCTCGATCTGCGGCCGAGCATGGCGATATGTGTCCTCACTCAGGGTGTCCGCGCCCTGGTTCGACGAAGCCGGCGGTGAGAGTTCCTGGCTCCCGGGGATCACTCCCCGGTGACAGTGGCGGGACCGCGCCGGATTCGCACCGGCTTCCTCTCCTGCCGCCGTACATGGCCCGGGCAGTCCACCACGCGCCCGGAAGGGCCGTCAACTTGCCTTTGACCTGCGAGAGGAGAGTGTGCTCAGCCCCACACCGGCGAGATCCGGACACGCGAAAGGCTCCCTGCCGGTACACACCGGCGGGGAGCCTCTTCGAGGGTGGATCGGCTCAGTGCTTGGCCACGATCAGGAAGATGCCGTAGGCCACGGCCGCCGCGCAGGCCGCGAAGCACACGTACGCGCCGGTCACGGCGAGCGCCGCGGACCCGCCCTGCGCCGCCGCCCGCTCGCGGCGGGACAGGCCGTTGACGCCGAGGGTGAACAGGGCCACCAGGCCCACCGTGAAGGCGAGGCTGACGCCGAAGACGGAGCCGATGGCCGCCCAGTCGATCTTCATGTTGCTTTCCTCCGGTAACCGGGTCAGACGGTGGCGGCCGGCGGGGCGGCCGGTGCCGTGACTTCGGTGACGGCCTGGGCCGGGCCGTCCGACTGCGCCGGGATGTCGATCGCCGGCCCCTCGGTGAGGGTGACGGTGCCGGTCGGCGGCGGGGTCACCGCGGCGATGGCGGCGGTCACCACACCGGCGGGCTCCGTGGCCTCGTCCGTGTCGTTGACGTTGGTGTGGTCGACGACCTCGCGGCGGGAGAGCTTCCAGATGGCGGCGCTGGAGCCGACCAGGAAGACCGCGACGGCCGCGGTGCCCCAGTCGCCCAGGTCCGTGACGGACTCGGCGAGCGCGCCGACCAGGGCGGCGGCGGGCAGGGTGAGGACCCAGGCGACGACCATGCGGGTCGCGGTGGACCAGCGGACCACGCCGCCCTTGCGGCCCAGGCCCGCGCCCATCACCGAACCGGAGACGACGTGCGTGGTGGACAGCGAGAAGCCGAGGTGCGAGGAGGCCAGGATGGCGGTGGCGGCGCTGGTCTGGGCGGCGAAGCCCTGGCGCGGCTCCAGTTCGGTCAGGCCCTTGCCCATGGTGCGGATGATGCGCCAGCCGCCGATGTAGGTGCCGAGCGCGATGGCCAGGCCCGCGGAGAGGATCACCCAGGTGGGAGGGTTGGAGCCCGGGGCGATGGCACCGCCCGCGATCAGCGCCAGGGTGATGATGCCCATCGTCTTCTGGGCGTCGTTGGTGCCGTGGGCGAGGGAGACCAGCCCGGCGGAGGCGATCTGGCCGGCGCGGTAGCCCTTGCGGGTGGCCTCGCCCTCGGTGGCCCTGCCGCCGATCCCGTAGGAGAAGCGGGTGGCGAGCATGGCGGCCAGGCCGGCCACGACCGGGGCGGCGACCGCCGGCAGCAGCACCTTGGTGAGCAGGACGTCGTTGTGGACGGCGCCGAAGCCCGCCGAGGCGACGGTGGCGCCGATCAGGCCGCCCATCAAGGCGTGGGAGGAGCTGGAGGGCAGTCCCACCAGCCAGGTCAGCAGGTTCCAGAGGATCGCGCCGACCAGGGCGGCGAAGATGACCTCGGGACGGATGCCGTTCTCATCGACGAGACCCTTGGAGATCGTGTTGGCGACCTCCACGGAGAGGAAAGCGCCCACAAGGTTGAGCGCGGCGGACATGGCCACCGCGACCTTGGGCTTGAGCGCGCCGGTCGAGATGGTGGTGGCCATCGCGTTGGCGGTGTCGTGGAAACCGTTCGTGAAATCGAACGCGAGAGCGGTTACCACCACTATCGCGAGGATCAGCGAGAAGCTTTCCATTTACCCAGGCAATCGTTCGAGCGTCATTGGCGGGTTGAACGTAGGCAACCTGGGTGAACGGAAGATGAACTGGGTCGGGCGCAGGGGTGTCGGAAGCGGGGGGCGGAGCTTCCGTTTCGGGCCGGAGTCCGGGCGCCCCTTGGCTACCGGCCGCGCGCGAGGGCCCGCAGCCGGTCCGGCGGCCCGTGAAAGAGATTCTGGTCACCCGGCAGGCCGCCCTCGGCGCCGTACTGCCAGAAGGTCCAGGACTGCCAGCCGCCGGGCAGCGCTCCCGGTTCCGACGTGCCGTGACGGGCGATCCACAGCGGGTGGTCGGAGGCGAAGGCGCGGCTGTCCCCGGTGCAGGAGGCCCACCAATGGGCGGTCGTGTAGATCACCGGGCGGCGGCCGGTGAGCCGGGCCACTTCGTCGCTGAACGAGCGGATCCAGTCGACCATCCGCCCGCGGTCGAGCCCGTAGCAGACGTTCCTGTCGTCGTACGGGTTGTACTCGATGTCGAGGGCCGGCGGCAGGGTCCAGCCGTCCGCCCGCCAGTCGCCGCCGTTGCGTACGAAGTACGCGGCCTGCGCGGCTCCGGAGGACCGGTCGGGCCGGGCGAAGTGGTAGGCGCCGCGGATCAGGTGCGCCCGGCGCGCGCCCGCGTACTGCCGGGCGAAGTAGGGGTTGCGGTAGGTCGTGGACTCGGTCGCCTTGACGTAGGTGAACCGGGCTCCGTCCGACCGGGCGGCGGGCCAGTCGACATGTCTCTGGTACGACGACACGTCGTGCCCCAGGGGCAGACCGGCCGCGGGCGCGGCCGGCGCCGCCGCGGCCCAGGCGCAGCCGGGGCCCGCCAGGACGAGCGCCGCCGCTGCGGCCGCTGCGGCCACGACGGCCGCGCGGCGGGGGCGGCGGCGGGGGCGAGAGGATGAACGGTCGCGGGCCATGGGTCCCCCTGGTGTGACGGCCGTACGTCGTGCGGCTCCGGGCATGGACGATCATTGAAGGTCCCGCCCTCGCTCAAAAAGTGTGTTCATGGGTGTTTCGTACCGGTGTCCACCCGTCCGGCGGCACGGGTTCCGGTCCGGAGTCCGCCGACGGCCCCGCCCCGCCCCGGGTGGGCTGGCAGGATCACGGCATGGCTGAACAGCGGCGGTACCCGCAGGAGCAGCAGGAGCGGAGCTGGGCGGAAGTGGTCGCCACGGCCCGCCGGACCGTGGCCGACGGGCTGGTCGTCGGCACCTCGGGCAACGTCTCCGCGCGCGTGGGGGACCTGGTGCTGGTCACCCCGTCGGGCGTGCCCTACGACCGGCTCACCCCGGCCGACATCACCGGCGTCGACCTCGACGGCCGGCAGGTGCTCGGCACCCTCGTGCCGACCAGCGAACTGCCCATGCACCTCGCCGTCTACCGCACCACCGACGCCCGCGCCGTCGTCCACACCCACGCCGTGCACGCCACGGCCGTCTCCACCCTCGTCACCGAGCTGCCCCCGATCCATTACATGACCGCCGCCCTCGGCGGCAGCGTGCGCGTCGCCCCCTACGCGGCCTACGGCACCGACGAACTGGCCGCGAACATGCTCGCCGCGCTCGACGGCCGCTCCGGCTGCCTGCTGCGCAACCACGGCGCGATCACCCACGGCGCCACGCTCGACCAGGCCTACGACCGCACCGCCCAGCTCGAATGGATGTGCCGGCTGTGGCTGACGGCGTCCTCCGTGCCGGGTCTCACGCCCGCACTGCTGACCGAGGCACACATCGCCGAGGCCGGGGCACGCTTGAAGGGATACGGCCAACGGAGGTGACCCCTTGTCGTCGCACAGCCACCCGCTCCGTCCCCCCGCCGTCCGCACGCTCCTCGGCGGGCCGACCCGCGGCCGCCGCTCCGGGCCTGCCGCGGCGGTCCTCCGGCTGGCCGGTTCCGGCGCCCGCCACGAAACTGGAGCCGTGCGCACCGTCAGAGCGACCGCCGCCGCCCTCGGCGCCGTCCTGGCCGCCGGGGCGGCATCCGTCGCCGCCGGCCGACTGGCCAGCGACGCCGCGCTGAAGGCGCCTCCCGGCCGTCCGCTGCCCACCGAACCCCGGCTCACCGTGCACGAAACCGCGCCCGGGCGGATCGCCCTCACCCGCGACCTGGCCTCGCTGCGCCCCGGCACCTACGGCCTGGCAGGCGACGGCTCCCACGCGGTCGTCGGGCCCCCGCTGGACGCGGCCGCACACACCGCCGACACCGTCGTCAGACGTCTGGAACGCGTCACCCACGGCACCCTCGCACCCGGCGACGCCGTGTGGCTCACCCCGAACGTCCATGTCGGCAACCCCGGCGCCGCGCTCGGCCTCGACCACGCCGACATCGACGTCCCCGGTGAACTCGGCCCGCTGCCCGCCTGGTTCGTACCCGGTCACCGGGACACCTGGGTGATCGCGGTGCACGGCCTGGGCACCACCCGGGAGCAAGCCATGAACGTCATGGCGTATCTGCACGGCCGCCACGTCCCCGTCCTCGCCCTCGCCTACCGCGGCGACCTGGGCGCCCCGAGCCCCCCGGACGGCCTGAACCACCTCGGCGAGACGGAGTGGCGCGACGTGGACGCGGCGATCCGCTACGCCGTCCGTTACGGCGCCCGCCGGGTCGTCCTGCTGGGCTGGTCCACCGGCGCCACCATGGCCCTGCGCGCCGCCGAGCACTCCGCCGTGCGCGAGCGCGTCGCCGGGCTGGTCCTCGACTCCCCGGTGCTGAGCTGGCAGGCCACCCTGCGCGCGCTCGCCCATGCCCGCCACACCCCCGACGCCCTGCTGCCGCTCGCGGTACGGGCCGCGCAGGGCCGGGCCGGGCTGCACGCCGAACGCGGTGCCGGGACCGCCGACCCCGACCGGCTCGCCGTGCCCACGCTGATCGTGCACGGCCCCGACGACGTGGTGGCCCCGTGGGAGTACTCCCGCCGCCTCGCCGCCCGCCGCCCCGACCTCGTGGCGCTGCACCCCGTGCCCCGTGCCCCGCACGGGGCCATGTGGAACGCCGACCCGGAGGGCTACGAGGAGCGGCTGCGCCGCTTCCTGACCCCGCTGGTGTGACCGCCCCGCGGCACCTCCGGTACGGGCCGGACCCGCCGCGTCCGGCCCGGCCGTCAAACGGTGTACCACTGGCCTGATCCCGCCTTCCGTCCCGCCCCCGGACCGGGCGCGCCGGCCGCCCCGGTGGCCCCCCGTGACATTCCGTTTGGGATTTCGGACCGTCAACCGGAAGACTGCTCCTGTGACGTCCCGTATCCCGCGCGACTCCAGGCTTCGACTCGTCCGACCGCGACCCCTGGCCGCCGCCCCCAGAGCTGTGAACCAGCGGCGCCCGCGCCGCCTCGCGCCCCGGCCGCCGGAGGGCACCCCCGCCCCGGCCGAACTGGCCAGAATGGCGCGCACCGGCCTGGCCGGCGCGGTCCGCGTCGCGCGCTGGGCCGACTCGGCCCTCGGACCCGGCGGCGACGCCGCCACCGCGGACGGCAAGGCCACGCTCTCCGACGCGACCGCCGAGCGGGCCGCGGCCGGCCTCGGCCTGGACGCCGACCGGATCCGCGCCGACTGGGACACCGCCCGGCTCGCCGGCCTCATCGAGGTGCACGGGGACAAGGCGCGCCCCGGCTGGCGCCTGCGTGCCTGGGACCGTGACGACAGCGCCGTGCTGCGCGGCTGGGTCGCGCTGTTCGACGCGTGGTCGCTCGCCAGCCCGGAGCCCGCGGAGTTCGAGCCGGCCGCCGTCGCCGAGGTCGTCTCCGCCATGCCCCAGGTGCTCTCCTTCCTCCAGCTCTCCGCCGGCCCCGTGCCCGTCGAGCAGCTCCTCGACCTGCTCCAGCAGCGGGTCACCGAACTGCGCACCGAGCGCTGCGAGATCTCCTACGCCCCCGGTGCCGCCGGCTCCCGGGCCCCCGCCGGGAGCGCCGCCCCCGCGGAACCCGGACCCGCCGGGGACACCCCGCTCGCCCCGCTCCTGGAGTGGGCCCTCACGGCCCTCGCGTCCGTGGGCGCCCTGACCTACGGCGCCGGCCAGGCCACCCTCACTCCGCTGGGGAGCTGGGCGGTCTGGGTCAAGCTGGAGCAGATCTGCGTGGCCGCGCAGAGCCCCGCCGGCAACATCGAGCAGTCCGCCGAGGACATGCTCCGCGGCTGTGCCCAGCTCCGCCCGAACGCCGCCCGCGCCGAGTACCGCGCCTGGCTCGCCGCCCGCCCCGTCGGCAGCGCCGTCACCGAGCTGCTCGCCGCGGCCCGGGGCGACGACGCCCTGCTGCGCGGCCTCGCCTTCGAGGCGCTGCGGGTCGTCGGCGCCCCCGCCGAACCCGAGGTGCACGCGGTACTGGACGACTCCGCCCTGCGGCCCTACGCGCTGCTGTGGCTGGCCGAGCACGACGGCGTCGACCCGGAGGACGCCCACGAGGTCCTCACCCGCGAGGAGGCCACCTGGCTGTGGGTCGACACCGCCGCCGCCGTCGCCGACCACGGCGAGACGTCGATGCTCGTACGGCACCTGGAGGCCGCGGTGCAGCCGACCGTCCCCCTGCTGCTGGACGAAGTCCGCGCCGTCGGCCACCCGCGCACCGTGCAGGTCCTGGTGGCCCTCGCCGCCGCCCACCCCGACCCGGCCCTGGCCAAGGCCGTGCGACGGGCCGCCTTCCAGGTGCACACCGGCGGCTGATCCGCTGCGCCGGGGCCGGCCGGGAGCGCCCGCGGCCGGCCCGGTCCGGTCAGCCGCCGATCTCGGGCGCGTAGGTGCCGAAGCTCCAGACGTTGCCCTCCGCGTCCCGGGCCATGTAGTCCCGCGAGCCGTAGTCCTGGTCCGTCGGCGGCATCAGGATCTCCGCGCCGTGCGCCACGGCCCGCCGGTGATGGGCGTCGACGTCGTCCACGACGACGTACACCCCGGCGGGACCAGCGCCCCGCATGGCCGCGTCGAAGAGCCCGCCGCGGCCCTTGGAGCCGAGCATCACCGCGCCCTCGCCCTGGACCAGCTCGGCGTGCATCACCGTGCCGTCCTGCGCCTCGTACACCGACAGCTCGGTGAAGCCGAAGGCCTCGGTGAGCTGCCTGATCGCGGCTTTCGCGTCGGTGTACAGCAGCGTCGGAAAGACGCTCGGCCGTCCGCCCGTGCCCGCCATGCCGATCACTCCCTCGTGCGCCGGTCGCCGCCCCCGCTCCCTCGAGTCTCGCAGCCGCCACCGGCACCCGGCGGCCGTCCCGGACGCACGGGCGCCGAAAAATCCGCTTGCACGGTCCCGTTAGACTTGGCCCATGGCCATTCTCCTCGCGCATTAGACGGCGGGAACGTCCTCAGCCGCCCACCGCCAACCCTCAGTACGCCCTGGAGTCTGTCCGTGATCTCCGCTTCCGGTATCGAGCTGCGCGCCGGTGCGCGCGTCCTCATCGAGAACGCCACCTTCCGTATCGCCAAGGGCGACCGCATCGGCCTCGTCGGCCGCAACGGCGCGGGGAAGACCACCCTCACCAAGTGCCTGGCGGGCGAGGGCATCCCGGCCGGCGGCCAGATCGCCCGCTCCGGCGAGGTCGGCTACCTGCCGCAGGACCCCCGCACCGGCGACCTCGACGTCCTCGCCCGCGACCGCGTCCTCTCCGCGCGCGGGCTCGACACCCTGATCCGCAAGATGCGCGAGAACGAGGAGCGCATCGCCAACGGCAAGGGCGCCACCCGTGACAAGGCCCTCAAGCAGTACGAGCGCCAGGAGACCGAGTTCCTGACCAAGGGCGGTTACGCGGCCGAGGCCGAGGCCGCCACCATCGCCGCGGCGCTCAACCTGCCCGACCGGGTCCTCGGCCAGCCGCTCCACACGCTCTCCGGCGGTCAGCGCCGGCGCATCGAGCTGGCCCGCATCCTGTTCTCCGACGCGGACACCCTGCTGCTGGACGAGCCGACCAACCACCTCGACGCCGACTCGATCATCTGGCTGCGCGACTACCTGAAGTCCTACCGCGGCGGCTTCATCGTGATCTCCCACGACGTCGACCTGGTCGAGACGGTCGTCAACAAGGTGTTCTACCTGGACGCCAACCGCGCCCAGATCGACGTCTACAACATGGGCTGGAAGCTCTACCAGCAGCAGCGCGAGGCCGACGAGAAGCGCCGCAAGCGCGAGCGCGCCAACGCCGAGAAGAAGGCCGCCGCCCTGCACTCGCAGGCCGACAAGATGCGCGCCAAGGCCACCAAGACGGTCGCCGCGCAGAACATGGCCCGCCGCGCCGACAAGCTGCTCTCCGGCCTGGAGGCGGTCCGCCAGTCCGACAAGGTCGCCAAGCTCCGCTTCCCCGAGCCCGCGGCCTGCGGCAGGACCCCGCTGATGGCGGAGGGCCTGTCGAAGTCGTACGGCTCCCTGGAGATCTTCACCGACGTCGACCTGGCCATCGACAAGGGCTCGCGGGTCGTCATCCTCGGCCTCAACGGCGCCGGCAAGACCACGCTGCTGCGCCTCCTCGGCGGAGTCGAGCAGCCCGACACCGGCGAGGTCGTGCCCGGCCACGGCCTCAAGCTCGGCTACTACGCCCAGGAGCACGAGACCCTGGACCCCGACCGCACGGTCCTGGAGAACATGCGCTCGGCCGCGCCCGACATGGACCTGGTCGAGGTCCGCAAGGTGCTCGGCTCGTTCCTGTTCTCCGGCGACGACGTCGACAAGCCCGCCGGGGTGCTCTCCGGCGGCGAGAAGACCCGGCTGGCCCTCGCCACGCTGGTCGTCTCCTCCGCCAACGTCCTGCTGCTGGACGAGCCGACCAACAACCTGGACCCGGCCAGCCGCGAGGAGATCCTCGGCGCCCTGCGCACCTACAAGGGCGCGGTCGTCCTGGTCACCCACGACGAGGGCGCGGTCGAGGCCCTGCAGCCGGAGCGCATCATCCTGCTGCCGGACGGCGTCGAGGACCTGTGGGGCTCCGACTACGCGGATCTCGTCGCCCTGGCCTGATCGAAGGCGTGATCCACGGCGTATGGATCATTCGGCCGAGCCGTGATCCATCATCTGCGTGAGATCTCCTCGTACCGACGTGTGTCGTACACCGATTTCGCGGCCGATCCCTTCCGTACCAAGGGGTCGGCCGTCGCGCGTCTCTGACCTGGCACTTCGCGGAACCACTCGTTCGGCCGTGTGTCCCCGAGATCGCGGAATCGTCGATTCCGCATGTGGGGACGTGCTCCTGTCGTCACGTCGATGTCCCACGGACCTTGCCGAATGGGTGGCCATCGCGCCCCGGAGGGGTGATCATGAGGAGACCAGAGCGCACTTCCCATGAGGAGGCACGGGTGGCCGAGACTCTGAAGAAGGGCAGCCGGGTGACCGGCGCCGCGCGCGACAAGCTCGCGGCAGACCTGAAGAAGAAGTACGACTCCGGTGCGAGCATCCGGGCGCTGGCCGAGGAGACCGGCCGCTCGTATGGCTTCGTACACCGGATGCTCAGCGAGTCGGGCGTCACGCTCCGTGGGCGTGGCGGAGCGACCCGGGGCAAGAAGGCCGCTTCGTCCTGACTCCGGGCGGCCCATCGGCTTCGATGGTGGCCACCCGGTCGGCGGTCTGAACGACCGGGTGGTTACTGTGCAGTCACTTAGCATGCCGTACGGCAATGTGTGATGACCGCACTCATCGGAGGCGCCCCATGGCTTCGCCCGACCAGGACCTCGCTCCTGTACTCGACAAGGACGGCGTACGGCTCACCGTCGACGACGCGCTCGCCACGGTGACGCTGGCCAATCCGGCCAAGCGCAACGCGCAGAGCCCCGCCATGTGGCGGACGCTCGCCGAGGCCGGCCGGCTGCTGCCGGGCTCCGTCCGGGTCGTGGTGCTGCGGGGTGAGGGCCAGTCCTTCTCCGCCGGGCTGGACCGTCGGATGTTCAGTCCGGAGGGGATCCCGGGCGAGCCGACCTTCATCGAACTCGCGCGTCGTGACGACGCCGGGCTCGACGCGACCATCGCCGAATACCAGGAGGCGTTCACCTGGTGGCGGCGCAACGACATCGTGTCCGTCGCAGCCGTCCAGGGGCATGCCATCGGTGCCGGGTTCCAGCTCGCGCTCGCCTGCGACCTGCGGGTCGTGGCGGACGACGTGCAGTTCGCCATGCGCGAGACCGCGCTCGGCCTCGTTCCCGACCTGACCGGCACGCATCCGCTGGTCGGGCTGGTCGGGTACGCCCGCGCACTGGAGATCTGCGCGACGGGCAGGTTCGTCGGCGCAGCGGAGGCGGTGGCCTCCGGCCTGGCCAACCTCGCGGTGCCCGCGGCCGAGCTCGACGGCGCGGCACGGGACCTCGCCGCGGCGATGCTGGCGGCCCCGCGCGACGCCGTGGTGGAGACCAAGGCACTGCTGCGGGGCGCGCCGGAGCGGGACTACGACGCCCAGCGCGCCGCCGAGCGGGCCGCCCAGGCCCGGCGGCTGCGGGACCTGGCCGGCGTGGGCGAATGAGCCCGTGGGGCGGAGCGCCCCCCGGCCGGACGCTCAGGCCACGCTCGTGACCAGCACCGCCACGGTCGGGTGATCGTCCAGCGCGTCCCGCACCGCCGCGCGCACCCGCCGGGCCACCTCAACGGCCCGGTGGCCCGCACCGACCGCCAGCTCCACCCGGACGTGCCGGTGCGGCAGCGCGGCCGCCCCGGCGCGTTCCTCGACGTGCACGGCCGCCCGGCCCAGACCACCGAGCGACCCGGTCAGCCGCGCCACCCCGGGCACGGACAGCGCGGCCGCCGCCGCCCGTGACTCCTCGGGGTCCGTGCTGTCCCGGGCGGCCGGCGGCCGCGGCGCCTCCACCGGCGTGACCTGCCCGTCCGCCGTCTCCAGCAGCTCCGTCACCCGCAGGTCCACCTCCGTGACCGTGAGACCCAGCTCCTTGGTGGCGGCCGCCACCAGGGCGAGCCGCAGCCGGGACGCCGTCGCCGGCAGCGGCCGGGCGGCCGGGGCCGCGAAGTCCGCCGTCACCCGCAGGGCACCCGGAGGCAGCGCCCCCGGCGGCCGCGGTACGACGGGTTCGCCGACGTCGTCCGGGTCGGCGAGCGAGATCCGCGGGATGCCGAGACGCACGCCCGGTACCCCGTTCGCCGCGCGCCGCAGTACCGCCCCGACCGCGCCCTCGACGATCCACGCGCCGTCGCGCGGGCCGCCGAGCGGCAGCAGTCTGTCCAGGGCCAGCCGGTGCTGCCCCGACACCCGTGTCCACCGATCCGCCGTCATTCCTCCAGCCTGCCGTATCCCTGGCGCGCGATCGCGCAACCCCGCTTACGGTGGTCGGAGAACGACGACCGAAAGGGACGTACGGCGATGACCGATATGACGACGACCCCAGCCGGTGAGAACGAACGACAGCCCGCGAGCCGCAAGGTCACCGGTCGCGGTGGCGGTGACGCGGCGACCCGCGGGCGGACGACCATCGCCGACGGCGTCGTGGAGAAGATCGCCGGGATGGCCGCCCGCGACGTGGTGGGTGTGCACGCCCTGGGCAGCGGCCTGGCCCGGACCTTCGGGGCGGTGCGCGACCGGGTGCCGGGCGGTTCGAAGTCCGTGACCCGGGGAGTGAAGGCCGAGGTCGGCGAGGTTCAGGCGGCCCTCGACCTGGAGATCGTGGTGGAGTACGGCGAGGCCATCTCCGAGGTCGCCCGCTCGGTGCGGGAGAACGTGGTCACCGCCGTGGAGCGGATGGCCGGACTGGAGGTCGTCGAGGTCAACATCGCGGTGAGCGACGTCAAGCTGCCCGACGAGGAGGACGAGGAACCCGAGCCGCCCCGGATCCAGTGACGCCCCGCCCGCCCGGGGCCACCGGCCCGGAACCGCACCGCCGACGGACACGAGGAGCGCTGCATGAGCATGGCCATGGTCGGCATGATCGCCGGGATGGCGCTGGGGTTCGCCGGGTACTTCGGCGGCTTCGGAGCCTTCCTGCTGGTGGCGGCGCTGGGCGCCGTCGGGTTCGTCGCCGGCCGGTTCCTGGAGGGCGACCTGCAACCCGGTGATCTCTTCCGGAGCCGCGGCGACCGGCGCGACCGGCGGGGTTGACCGCCGTGAGCACCGAGACCGGCAGGGCGCGCCCGCGCCAGGACCCGGTGCCGCCCGGCGAGCGCGGCGCTCTCAGGATCGCGGACCGGGTCGTGGCCAAGGTCGCCTCGCGGGCCGCCCGCGAGGCGCTCGGCCCGCTGCCGGCGGAGGCCGGAGCCCCGCACGCCGTGGTCGTCGTCCACCCCCGCCCCCGGGCCGGCTCGGGCCCCGGGAGCCCGGTGGGAACGGCCCGCGTCCGGGTCCAGATCGAACTCGCCCACCCCGACGACATCGGCGCCCGGTGCGCCGCGGTGCGCCGGCATGTGACCGAACGGGTCACCGAGCTGGCGGCCATGGAGGTGCTGGAGGTCGCCGTCCGGGTCGAGCGGCTGCATCTGGCGACGCTGCCCGGCGCCCACGGCGGGAGGATTCGATGAGCGGACCCGAGCCGTCCGAGGACACCCGGCGACTGCCCGTCCTCGGCCTCGACGAGCCCCCCGGCGCCCCACCGCCCCTGCTCGACCGGGGCAGCGGCCGCTTCTGGTCGCCGCGCCGGGTCCCCGCCGGCGTCGTCGCCCTGCTCCTGCTGGCCGGCGCGGGCGTCCTGCTGTACGACGTCGTCGCCGTACGCGCCCACCACCCCGCGATGCACTGGCGCCGCGCGCTGGCCCGGCAGCTCGCCGAACGCCCCCTCGACGACGTCTGGGTGCTGACCGGCGCCGGTGTGGCCGCCGCCCTCGGCCTGTGGCTGATCGTGCTCGCCGTCACGCCCGGTATGCGCTCCCTGCTGCCCATGCGGCGCCCGCACCCCGACGTCCGTGCCGGACTGCGCCGCGAGGCGGCCGCCCTGCTGCTGCGCGACCGGGCCCTGGAGGTCTCGGGCGTGCGGGAGGCGCGGGTGCGGATGAGCCGCCGCCGGGCCCGCGTCCGGGCGGTCGCGCACTTCCGCGACCTGGACGAGGTGCGCTCCGACCTGGACGTCGTGCTCGACGACGCGGTGCTCGGGCTCGGGCTGGGCCGGCCGCCCGCGCTGTCGGTGGACGTCCGGCGGCCCGGACGGAAGGGGTGATGACGGTGCGCACCGGTCGTGTGAACCGCGTACTGCTCTGTCTCGTGGGGCTCCTGCTGCTCGTCGCCGGCGGCTCGGTACTGGCCGTGGGCCTGGGCGCCCCGCCGCCGCGCCACTGGCCGCACACGGGCCCGCACGACGTCCTGCTCAGCACCGCCGAGCGCACCCGGTGGCGGGACGCGCCCTGGTGGTGGCCGGCGGTCATCGCGGGCCTCGCCGTCCTCGTCCTGCTCGCCCTGTGGTGGCTCGCCGCGGTCCTGCGCCGGCGCCGGCCGGCCGAGATCATGGTCGACACCGGGGACGGCGAGGGCGCCCTGCTGCGCGGACCGGCCCTGGAGGCCGCGCTGGCCGGGGACGCGTCCCGGCAGCCGGGCGTGGCCGACGCCGACGTGCTGCTCACCGGCCGCCGCACCGGTCCCGCGGTACGGGCCGGGCTCCGGCTGGAACCGGCCACCGACCCCGCCGCCGCCCTGAGCGGATTCACCGCCGGGCCCCTCGCCCGCGCGCGTGACGCGGCGGGCCTGGAGCACCTCCCGGCCGAGGTGCGGCTGCGGGGTGTCAGGCACCGCGCGGAGCGCGTCTCATGACCGTCCGCGGTGGCGGGGCACCTCAGAACCCGTGCCGCATCCCGCCGTCCACCGGCACCATGATCCCGGTCAGGTAGGAGGCCGCGGGGGACAGCAGGAACGCCGCGACCCTGCCGAACTCCTCCGGGGCGCCGTACCTGCGCAACGGGATCCGGGACTCGCCGGCCGCCCGGGTCGCCTCCGGATCGGCGGACAGCGCGTCCAGCTCACGCACCCGGTCCGTGTCGATACGGCCCGGCAGCAGACCCACGACGCGGATCCCGCGCGGCCCCAGCTCGTCGGAGACGGACTTCGCGAACCCGGCGAGCCCCGGCCGGAGCCCGTTGGAGACGGTCAGCCCGGCGATGGGCTCGTACACCGATCCCGACAGCACGAACCCGATGACGCCGCCCGGCTCCAGTTCGGCCGCCGCCGTACGGGCGAACCGCACCGCCCCGAGGAACACCGACTCGAACGCGTCCCGCCACTGCTCGTCCGTGTTGTCCGCGACGAACCCCGGCGCCGGCCCGCCGACGCTGACCAGAACGCCGTGGAAGCCGCCGAAGTGCTCCCGTGCGGCCGCGATCAGCCGCTCGGCGGCCTGCGGGTCGGCGTTGTCGGCGGCCACGCCCACCGCGTTCGGCCCCAGTTCGGCCGCCGCGCCGGCGACCCGCTCCTCGTCACGGCCGGTGACGACCACCTTCGCCCCGTCGGCGACCAGCTCCCGCGCGGCGGCGTTGCCCAGCCCTCGCGTCGCGCCGGTGACGACGTACACCCGGTCCTTCAGTCCAAGATCCATGGCGTCTATCCTGCCCCCTCGCCGCCGAACAGGGCGAGGGCGGTGTTCACCAACGCGATGTGGCTGAACGCCTGCGGGAAGTTGCCGAGTTGGCGGCCCGGTTCCGGGTCGTACTCCTCCGCCAGCAGCCCCACGTCGTTGGCCAGGCCCACCAGCCTCTCGAACAGCTCGCGTGCCTCCTCCTCGCGGCCCGTCAGGTGCAGGGCCTGGGCGAGCCAGAACGAGCAGGCCAGGAAGGCGCCCTCGCCGCCCGGCATGCCGTCGACGCCGACCGCGTCGGTGTCGTAGCGCCGGACCAGACCCCCGTGGTCCAGGTCGTCGCGGATGGCGTCGACCGTGCCGATCACCCGCGGGTCGTCGGGGGGCAGGAACCCGTAGTGGGGGATCAGCAGCAGGGCGGCGTCCAGTTCGCGCGAGCCGTAGTACTGGGTGAACGTGTTGCGCTCG
The DNA here is from genome assembly GCF_023630175.1 of Streptomyces cellostaticus. Taxonomy (GTDB): domain Bacteria; phylum Actinomycetota; class Actinomycetes; order Streptomycetales; family Streptomycetaceae; genus Streptomyces; species Streptomyces cellostaticus_A. The sequence continues at coordinate 42,181 of NZ_JALLIN010000032.1, read as the reverse complement.
GGGTCGTATCCCCGCTCGCACACCTCCCGGTGCACCTCCTCGCGCATCGCCCGCCAGCCGTCGAGGTCACCGGGCAGCTCCGGATACCGCTCCAGGGTCCTCACGGCGCGGTCGGCGGCCACCCACACCATCACCTTCGAGTGCACGAACTGGCGCCGGCCGCCGCGCACCTCCCACAGGCCCTCGTCGGGCTGCCGCCAGGCCGACTGCAGGAACGCCATCAGCGCGCACTGCAGGGACCACATGTGCGGCTTGGTCGACAGTCCGGAGGCGCGGGCCAGGAACAGCGAGTCCATGACCTCGCCGTACACGTCGAGCTGGAGCTGGTCGACCGCGCCGTTGCCGACCCGCGCCGGCGCGGAGTCGGCGAAGCCGGACAGCCAGGGCAGCTCCCACTCGGGCAGTCGCCGCTCGCCCGCCAGGCCGTACATGATCTGCAGGTCCGCCGGGTCGCCCGCGACCGCCCGCAGCAGCCAGTCGCGCCAGGCCGCGGCCTCGCTGTGGTAGCCCGCCGCCAGCAGGGCGCCCAGGGTGAGGGTGGAGTCACGCAGCCAGCAGTAGCGGTAGTCCCAGTTGCGCACCCCGCCCGGCTCCTCGGGCAGGGAGGTGGTGGCCGCGGCGACGATCCCGCCGGTCGGGGCGTAGGTGAGTGCCTTGAGGGTGATCAGGGACCGTACGACGGCGTCCCGGTGCGGCCCGTCGTAGCGGCAGCGTGACGTCCAGCGCCGCCAGTCCCGCACGCTGGTGCTCAGCGCCGCGTACGGGTCGACGAGCGCGGGACGCGGTTCGTGCGAGGGGTGCCAGGTCAGCACGAACGCGACCCGCTCGCCCTCGGCGAGGGTGAACTCCGAGTGGGTGCAGAAGTCCTCGCCCCAGGTGCGCACCTGGGGCTCGGCGCGCAGCCACACCGAGTCCGGTCCGGCGACGGCCACCCGGTGACCGTCGGAGCGGCGCATCCACGGAATGATCGAGCCGTAGTCGAAGCGCAGGCGCAGCACGCCGCGGACGGTGACCCGGCCGCTGACGCCCTCCACGATCCGTACGACGTCGGGGGCGCGGTCGCGCTGCGGCATCAGGTCGGTCACCCGCACGGTACCGTCGGCGGTGTCCCACTCGGTGTCGAGGACCAGGGTGTCGGGCCGGTAGGCGCGGCGGGTGCAGGTGCCCGCGCCCTGCGGCGCGATCCGCCAGTGGCCGTTCTCCTCGTCACCCAGAAGCCTGGCGAAGCAGGCGCCGGAGTCGAAGCGGGGCAGACACAGCCAGTCGATCGAGCCGTCCCGGCCCACCAGGGCCGCGGTCTGCTCGTCCCCGATGACGGCGTAGTCCTCGATGCGCTCGTTCACAGCATCCGGTTTCCCGGGGGCTCGCGCGGCCAACCAGGTGGTGCGCCGGGGGAGTGACGGCCACCCCGGGCGACCGCCGCCTCCGGAGGACCGGTGCCGTCACACGGCGGCCGGTTCGCTCTTCTCCGGCGCCGGCTGGGCGGCCGCCTCGTCCTGGTCCCGGATCTCGCGCCGGACCAGGAACCACCAGCCCACCGGGACGGCCGCGGCGAACAGCCACCACTGGAGCATGTACGCGTAGTTCAGCGGGGCGTCCTCGCGGCCCGGGTCGGAGATCTGCTCCGGGGTGCCGCCCCTGGCCGCCGGCGCCGTCTGCTCGACGTAGCCGCCGAGCACCTTCGCACCGAGCCGTCGCGCCTCCTCGGCGCTGTCGATCAGCATGATCTGGCGGTCCGGCAGGCCCCTGACGTTCTTGATCCCGCTCGCCGAGGTCGTCTCGTCGGCCTCCAGCCGCCCGGTGACGGTGAGCCGGCCCGCGGGCGGCGCGGGGATCTCGGGGAAGTCGGTCTGCACGCCGTTCGCCGGGATCCAGCCCCGGTTGACCAGCAGCACCCGGCCGTCGGTCAGGACGAACGGGGTCAGGACGTGGAAGCCGACCTCGCCGTCGGAGTTCGTCCGGCGCCGGACCACCACCTCCCGGGAGGCGTCGAAGGCGCCGGTCGCGGTGACCGTGCGGTACTTCTCGGTCCGGGTCACGGAGTGACCGGGGGAGGTGAGCCGTTCCACGGGGACGGGATCGGCGTGCAGCGCCTGGGAGACGAGGTCGTTGCGGGCGGTGCGCTCCTGGTACCGGTGCTGCTGCCAGAAGCCCAGCTCGATCATCGTCGGGATCAGCGCGATCGCGACGACGGTGAGGATCACCCACTGGCGGGTCAGCAGGAAGCGGTAGCGGTGCACCCCACGACGGTACCTCCGGGTCGTGGGGTGCGTTCGCGCGGGTACCGGGTCACACCCGGTCCACCACCCCCGTCTTCCCCTCCGCCCGGGCGCAGTGGGCGCCGCAGTACCAGTGGCCCTCGACCTCCACGCCCTGCCCGATGATCTGCACCCGGCAGTGCTCGCAGATCGGGGCCATGCGGTGGATCGCGCAGGAGAAGCAGTCGAACACGTGCACGGCGCCCTGTGCGTGCACCTCGAAGGTCATTCCGTAGTTGTTGCCGCATACTTCGCATGTCGCCATGGGGCCCAGCGTGAGCCGTGGCCGACCCCCGGGCGAGCGGGCACGGGGCGAGTCGCGCGCCAATCACCCGTCCGTACGGTCACCCGTCGGCGGGCTCGACGTCCCGCAGCAACTGCCCGAAGGCGGCCTCGTCGACCACCGGCGTCCCGAACTGCCGCGCCTTGACCACCTTCGAGGTGCCCGAGCCGGGGTCGTTGGTGACCAGCAGACTGGTCAGCCGGGACAGGGACGTCGCCACGTGCAGTCCGGCCTCGGTCGCCCGGTCCTCCAGCAGTTCGCGCTCGGTGGAGGTGTCCCCCGAGAACGCCACCCGCATGCCCTGTTTGAGGCGTTTGCCCGTCTCGTAACGGCCGGGGTTGGGGTAGGGGCAGGCGGGCCGCTTCCGGGACGGGCGCCAACCGCCGTGACCCTGGCCGCCGTGGCCGCCGCTCGCCTGCCGGCCGATCCGGGGGGTGTCCGACCACTCCGTCAGCGGCCGGCACTCCAGCAGCGGAAGCCGTACGTCACCCGCCGCCGCGGCCCGCAGGCTGGGCCGGAACGCCTCGGCGAGCACCCGCGCGTCGTCCAGCGCGTGGTGCGCCCGCTGCTGGACCACCCCGAAGTGCGCGGCCAGCGACTCCAGCTTGAAGTTGGGCAGCGGCAGCCCCAGCTCCTTCGACAGCGCGATGGTGCACAGCCGCTGCCGCACCGGTGCCTCGCGCCGCGCGCGTGCGTACTCGCGCGCGATCATCTGCCAGTCGAACACCGCGTTGTGCGCGACGAGCACCCGGCCGTCGAGACGGGCCGCGAACTCCTCCGCCACCTCCCCGAACAGCGGCGCCCCTTCGAGCACCTCGCTCGTCAGGCCGTGTATCCACACCGGTCCCGGATCGCGCTCCGGGTTGACCAGCGTGTACCAGTGGTCCTCGACCTCGCCCCGCGCGTCCAGCCGGTACACGGCCGCGGAGATGATCCGGTCGTCCCGGGCCAGGCCGGTGGTCTCCACGTCAACGACCGCGTATCCCTTGGGATACGCGGCCGGCCACCGGGTGGCGGAGGACACTGCGGTCGCACGGTCTTCGAGCATGGTCACTGAGGATACGGGCCACGACCGACATCCCCGTCCCCCAGGTCCGGCGGCGGTGCCCCGGACCCGTCCCCCCGCTCGGTGCCCGCACGCGCGTACGGGCCGCCAACCCGCTCCGGACGCACGGCGGTTCCGGAGACCGGGCCCGAACCCGGCGCGCCGGCGCGGGAGTACGCCGGGGAGCGGCGGCACGGTCCCGGCGACGCTCCGGAGCGGCCGCGGCTGTGCGATTCTCCCTGCTGTGACGGAACCAACCCATGACGAGACGCACGGCGGCGCGCTGGGCTCCCGCCTGAACTGGCTGCGGGCGGCCGTCCTCGGCGCGAACGACGGCATCGTGTCCACCGCCGGCCTGGTCGTCGGCGTGGCAGGCGCGACCGGCTCCCGCGCCGCCCTGCTCACCGCCGGCCTGGCCGGCCTGCTCGCCGGGTCGATGTCGATGGCGGCCGGGGAGTACGTGTCGGTCTCCACCCAGCGGGACTCGGAGAAGGCCGCGCTGGCCCAGGAACGGCGGGAGCTGCGCGAGCAGCCGGACGCGGAACTGCAGGAGCTGACCCAGATGCTCGAGGAGCGCGGCCTGTCCGAGGAGGTCGCCCGGGAGGCCGCCGAACAGCTCACCGAGCGGGACGCGCTGAGGGCCCACGCACGCGTGGAACTGGGCATCGACCCGGACGAACTCTCCAACCCCTGGCACGCGGCCTGGGCGAGCTTCCTCGCCTTCACCGTGGGCGCCCTGCTCCCGCTGCTGGCGATCGTCCTGCCGCCGGCCGCCCTGCGGCTCCCGGTCACCGTGCTCTGCGTACTGGCCGCGCTCGTGCTCACCGGCTGGAGCAGCGCCCGGCTCGGCGCCGCCGCGCCCGGCCGCGCGGTGCTGCGCAACACGGCGGGCGGCGCCCTCGCCATGGGGGTGACGTACGTGGCCGGGACGCTGCTGGGCGCGGTGGGGGTGTAGCCGGCCGGTGAGCGGACCCGGGCCCCGCCCGCGCGGCCCGCGGCCGCCAGGACGTACCGTGAGGTGCGCTCGACCACCCCCCGGGCACCGCACGACACCCCGCACGAGAAGGATCCTCGACATGCGCGCCACCACCATCCACGCCCCGTACGACATGCGCGTGGAGGACGTCCCCGAACCCGTGGTGCAGCTGCCCACCGACGCCGTCGTGCGGGTGCTGCGCGCCTGCATCTGCGGCAGCGACCTGTGGGCCTACCGGGGTGAGGCGGCCCGGCAGCCAGGGCAGCGCATCGGCCACGAGTTCCTCGGTGTCGTCGAGGAGACCGGCTCCGAGGTGTCCACCGTCCGGCGCGGTGACCTGGTGGTCGCCCCGTTCATGTGGTCCGACGGCGTGTGCGACCACTGCCGCGAGGGTCTGACCACCTCGTGCGAGCACGGCGGTTTCTGGGGCTCCGTCGGGTACGACGGCGGCCAGGGCGAGGCGGTGCGCGTGCCGTTCGCCGACGGCACCCTCGTCCAGCTGCCCAAGGACGCCGCCTCCGACGACCATCTGCTGTCCGCCCTGCTGACCCTCTCCGACGTGCTCGGCACCGGCCACCACGCGGCCCTCGGCGCGGGCGCCCGCCCGGGCGCCACGGTCGCCGTGGTCGGCGACGGCGCCGTCGGTCTGTGCGCCGTGCTGGCCGCCAAGCGCCTCGGCGCCGAGCGGATCATCGCGCTCGGCCGGCACGAGGTCCGCACCGACATCGCGCGCCGCTTCGGCGCCACCGACGTCGTCGCCGAGCGCGGGGACGCGGCCGTGGAGGCCGTGCGCGAGCTGACCCGAGGCCAGGGCGCGCACGCCGTGGTCGAGGCGGTCGGCACCGAGCAGTCCATGCGGACGGCCGTGAACATCACTCGCGACGGCGGCGCCATCGGCTTCGTCGGCGTACCGCACGGCAGCGGCACCGGACTGGACCTCGGCGTCATGTTCGACCGGAACATCGCCCTGCGCGGCGGTGTCGCGCCGGTCCGCGCCTACATCCCCGACCTGCTGCCCGACGTCCTCGACGGCACCATCGACCCCTCTCCGGTCTTCGACCTGACCGTCGGCATCGAGGGCGTCCCGGACGGCTACAAGGCGATGGACGAGCGCACCGCCCTCAAGGTGCTCGTCACCAACGGCTAGAGGTACTGATCACGAGCGTTGTCGACACCGGTCGCGCTTGAGCACGGCGAAGGCCTCCGGTGTGGTGGAGCCGTCCGGGACTGCACCGCACGGAGGTCTTCGTGTCCCACACAACGCTCCGCTGACCCCGGCCGGGAGGCCGCGTCCGGCGCTGTGACCGCTGTGGTTCGCCGGGTCGAGAGGGAGGACCGGGGTGTTCGCCGAGATCGTGTTCGTGGGGCCGCCGGTCGATCGTGACGAGGTCGAGGAGGCTCTGGAGACGGCGTTCGCGTTCGACGGCGAGGTCACCGGCGCGGACAGCGGCATGGGGCGCGGCCATCTCGATCAGCCCTCGCCAGATCCTATTCCTCCGGCTCCCAGGCGCGGAGCAGGTCGAGCAGCCCTGCGTCTCCGTCAACGTGCAAGGAGTCGGCGGGGATACGGTCGTACAAGTAGAGGACCAGCTCACTGGCCGTGCCGTGGATGGAGGCGCCGGCTGTGTCCGAGTCCTCGCCGGTCGCGGCAGTGGGCGCGGGGATACGGGTGGAGCGTGCGCCGTCGCCGTCGACCGTGAGGCGCCAGGAGCGGCCCTCGGCGGCGTGGAAGTCGAAGGCCGTGGGCTTGTGCGGCCAGGCGGTGGGCGTCGCGACGCAGGTGAACAGGAACTCCTCGACACCGTCGAGGGCGACCTCGGCCGGCAGCGGCTGCGGGGCGCCCGCGGCCGCGCCGGTCGCCGGTACGGGGGGCTCCGGCCCACCCCCGGGCTCATTGCCAGCGGGCGGGGTCCGACCCCCAGGGCACCGGGGGCCGCGCCCAGCCGGCCGGGCCGCCCGTGAAGGACACCGCCGGCAGGGCGTGGCGCAGCCGTCCGAGCCGGCTGCCGGTCTCCGTCAGCCAGGCGTCCGGGCCCCCGTACCCGGCGCCCCCGCCGCCGGGGGCGGCCGGCATCCCGTCCGTCAGCCAGTGCGCGGTACGGGCGAGCGCCAGCCGCACCAGCCGGCCGCCGCCGTCGTACGACTGCTCGGTCACCGCCCGCAGCACGGCCGCCGCCAGCAGGTATCCGGTGCCGTGGTCCAGGGCCTGCGCGGGCAGCGCGCCGGGCCGCTCGGCGGAGCCCTCGGTCACCGCGACACCGGTCGCGGCCTGCACCAGGCTGTCGAAGCCGCGTCGTCCGCCCCAGGGCCCGTACGCGCCCCACGCCGACACCTGCGCCACCACCAGCCCGGGGTGCCGCTCCGCCAGCGCCTCCGGGGAGAGCCCGAACCGGTCCAGGGAGCCGGGCCGGTAGCCGGTCACCACGACGTCCGCCGCGGCCAGCAGCTCCTCCAGTGTGTCCCGGCCGGTGGAGAGGTCGAGGGCGGCCGAGCGCTTGCCGAAGCCCGTGTCGGCGTGCAGGTCGGGGAGTTCGGGCGCGTGCGGGGGGTCCAGACGCAGTACGTCCGCGCCGAGCAGCGCGAGCGTGCGGGTGGCGACCGGGCCTGCCAGCACCCTGGTCAGATCCAGGACGCGCAGCCCGGCGGCGGGCAGCAGCCGGGCCGCTGCCGGGTCGAGCGCGGGCCGTACCCGCGCGGGGGAGGTGTCCAGCCGCTCGCGTTCGACCAGCGGCCGGGCGGCCACCTCGGCGGCCTGCCCGTGCGCCGCCCACTCCCGCGGGGTGCGCAGGGCCACGGCGAGCCCGCCGGCGCGGTGGACCGCGTCCTCCACCTCCAGCGCGGACCGTCCGGCGATCCGCTCGCCCGCGTCCGCCACCGAGACGTCCTCGGGCAGGCCCAGCGCCTGCAGCAACCGGGCCCGGTGGTGCGGATAGTTGGCATGGGTGCGCACCCAGCCGTCCGCGCTCCGCCAGAACCGGGACAGCGGCGCGAAGGCCACCGGCTCCCGGCCGTCCACCCGCAGCAGCCGCTCGCTGTGGAAGGCGGCGGCGACCGCGCCGTCGTCCACCTCGGCATCCGGCAGCCGGCCGAGTCCGGCCCGTCGCGCCCCCAGCTCGGCGGCGGCCAGCGCACACGCGCCGACGCAGGCGCGCGCCAGCCGGTTCACCGGCAGCCGTGCCGGCAGGGTCCCCGCGCGCTCGACGACCGACACACACGACACCTGGGCGGGGTCGCCGCCCAGCGCGGTCCAGGCGAACTCGATCTCAGTCATGACTGAACTATGCAGTATTGATTCGATCAATCCAGCAGCCCGGGTCGTGGCCGCACGGGTGCCGCCGGAAGCCTTCCGGCGGCACCCGTGCGCGGGGGAGGGGTCAGCGCACCGCGCGCAGCGCGTTGACGATCCCGAACCCGTAGAAGCCGTTGACGCGCTTGCCGCCGACGCAGGTCGCGTCCACGACACCGTCGCCGTTCCCGTCGTACGGGCCGGCCGGGCAACCCGGGTTGTCGGCCTGCGCCTTGAGCAGCATCTGGAGCTGGGCCGGGGTGGCGTGCCGGTGCGCCGACTTCAGCAGCGCGGCCACGGCGGCCACGTGCGGGGACGCCATCGAGGTGCCCTGGAGGAAGCCGTACTCGTTGTTCGGCAGCGTGGACAGGATGCGGCCGTTCTTCGACGGCGTGTCCGGGATCTGGTACTTGTCGCCGCCCGGTCCCGCCACGTCGACCACGCCCCTGCCGTAGCTGGAGTAGTACGACTTGGCGCCCTTGACGCCCACCGCGCTCACGGTGACCACACCGGGGAGCTGGGTCGGCACGTCGTAGCACTGGTGCGGGTCGATCGTCCGGGTGGTCGCGGTCGAGTCGTCCGGACTGGAGTCGTCCACGATCGCGTCGGAGTCGAGGTCGTCGTTGGAGTTGCCCGCCGAGGCCACGTTGAGCGTGCCCTTGCGCTGTGCGTACGACTGCGCCCGGTTGACCGCGTCCACGATGGCCCGCTGGTCGGGGTCGTCCTTGCAGTTGTACAGCCACGGGTCCACGTAGTAGCTGTTGTTGGTGACCTCGATGCCGTGGTCGGCCGCGAACACGAAGGCGCAGACCACGCTCTCCGGGTAGAAGAGCTGGGTGGAGTCGGGCTGGGCGACGGTGATGCTGGCGACCTTCACCCCGGGCGCCACGCCCGCCACGCCTATGCCGTTGCGGGCCGCGGCTATCTCACCCGCGACGTGCGTGCCGTGGTAGTGGTCGGCGTCCGCCGGCCGCCAGGCGCCGTACGTCGTGTCCGCCTTGCCGCTCACACAGTTCGCCGACTGCGACGGGGAGAAGTTCGGGGCGATGTCCGGATGGGTGTCGTCGACGCCGGTGTCGATCACGCCGACGGTCACCCGCCGGCTGCCCGGGTTGATCGTCGCGGCCTTGTCGGCGCCGATCGACCGCAGGTCCCACTGGTCGGCCTCGAGGGGTTCCTCGCCCGCCGCCGCGCCCCGGGCGAGCTTCGCGGCCTCCGTCTTCGACAGGACCTGGACCGCGCCCTCGTCGGTCGTCCCCGCCGCGCTCAGCGGGGCGGTACGGGTGGCGCCCGCGGACTGCACCCCGCGCACCGCGCGCATCCGCTGGCCGAAGTCCGCCTGCGCGGAGTGCGCGACGATCACGCCGATCCGGGCGTAACTCGCCACGATGGTGCCGCCGTTGCGCGAGATCGCCCGCTTCACCGACTCGATCGTGCGGTGGTCCGTCCTGGTGTTGACGACGTACGCCAGGGCCGGGCCGTCCGCCGCCCGTGCCGTGGTGGCGGCCTCGGTCGCAGCCGAGGCCGCCGTCGGCAGGAAGCCGAGCGAGGCGGTCAGTGAGAGCACGACCGGCACGGCGAGCGCCAGCCTGCGCCTGGAGCGCAGATGAACCATGGGATCTCCACATCATCCGGTTACGGAACCGCCCGAGGCACAGGTGGTGCTTGGGCGCGTACATGACGGGTGGTGCAGGGCGAAGTTATCTCCCCGATCTGATCTCCGAAAGGGGCAGGCCGACTTGAACCGGTTCGCGCGCGGCGCCGTGACCGTGGACGGAGGGCCCGGCACGATCGTGGCCCCCCACCGGGATCACTCAGCGGAGCCGGACGGCGACTGCCGGTAACGTGATCCCTTGTCCGTGTGAGGTCGACGCACCGCAGGTCCGACGCGAGGAGAGCCCGTGGCCACCGAGACACCGCCACCCGCGAAACCGCAAGCCCACCTTCCCTCCACCGAGGAGTTCGTCGAGGTCCAGCAGAGCGCGGAGTTCAGGGAGTTGCGCCGCGCCAACCGCTCCTTCGCGTTCCCCCTGACCATCGCCTTCACCACCTGGTACCTGCTGTATGTGCTGCTCTCCTGCTACGCGGGCGGCTTCATGGGCACCAAGGTGGCCGGCAACATCAACGTGGCCCTCGTCCTGGGCATCGCGCAGTTCCTCACCACGTTCCTCATCGCCTGGTGGTACGCGCGGCACGCCGCCGCCAGGCTCGACCCGCGGGCCGAGGCCATCAAGTCCCGGATGGAGGGCGGAGCATGAACCCCGCACAGCACGTCCTGCTGGCCGCAGGTGAGGCCAGCGAGCACCGGACGCTGATCGTCACCCTGTTCGCGGTGTTCGTGACCGCGACCCTCGTGATCACCGTCTGGGCCGGCCGGCAGACCAGGGACGCCGCCGACTTCTACGCCGGCGGACGGCAGTTCACCGGCTTCCAGAACGGCCTGGCCGTCTCCGGCGACTACATGTCCGCCGCGTCCTTCCTCGGCATCGCCGGCGCCATCGCACTCTTCGGCTACGACGGCTTCCTCTACTCCATCGGCTTCCTGGTCGCCTGGCTGGTGGCCCTCCTCCTGGTCGCCGAGCCGCTGCGCAACTCCGGCCGGTACACGATGGGCGACGTCCTGGCCTACCGGATGCGCCAGCGGCCCGTGCGTACCGCGGCCGGTGTCTCCACCATCGTCGTGTCGATCTTCTACCTGCTCGCCCAGATGGCCGGCGCCGGTGTGCTCGTCTCGCTGCTGCTCGGCATCACCAGCGACGGCGGCAAGATCGGCATCGTCGCCCTGGTCGGCGTCCTGATGATCGTCTACGTCACCATCGGCGGTATGAAGGGCACCACCTGGGTCCAGATGGTCAAGGCGGTGCTGCTGATCCTGGGTGCCCTGCTGCTGACCTTCCTGGTCCTGCTGAAGTTCCACTTCAACATCTCCGACCTGCTCGGAAAGGCCGCCGACAACAGCGCCAAGGGTTCGGCGTTCCTGGAGCCCGGCCTGAAGTACGGTGCCACCGGCACCACCAAGCTGGACTTCATCTCCCTCGGTATCGCCCTGGTCCTCGGCACCGCGGGCCTGCCGCACATCCTGATCCGCTTCTACACGGTGCCGACCGCCAAGGCCGCCCGTAAGTCCGTCATCTGGGCGATCGGCCTGATCGGCGCCTTCTACCTGATGACCCTCGCCCTCGGCTTCGGCGCGGCCGCGCTGATCAGACCGGACGAGATCATCGCCTCCAACAAGGCGGGCAACACCGCCGCCCCGCTCCTCGCCCTGCACCTGGGCGGGGTCGACTCCAACTGGGGGGCGATCCTGCTCGCCACCATCTCGGCCGTCGCCTTCGCCACCATCCTCGCGGTGGTCGCCGGCCTCACCCTGGCCTCGTCGTCCTCCTTCGCCCACGACATCTACGCCAACGTCATCAAGAAGGGACAGGCCACCGAGCGGCAGGAACTGGGCGCGGCCCGCTGGGCCACCGTCGGCATCGGCGCCGTCTCCATCCTGCTCGGTGCCATGGCCCGTGACCTGAACGTGGCCGGCCTGGTCGCGCTCGCCTTCGCGGTCGCCGCCTCCGCCAACCTGCCGACCATCCTCTACAGCCTGTTCTGGAAGCGGTTCACCACCTCGGGCGCCCTGTGGTCGATCTACGGCGGCCTGGTCACCGCGGTCGGCCTCGTGCTGTTCTCGCCGGTGGTGTCCGGCAAGCCGACCTCGATGTTCCCGGACGTCGACTTCCACTGGTTCCCGCTGGAGAACCCGGGCATCATCTCGATCCCGGTCGGCTTCCTGCTGGGCGCCGTGGGCACCCTGCTCTCCAAGGAGGTCCCGGACGCCGGGAAGTACGCGGAGCTGGAGGTGCGGTCCCTGACCGGAACGGGAGCGCACTGACCTGCACGACGACGGCCGCGTCGTACGGGATCGTACGGTCCTACGACGCGGCCTCGCCGTGCCTCGTGGGATCGGGCCACCGCCGTTGTCGGTGCTCTCGCGTAGGCTCGCAGGTGACGAACAACGATGATGCGGTACCGAGGGAGGGGGCCCACGTGCTCATCGACACCTACGGCCGAGTCGCCACCGACCTTCGGGTCTCACTGACCGACCGGTGCAATCTGCGCTGCACCTACTGCATGCCCGAGGAGGGCCTGCAGTGGCTCGCCAAGCCCGACCTGCTCACGGACGACGAGATCGTCCGGCTCATCGACATCGCGGTCCGCCTGCTCGGCATCGAGGAGGTCCGCTTCACCGGCGGCGAACCCCTGCTGCGCCCAGGACTGACCGGCATCGTCGAGCGCGTCGGCGCCCTGGAGCCCCGGCCCCAGATGTCCCTCACCACCAACGGCATCGGTCTGCGGCGCACCGCGTCCGCCCTGCGGGCGGCCGGCCTGGACCGGGTGAACGTCTCCCTGGACACCCTCCGCCCGGACGTCTTCAAGACCCTGACCCGCCGCGACCGCCTCCGGGACGTACTGGAGGGCCTCGAGGCCGCCCGCGAGGCGGGCCTCGAGCCGGTGAAGGTCAACTCGGTCCTGATGCCCGGTCTGAACGCCGACGAGGCCCCGGACCTGCTGGCCTGGGCGGTGGAGCACGACTACGAGCTGCGCTTCATCGAGCAGATGCCGCTCGACGCCCAGCACGGCTGGAAGCGCGAGGGCATGGTCACCGCCGGGGACATCCTGACCTCCCTGCGCACCCGCTTCGACCTCACCCCCGAGGGCGCCGAGGAACGCGGCTCCGCCCCGGCGGAGCGCTGGCTGGTCGACGGCGGGCCGCACCGCGTGGGCGTGATCGCCTCGGTCACCCGCCCGTTCTGCGCGGCCTGCGACCGTACCCGCCTCACGGCCGACGGCCAGATACGGACCTGCCTGTTCGCCACCGAGGAGACGGACCTGCGGGCGGCCCTGCGCTCCGGCGCCCCCGACGAGGAGATCGCCCGCCTGTGGCGCCTGGCGATGTGGGGCAAGAAGGCCGGAGCGGGTCTCGACGACCCCTCGTTCGTACAGCCGGACCGCCCGATGTCGGCGATCGGCGGCTAGTGCCGCGTCGGTCGCGGTTCGCCCGTCGAGGAGCGGCGTCCGGCGGGTGGCGAGAGAGCGCCTGCCGGACGCCGCGGCGTCGGCTTCCTCGGCCGACGCGGTAACGGGGCCCGCGCCTGCGGCGTGATCAGCCGGGCAGGCCTCCGGAGCCCTCGGGAGCCTCCCAGTCCGCGAAGCGCACCACGTCCTTGAGGAACCCGCGGACCCCGAGGAACTGCGAAAGATGCTCGCGGTGCTCCTCGCAGGCGAGCCAGGTCTTGCGCCGCTCCGGCGTGTGGATCTTCGGGTTGTTCCAGGCCAGCACCCACCCGGCGGCGGCACGGCAGCCCTTGGCGGAGCAGATGGGGGTCTCGTCACTCACAGGTTCGTCACTGGTTCCGTCGCACAGCCCCCGCAAACAAGGCGACGCCGAGCAGCCACGGGGGGAGCTGCCCGGCGTCGGTCCGTCGCTCCGACGGGGGATGCGGAGCGCGTACGCAGTATGTCATGGGTCACCCTGCGTCCGGCACTGAACCGCACGAATGAATTGAGCTTTTCTTGAGCTTGGCCGCGCCCCCGGTCCGCCGCCCCGCATCCCCCGTGGTCAGGCCCGGTCCGGCCGCTCACCGGGCCCCGGTGGCCCGGGCTCCGCGGACCGGTCCTCCGGTACGGATTCCGCCCGCGCGCCCTCGTCCCCCGCGGGCGGCGGCGTGATCATCGGCCGGGTCGGGACCGTGACGAAGGTCGACGGAAGAGTGGGCGGCCGCTCCCGGCCGGCGTTAGCGATCACCACCGCCACGTAGGGGAGCAGCGCGCCGAGCACCAGCGCCACGATGGCGACGTACCGTTCGACGTTCCACAGGGTCGCCGCGAGGATCACCGAGGCCGTCCGGATCGTCATCGAGATGACGTACCGCCGCTGCCGGCCCCTCACATCCTCGGCCAGGCCGGTCCGGGCGCCGGTGATCCGGAACACCTGGACGTTGCCGCCGTGCTGCTTCCGCATCACCATCCACCATCCGCCCGCATCGGACTCCGTGGTCCGCAACCGTCGCCCGCGCGTGGGCGCGAGACCCGTGCGGAACAACTCCACCGTACGCCGCGCCCCGACCGCCCACGAGACCGGGTCGCCGCCCGCCCGCACGGACGCCGTCGGCCGGGCCACGTACGGGTGTGCCCGACATGCGCCGCACGGACCTCACCCGGAGACTTGCGGTAGTGCTCACGCCGATCGGTACGAGGAGGCAGCCATGGGCTGGTTGTGGGCGATCATCGTGGGGTTCGTGCTGGGCCTCATCGCCAAGGCGGTCATCCCGGGCAAGCAGCACAGTCCGCTGTGGCTGACCACCATCGGCGGCATCCTCGGCGCGATCGCGGGCAACGCGATCGCCGCAGCCCTCGGCGTCGCGGAGACCAGGGGCATCGACTGGAGCCGGCACGCCTTCCAGCTCGTCGCGGCGATCATCATCGTCGCCCTGTTCGACGCCCTCTACATGGCGACGATCGGCAAGCGGAAACAGCAGCAACGCGTCTGACGGCGGACACACCGACATGCCGAAGGGCGGCCCCCGGGAACCGGGAGCCGCCCTTCGGCATGTGTCACGCGGGCTTGACCTCGACCGCGGCCAGGTTCCTCTTGCCCCGGCGCAGCACCAGCCAGCGCCCGTGCAGCAGGTCCTCCCGGGCGGGAACCGCGTCCTCCGCGGCGACCTTCGCGTTGTTCACGTAGGCACCGCCCTCCTTGACCGTCCGCCGGGCGGCCGACTTGCTGGCCACCAGCCCGACCTCGGCGAACAGGTCGACCACCGGACCCAGCTCGGTGACCTGGATGTGCGGCACCTCGGACAGCGCCGCCGACAGCGTCCGGTCGTCCAGCTCCGCGAGCTCGCCCTGACCGAAGAGGGCCTTGGACGCGGCGATCACGGCCGCCGTCTGGTCGGCGCCGTGCACCAGCGTCGTCAGCTCCTCGGCGAGCGCGCGCTGCGCGGCGCGGGCCTGCGGGCGCTCCTCGGTCTGCCGCTCCAGCTCCTCCAGCTCGTCCCGGGACCTGAAGGAGAGGATCCGCATGTACCGCGAGATGTCCCGGTCGTCCACGTTCAGCCAGAACTGGTAGAACGCGTACGGCGTCGTCATCTCCGGGTCGAGCCAGACGGCTCCGCCCTCGGTCTTGCCGAACTTGGTGCCGTCCGCCTTGGTCATCAGCGGGGTGGCCAGGGCGTGCACGTCCGCGTCCGGCTCCAGCCGGTGGATCAGGTCCAGGCCGGCCGTGAGGTTGCCCCACTGGTCGCTGCCGCCCTGCTGGAGCCTGCAGTCGTACCGCCGGTAGAGCTGCAGGAAGTCCATGCCCTGCAGGATCTGGTAGCTGAACTCGGTGTAGCTGATGCCCTGGTCGGACTCCAGGCGGCGGGCCACGGAGTCCTTCGTCAGCATCTTGTTGACCCGGAAGTGCTTGCCGATGTCCCGCAGGAACTCGATCGCGGACAGGCCCTGCGTCCAGTCGAGGTTGTTCACCATGACCGCCGCGTTCTCGCCCTCGAAGGACAGGAACGGCTCGATCTGCCCGCGCAGCCGGCCCACCCAGCCGGCCACCGTCTCCGGGTCGTTCAGCGTGCGCTCGGCGGTCGGGCGCGGGTCGCCGATCAGGCCCGTCGCACCGCCGACCAGCGCCAGCGGCCGGTGCCCGGCCTGCTGGAGCCGGCGCACGGTGAGCACCTGCACCAGGTGCCCCACGTGCAGCGACGGCGCCGTCGGGTCGAAGCCGCAATAGAACGTGACGGGACCGTCCGCGAGCGCCTTGCGCAAGGCGTCCTCGTCGGTGGACAGGGCGAACAGCCCACGCCACTTCAGCTCGTCGACGATGTCCGTCACGGTTCTCGTGTCTCCTTGAAGATCTTCGGGCAGCCGGGTGACAGCCGAGTACGAGGTTATACGCCCTGACTGACAGAGCTCATGTTGAAGTCGGGGATCCGCAGCGCCGGCATCGCGGCCCGGGTGAACCAGTCGCTCCACTCGCGCGGCAGCGTCTTCTCGGTGCGCCCGGCCTCCGTGGCCCTCCCCAGCAGGCCCACCGGCGACTCGTTGAAGCGGAAGTTGTTCACCTGTCCGGTGACCTCGCCGTTCTCCACGAGGTAGACGCCGTCCCGGGTCAGACCGGTGAGCAGCAGCGTCGCCGGATCCACCTCGCGGATGTACCACAGGCAGGTCAGCAGCAGTCCGCGTCCGGTGTCCGCGACCATCTCCTCCAGGGAGCGGTCCCGCCCGCCGTCGAGGACGAGGTTCCCGAGCGCCGGGGCGACCGGCAGCCCGGTCAGGCCCGCGCTGTGCCGGGTGGTGGTCAGGTTCCGCAGCACGCCCTCGCCGACCCAGTCGGTGGCCCGCACCGGCAGCCCGTTGTCGAACACGGACTGGTCGCCGCCGGAGGAGTGGGCGACCACGAACGGTGCGCACTCCAGGCCCGGCTCGTGCGGGTCGCTGCGCAGGGTCAGCGGCAGCCCGCTCAGCTTCTCGCCGACCCGGGTGCCGCCACCGGGCTTGGAGAACACCGTCCGGCCCTCCGCCGCGTCCCGGCCCGAGGCCGACCAGAACTGGTAGATCAGCAGGTCCGCGACCGCGGTCGGCGGCAGCAGCGTCTCGTACCGGCCCGCGGGCAGCTCCACGCGCCGCTCGGCCCAGCCGAGCCGTACGGCCAGCTCGGCGTCGAGCGCGCCCGGGTCGACGTCCTTGAAGTCGCGCGTCGACCGGCCCGCCCACGCCGAGCGGGTGCCGTCCGGCGACTTCGCGTTCATCTCCAGCGTGCCGGTGGGCTGGTCGTGCCGCAGCCGCAGCCCGGTGGAGGTGCCCAGGTACGTCGACACCAGCTCGTGGTTGGCGAAGCCGTACAGCTCGCGGCCCCCCGCACGCGCGCGTGCGAAGGACTCGCCGAGTGCCGGGGCGAAGTCCGCGAACACCGCGGAGGAGGTCTCGGCCGGCGCGTCGGTGAAGTCGGGGGACGCGGGCACGTCGCCGACGAGCGGCTGCGCGTCCTCGGCGGGCCCGGCGCCGCGCGCGGCCGCCTCGGCGGCCCGCACCAGCGGCTCCAGCTCGGCGGCCGTCACCGCCGACCGGGACACGACACCGGAGGCGGTGCCCTCCCGGCCGTCCACGGTCGCGATCACGGTGAGCGTGCGGCCCCGCGTCACACCGTTGGTGGTGAGCGCGTTCCGCGCCCAGCGCAGGTTGGCGGTCGACTGCTCGTCGGCGATGACCACGCAGCCGTCGGCCCGGGACAGCGCCAGCGCCTGCTCGACGACCTCGTGCGGCTTGTGGGTACGGGCGCTCATCGACCGGCCTCCTGGGTGGTGTTGAGAATGTTGACGCCCCGGAACAGGGCCGAGGGGCACCCGTGAGACACGGACGCCACCTGCCCCGGCTGGGCCTTTCCGCAGTTGAAAGCCCCTCCTAGCACGTAGGTCTGGGGGCCTCCGACAGCTTCCATGGAGCCCCAGAACTGGGGGGTGACCCCCTGATATGCAAAGTCCTTGATCTGCCCCTCAAGGCGGCCGTTCCGGATCATGTATGCCCTCTGACCCGTAAACTGGAAGTTGTAGCGCTGCATGTCGATCGACCAGGACCGGTCGCCGACGACGTAGATTCCCCGGTCGACGCCCCCGATCAGGTCCTCGGTGGACAGCCCCGCCGGATCCGGCCGCAGCGACACGTTGGCCATGCGCTGCACCGGCACGTGACCCGGCGAGTCGGCGAACGCGCACCCGTTGGACCGCGCGAACCCGGTCAGTCGCGCGATCCGCCGGTCGAGCTGGTAGCCCACCAGCGTGCCGTCCTTCACCAGGTCCCAGGACTGGGCCTCGACGCCCTCGTCGTCGTACCCGACGGTCGCCAGGCCGTGCTCGGCGGTGCGGTCGCCGGTGACGTTCATCCGTTCGGAGCCGTACCTGAGCTTGCCGAGCTGGTCGAAGGTGGCGAAGGAGGTGCCGGCGTAGGCGGCCTCGTAGCCGAGGGCGCGGTCCAGCTCGGTGGCGTGCCCGATGGACTCGTGGATGGTCAGCCACAGGTTGGACGGGTCGACCACGAGGTCGTACACGCCCGCCTCCACGCTGGGCGCCCGCATCTTCTCCGCCAGCAGCTCCGGCATCCGCTCCAGCTCGGTGTCCCAGTCCCAGCCGGTGCCCGTCAGGTACTCCCAGCCCCGGCCCACCGGCGGCGCGACGGTCCGCATCGAGTCGAACTCACCGCTCGACTCGTCCACCGACACCGCCGTGAGCTGCGGGTGCAGCCGGACCCGCTGCTGGGTCGTCACGGTGCCGGCCGTGTCCGCGTAGAACTTGTTCTCGTGCACCGTGAGCAGCGAGGCGTCGACGTGGTTCACCCCGTTCGCCGTGAGCAGCCGGGCGCTCCAGTCCGCGAGCAGCGCCGCCTTCTCCTCGTCCGGCACGGTGAACGGATCGATCTCGTACGACGAGATCCACGTCCGGTCGGCGTGCGCCGGCTCGTCGGCCAGCTCCACCCGCTCGTCGGCCCCGGCCGCCTTGATCACCTGCGCGGACAGCTTCGCCATCGCCACCGCCTGCGAGGCGACCTTGGCGGCCGCGTCCAGGGTCAGGTCCACCCCGGACGCGAAGCCCCACGTACCGCCGTGCACCACGCGGACCGCGTAGCCGAGGTCGGTGGTGTCCGACGACCCCGCGGGCCTGGCGTCCCGCAGCCGCCAGGACGCGCTGCGCACCCGCTCGAACCGGAAGTCGGCATGCTCGGCCCCCAGCGCACGCGCGCGTGCCAGCGCGGCGTCGGCCAGGGCCCTCAGCGGCAGCGCGAGGAACGATTGATCGATCTCATGGGCCACGGGCGGCGTCTCCTTCGGTCGGGGCACGGTCGGGGTGAGAGAACCATGTCGCAAAGGGTCGTGGTGTGGCCACCTGATAGTGACGGAAGCCCTCGGGACCTCAGGACGCGCGGGACGGCTCGCGCCGAGGGGTTGCCCGCCCACGCCCCCGGGCCGGCCGGCCGACCCGGCGGCCGACTGTAGAAACCCCACAGTGACGCACTTCAGCCACTGTCGGTGCCCGCTTGCCCACGGAAGGGGCGCTACCGATAGGTTTTCGATGAAGCCGCCTGTCATCGAGGTGTTCGGGCGGGTGCCGTACCGCATCAGACCGCTATCGAAAGGGTGATCCGTTGAGCCGCTCGGTTCTCGTCACCGGAGGCAACCGGGGCATCGGCCTCGCCATCGCCCGCGCTTTCGCCGACGCCGGCGACAAGGTCGCGATCACGTACCGCTCGGGTGAGCCGCCGGCCGGCTTCCTCGCCGTCAAGTGCGACATCACCGACCCCGAGCAGGTGGAGCAGGCCTACAAGGAGATCGAGGAGCAGCACGGCCCGGTCGAGGTCCTGGTCGCCAACGCCGGCGTCACCCGTGACCAGCTCCTGATGCGCATGTCCGAGGAGGACTTCACCTCGGTCATCGACACCAACCTCACCGGCACCTTCCGCGTCGTGAAGCGCGCCAACCGCGGCATGCTGCGGGCCCGCAAGGGCCGCGTCGTCCTGATCTCCTCGGTGGTCGGCCTGCTCGGCTCCGCGGGGCAGGCGAACTACGCCGCCTCCAAGGCCGCCCTCGTCGGCTTCGCGCGCTCCCTCGCCCGTGAGCTGGGCTCGCGCAACCTCACCTTCAACGTCGTCGCGCCCGGCTTCGTCGACACCGACATGACCAAGGTGCTCAGCGACGAGCAGCGCAAGGACATCGTGTCCCAGGTGCCGCTCGGCCGGTACGCGCAGCCGGAGGAGATCGCCGCGACGGTGCGGTTCCTCGCCTCGGACGACGCCTCGTACATCACTGGAGCCGTCATCCCCGTTGACGGCGGACTGGGAATGGGTCACTGATCACCATGAGCGGAATTCTCGAGGGCAAGCGCATCCTGATCACGGGTGTGCTGACGGAGGCCTCCATCGCCTTCCACGCCGCGAAGCTGGCCCAGGAGCAGGGCGCCGAGGTCATCCTGACCGCGTTCCCGCGGCCCACGCTGACCGAGCGCATCGCGAAGAAGCTCCCCGCGCCGGCCAAGGTCATCGAGCTGGACGTCACCAACGACGAACACCTCGGGCGCCTGGCCGACGTCGTCGGCGAGGAGCTGGGCGGCCTGGACGGCGTCGTGCACTCCATCGGCTTCGCGCCGCAGGACGCGCTCGGCGGCAACTTCCTCAACACGCCGTTCGAGTCGGTCTCCACGGCCATGCACGTCTCGGCGTTCTCCCTGAAGTCGCTGACCACGGCCTGCCTGCCGCTGATGCAGAACGGCGGCTCGGTCGTGGGCCTCACCTTCGACGCGCAGTTCGCCTGGCCGCAGTACGACTGGATGGGCCCGGCCAAGGCCGCCCTCGAGGCGACCAGCCGCTACATCGCGCGCGACCTGGGCAAGCAGAACATCCGCTGCAACCTGATCTCGGCGGGCCCGCTCGGCTCCATGGCCGCCAAGTCCATCCCGGGCTTCAGCGACCTGGCCGCCGTGTGGGACTCGCGCTCCCCGCTGGAGTGGGACCTGAAGGACCCCGAGCCGGCCGGCCGCGGCATCGTCGCCCTGCTGAGCGACTGGTTCCCGAAGACCACCGGCGAGATCGTCCACGTGGACGGCGGCCTGCACGCCATCGGCGCCTGAGCCGCGCACGTCACCCGGTGACCCGCGCACCGCGCGGGTGAGCGCCGTACGACGTCGACGCCCCGTTCCCCGCGCACCCCGGGGAACGGGGCGTCACTCGTTCGGCGTACCCGGCCGGGCGGGACGGGCGGCCGTCGGCGCACCCTGGAGGCAGCGTTCACCTCGCGCATCCCTCCGCAGCCCGGCCGAGGAGGTCCGCTTGTGCGCCTGTACCGCAGCCTGGCCCCGGTGACCGTGGCCGCCGCCCTCGTGTTCTGTCTGCCGTACGCCGCGCTCGCCCACACGCGCGTGGGCGACGGCAAGCCGCCGGAGCCGAAGCTGTTCGGCGCCGCGTGCCGCACGGCCGTCACCGGCTCGCACGTGGTCGCCCACTGCCACAACCCCTACGTCGACACCGACCGCGTGCGCCTGCACATCGAGTGCGCCCGCTGGTGGGACATCGACACCGACAGCGCCCCGGTGGACACCGGCGCCGCCATGACCGTGCGGCTCACCGGCCGCTGCTGGAAGGAGGTCCGCTCGGTGTGGGTCAGTCACCAGCGGGCGCGCTGAACCGGTCCGGACGGCACAGGAACGGATAGCTCGCTGCCTCCTCGGCCGCCGCCGCCGCGTCACCCGCGCGGATCGCGTCCACGAGGCGGGCGTGGTCCATG
Source organism: Streptomyces cellostaticus (assembly GCF_023630175.1). Lineage (GTDB taxonomy): Bacteria > Actinomycetota > Actinomycetes > Streptomycetales > Streptomycetaceae > Streptomyces > Streptomyces cellostaticus_A. Next base: position 21,027 of record NZ_JALLIN010000032.1, on the reverse strand, counting down.
TGCGTCTCCGGGGTCAGGCGCGCGCCGACGTCGGCGCGCAGCCAGTCGCGCAGCACCTCGCCGAGGTCGGCGTACATCGCCGTCATGACGTCGTTGTGGGAGGCCGCCACCACGGCCAGGTGGAAGGTCGCGTCGGCCGTCACGAACGCCTCGGCCTCGCCGGACTCCCAGGCCTCCTCGCGCCGCGCCAGCAGCGCGTCGAGCTGCTTGAGGTCCTTCTCGGTGCGCCGCTCGGCCGCCAGCCGGGCGGCCGCCGACTCCAGCGTCGAGCGCAGCTCCGCGATGTGCCGTGGATCCGCCCCCGCGAAGCGGCGGTGCATCACGCCGGCCAGCTCGCTCGTCGCCGCGACGTAGGTGCCCGAGCCCTGCCGGATGTCCAGCAGGCCGTTGTGCGCGAGTGCCCGCACGGCCTCGCGGACGGTGTTGCGGGCGACGCCGAGCTGCTCCACCAGTTCCGGCTCGGTCGGGATGCGCGAGCCCACCGGCCACTCGCCGGAGGCGATCTGTGCGCGCAGTTCGGCGATGACCTGCTCGGAGAGCGCCGAACGGCGCGGGTGGCTCAGAGGCATGGCACACCTTCGCACGGGAATCCCGGCCGTGATCGCCGGGGGAGTGGACAACCAATCATCCCATGATTCTATGATGAGGGACATGGCCAGTGAGGAAACGCGGATCGCGGACACCCGTACGGAGATGCATTCGACCGGACGCGGCGCGAGCACGGCGCCGGGCACCCGTACGGCGCCGCCCACGCGCGCGTGGGCGACCCGGCTGGTCGTCGTCGGCATCGTGCTGACCGCTGTCAACCTCCGCCCCGCCATCACGAGCCTCGGCGCGCTGCTGGAGGAGGTCCGCGACGGACTCGGCATGAGCGGCAGCGTGGCCGGGCTGCTCACCTCGGTGCCCCCGCTCTGCTTCGCCGTCTTCGGCGTCACCGCGCCCCGACTGGCCCGCCGCTTCGGACCGGCCGCCGTGGTGTGCGCCGGCATGGCCGCCATCGCCGCGGGCCTGCTCCTGCGCCCCTATGCCGCGGGCGCGGCCGGATTCCTCGCCGCCAGCGCGCTCGCCCTGATGGGCATCGCCGTCAGCAACGTGCTGATGCCGGTCATCGTCAAGCGCTGGTTCCCCGACCGCGTCGGCTCCATGACCGGCCTGTACTCGATGGCCCTCGCCCTCGGCACCTCCCTCGCCGCCGCGGTGACCGTGCCGCTGACCGGTGCGCTGGGCGGCGGCTGGCGGTCCGGGCTCGCCGTGTGGGCCGGGCTCGCGGCCGCCGCCGTACTGCCCTGGCTGCCACTGGTGCGGAACCGGGACGCGGCCCCCGCCCCGGAGCCGGTGCGCACCACGCCGGACGGGCGGGCGCCGGCCCCGCTGCGCGTCACCCGCAGCCGCACCGCCTGGGCGCTCGCGGTCTTCTTCGGGCTCCAGGCCACCGCCGCCTACGTCACGATGGGCTGGATGGCGCAGATCTTCCGGGACGCCGGTGTCCCGGCCGGCACGGCGGGCCTGCTCCTCGCCGTCACCATGGTGATGGGCGTCCCCCTGGCCTACGTGATCCCGCGGCTCGCCACCCGGCTGCCCCACCAGGGGCCGATCGTGCTGGCGCTGGGCGTGTGCGGCCTCGCCGGGTACGCCGGCCTGTACCTGGCGCCGGCGGGCGGCGCCTGGGCCTGGGCCGTGCTGCTCGGTGTCGCCAACTGCGCCTTCCCGCTCGCGCTGACGATGGTCGGCATGCGGGCCCGGACCGGTGCGGGCGTGGCCCAGCTCTCCGCGTTCGCGCAGAGCACCGGCTATCTGATCTCCATCCCCGGCCCGCTGCTGGTCGGCGTGCTCTACCAGCACAGCGGTGGCTGGGGCCTGCCGATCGCCCTGATGGCGGGCCTGACGCTGCCCCAGATGGCGGTGGGCTTCCTCGCGGGCCGCGACCGCACGGTGGAGGACGAGGCGGGCCGCGCCTGAAAGGCCGTCCCGGCCCGGCACCGGCCGCCGTCCCGGCCCGGCCGGGACGGCACCCGCCCGGCCCGGCCGGGACGAAGGGTGCGAGACTGGACGCATGGAGCCTGTGCTCGACCCGAACCCCAAGAACGGCCAGAAGAAGCTGCTGCTCGTCTTCGGCTCGTTCCTCGCCATCTTCGTGATCATCGGCGTCATCGCGACGATCGCCTCGCCCTGACCCGGCCGCGCCCTGAGGGTGGGGCTGTCCCCACCGTCCCCTAGGGGGCAAGGGTCAGGGTCGAGTGGGTGGGTCACCGGATGGGCCGGCGGCCCCGTACTCCGTAACTTCGAGACATGACCGCGGCAGGCGGCCAGAACCACTCGAGGACCCCACGGAGGCGACCATGCCGGTCCGTACGCAGACCCGGCCCCACCCGGCGACCACGGGTGGCGCCGACAGCAGGTTGCCCTGGTGGGCGCTCGCCCTCCCCGCGCTCGCCTTCGCCGTGCTGCTGGCACTGATACTGAACCCGTCCGACGCGCACGCGGCGGCCGGCGACCCGGCGGTCGCCCAGCTCCTCGAGCGCGCGCAGCGACTCCTCGCCCGCTGACACGGGGCCCGCGCCGCGGTGATCTCCGATGTCAACTCCCTGCGCCGGGTGGCCTGTTTCATGCGAAGCTGGTACCCATGAGCGTCGCAGAACCCCGCAGGATCGTCATCTTCCGGCATGCGAAAGCCGACTGGCCCCAGGTGTCCGACCATGAGCGCCCCCTCGCCGAGCGGGGCCGCATGGACGCCGCGGTCGCCGGACGCAAGCTGGCCGACACCGGCTACACCTTCGACCTTGCCCTGTGCTCCACCGCGGTACGGACCCGCGAGACCTGGAAGCTCGCCGTCCACGAACTCGCGCACCGGCCGAAAACCGTCTACGAGGAGCGGGTCTACGATGCCTCTCCCGGCGAGCTGATCGCCGCGCTCAACGAGGTCCCGGACGACGCGCAGAACGTGATCCTCATCGGCCACAACCCGGGCGTGCACGGCCTGGCCGAGGTCCTGGCCGGCGAGTCCGGGGGCGACGCCCGCAAACGGATGGAGCGCCGCGGCTTCCCGGCCGCCGCCTTCGTGGTGCTGACCTTCGACGGCGGCTGGAAGAGCCTGGAGCCGGGCACGGCCACGCTGGTGGACTACTGGGCGCCCTCCGAGTGACGGCACACCCCGCGCGAGGGCCCGGCACCACGACGCCCGACGGTGCCGGGCCCTCGCGCGTCCGGGGCCGTCCGGCGCGCGAGGGCGTCCGGGGCGGCGGCTCAGCCCTCGTCGTGCGTGTCGGCCGCCTCGACCTCTTCGCGGGTGACTCCCAGCAGATAGAGCACGGTGTCCAGGAAGGGGAAGTTCACCGCCGTGTGCGCGGCCTCGCGGACCACCGGTTTGGCGTTGAAGGCGACCCCCAGCCCGGCCGCGTTCAGCATGTCCAGGTCGTTGGCGCCGTCGCCGATCGCCACGGTCTGCGACAGCGGCACCCCGGCCTCGGCCGCGAACCGGCGCAGCAGCCGTGCCTTGCCCGCCCGGTCCACGATCTCCCCGGTGACCCGCCCGGTGAGCTTGCCGTCGACGATCTCCAGCGTGTTGGCCTGCGCGAAGTCCAGCCCCAGCCGTTCCTTCAGGTCGTCCGTGACCTGCGTGAAGCCGCCGGAGACCACACCGACCTGGTAGCCGAGCCGCTTCAGGGTGCGGATGAGCGTGCGGGCGCCCGGCGTCAGCCGTACCTCGTTGCGCACCTTCTCCACCACCGAGGCGTCCAGCCCCTCCAGCAGCGCCACGCGCGCGTGGAGCGACTGCTCGAAGTCCAGCTCCCCGCGCATCGCCGCCGCGGTCACCCCGGCGACCTTGTCCTCGCAGCCCGCGTGCGCGGCGAACAGCTCGATGACCTCGTCCTGGATGAGGGTGGAGTCCACGTCCATGACCACCAGCCGCTGGGCCCGCCGGTGCAGGCCGGCCGAGACCACGGCGACATCGACACCCAGTGCCGCCGCGTCCGAGACCAGTGCCGTCCGCAGCGGCTCGGTCTCGACTCCGGAGACGGCGAACTCCACAGCGGTCACGGGGTATTTGGCGAGCCGGAAGATACGGTCGATGTTGCCGCCGGTCTTCGCGATGCGGGCGGCGATGGCCGCCGTGGACTCGGCCGTGAGCGGATGACCGAGCACGGTCACCAGGGAGCGCCCGAGCCCGCGCGGCCGGTTGTCGCCGCGCCCGGAGATGATCTCCGCCTGCATCTTCATCGACTCGGCCCAGCCGTGCACGGTGGCCCGCAGTTCGCCGTCGAGCCCGGCCGGGGGCTGGGTGACCAGCGCGCACAGCACCAGACGGCCCCGGGTGACGACCTGCTCGATGTCGACGACGTCGACGTGGAAGGCGGCAAGGGTGTCGAAGAGGCCGGCCGTGATGCCCGGCCTGTCCCTGCCGAAGATCTTGACGAGGAGAGTGGGGACCTCGGAGGTCTGCGAAGCGCTCATGGTGTCACCACCGTATCCGGCACCCAGTGCCTTCCGCCCGTGCGGTCCGCCTGACGGACACGGAACAACGGGTGTCCACCAGATGTCCCGCACCTTGCCCGCCGCGGTCCTCCCCGGGTACCCGCCCGCCGGTCACCGCCCGGTACCGGGACGCGGTGGAGGCGGTGGAGGCGGGGGATGTGGGGGTGGCGGGGGTGGCGGCGGTGGTGCGCCGTCGTCCGGGCCGTGCGGCGAACGACGCGGCGGGCGGCCCGGACCACGGCCCCGGGGCGCGTCCAGGCGGCCGGAGACGGTCGGCGCGCCGTACATGTCGTCCCCGGCGGAGGGCGGGCGCCCGTCCTCGGGCTCCGCAGGCACCTCCTGCGGCATCCGGAGGTAGGGATTCGTGCCGGGGTCCGGCGGCCGGTACGGCCGGCCCGGCGCGTAGGGCCCCGCCGCGCCGCCGGACGAGGGCTGCGTGGGGCCGCCGCCCGGTGACGGCCACCCGGGACGGCCGTCACCGGGCGCGGGCGGCCCGGACCTCCCGTCGCCGTACGGTGCGTGCCCGGACCTCCCGTGGCCGGCACCGTCCCACGCCGGCGCGCCGTACCCCGCTCCCGCGCCGCCCGCCCCGGCCGTTCCGTCCCGCGCCGGCCCCGCCACCCGGGTCCCCGCCGCGCCCAGTGCCCGGGCGAGCAGCGCTCCCGCCGCGCCGGCCCCCGCGCCCCACACGGCACCCAGGAGCAGCGCCGGGCCCATCCGGCCGTGCAGTTCTACGCCCGTGCCGAACGCGTCGAAGCCCAGCACGGACAGCGAGGCGTGCGCCGATACGTCCGTCAGCCAGGCGATCAGCGGCCAGGCGAGCGCGGTCACGAGCCCGAGCCGCAGCGCGCAGCGTCCCGCGAGGCCCGCCGCGCGCGTCCCGCCCGGGACCAGTGTGCGCACCGCGGTCAGCACCCCCGCCAGCAGCATCGCGGAGGCGGCCGCCACCGTGAGCAGCCACACCCGGCCGTCCAGCCCGGCCAGCCGGCCCAGGGTGACGGGCTGGTCCCGCGTGGCGCTCAGCAGCCGGTCCAGCGGGTGGGGCAGCACGCCGCCCAGAGCGCCCGTGGCCCGCCCGTCCCAGGGGACGAAGAGACCGAGCGGGACGCCGAGCCACGCCCCGTTCGGCGCGCCGAGCAGGGCCGCGCCGGTGATCCGCCCGGGGTGGTCGTCGCCGATCGCCGCGTACACCGCCGCCGCGAGCCCGGCGGCCGCGGCCAGCAGCAGCACGGTGACGAGCGCCGAGACGGCGGGCCGTACCGAGCGGTTCAGGGCGTCCCAGCCGGGCGGCAGAGGAGTGCGGCGGGAGGCGAGCAGCGCGAGGAGCAGGACACCGGCGGACCAGGCGAGCCCGCCGAGGAGGGTGGGCGCGGTGTCCACGGTGAAGCCCACGGTGGCCTTGGCGTGGATCAGGTCACCGACCCGGTCCGGGAGCAGCCCGCCGAGGTCGCCGAGGCCGCCGAGGCCGCCGAGGCCGGGAACGCCGGTGCCGCCCCCGCCGGGCGGCCCGTCGAGGCCGAGCCTGCCGCCGTCGACGGTGACGACGTCGTGCCCGACCCGGGCGAGCCCGCCCAGCATCGCCACGAAGAGGGCCACCACCGTGCCCGCGCGCGCGAGGAGTTCGTTCGGCGCGATCACAACTCCCGCCGTACGCAGGGACCGCAGGAAGAACCACGACAGCAGCAGGGCGCCGGTCAGGCTCACGCCGAGTGGCGTGATCTCGACGGCGGTGTGCGCCTCGGCGCCATCGAGCCCGAAGGCGGACACGTCTCCCGAGGGGGTGACCGAACCACCCGCCCCGAGAGCCACAACGGCCGCCGTCATCGGGCCCAGTGAACCCGCCGCGTCCGCCCGTATCAGGTGCAGCCCCAGTGCCGCCGTGGCCGTCATCCCGGCCAACGCCCAGCTCACCGCGGCGACCGCGGACAGCAGGATGTCCACCCAAGGCAGCGGCGCGCCCCGGCGTGCGGTCCCGGCACCCGTGGCAGCACTCATGGCAGACCCCCCGATCCGCGGTGCGGCACCACTGCCGCGCTTGTCCCCCTCGCGGGGGATTACCACTCTCCGGCCGCTTTTCAACCCCGTCAACGGGGCGAGTCGAGGCGGGTGCCGTCCCGCGTCGCAAGGCCCGGGTTTCGGTCAGGGGGCCGAGCCTGAAATAGTTCCCCACGATGTTCGACATCCCTAGACTCCCTGTGACGGGGGAAAATCGGGGGACAACTCAGTGGGGCATGGAGTGCCGGAACTCGTACTGCAAACAAACGGACGGACCTGGACGCTCGAGCCGTCCAGGCCCTACACCCTCGGCCGCGATCCGCAGGGTGACATCGTCTTCGACGACGCCAGGGTGTCCTGGCGTCACGCCACGGTCAGCTTCAACGGCCGCAGTTGGGTCATCGAGGACCACGGCAGCACCAACGGCACGTTCGTGCGGGGCCAGCGGATCCAGCAGATGGAGCTCGGCCCCGGCTCGGCGGTGCACCTCGGCAACGCCACCGACGGACCGCGGCTGGACCTCTCCGGCGCCGCGGCCGCGGTGGCCCAGCCCCAGCAGCAGGCCCAGCAGCCGCAGTCCGCGCCGTACGCCGCCCAGGGCGCGGGGCCCGGCTGGGCCCAGCCGCAGGCCGGGCAGCAGCAGCCCCCGCACCAGGGGGTACCGCACCAGGCCGCCGCGCACCAGCAGGAGCCGCGGGCCGACCTGCGGCAGTCGCCGCAGTCCCCCGCGTTCCCGCAGCAGCAGGGCGGTCCGGCGGAAAACCCGGTGCAGAAGACGCCCGGTGGCGCGGCGGGGGCGCCGCCGGTCTACGGCGACCGCAGCCCGACCACGTTCCACCAGTTCGCCGTCGGCCGCGTGATGCGCATCGGTCGTTCCCTGGAGAACGAGCTGGTCGTCTCCGACCTGCAGGTCTCCCGGCACCACGCCGAGTTCCACTCGACGCCCGACGGCCGCTTCGAGATCCGCGACCTGGGCTCGCACAACGGCACCTACGTCAACGGCCAGCCGATCGCCAAGGGCGGTTCGGCGCTGCTCGGCCCCAACGACATCGTCGGTGTCGGCCACTCCACCTTCCGTATCGTCGGCGACCGGCTCGAGGAGTTCGTCGACACCGGTGAGGTCTCCTTCTCCGCGCGCCAACTGACCGTCACGGTCGACGGCGGCAAGCAGATCCTGAAGGACGTCTCCTTCGGCGTTCCGGAGAAGTCCCTCATCGCGGTCATCGGCCCGTCCGGCTCCGGCAAGTCGACGCTGCTGAAGGCGCTCACCGGCTACCGGCCCGCCAACCAGGGCGAGGTCCTGTACGACAACCGGAACCTGTACAAGCAGTTCGCCGAGCTGCGCCAGCGCATCGGTCTGGTCCCGCAGGACGACATCCTGCACAAGGAGCTGACCGTGAAGCGGGCCCTGAAGTACGCGGCCAAGCTGCGCTTCCCGGCCGACACCACGGCCGCCGAGCGCGACGCCCGCATCGACGAGGTGCTGCGCGAGCTCAAGCTGGACATCCACAAGGACAAGAAGGTCACCTCCCTCTCCGGTGGCCAGCGCAAGCGTGTCTCGGTCGCCCTGGAACTGCTGACCAAGCCCTCGCTCATATTCCTGGACGAGCCGACCTCCGGCCTCGACCCGGGCATGGACCGCGATGTGATGCAGCTCCTGCGCGGCCTCGCCGACGACGGCCGTACGGTCCTGGTGGTCACCCACTCCGTGGCCGAGCTGGCGATCTGCGACAAGCTCCTGGTGATGGCGCCGGGTGGCGCGGTCGCCTACTTCGGCCCGCCGGAGGAGGCGCTGAACTTCTTCGGCTACGAAAGCTGGGCCGACGTCTTCTCCGCCTTCGAGAACTACCGCGACTACGACTGGGCGGGCCGCTGGAAGGGCTCGCAGCACTACCAGATGTACGCCGCCGACATCGACGCGGTCGCCCCGCAGTCCGTACACATGCCGCCGCCGCAGGCCATCAGACCGCCCAAGCCCCAGGGATGGGCCTCCCAGTTGATGACCCTGATCCGGCGCTACGTGGCGGTCATCGCGTCCGACAAGGGGTTCCTGGCGCTCACGGTGATCCTGCCGGCGGTGCTCGGCGCGGTCAGCCTGCTGATCGACTCCGACCGGGGCCTGCTGGTCAACCCGGTCAACCCGCGCACCGGCGTGCCCGTCCCGAACGGCACGGCGACCACGGTCCTGCTGATCCTCGCGGTCGGCGCGTGCTTCGCGGGCGCCGCGAACTCCGTGCGGGAGCTGATCAAGGAACGGGTCATCTACGAGCGGGAGCGCGCGACCGGTCTGTCCCGCTCGGCCTACCTCATGTCCAAGGTGGTCGTGCTCGGCGCCGTCACGGTGCTCCAGGGTCTGATGGTGGGCGTGATCGGCTTCTCCAGCCGTGAGATCCCCGACCGGGGGCTGGTGCTCGGCGGTTCGACGCTGCTCGAGCTGTGCCTGCCGATCATGGCGCTGGGCTTCACCTCGATGATGTTCGGCCTGGTGATCTCCTCGCTGGTGAAGACCGCCGAGAAGACCATGCCGCTGCTGGTGATGTTCGCGATCATCCAGGTCGTCTTCACCGGCTGCCTCTTCACCCTGCACGGCACGCTCGGCGTGAACGAGTTCTCGTACCTGATGCCGTCCCGCTGGGCGGTGGCCGCCGCCGGCGCCACGCTGGACTTCAACAAGATCGCCCCGAACACCGACGACCCGACCAGCACCGATCCGCTGTGGGACCACGCGGCCTCGGCCTGGGGCCTGGACATGGTCGCGCTGCTCGTGCTCGGCGCGGTCTGCGGCTTCCTCGTCGCCCGCTTCCTGCGCCGGCACGAGCCGGAGGTCATGCGCAAGTGACGGCGGCCGCGTGGCGCGCGGCCGCACGGACGAAGGGCGGCACCCCCAGTGGGGGTGCCGCCCTTCCGCGTCGTCTCAGAGGTCCGCGCCGGCCTCAGTACGCGCTGTTCACGTTGTCGATCGTGCCGTACTTGTCGGCCGCGTAGTTGGCGGCGGCGGTGATGTTGGCGACCGGGTCGTAGATGTTCCACGAGGTGCCGGCCACGTGGTACGCCTTGAAGGTCGGCGGGATGACCTGCAGCAGGCCCTTCGACGGGATGCCGTTGATGGCGTTGATGTCCCAGTCGTTGATGGCCTTCGGGTTGCCGGAGGACTCCCGCATGATGTTCTTGTGCAGGCCGTGGTAGCTGCCCGGGATGCCCTTGGCCTTCATGATGTCCAGGGACTCGCGGATCCAGCCGTCCAGGTTGTCGGGGTAGGTCTTGGCGGCGACCATCTGCATCGCGGGGCGCTGCGCGGAACGGCTCGCGGCCTTGTCGGCGCGCTCCTGCGCGGCCTTCTTGGCGGCGGCCTGGGCGGCGGCCTTCTTCTTCGCCTCGGCCTGCTTCTTGGCGGCGGCCTGCTTCTTGGCCTCGGCCTGCTTCGTGGCGATGGTGTCGAGCTTGACGGTCTGGCCGGCGTGCGGGCCGGTGAGCGAGCCCTTGACGTCCTTGACCGGGGTGTCGGCGTAGTGCACCTGCTGCGCGGCCGCGGCGTCGGTGGTGACGGTCTGGGCGCTGCCGGGGACGGCCGTGAAGGCCAGGGCGGCGGCACCGAGGGCGCCGACACCGGCGATGGCGATCTTGTGCTGCTTGCTCAGCGTACGACGATAAGCACGGTTGAGGATGTTCTTGGGCATGGCTTGATGGACCTCTTCGATAGCGCGGAGGTCGCTCTCCTGCGTCCGCCGGGGGAATCGGTTCCTCCCGCACGAGGGCCGCGGCGGGTAACCGCGGCGCCGAGCGACGGGAGCCATTCTTAGCGGGCGCAAAATGCCCAGGCAAAGGTGTGATGTACGAAGCCGCATAGTGGATCAGGGAAGGGCAAAACGGGACAGACTGGACCGTCTGTCCCGTTCACCTATGGGTGGTTTATCTCCTATGCCCCTTCGTACGTGACGTGGACCCTATGTGCGGGCTCACATCGACGACGCACAGGTCTCACCTCGAGTTGCCGTCGCAACGCGCTCAGTGAGTGGATTCCGGGGCAGCAGCAGATGCGCGTCACCGAACTCGTGCCACAGGTAGCGCCCGCGCAGCGCCTCCTCGTAGGCGCGGTCCACCGCGGCCCGGCCGGCGACCGCCTCCAGCATCAGCAGATGCGAGGCCTCCGGTTCGTGCAGCCCGGTCAGCAGCCCCTCCACCACGCGTACCCCGCGCTCGGGCGTCACCACCAGATCGGTCCAGCCCTCGGCCGCCCGCACCACCCCGTCCGGACCGGCCGCCGACTCCACCGCCCGCACGGCCGTCGTCCCGACCGCGACGACCCGCCCGCCACCGGTCCTGGCGGCGTTGATGAGCCGCGCCGAAGCCTCCGGGACCCGGTACCGCTCCGGATACGGCGGCTCGTGCGCCTCCGCCGAGGCCACCCCCGTGTGCAGCGTCACCGGCGCGAACTGCACCCCCCGGCTCACCAGCTCCACCACCAGCCGCTGTGTGAAGGGCCGTGCCGCGCTCGGCATCTCCGCGCTGCCCGCCCCGTCCGGCGCGGGCAGCGCGAACACCGTCTGGTACACCGACAGCGGCTGGTCCCGCTCCGTATAGGAGTAGCGAATCGGCCGCCCGTGCTCCCGGAGCACCCGGACCACCGCCGCCCCGGCCGGCCGGGCCCACCACAGCCGCTCACCCCGCCCGTCGAGCGGCTCCTCCAGCACCAGCCGCGCCCCGCCGGGCAACCGCACCACCGCACCCGCGGGCACGCACGCCCGCCGTCCCGCGGTCCCGCCCGTACCCGCGCCCCCACCCGTGGGGACGCCCGCACGCGCGCGGGTGGTGCCGTGACCGTCCGGTTCCCGCAGCTCCACCGCCCACCTGCCGTCGTCCCCGCGGGTGGAGAAGTGCACCACCACGCGCGCGTGCCCGATCCGCCCGTTCACCGCGGCGGCCAGCGTCGGCGAGGTGTTCACCACCAGCAGGTCCCCGGCCCGCAGCAGCTCCGGGAGCTCCCGGAAGGCGTGGTGCGCCACCTCGGTGCCGTGCGACACCAGCAGCCGCACGGCGTCCCGGTCCAGGCCGGGCCCGCGCTGCTCGGCCGGTATCCGCGCCGACAGCTCCGCGGGCACCCTCACCGCCGTGGTCATCGTGCCTCCAGCAGCGCCGGCGCCGCGTACCGCCCGCTCGCCGGCCGCTCGTCCAGCAGCCGCAGGAACGCCGGCACCACGCGCGCGGGCGCCGGCCGCGGACCGTGGTCGTCCGGCACCGCAGCCGCGTACAGGTCCGTCGCCATGTCCCCGGGGTCCACCGCCCACACCCGCAGGTCCGGCTCCTCCCGGCCGAGCACCGCCGCGAGCTGGTCGAGCGCGGCCTTCGAGGCGCCGTACCCGCCCCACGTCCCGTACGCCTCCACCGCCGCGTCCGAACTGACCGTGACCACCGTGCCCGCCGCCGACTCCCGCAGCAGCGGCAGTGCCTCCCGGACCAGTCCCAGCGCCGCGACGACGTTCACCTCCAGAGCCCGCCGCAGCCCTTCCGGCGGCAGCTCCGCCAGCCGCACCAGCGGCTCGGCACCCAGGGCACTCGCGTTGCTCACCACGAGGTCGAGCCCGCCCAGCCGGCGCGCGGCGGCCACCAGCGCGGCCCGGTGCCCGGCATCCGTGACATCGCCGGGCACCGCCGTCACGCCCGTGCCGTGCCCGGCGACCGCCTCCGCCGCCTCTGCGAGCGCCCCGGCGCCCCGGGCGCCGAGCACCAGGTCCCAGCCGCGCGCGGCCAGCCCCTCCGCGAGCGCCCGCCCCAGCCCTTTCGAGGCTCCCGTGATGATCGCTACCGGCATGGCAACCGTCCCCTCGTCACCCGGGGCCGTTCGCCCCGGCCGCCCCGGCGGGCGGTGACCACAACCTAGGAACGGCCGCCCCCGCGCCGCCTCGGACGCGGGCACCAGAACGACGGGGTCCTTCGGCGTACGCCGCACGTCCGGGCCGGGGGACCTACCTCCGGCGCCCTACGTCCCGCGGACGGGTCCCCGCCGCCTCCGGTCCGATCCACGCCCTCACGTCCCGCCGGTACGGTGAGGGCATGAGCCAAGGCCCCCGGTCCGGCCTCGCCGCGGTGAGTTCCGCGCTGCTGGCCATGAGCAGGCACCTCGAGGTGCGCGACGTACTGAAGACGATCGTGGCCTCGGCCCGCGAACTGCTCGACGCGCAGTACGCCGCCCTCGGCGTCCCCGACGACCACGGCGGCTTCGCGCAGTTCGTCGTCGACGGCGTCAGCGACGACCAGTGGAAGGCCATCGGCCCGCTGCCCCGCCGGCACGGCATCCTCGCGGCCATGCTGGACGAGGCCCGGCCCGAACGTCTCGCCGACGTCCGCAAGGACCCCCGCTTCGAGGGCTGGCCGGCCAGCCACCCGGACATGTCCGACTTCCTGGGGCTGCCGATCAGGGACGGCGAGGAGGTCATCGGGGCCCTGTTCCTCGCGAACAAGCGCTGCGCGAAGCCCGAGGGCGGCTGCGGCTTCACCGAGGAGGACGAGGAACTGCTCGCCATCCTCGCCCAGCACGCCGCGATCGCCCTCACCAACGCCCGCCTGTACGAGCGCAGTCGGGAGCTGACGATCGCCGAGGAACGCTCCCGGCTCGCCCACGAACTGCACGACGCGGTCAGCCAGAAGCTCTTCTCCCTGCGCCTGACCGCCCAGGCGGCGGCCGCGCTGGTCGACCGCGACCCCGCCCGGGCCAAGGGCGAGTTGCACCAGGTCGCCGCCCTCGCCGCCGAAGCGGCCGACGAACTGCGCGCCGCCGTCGTGGAGTTGCGCCCGGCCGGGTTGGACGAGGACGGGCTGATCGCCACCCTGCGCAACCAGACACAGGTCCTCGACCGCGCCCACACCGCACGTGTGACCTTCACCGCGGGCGGCTTCCGCGCCCTGCCCGCGGCCCAGGAGGAGGCCGTGCTGCGGGTCGCCCAGGAAGCCCTGCACAACGCCCTGCGCCACTCCGGCGCCCAGCACGTCCGGGTGACCGTGGACCGGCGCGGCCGCGGAGCCGTCCTGCGCGTCGCCGACGACGGCAGCGGCTTCGACCCCAAGGCGGTGCGCCGGGCCGGACGCCATCTGGGACTGGTCTCGATGCGGGACCGGGCCGGCGGGGTCGGCGGCACCCTCACCGTGCACGCGGAGCCCGGCAGGGGCACCACGATCGAGATGGAGGTACCCGGTGGCTGACCCGATCAGAGTGCTGCTCGTCGACGACCACCAGGTCGTCCGCCGTGGCCTGCGCACCTTCCTGGAGGTGCAGGACGACATCGAGGTCGTCGGGGAGGCCGCGGACGGCGCCGAGGGAGTCGCCCGCGCCGAGGAACTGCGGCCCGACGTCGTCCTCATGGACGTCAAGATGCCGGGCACGGACGGCATCGAGGCCCTGCGCCGGCTCCGCGGACTCGACAACCCCGCGCGCGTGCTCATCGTCACCAGCTTCACCGAACAGCGCACGGTGGTACCGGCCCTGCGCGCGGGCGCCGCCGGTTACCTGTACAAGGACGTGGATCCCGACGCGCTCGCCGGGGCCATCCGGTCCGTGCACGCCGGTCACGTGCTGCTCCAGCCCGAGGTCGCCGACGCCCTGCTCTCCCAGGACGAGGTCGGCTCAGGTCAGGGAAGAGCGGGTGCACTGACCGACCGGGAGCGGGAGGTGCTCGGCCTGATAGCCGACGGCCGCTCCAACCGGGAGATCGCCCGCGCCCTGGTGCTCTCCGAGAAGACCGTCAAGACGCATGTGTCCAACATCCTCATGAAGCTCGACCTGGCCGACCGCACCCAGGCCGCCCTGTGGGCGGTGCGCCACGGCGCGGCCCGCTGAACCACCCCCGGGTGCCGCGACGCGGAAGGTTCCGTTCCGGGCTGAGGTTCATACCGTCGTGGGAACGTCCCCCGGATGGCCGTACCCTCCGGCGGCCTCCCGCCACAGGCCCTCCGGGAACCTCCCCCCGGGCGGGCCTGACGGCCCGCCCCACCCACGCCCCGGAGCACCGGCCGGCTCAGCGGACCCCCCGCTCCCGTTCCTCCACCATGGAGTTGTACGCCGCCACCTGGGCCCGCCGCGCGGTCCGCTCCACCGGCCGCAGCGCCGCACCCCGCGCCGCCATCTCCGACGCGCTCACCGCACCGCCGTGCCCCCTGTCCTGCGCCAGGGACACCAGCAGACCCACCCGCCGGGCCAGTTCCAGCACCCGCACCGCGCGCGGCGGATACCCCGGCGCCAGCACCTCCCGCCCCCGCTCGGCCCGCGCCCGATACGCTTCGACCGCCGCCTCCGCCACCGGCCCCGACCCGGCGACGTCCAGCTTCGACAGCACCTCGGTCGCCTCCCGCAGCGCCTCGGCCAGCTCCCGCTCGGCCTCACCCAGCGAGGGCACGTCGGCGGGCGGCGCCTCCCGCACCGGCAGCACCTGCCAGACCACCTCGACATGCACATCACCGTCCGGCCCGGCCGTGTGGACCTCCGGCACCAGCCCGACGGCCGCCCCGAAGCAGAGCACCGCCTCCTCGGCCTCCAGCGCCCGCGCGTTGAAGTCCGGCGGCCCGCTCAGCCCCAGCGGATGGCCCGGCGCGGGCAGCGCCACCCGCAGCCCGGTCACCCCCAGCGCCCGCAGCCGCCCCAGCGCCAGCGTGAGCCCGGCCGGCGCCGGATCACCCGGCAGCCCCCGCACCCGGTGCACGGCGTCCTCGCCCACGATGGCGAGCGCGGCGTCATCCGGAGAGACAAGTCCGGCCAGAAGGGCGTTTCCCCAAGCGGCGAGGCGTCCTGAACGCGGTTCCGAGAGCATGCCCCCACCCTAAGGACCGGACCGATGGAATGGTGCGGGGCACTCGTGGCGTAGATTTCATAGGGGCTGCGCCCACCGGCGCGGCGGACCGAGCCACAGGCGTAAGCGACCAGCCGAGACCGGCCACACTGCAAGGGGAGACAACGCGCTCATGAGCGATGTTCTGGAGCTTCAGGACGTATCCGTGGTCCGTGAGGGCCGGGCTCTGGTGGACCAGGTCTCCTGGTCGGTGAAGGAGGGCGAGCGCTGGGTCATCCTCGGCCCCAACGGCGCTGGCAAGACCACCCTCCTGAACGTCGCCTCCAGCTACCTCTTCCCGAGCAAGGGCACCGCCACCATCCTCGGCGACACCCTCGGCAAGGTCGACGTCTTCGACCTGCGTCCCCGCATCGGGGTCGCCGGCATCGCCATGGCCGAGAAGCTCCCCAAGAGCCAGACCGTCCTCCAGACCGTGCTCACCGCCGCCTACGGCATGACCGCCGGCTGGCAGGAGGAGTACGACGAGGTCGACGAGCGGCGCGCCCGCGCCTTCCTCGACCGCCTCGGCATGAGCGACTACCTCGAGCGCCGCTTCGGCACCCTCTCCGAGGGTGAGCGCAAGCGCACCCTCATCGCCCGCGCCCTGATGACCGACCCCGAGCTGCTGCTGCTCGACGAGCCCGCCGCCGGTCTCGACCTCGGCGGCCGCGAGGACCTGGTGCGCCGCCTCGGCCGGCTCGCCCGCGACCCCATCGCCCCCTCGATGATCATGGTCACCCACCACGTCGAGGAGATCGCCCCCGGTTTCACCCACGTCCTCATGATCCGCCAGGGCAAGGTCCTCGCCGCAGGCCCGATCGAGCTCGAACTCACCTCCCGCAACCTCTCCCTCTGCTTCGGCCTGCCGCTCGTCGTCGAGCAGGTCGGCGATCGCTGGACCGCCCAGGGCCTGCCCCTGTCCTGACTCCGGCCGCACCCCCGTTCGCGCCCTGTCCGCCGCCGGACCGCGGTCCTACCATGACCATGTGAACGACATCGACGCATGGGTGTGGTGGCTCGTCGGCGCGGCGGCGCTCGGAATCCCCCTGGTGGTCACCGCGATGCCGGAGTTCGGCATGTTCGCGGTGGGAGCGATCGCGGCGGCGGTCGTCGCCGGGCTCGGCTTCGGCGTGGTGATCCAGGTACTCGCCTTCGTCGTCGTCTCGGTCGCCCTGATCGCCGTGGTCCGCCCCATCGCGGCCCGGCACGACCGACAACGGCCCCAACTGGCCACCGGCGTCGACGCCTTGAAGGGGAAACAGGCCGTCGTCCTGGAACGTGTCGACGGCTCCGGCGGCCGTATCAAACTCGCCGGGGAGATATGGTCGGCCCGCTCCCTCGACACCGGTCGCGCCTACGACGTCGGCCAGGAGGTGGACGTCGTGGAGATCGAAGGAGCCACCGCGATCGTCATCTGAGCCGTCCTGCCCACGGGTTGGGCGACGGTCTGTCAGACTCGACCAGCAAGATCCTCAACGGCGACTGGATCCGTTGAGGGTGCCGAGGCGGAGAGGGGTACGGGGAACACGATGGAACCGGTCATCATCGTCCTGATCATTCTGGTGGTGTTGGTCTTCATCGCCCTGATCAAGACCATCCAGGTCATTCCACAGGCCAGCGCCGCCATCGTCGAGCGCTTCGGCCGCTACACGCGGACCCTGAACGCGGGCCTGAACATCGTGGTCCCGTTCATCGACACCATCCGCAACCGCATCGACCTGCGCGAGCAGGTCGTCCCGTTCCCGCCCCAGCCGGTCATCACCCAGGACAACCTGGTCGTCAACATCGACACGGTCATCTACTACCAGGTGACCGACGCCCGGGCCGCCACCTACGAGGTCGCCAGCTACATCCAGGCCATCGAGCAGCTCACCGTCACCACCCTGCGCAACATCATCGGCGGCATGGACCTCGAACGGACACTGACCTCCCGCGAGGAGATCAACGCGGCCCTGCGGGGCGTCCTCGACGAGGCCACCGGCAAGTGGGGCATCCGCGTCAACCGCGTGGAACTGAAGGCCATCGAACCGCCCACCTCCATCCAGGACTCGATGGAGAAGCAGATGCGCGCCGACCGTGACAAGCGCGCCGCGATCCTCACCGCCGAAGGTACCCGCCAGGCCGCCATCCTGACCGCGGAGGGCGAGAAGCAGTCCCAGATCCTGCGCGCCGAGGGTGAGGCCAAGGCCGCCGCGCTCCGCGCCGAGGGCGAGGCCCAGGCCGTCCGTACGGTCTTCGAGGCCATCCACGCCGGCGACCCCGACCAGAAGCTCCTCTCCTACCAGTACCTCCAGATGCTCCCCAAGATCGCCGAAGGCGACGCCAACAAGCTCTGGATCGTCCCCAGCGAGATCGGCGACGCCCTCAAGGGCCTGTCCGGCGCGATGGGCAACTTCGGCCCCCTCGGCGGCGGCCGGCCGGGCAACGGCGGCAGCTCCGTCCCGCCCCAGAACAACGGCCCCCACGCGGAACGCCGCGAGAAGCCGAGCATCGACTAGGCGTCACCACCACGTGCGGATCCCCCGCACCCCGGCCGGGGTGCGGGGGATCCGCACGAAGAACCCGGAGGCGACACGCCCTAGGCCGCGTCCCGAGCCAGCCACTCCGGGAGGGCGGCCATGTCCTCCTGTCCCAGAGCCAACAGCATCGCGTCGGCCGGTGTCGGCTCGAACGGCTCCCGCAGCAGCGCCATACCGGCCTCCTCCGGAGTCCGGTTCGCCTTGCGGTGATTGTCCTCCGCGCACGCGGCCACCGTGTTCAGCCAGGTGTCCTGCCCGCCCTGCGCCCGCGGCAGCACGTGGTCCACGGTCGTCGCCCTGCGCCCGCAGTACGCGCACCGGTGCCGGTCCCGGACCAGCACCCCCCGCCTCGACCAGGGCGCTTGTCTTCGGAACGGCACCCGTACGTATCTGCAGAGCCTGATCACGCGCGGCGCCGGTATGTCGACGGCGGCACCGCGCATGCGCAGTACGGGATGGGACTGTTCGACGACGGCCTTGTCCTGCAGCACCAGAACAACGGCCCGGTTCAGAGTCACCGTCGACAGCGGCTCGAAGCTTGCGTTCAGAACCAGCGTGTCACGCATCCAGCCCACCTCCCGTGCGCACCGGCCCACCCCCCGGCGGGCTCGGATCAACTCTGTACGGGCGCACCGAGATGGACAACGCAATAAAAAATGCCCGCCCCTGATCACTTCCAAGACCAGAGGCGGGCAAACGTTCCATGAACGCTTGGCTGGATCGGCGCGGTACGTCAGCCCTCGGCGGGCGCCTCGTACTCACCGATGAGCCGGCCACGCCCGATCGCGTGGAACCGCAGATTGAAACCGACGACCGCCGGAGAGACGTCCGCGTCCGGACCGAGCTTCTCCTGGTCCACCGCGTACACCGTGAAGACGTACCGGTGCGGGCCGTCGCCCGGCGGCGGAGCGGCACCGCCGAAGTCCTTGGTGCCGTAGTCGTTGCGGACGTGCACGGCACCCTCGGGCAGTCCCTCGAACCTGCCGCTGCCCGCACCCGCCGGCAGCTCCGTCACGGAGGCCGGGATGTCGAACAGGACCCAGTGCCAGAACCCGCTGCCGGTCGGCGCGTCGGGGTCGAAGCAGGTCACGGCGAAGCTCTTGGTCTGAGGGGGGAAGCCCTCCCAGCGAAGCTGCGGCGAGGTGTTCCCCTCCGCGTGGACCTGGGCGCTCCCCAGCGTCGCACCCTCCTCGACGTCCTCACTCGTCACCGTGAACGACGGGACGGGCGGATGGAAGTCGTGGGGGAGCGGCCGCCGCTTGAGCTCGGTCACCTCGGTACCTCCTGATCGATTACTGGAACCAGCGGTTCCGAGCCTAGAACCAGTTCCGCCTGGAGCCGACCTCGGACAGCCACTCGTTGAGGTAGGCCGCCCAGTCGGTCCCGTGGTAGTCGTTCAGCCCCACCTGGAAGGAGCGGAAGGTGTCCGAGCCCTCGCTGAACAGGCCCGACTTCTTGTCCATCTCCAGCACGACGTCCATCGCGTACGCGTCGGCGACGAAGCTCAGCTCGACCTGGTTCAGCCCCCGGTACTGCGACGGCGGGAAGAACTCGATCTCCTGGTAGAACGGCAGCCGCTGCCGCGTGCCCCGGATGTGACCGCGCTCCATGTCCGCGCTCTTGAAGCGGAAGCCGAGCTGGATGAACGCGTCGAGGATCGCCTTCTGCGCCGGCAGCGGGTGCACGTTGATCGGGTCGAGGTCACCGGAGTCGATCGCGCGGGCGATCTGCAGCTCGGTCGTCACACCGATGTTCATGCCGCGCAGCGCCTGCCCGTCGATCATCGTGACCGGCGTCTCCCAGGGGATCTCGAGCCCGAACGGCACCGCGTGCACGGCCCCCGCCTGCAGCTCGAAGGCACCACCGAGCCGCACCTTGGTGAACTCGATGTCCTGCTTGTACTCCTGGTCGCCGCTCTCCACCTCGACCCTGGCCTGCAGGCCCACGGACAGACCCTCGATGTCCTGGTTAACGGAACCGCCCTGGATCCGCACCTCACCCTGGACGACACCGCCGGGTACGACGTTGACCTCGGTGAGCACCGTCTCCACCGAGGCCCCGCCGGCCCCGAGGCTCGCGAGCAGCTTCTTGAACGCCATGACTCTCCCTTTACGAAAGGACCTTCGCCCCGTACCAACGCGACAGGGCCACCGGCGGTTCCGGTCGGGCGGCCCCACGTCCGGACTACCCTCGGAGGGCATGATCGCGCCCCCGGACCGTACGCCGCTGCCCCGAGACTTCTTCGACCGCCCGGTACTCCAGGTGGCACCCGACCTGCTCGGCCGCATCCTGCTCCGCACGACCCCCGACGGCCCGATCGCGGTGCGCCTCACCGAGGTCGAGGCGTACGACGGCCCGAACGATCCCGGCTCGCACGCCTATCGGGGCCGCACCGCCCGCAACGACGTCATGTTCGGCGAGCCGGGACACGTGTACGTCTACTTCACCTACGGCATGTGGCACTGCCTGAACCTCGTCTGCGGCCCCCGGGACCTCGCGAGCGCCGTGCTGCTCCGGGCGGGTGAGGTCGTCGAGGGCGCCGAGTTGGCACGCCTGCGCCGGGTTTCGGCCCGGCACGACAAGGAACTGGCCAAGGGGCCGGCCCGCCTCGCCACGGCTCTGGGGGTCGACCGGGCGCTCGACGGTACGGACGCGTGTGCCGCGGGCGAGACGCCGCTGAGGATGCTGGCGGGGACACCTGTCGCCTCCGACCAGGTACGGAGCGGTCCGCGTACCGGGGTGGCCGGCGAGGGCGGGGACGGTGACGTCCACCCCTGGCGCTTCTGGGTGGCCAATGACCCGACCGTGAGCCCGTATCGGGCCCATGTGCCGAGGCGCCGCCGAAGTTGACGCGACCGTGGAAGGTGCGTAATGTGGCCCGAGCCGCTGAACCGGGTACGGCGATCGCCTGCAGCCGGAGCGGCCAACCCACTGCCTAGCCACCACCCCTGATCGGGGTCGATTCCGGCGCGCCCGCGCGCCCGAATTCGAACTCGCCCGACTCGATTATGAGTCGCCGGGAGGATCGGTTAGCGTAGTGAATGTCGAAAGGCCGACGGACGAAAGTCCGGAGCCGACCGGCAAATCCCGCCGACCGGGAATCGGACGCCGAAAGGATCTGATAGAGTCGGAACCGCTGGAAAGGGAAACGCGAGAGCGGGAACCTGGAAAGCACCGAGGAAATCGGGTCGAGAAAAGATCTGATAGAGTCGGAAACGCAAGAT
>NZ_JALLIN010000031.1 GCF_023630175.1 Streptomyces cellostaticus | reverse complement strand
GGCCCCGAAGGGACCCGACACCGGCGGTTCAGAGCCGGCCGGCCGCCTTCAGTGCCAGATAGGCGTCCGCCAGAGCGGGAGCCAGATCCTCCGGCGTCTCGTCCACGACCGTCACACCATGCCGGCGCAACTGTTCGGCGGTGCGCTGCCGTTCGGTCTGCGCCTGCGCCCCGGCGGCGGCCTCGTACACGGCCTCCGGGTTCCCTCGGGCCCGCGCCATCCGCGCGATGTGAGGATCGGCGACGGAGGCCACCAGAACCGTGTGACGTCGGGTGAGCCGGGGCAGCACGGGCAGCAGACCCTGCTCCACCGGGGCGGCGTCGAGGGTCGTGAGCAGCACGATCAGGGAGCGACGCGGGGCCGTGCGCAGAGCGGTCGCCGTCAGACCGCGCGCGTCCGTCTCCACGAGCTCCGGTTCCAGCGTGGCCAAGGCGTTCACCAGGGACGGCAGGACGTCCCCGGCCGCGCGGCCCTGGACCCGGGCGCGCACCCGGCGGTCGTAGGCCAGCAGCTCGACCCGGTCGCCGGCCCGGGAGGCGAGGGCCGCCAGGAGCAGCGCCGCGTCCATCGCGGCGTCCAGCCGCGGGGCATCACCCACACGGCCGGCCGACGTACGGCCGGTGTCGAGGACCAGGAGGATGTGACGGTCCCGCTCGGGTCGCCAGGTACGCACCGCGACCGTGGACTGCCGGGCGGTGGCACGCCAGTCGATGGAGCGGGTGTCGTCACCGGGGACGTACTCGCGCAGGCTGTCGAACTCGGTTCCCTCGCCCCGCGTCAGCACGCTCGTGCGGCCGTCGAGCTCGCGCAGCCGGGCGAGTTTGGACGGGAGGTGCTTGCGGCTGGTGAACGGAGGCAGCACGCGCACCGTCCAGGGAACCGCGTGCGTGCCCTGACGGGCGAACAGGCCGAGGGGGCCGTAGGACCGGATCGTGACGCGGTCGGCCTGTCGGTCACCGCGTCGGGTGGGACGCAACCGGGTCGTCAGGCGCCGGCGTTCGCCGGCCGGGACGATGACGCGATGCCGCGAGGCCGCCACCTCCGTGCCGGGCCGCCAACTGCTGGGCGGCCACGCGTCCCGCAGGTGGGCGCGCAGCGGGCGGCCGGTCGGGTTGGTGACGGTGAGCGTCACGTCGGCCGTCTCACCGAGACGCGCGGAGGTGTCGCCGGAGCGGGACAGGCCGAGCCGTCGTACGGGAGCCGCGAGGGCGAAGTCGCAGGCACAGGCCAGGGCGACGGAGCCGTTGACGGCGAGGATGCCCGTCCAGCCCGGCTCCAGGACGCCGACGGGGATCGAGCCGAGGGCCGCCAGCAGGGCGGCACGTCCGGTGATCGCCATCAGCGGGGGACCGGGACGTGAGCGAGGATGGCGTTGATGACGGAATCGGTGGTCACGCCCTCCATCTCGGCCTCGGGCCGGAGCTGGATCCGGTGGCGCAGGGTGGGCAGGGCGAGCGCCTTGACGTCGTCGGGGATGACGTAGTCACGGCCGGTCAGCCATGCCCAGGCCCGTGAGGTGGCCAGCAGAGCGGTCGCGCCGCGCGGAGAGACCCCGAGGGTGAGGGACGGCGACTCACGGGTGGCGCGGCAGATGTCCACCACGTAGGCGGTGATCTCGGAGGAGATGCTCGTCCTGGCGACCGCCGCGCGCGCCGCCTCCAGATCGGCCCGGCCCGCGACCGGGCGCACGCCTGCGGCTCGCAGGTCACGGGGGTTGAAGCCGGACGCGTGGCGGGTCAGGACGTCGATCTCGTCCTGACGGGAGGGCAGCGGGACGGTCAGCTTGAGGAGGAAGCGGTCGAGCTGGGCCTCGGGGAGGGGGTAGGTGCCTTCGTACTCCACCGGGTTCTGGGTCGCGGCCACGAGGAACGGGTCGGGGAGCGCGCGTGGTGTGCCGTCGACCGTCACCTGGCGCTCCTCCATGGCCTCCAGCAGGGAGGACTGGGTCTTGGGCGGGGTGCGGTTGATCTCGTCCGCGAGCAGCAGGTTCGTGAAGACCGGGCCGGGCTGGAAGGAGAACTCGGCGGTCCGGGTGTCGTAGACGAGGGAGCCGGTGACGTCGCTGGGCATCAGGTCGGGGGTGAACTGCACACGTTTCGTGTCGAGTTCGAGCGCCGACGCGAGCGCACGGACGAGCAGCGTCTTGGCGACTCCCGGGACGCCTTCCAGCAGTACGTGTCCGCGGCAGAGAAGGGCGACGACCAGGCCGGTCACGGCGGGGTCCTGGCCGACCACGGCTTTGGCGATCTCGGCGCGCAGCGCTTCCAGGGAGGCTCGGGCCGCGTCCGGGTCCCCGGTGGTCCCGGCGTTGTCAGTGGTCGGGTCCATCATGGACGGCGAACCTGCCTTTCGAGGGCGTCGAGTCGGTCGGTGAGTGCGATGAGGGCCGCGTCGTCGCCGGGCGGCGGTCCGAAGAGGAGCGGGTGCAGGTTCTGTCCGTCGCCGTGCAGATGGGCGGACAGGGCGGGGAGCAGGGCTTCGGGTGCGTGCGCCTGTGCGGCGGGGACGCCGACGAGCGGGGCGAGACGCGTGCGGGCGGTGGAACGAAGGGCCGCGGCCGCACGGTCGCGGGCGTCGGCCTTGCGGTAGAGGCGGGCGCGGCCTTCGGCGGTCTCGGAGGCGCGGATCGCGACAGGGAGTGCCTCGGGCACGAGTCGGCCGAACCGGCGTCCCCTCCAGAAGGCGGCGAGCACGGCGGCGATGAAGAGCTGCAGGGTGCCCCACAGCCAGCCGGACGGCAGCAGGTCGAAAAAGGACTTCCGGTCGCCGGGGTCGGCGGTCGAGCCGTCGGAGAGCGAGGGGAGGTACCAGACCAGATGCGGACGGGAGCCGAGGAGCTGGAGGGCGAGCGAGGCGTTGCCCTGCTCGTCGAGGCGCTTGTTGAAGAGGATGTCGGGCGCGCCGAGCACGACGGTGTCGCCGCCGCCGGAGGACGCGGGGACGCGCAGCAGGGTGGCGAGGCGTTCGCTGGAGTAGCAGGAGTCGGCGTCGAGACGGGTGGTGGTGTAGCGGATGCCGCCGGTGTCGGCGCTGCCCGCACGCCGGGCCGCGGCGAGGTCGCAGCCGGGGGCGAGCGTCGAGTCCGTGCTCCTGGCGGGGTCCGCGGTCACCCCGGGCGCGAGGCGTTCCACGGACCAGCCTCCGGCCGCGACGAGGACGGTGCGGCCACCGGAGTGCGCGGTGGCGGAGTGGAGCCGGGTCTGCTGCCGGTGGGTCATCAGGTCGGGTACGGCGACCAGGAGCGTGGTGTCCGGCCCGGCCGCGGCCCGTGCCGCACCGAGGGTGGTGACGACGCGGGTGGACACCCCCCGGTCGGCGAGGAGTTCGGCGACGGCCCGGCTGCCGTAGGGGTCGGCCGAGCGCGGGTCGAGTGCGCCGTGCCGGGCCTGGGAGCGGACGGCGGCGATCGCCACGGCGGCGACCAGGAGCAGCACCACGGCGAGTGCGATGCCGCGCGAGCGGACCCAGAGCCGGCGGGCGGTGGGCGAGGTGGAGGTGGTCGGCAGGGCGTCCCCGGTGCTCACTCGGCGGCTCCCCGGCTGGTGCCGCGGGCCGTACCGGCGGTGTTGCCCGCCAGGTCGGGCCGGCTGCGTTCGAGGTCACCGTCGAGAGCGGCGATGCGCTGGTACGCCTGCTCGTCGGACCGGCGCCCGCCGTACGTGACGTCGTCGAACTCCCGGGCGGCAGAGCGCAGCCGGTCCGTGTGCGCGGGAAGGGTGCGTCCGGCCTCGGCGGCCGCCTCGTCGGCGGTGCGGCCGGGGCGGACGTCGAGCAGGGCCCGTTCCTCCAGGGAGCGGACGATGGCCCGCATGCGTTCCTGGACGGCCTGGTTCCAGTGCCCCTGAGCGGCGTGGGCCTCGCTCGCCGCGCGGTGTTCGGCGGCGCTGCGGGGGCGGTCGTCGAACAGGGCGGCGGCGGAGACGGATGTGCGGCGGGGCGTGCCCAGACGCCACCACAGGGCGGCCAGGACCGCCACGACGGCCAGGACGACGACGAGCAGGCCGAGCGCGCCGCCCGGCGTCGCGGACGCCGCGGTGTCCAGCAGCCGGCCGACCCAGTCCCAGAAGGCGTTCAGGGCCCGCTGGATCAGGCCGGGGTCGTTCTCGTGGTACATCCGCTTCGACAGCTCCCGGCGCGCGGCCTCCCGCGCCGGGTCGCGCGAGATGGTGACCGGCGGCTCGTCGCCCGAGCCGCCGGCCGCCAGGACGCCGGTGCGGGCGGTGGCGCCCAGCAGGCCGCGTACGGCCGATCCGGCGGCGCCCGGCAGGGCCGCCACCGTGAGAACTCCCCCCGTCAGGCCCACCCCATCAGCTCCCCGGTACGGGGCCGTGGGCGGGAGCGCCGGGGCCGCTCTCCGGGACTCCTGCGGCGCGGGCCAGTTCGAGGTCGAGGGCCTCGCGGCGGATGCGCTGGTCGATGTACAGCAGCACGGTGACGCCCGCGGTGATCGGCAGCGTGATCATGGCGCCGAGCACCGAGCCGATGCCGCTGATGATCAGGAAGGTCCAGCCGGTGCCCTGGCTGCCGGCGGTGATGAAGGTCGCCATCCCGTCGCCGCCGGCGGCGGCACCGGCGATGAGGGCGAAGGGGATCACCACGAGCGACGAGACGACGTTGGCGATGAGCCCGGCGAGCATCTGGATGCCCAGGACGCGCCACCAGGAGCCGCGGACCAGCTTCGCGGAGCGGATCATCGACTTCACGATGCCCTGCCGCTCCAGCATCAGCGCGGGCGAGGCGAGGGAGAAGCGGACGGTCAGCCAGATCGCGACGACGACGGCGGCCAGCATGCCGAGGACGAGCAGGGCGATACCGGCTCCCTCGTTCCCGCCGAGGGCGAGGACGAGGATGCCGGGCAGCGCGCCGCCGAACACCACGCCCGCCGAGATGAGGCCGAGCAGCAGGAGCAGGCCGAACAGCCTCGGCACCTGCGGTCGGGCGTCGCGCCAGGCCTCGCCGGTACTGACCGGCCTGCCGAGGACAGCACGGCTGGTGACCGTCGTCAGCAGGGCGGTCGCGACGATGCTTCCGACGACGGAGATCACGCCCACGACGGAGACGCCGGCCATGAGCGTGCCGAGGGCCCGGAGTATCTCGCTCCCGGAGGCGTTCTGGTCGTTGAGGGCGTCCGTGGTCGCGTTGTCGTTCAGCAGGAAGCCCTGCAGCAGGATCACGCCGAGCTGGGTGACCACCGCGACCGTCAGCGAGATGCCGAGGACCGTGCGCCAGTGGGTGCGCATGGTGGAGACGGCGCCGTCGAGGATCTCACCGACGCCGAGCGGGCGCAGCGGGATCACGCCGGGTTTGGCGGCGGGCGGGGGTCCGCCCCAACCGCCGCCCCACGCCCCGCCGGGGGCGCCGTAGCCGCCGTAACCGCCGGGCGGTCCGCCGTGGGCGCCCCCTGCGGGGCCGCCGCCCCAGCCCGGGCCGGGCTGCGGCGGGGGCGGCGGGGCCTGGCCCGGGCCGGGTGCGCCCGTGGGCGCGGACCACTGGCCGGGCGGTGGCTGCTCCTCGGACCACTTCGCGCCTGGTGCCTGCGTGTCCGGGCCGGGCTGTGCGGCGGGCTCGGCGGGGCCAGGGCGGTCGGCGGGCTCGGCGGGGCCGGAAGCGCCGGGTTCCCGCCCGTCGGACGACGGGGCGGATCCGGGCGAGGCCCAGCCCGGAGTGTCAGTCATCGAAGCTCCTTCACGGTGCCCGTCCGCGGGGACGCGGCGGCAGGTTGGCAGACATCGTGCCATGGGGTGGTCGGGTGGCGACCGGCCGCGGTGGGCGTTGGACTCCTTCAATTGTCCGCCGGTTCCGGGGCAGACTGACCGCATGGCTGATCAGTACGCGCAATCCGGCGAGGACAAGCGGCCGGCCGAGATACCCGTGATCCGATGGGAGGAACCACCCGAAGGCCCCGTGGTGGTCCTTCTCGACCAGACGAGGCTGCCGGCCGAGGAGGTCGAGCTGGTGTGCACGGACGCGCCGGCGCTGGTGGAGGCGATCCGCTCGCTCGCCGTACGCGGGGCCCCGCTGCTGGGGATCGCCGGGGCCTACGGCGTCGCCCTCGCCGCCGCGCGGGGGTTCGACGTCGACGAGGCCGCGGCGGCGCTCGAGAACGCCCGGCCCACCGCCGTGAACCTCTCCCTCGGCGTGCACAGAGCGGCGTCCGCCCATCGCACCGTGCTCGCCGGCACCGGTGACCCGACGGCGGCGGCGACGGCGGCGCTGGCCGCTGCGCGAACCGTGCACCAGGAGGACGCGGAGGCCAGCGGGCGGATGGCGGTCCACGGGCTGGCGCTGCTGGACGAACTGCTGCCGGGCGGCGGACACCGCGTCCTGACCCACTGCAACACCGGGACACTGGTCTCGGGCGGGGAGGGCACGGCGTTCGCGGTGGCTCTCGCCGCGCACCGGGCGGGGCGGCTGCGCAGGCTGTGGGTGGACGAGACGCGTCCGCTGCTGCAGGGCGCTCGTCTCACGGCGTACGAGGCGGCGCGGCGCGGTATGGCGTACACCCTGCTCACGGACAACGCGGCCGGGTCGCTGTTCGCGGCCGGCGAGGTGGACGCGGTGCTCGTCGGCGCGGACCGGATCGCGGCCGACGGTTCGGTGGCGAACAAGGTGGGGAGCTATCCGCTCGCGGTGCTCGCCCGCTACCACCACGTGCCCTTCATCGTGGTGGCGCCGGTGACGACGGTTGACCTCAGCACTGCGGACGGGGCGTCCATCGAGGTCGAGCAGCGTCCCGGGTACGAGGTGACCGACGTCCTGGCCCCCCAGATGCCGGTGACGGGCGCCGGTGGCGGCGTCGCGGTGGCGCCCCTGGGGACCCAGGCGTACAACCCGGCGTTCGACGTGACGCCGCCCGAGCTGGTGACGGCGATCGTCACCGAGGAGGGGACGGTCTCACCCGTGACGGCCGAGGCGCTCGCGGAGATGTGCGCCGGGTCGTCCCAGGTGACGCCGGGCTGAGGCACGAGGCGACCGGCGGCGGCTCCTCCGTTCCGCGGCGAGGAGCGGGACGCAGGAGCCGCGGCGGGGGCGAGGCCGGAGCGGCCCGGCCGCGCGCCCGCCGACCGCCCGGGCCCGGCGGTCCACGCCGTCGCGCGGCGTGATCGGGGGGCCCGGCGGGGCCGGGGGCAGACAGTGACGGCTCGGTACGACTATCGTCACAGGTCAGTGAGCCTGCTCACCTGCGCCTCTGTCGTCGTTACGAGAATGGGATGATGTCGTTTATGAAGGGACGAGTCCTTGTCGTCGACGACGACACCGCACTGGCCGAGATGCTCGGGATCGTGCTGCGTGGTGAAGGTTTTGAGCCGTCTTTCGTAGCCGACGGCGACAAGGCGCTGGCCGCTTTCCGGGAGTCCAAGCCCGACCTGGTACTGCTCGACCTGATGCTGCCCGGCCGGGACGGCATCGAGGTGTGCAGGCTGATCCGGGCCGAGTCCGGGGTACCGATCGTGATGCTCACGGCCAAGAGCGACACCGTGGACGTCGTCGTGGGCCTGGAGTCGGGCGCCGACGACTACATCGTGAAGCCGTTCAAGCCGAAGGAACTGGTGGCCCGCATCCGGGCGCGGCTGCGCAGGTCGGAGGAGCCGGCGCCGGAGCAGCTCACCATCGGTGACCTGGTGATCGACGTGGCCGGGCACTCGGTGAAGCGGGACGGGCAGTCGATCGCGCTCACCCCGCTCGAGTTCGATCTGCTGGTCGCGCTCGCCCGCAAGCCGTGGCAGGTGTTCACCCGCGAGGTGCTGCTCGAGCAGGTGTGGGGCTACCGGCACGCCGCCGACACGCGGCTCGTCAACGTGCACGTCCAGCGGCTGCGCTCCAAGGTCGAGAAGGACCCGGAGCGGCCGGAGATCGTGGTGACCGTCCGTGGTGTCGGCTACAAGGCCGGACCGAGCTGACATGTCCGGGGACAGCGCCGCTACGGCCCCCGGCCGGTCCGGGGCCCGTCCGCAGCGGCCTGTCGGCCGCGCGGCGGGTTCGCGCTGGGGACGCCTCTTCGAGGGCGGTCTGCTGCAGGGCGGGGTCCAGGGCAGCCCGGTCCTCCGCCTGGTCATGCGCTGGGTGCGGCGTCCGCTGCTGCCGGTCATGCGGCTGTGGCGGCGCAACATCCAGCTCCGGGTCGTCGCCACGACCCTGCTGATGTCGCTGGGCGTCGTCCTGCTGCTGGGCTTCGTCGTCATCGGCCAGGTGCGCAACGGTCTGCTGGACGCGAAGGTCAACGCGTCGCAGAGCCAGGCCACCGGAGGCTTCGCCGTGGCCAGGCAGAAGGCCGACGAGGCCGCCGGCGGCACCGGCACGGCCCCGGTGAGCGGCGACGACACCGAAACCACCGACGGGCGGCAGTCGCAGAACGTCATCCAGTGGATGAGCGACCTCGTCGAGTCGTTGTCCAGTGGCGGCGCCGGCGCGTTCGACGTCGTGACGCTGCCCGTGGGCGACGACAGCGGGGGCGGCCGCAGCCCGCGCGGTTCCGGGAACGTCAACCCCTCCTCCAGCGTGCCCGCCGACCTGCGCGACCGCGTCAACAGCAGCACGACGGCCGCGCAGAGCTACACCCGGATCGTCTACTCCAACGCCAAGGAGTCCCAGCCGGGGCTGGTCATCGGCAAGCAGGTCAACGATCCCAACGGCCACCCCTACGAGCTGTACTACCTCTTCCCGCTCACGCAGGAGGAGAAGTCCCTGAGCCTGGTCAAGGGCACGCTCGCGACCGCGGGACTCTTCGTCGTCGTCCTGCTCGGGGCGATCGCCTGGCTGGTGGTGCGGCAGGTGGTCACGCCGGTGCGGATGGCGGCCGGTGTCGCGGAGCGGCTGTCCGCCGGGCGGCTGCAGGAGCGGATGAAGGTCACCGGCGAGGACGACATCGCCCGCCTGGGCGAGGCCTTCAACAAGATGGCGCAGAACCTGCAGGTGAAGATCCAGCAGATGGAGGACCTGTCGCGCATGCAGCGGCGGTTCGTCTCCGACGTCTCCCACGAGCTGCGCACACCGCTGACGACCGTGCGGATGGCCGCCGACGTCATCCACGAGGCCCGCGAGGACTTCGACCCGGTGACCTCCCGGTCGGCCGAGCTGCTCGCCGACCAGCTCGACCGGTTCGAGTCGCTGCTCGCGGACCTGCTGGAGATCAGCCGCTTCGACGCGGGCGCCGCGGCGCTGGAGGCCGAGCCGATCGACCTGCGGGAGGTGGTGCGCCGGGTGGTCGGCGGCGCCGAGCCGCTCGCCGAGCGCAAGGGCACCCGTATCCGTGTGACCGGCGACCAGCAGCCCGTCGTCGCCGAGGCCGACGCCCGGCGCGTGGAGCGCGTCCTGCGCAACCTCGTCGTCAACGCCGTCGAGCACGGCGAGGGCAGGGACGTCGTCGTCCGGCTCGCCGCCGCGGGCGGCGCGGTCGCCGTGGCGGTGCGCGACTACGGTGTGGGCCTCAAGCCCGGTGAGGCGACCCGCGTCTTCAGCCGCTTCTGGCGGGCCGACCCGGCACGCGCGCGCACCACCGGCGGTACCGGCCTCGGCCTGTCGATCGCCCTGGAGGACGCCCGTCTGCACGGCGGCTGGCTGCAGGCCTGGGGCGAGCCCGGCGGCGGCTCCCAGTTCCGGCTGACGCTGCCGCGCACCGCGGACGAACCACTGCGGGGCTCGCCGATACCGCTGGAGCCGAAGGACTCGCGGCGCAACCGCGGACTCGACGACGCGGGCCTGGCCCGCGGGAGCCAGGAGAAGCGGGCGACCGTCCCGGTGCAGCCGGGCGGCGGCCAGGTGCCGCCGCTGCCCGCGCGCGCCTCGGGTCTTGCCGCGGCGACACCCGCCGTCGACCCGAGCGCGCTGCCCGGCAACGGCAACGGCGCGCGCGTGGTGCCGCGGCCCGCCGCAGGCGCCCGGCGCCCCGGGGACCGAAGCGGCCCGCCGCAGGCGGCCGACACAGACACGGGCCGCCCGGATCGGGCCGGATCCGAGGACGCGACCGAGCCAGGGGAGGCATTTCGTGGGCGATGACCGCGGGAGGGGTGCCCGGCACCTGCCGGGACGCGCGGTGGCCTACGCAGTCTGCGGGGCCGTTCTGCTGTCCGGATGCGCGTCCATGCCCGACAGGGGGGATCTCCGGGACGTCGAGTCCACGCCCCGGCAGGACACCGGCGTGCGCGTCTTCGCCATGCCGCCCGCCGAGGACGCCGAGCCCAGCGAGATCATGCAGGGCTTCCTGGAGGCACTGACCAGCGACGACCCGGAGTACGACACCGCGCGCAAGTACCTGACGGCCGACGCGGCGCGCACATGGCGGCCGGAGCGGTCGGCCACGGTCCTGGCGAACGGCCCGAGCGTCGTGCCCGACCACCAGCCGGCCGGCCAGGAGGCTGCCGACACGCTCACCTACGTCCTCGCGGGCACCAGGGTCGCCACCGTCGACGCACAGCAGGCCTACGCGCCCGCCGACGGGTCCTACCGCAACCGGGTGCACCTCGCCAAGGACGCCAAGAGCGGGCAGTGGCGCATCGACGCGCTGCCGCAGGGCGTCGTCATGGGCAAGTCGGACTTCCAGCGCAACTACACGTCGGTCGGCAAGTACTACTTCGCCTCCGGCACGACGGTCAGGACGACCGGGCAGCCGGTCGCGGTCGCCGATCCGGTGTTCGTCCGCAGCAAGGTGGATCCGATGACCCAGGTGGTCCGGTCCCTGCTGGCCGGGCCCACGAGCTGGCTCGAGCCGGTGGTCAGGTCCAGCTTCCCGACGGGCACCGCCCTGCGGAAGGGGGTGTCGGAGCTCGCTCCGGACGACCAGAACAGGCTGACCGTGCCGCTGAACGCCAAGGTCTCCCGGATCGGGCCCGCCCGGTGCACGGAGATGGCGACCCAGCTCCTGTTCACGCTGCGGAACCTGACGCCGACGCTGGAGTCGGTCGAGCTCCAGGCACCCGGCGGGCACCGGCTGTGCGACCTGAGGGAGGAGGCCGCCGAGTCGGCCGCCTGGCATGCGTCGGCGCAGCACCCCGAGAACCTCTACTTCCTCGACGGCAAGCACCGGCTGGTGCGGCTGCCCGCCGCCGGCACCGGGACCGGCGCCGTCCCGGTGCCGGGCCCGCTGGGCCGGGGTGAGCGGTCGCTGCGGTCGGTGGCCGTCTCGCGGGACGAGCGCACCGTCGCCGGGATCGGGGCCGACGCCACGAACCTGTACGTGTCCTCGCTGGAGCCGGACGGCCGGCTCGAGGACCCGGTGCTCAGCAGCCAGGGCGTGACGCCGGACGACCGGCTCACCACGCCGAGCTGGGACGCCGGCGGCGACCTGTGGGTCGCCGACCGCGACCCGCGCGATCCTCGGCTGTACGTCCTGGAGCGGGGCGCCGGCAAACCCGTACGGGTCACCGTCCCCGAGCTGCCCGGACACATCAGGGACGTGCGGGTGGCCGCCGACGGGGCGCGGATCGCGCTGGTCGTGGAGAAGGACGGCAAGCAGTCGCTGCTCATCGGCCGGGTCGCACGCGACCAGGGCTCCGGGGACGGTCCCGCGGTCGTCGAACTGCGTTCCGCCGCGCCCGACCTGGAACAGATCACCGCGATGTCCTGGGCGGGGGACAGCCGGCTGGTCGCCGTCGGCCTCGAACAGGGCGGTGTGCACCAGATGCGCTACGTGCAGGTCGACGGTTCCGCCCTGCACGGTCCCGCGCCGGCCGCGCTGTCCGGCGTGCTGTCGATCGCCGCGTCCGAGGACGAGCGGGCGCCGCTGGTGGCCTACTCGGAGGACGACGGGGTCGTGCGGCTGCCGTCCGGGGCGCAGTGGCAGAAGGTCGACAAGGACGGAACGGCACCGGTCTACCCGGGCTGAACCGGGCCGGCCGGTTGTCCACAGGGCGCTGTCCACAGGGGTGGCGCCCCGTCGCGGACCCCGGCACAGTACTGCGCATGCGGGGGTGGTGGCGGGACCTCACCGACCTGGTGCTGCCGACCGACTGCGCGGGCTGCGGGGCACCGCGTACGGCGCTGTGCGCGCGCTGCCGCGCACTCCTGGGGGCGGTTCCGCCGCGCCGGGTGCGGCCGCTGCCGGAGCCGCCCGGGCTGCCGGTGGTGCACGCGGCGGCCCCCTATGGAGGAGCGGTACGCGAGTTGCTCCTCGCCCACAAGGAGCGGGGCGCGCTGGCGCTCGCGGGAGTCCTCGGAGCGGCTCTGGCGGACGCCGTGCGCGCGGGGCTCGGACCGGTCCTTCCCGGCGCCGTGCCGCCGGTAGGGCGGGGGCCGGCGACCGTGCTGCTCGTGCCCGTGCCCTCGGCCCGCCGGGCCGTGCGGGCACGCGGGCACGATCCGGTGCGGCGGATGGCGCTCGCGGCGGCCGGGGCGCTGCGGAGCACCGGCACACCGGCCCGGGTGGCTTCCGTGCTGCGGCAGCGGCGGACGGTGGCGGACCAGGCGGGACTCGACGCGCGCGGGCGGCTGGAGAACCTCGCGGGGGCACTGGAGGTGACGGCGGGCGGGCTGCGGCTGCTGGCCGCGGGACGCGTGGTGCTCGTCGACGACCTGATCACCACCGGAGCGAGTCTCGCGGAGGCGGCGCGGGCTCTGCGGGAGGCGCTCGCGGTCCACCGCGATGGCGCAACCGCTGTGTACACGGCCGCAACCCGGGAAGGTAGGGAGGAACGAAGGATCGGAGCACGACCGGAGAAGGAGCAGTGGGTGCATGGTGCACCGGAAAATGCGGCACGGAACGCCGCCGGAGAGACGCTCCGCGCAGCCGTGATCGCCGCTCCCCGGGATTCTTTCGGAATAAGCAGGAACTGAGCGCGAAGTTGCATCGTTGCAGGTAGTAACGGGGTCAATTCACTTGAACGGAGGTACGCCGCAGTAGAGGGTGACGACATCCGTCCGGGCGAGATATGTTCGGTTGTGAGGAAAGGCGCAGGCCACACCTCTTCAATCGGAATGCCGTGCAGCGGGTTTTCCGCATTGACCCGCGCCGGTGGGTGGAGATCTTGCCCATGGGGGAGGAGGAGGTGGAAGTCACCGAGTCCGAGGTTCCGGTGCTCACCGGGACCTGGTGCAAAAGGGAGATGCTCCGCCGATGGAGCGGAGCGATCCGGGAACGGAGTTCTGCGTGGACATCGTCGTCAAGGGCCGCAAGACCGAGGTGCCCGAGCGGTTCCGCAAGCACGTGGCCGAGAAGCTGAAGCTGGAGAAGATCCAGAAGCTCGATGGCAAGGTGATCAGCCTCGACGTCGAGGTGTCCAAGGAGCCCAACCCTCGTCAGGCCGACCGCTGCGACCGAGTGGAGATCACCCTCCGCTCCCGTGGTCCGGTGATCCGGGCAGAGGCAGCGGCCAGTGACCCCTATGCGGCACTCGATCTGGCGGCGGAGAAACTGGACGCGAGGCTGCGCAAGCAGCACGACAAGCGGTTCTCGCGCCGTGGCGCACGCCGGATCCCGGCGGCCGAGGTCGCCGACCACGTCCCCGGCGCGGCGACGCTCAACGGCAACGGCATGCCCGTCCACGAGGAGGAGACGGACGGCGTGCCGACGAAGAGGATCGGCTCCCTCGAGGTCAAGGGCGAAGGCCCCCTCGTCGTCCGAGAGAAGACCCACGTCGCCTCCCCGATGAGCCTCGACCAGGCTCTCTACGAGATGGAACTGGTCGGCCACGACTTCTACTTGTTCATCGACTCCGAGACGAAGGAACCGAGCGTCGTCTACCGGCGACACGCCTACGACTACGGCGTCATCCACCTCAGCACCGACCCGATGGTGGCTGAGGCACAACCGCCCGCGGCGGGCGGCACGCTGGGTGGCTGATCCATCCGGCACAAGCTGATCCGGTGCCCCTGGAAGCGCGTGTGCGCCCCCAGGGGCACCGGTGTGCGCCCACCGGGCGCCCCGGTCGTCACCTAGGTGGCGCCCGGGCATGGAATCATGGCCGCACCGGCCCAACCGGTGGGCCGCTGCCTTGGGTTGGCGATGGCACAGAACCGCAGGCCACAGCCTTCAGGGGGAGGAACGATGGCGGACACCTTCGGACCGATGCGAGACGCGGACGCCCGCGACGGTGTCATCGGAACGGACCAGGACACGGACGCTCCACGCAAGGAACCGATCAGAGTCCTGGTGGTGGACGACCACGCCCTCTTCCGCCGCGGCCTGGAGATCGTGCTGGCGGCCGAGGAGGACATCCAGGTCGTCGGCGAGGCGGGCGACGGCGCCGAGGCCGTGGACAAGGCCGCCGATCTGCTGCCCGACATCGTGCTGATGGACGTACGGATGCCCAGGCGCGGCGGGATCGAGGCCTGCACCTCCATCAAGGAGGTCGCTCCCAGCGCGAAGATCATCATGCTGACGATCAGCGACGAGGAGGCCGACCTCTACGACGCGATCAAGGCGGGTGCGACCGGATACCTGCTCAAGGAGATCTCGACGGACGAGGTGGCCACCGCCATCCGCGCGGTCGCCGACGGGCAGTCGCAGATCAGTCCGTCCATGGCCTCCAAACTCCTCACCGAGTTCAAGTCGATGATCCAGCGCACCGACGAACGCCGGCTGGTGCCGGCGCCGCGGCTGACCGATCGTGAGCTGGAGGTCCTCAAGCTCGTCGCCACGGGGATGAACAACCGCGACATCGCCAAGGAGTTGTTCATCTCCGAGAACACCGTGAAGAACCACGTGCGCAACATCCTGGAGAAGCTGCAGCTCCACTCCCGCATGGAAGCGGTGGTCTACGCGATGCGGGAGAAGATCCTCGAGATCCGCTAGGAGCGTCGCGGCAGTCCCGCGCGGGGCGTTCGCCACTCCGCCCAGGGCGGCTCCCCTCCCGGGGGCGTCCTCAGCCGAGCAGGACGGCCAGCTCCCTGGCGAGCGGCTCACGCAGCCCGGGCGCGTCCACCCGCTCCACCCGGACGTCCGTGCAGTCCACCCAGCCCGCCGCCTCGACCAGCGCCCGGGCCACCGCCGGAACCGCCTTCGCGCCGTCCAGGGTGACCTGCCGGGCCACCAGCGTGCGGCCCTCGCGGGCCGGGTCGACACGGCCGACCAGCCGGCCGCCCGCCAGCACCGGCATCGCGAAGTAGCCGTGGACCCGCTTCTGCTTGGGGACGTAGGCCTCGAGGCGGTGGGTGAAGCCGAAGATCCGCTCCGTGCGCGCACGCTCCCAGATCAGCGAGTCGAACGGGGAGAGCAGGGTGGTGCGGTGCCGGCCGCGCGGCGGCGCGGCGAGAGCGGCCGGATCGGCCCAGGCCGGCTTGGACCAGCCCGCCACCTCGACCGGCACCAGACCGGAGTCGGCGATCACGGCGTCGACCTGCTCGCCCTTGAGACGGTGGTAGTCGGCGATGTCCGCGCGCGTGCCGACACCCAGGGCCTCGCCGGCCAGCCGGACCAGACGGCGCACGCACTCGGTGTCGTCCAGCTCGTCGTGCAACAACGCTTCCGGGATGGCCCGTTCGGCCAGGTCGTAGACCCGCTTCCAGCCGCGGCGCTCGACGCACACCACCTCGCCGTACATCAGGGCGCGCTCCACCGCGACCTTGGTGCCGGACCAGTCCCACCAGTCGCTGGTCCTCTTCGCGCCGCCCAGCTCCGTCGCGGTGAGCGGGCCTTCCGCGCGCAACTGCTTGACGACCTGGTCGTAGACACCGTCGGGCAACCGGTGGTTCCAGTGCGGGCGGTTGCGGTAGGCGCGCCGGCGGAACGCGAAGTGGGGCCACTCCTCGACCGGGAGTATGCACGCGGCGTGCGACCAGTACTCGAAGGCGTGCGGGGCCGCGGACGCGCCCGCCGCCGGTGCCTTCCAGTACGCGGCCTCGACGGTCCCGCGGCCGACCGCGCCCAGGCGCGCGTACGGGATCAGCTCGTGAGAACGGGCGAGCACCGAGATGGTGTCGAGCTGGACCGCGCCGAGGTGGCGGAGCACCCCGCGCACACCGGCCCGCCGGTCGGGCGCGCCGAGGAGGCCCTGGGCCCGCAGGGCGATGCGGCGGGCGTCGTCCGCGGTGAGGGTGGTGGTGGGGCGCGGCAGGGTCGTCATGGACCGGACGATAGACGCCGCCACCGACAACGGGGCACGAGCTGCGGTTTCGCCGGCGGGCGGTCAGCCGCGCGCGGGCAGGTACGGAGCCGTCGACGGCAGGCCCAGGTCCGACGGCAGCAGCGAGCCCACCCAGCAGTCGCGGCGCACCCCCTTGTTGTTGACGCCCGAGCGCAGCGTGCCCTCCACGGTGAAACCGGCGCGTTCGGCCACCGCGCGCGAGGCCGCGTTGCCGACCTCCGCGCGCCACTCCAGGCGGTCGACGGACAGCGCGGTGAAGGCCCATCGCGCGGCGGCGAGCGTGGCCTCGGTGACGTATCCGCGGCCGCGGTGCTCCCTGACGGCCCAGAAGCCGACCTCGCCGACGCCCAGCGCCCGCATCGTGATCCCGAGCACGCCCGTCAGCTCCCCACCGGGCAGGAAGAGGCCGAAGGTGTACATCGAGTCGCAGGCCCAGCCCTCGGGCACCATCCGGCCGGTGAAACCCTCGGCGTGCTCACGCAGATAGGGCGAGGGGAACTGGGAGATCCAGCGCTGCGTGTCCGGATCCTGCGCGGCCCGGTACACCGCCTCGGTGTCGTCGGGACGGACCGTGCGCAGCAGGAGACGGTCAGTGGTGAGGGTGACGGGTTCCATCGGCCGATTCTGGGCGGACGGCAGGCGCCACGCCAGGGTTATCCGCCGTGTGTGAGCGGGCGGTCACATTTCGCGCAATTCCCTGTCGGGGCGCGGCACCATCCGCCGTCGCCGTCCGTTGTCCAGGGTGAAGCAGCCGTCGCGCCGCCAGGCCTCCCGGCGCAGCCGGGTCCTCGCATACGATGGCCGTTGCTCAGTACGTCAGAAGGAAACCCGACCGTCCCAGGCCCGACCGGCAAGGAGACCAGCCCCCGTGTCCGTCCTCTCGAAGATCATGCGTGCAGGCGAAGGCAAGATCCTGCGCAAGCTGCACCGCATCGCGGACCAGGTCAACTCCATCGAAGAGGACTTCATCGACCTCTCCGACGCCGAGCTGCGTGGCCTCACCGAGGAGTACAAGCAGCGGTACGCCGATGGTGAGAGCCTGGACGACCTCCTCCCGGAGGCGTTCGCCACCGTCCGCGAGGCGGCCAAGCGCGTCCTCGGCCAGCGGCACTACGACGTGCAGCTGATGGGCGGTGCCGCACTCCACCTCGGCTACGTGGCGGAGATGAAGACCGGTGAGGGCAAGACCCTCGTCGGCACGCTCCCCGCCTACCTGAACGCCCTGTCCGGCGAGGGCGTGCACCTCATCACGGTCAACGACTACCTGGCCGAGCGCGACTCCGAGATGATGGGTCGCGTCCACAAGTTCCTCGGTCTCGACGTCGGCTGCATCCTCGCCAACATGGCGCCGGCCCAGCGCCGCGAGCAGTACGCGTGCGACATCACCTACGGCACGAACAACGAGTTCGGCTTCGACTACCTGCGCGACAACATGGCGTGGTCCCAGGACGAGCTCGTCCAGCGCGGCCACAACTTCGCCATCGTCGACGAGGTCGACTCCATCCTCGTCGACGAGGCCCGTACGCCGCTGATCATCTCCGGCCCCGCGGACCAGGCCACCAAGTGGTACGGCGACTTCGCCAAGCTGGTCCTGCGCCTCAAGCGCGGCGAGGCCGGCAACCCGCTCAAGGGCATGGAGGAGACCGGCGACTACGACGTCGACGAGAAGAAGCGCACGGTCGCCATCCACGAGTCCGGTGTCAGCAAGGTCGAGGACTGGCTGGGCATCGACAACCTCTACGAGTCGGTGAACACCCCGCTCGTGGGCTACCTGAACAACGCCATCAAGGCCAAGGAACTCTTCAAGAACGACAAGGACTACGTCGTCATCGACGGCGAAGTCATGATCGTCGACGAGCACACCGGCCGTATCCTCGCCGGCCGCCGCTACAACGAGGGCATGCACCAGGCGATCGAGGCGAAGGAAGGGGTGGACATCAAGGACGAGAACCAGACGCTCGCCACGATCACCCTGCAGAACTTCTTCCGCCTCTACAACAAGCTCTCCGGCATGACCGGTACGGCGATGACCGAGGCCGCCGAGTTCCACCAGATCTACAAGCTCGGCGTCGTCCCGATCCCGACCAACAAGCCGATGGTCCGCAAGGACCAGTCGGACCTGATCTACCGCACCGAGGTGGCCAAGTTCGAGGCGGTCGTCGACGACATCGCCGAGAAGCACGAGAAGGGGCAGCCGATCCTCGTCGGCACGACGTCCGTCGAGAAGTCGGAGTACCTGTCCCAGCAGCTCAGCAAGCGCGGCATCCAGCACGAGGTGCTGAACGCCAAGCACCACGAGCGTGAGGCCTCGATCGTCGCGCAGGCCGGCCGCAGGGGCGCCGTGACCGTGGCCACCAACATGGCCGGCCGTGGTACGGACATCAAGCTCGGCGGCAACCCCGAGGACCTCGCCGAGGCGGAGCTGCGCCAGCACGGCCTCGACCCCGAGGAGCACATCGAGGAGTGGGCGCACGCGCTGCCCGCCGCCCTGGAGAAGGCCGAGCAGGCCGTCAGGGCGGAGAAGGAGGAGGTCGAGGACCTCGGCGGGCTGTACGTGCTGGGCACCGAGCGTCACGAGTCGCGCCGTATCGACAACCAGCTCCGCGGCCGTTCCGGCCGTCAGGGCGACCCCGGTGAGTCCCGCTTCTACCTCTCCCTCGGCGACGACCTGATGCGCCTGTTCAAGGCACAGATGGTCGAGCGCGTGATGTCGATGGCGAACGTGCCGGACGACGTGCCGATCGAGAACAAGATGGTCACGCGCGCGATCGCGTCCGCGCAGTCGCAGGTCGAGCAGCAGAACTTCGAGACGCGCAAGAACGTCCTCAAGTACGACGAGGTGCTCAACCGGCAGCGCGAGGTCATCTACGGCGAGCGCCGCCGCGTCCTGGAGGGCGAGGACCTGCAGGAGCAGATCCAGCACTTCATGGACGACACCATCGACGCGTACGTCGCCGCGGAGACCGCCGAGGGCTTCCCCGAGGACTGGGACCTGGACCGGCTGTGGGGTGCCTTCAGGCAGCTCTACCCGGTGAAGATCACCGTCGAGGAGCTGGAGGACGCGGCCGGTGACCGGGCCGGTCTCACCGCCGAGTTCATCTCCGAGTCCATCAAGGACGACATCCACGAGCAGTACGCGTCCCGTGAGACGCAGCTCGGCTCCGAGATCATGCGTGAGCTGGAGCGGCGGGTCGTGCTGTCGGTCCTGGACCGCAAGTGGCGTGAGCACCTCTACGAGATGGACTACCTCCAGGAGGGCATCGGCCTGCGCGCGATGGCGCAGAAGGACCCGCTGGTCGAGTACCAGCGCGAGGGCTTCGACATGTTCACCGCCATGATGGAGGGCATCAAGGAGGAGTCCGTCGGCTACCTGTTCAACCTGGAGGTCCAGGTCGAGCAGCAGGTCGAGGAGGTGCCGGTCGAGGAGGCCGAGGCGGTCGCCGAGGGCGTCCAGGACCACGTGCCGGCTCAGGCGGGCGCGCGTCCGGAGATCCGGGCCAAGGGACTGGATGTTCCGCAGCGCCGGGACCTGCACTTCTCCGCACCGACCGTGGACGGTGAGGGCGGCATCCTCGAGCGGGACCTCGAGGACGACGAGCCCGTTCGTTCCGAGTCCGACGGACTGACCCGGGCGGAGCGGCGCCGGCAGGCCAAGGGCGGGCGACGCCGCAAGAAGTAGCTCCGCGCGGCTGCGTCGCGTGACTCGGGGCCGGGTTCCTTCTGGGAGCCCGGCCCCTCGTTCTGCCTGTCCGCCTGCCCGCCTGCCTTCGTGCCCGCCTGTCCGCGTGCCCCGTGCCGGGGCGGGTTCCCGGGCGGTCGGTGTCGCGGGGGCGTGCCCGCAGGCTTCGCGGGCTCGTCCGCCCGCAGTCAGGGGCGGCGGGTCAGAGCTCGGGGGTGCGGTGGGGCCTGGGGCCGAGCTCCACCGCCGTGCAGCGCCAGCGGTGGTCCGGGCCCTGCTCCAGGCGGAAGGCCATGGCGCGCAGGTGGTTGCCCGCGGCGATGCGGGCGAAGACCTCGAGGGCGCCGGCGCGGGGGACGTAGTAGCCGATGTCCCGGACGACGGGACGGGCGCCGCGGGTGCGCAGCGGTCCCCGCTCGGCCAGCAGGGCGAGTTCGTCGTAGGCGCGCCCCGCGGTGTGCCGCAGCATCCAGTGGACCGGCCGCCGGCCGCTGAGGACGGCCAGCAGGCGGTCGGCGAAGACATCGGTGGGGCGGGGCCGTGCCACGACCGGTACGGGCGCCGCGGCGGCCCGGCCGCGGACCGGGTTGCGGGGCGGCGCGCCGCCCGGGCGACGGGAGTCCTGGCGGGTCGGGGGGCGGTGGCGCGGGTGGGGCCGGGCGGTGCCGCGGCTCATGACCTTGTTCATGGGTGTCCCCGTTCTGCGGGCCCGGAGCATACCGGGCGGTAACTCGCTGGTGGGGATCTTGTACGGGGGCGAGGAGCGGCATCGCAAGGAACGCGGGGCGCGTGGCGAGGGGCCGTGCGAGTTCACTTATCCGAGTGGTGCGGACCTCCGGGAGCCCCGGGCGCAGGCGGTGCGACCGGGTGAGGAGCGAGGCGCCGCGCTGACGCCGCCGGGGGTGCGGGCGGGGACTCGAAAGGGGACGGGCGCACGTATCCTGAAGGCCCGTCGACGACCAGGAAAGTGCGGCCAGCCATGCGCGTCTACGTCCCCCTGACCCTCCCCGGTCTCGCCGAGGCGCACAGGACGGGCGAGCTGGGGAGCGGCCCCGTCGTCGCGTACGGCGTCACGCCCGCGCTGCGCGAGTGGTACGTCTCCGACGACACCGAGGAACTGGAGTACGCCGCGCTCGGGCGGGCCGCGCTGGCCTCGCTGCGGCTGCTGGCGGCCGACTCGGGTGCCGAACGGCGCCGGGTCGTGGTCGCCGTCGACGTGGCCGACGGCGTCGTCACGACGGACCCCGACCGCGGGCCCGACCCGGCCGCGCTCGGCGAGGTGAGGGTCACCGGCGCCGTGCCGCTGGCCGAGGCGGCCGCCGTGCATGTCGACGCCGGTGACGCGGAGGAGGACGTGACGGCGGCCCTGGCGGCGCTGGAGGCGGCCGACCGCGGGGACGACGACGCGCAGTCCGTGGTGGACGGCGCCGAGGACCACGAGCTGCTCTGGTACGCCACCCAGGAGATCCCCCACCTGGTGCACCGGGCCTGAGCCGTCCCGGCCCGCCTTGACTGTCGGTGGGTGCGGGTACGGTCTTTGACATGGGGACGCACGCGGGCGCGCACATCGTCTGGGACTGGAACGGAACCCTCTTCCACGACAACGACGCGATCATCGGGGCGACGAACGCCGCCTTCGCCGAGCTGGGGCTGGCGCCGATCACGCTGGAGCAGTACCGCGCGCTGTACTGCGTGCCGGTGCCGAGGTTCTACGAGCGGCTGCTCGGGCGGCTGCCCACGGACGCCGAGTGGGAGCTGATGGACGGCGTCTTCCACCGGTACTACACGGAGCACCGGGTGCGGTGCGCTCTCACCGAGGGGGCGGCCGAACTGCTCGCCGGCTGGCGGACCGGCGGGAACAGCCAGTCGCTGCTGAGCATGTACGGCCACGAGGATCTGGTACCGCTGGTGCGGGGCCTCGGTATCGAGGCGCACTTCCTGCGGGTGGACGGGCGCAGGGGGCCGTCCGGCGGCAGCAAGGCCGAGCACATGGTGCGGCACCTGGAGGCGCTGACCGGGGTACGGGCGGCGCGGACCGTGGTGATCGGCGACGCCGCGGACGACGCGGTGGCCGCGCGGCACGTGGGCGCGCGGGCGGTGCTGTACACCGGCGGGTCGCACAGCAGGGCCAGCCTGGAGGAGGCCGGCGTCCCGGTGGTGGACACGCTGGCCGAGGCGGTCGCGGAGGCACAGCGCATGGCCGCGTGAGCGGAGCCGGGGGCGACGGCGCCCCGCTCGGCCGGGCGGGGCTCACGTCATCGCGGCGGGGCGGCCGTCAGGTCGCCGGGGCCTTGGCCCTCAGCACCGTCAGGAACTCCCGCATCCAGGTCGGGTGGTCCGGCCAGGCGCGGGCCGAGACCAGGGTGCCGTCGACCACCGTCTCGGTGTCCTCGAAGTGGGCTCCGGCGGCCTGCATGTCGAGTTCCAGTGCGGGATAGGCGGTGACCCTCCGGCCGCTGAGGCTGTCGACGGCGGCGGTGAGCAGCGGGCCGTGGCAGATCTGGGCGACCGGCTTGTCCGCGTCGAAGAACGCCTTGAGGATCTTGCGCAGCTCGGGATCGTTGCGCAGGTACTCGGGGGCGCGGCCGCCGGGGACGACGAGGGCCGCGTACTGGCCCGGGTCGACCTCGGAGAACGCGAGGTCCGCGGGCCAGGTGTAGCCGGGTTTCTCGGTGTAGGTGTCGAAGCCGGGCTCGAAGTCGTGCACGACGAACCGGAGCGTCTTGCGCGTGGGGGCCGCGATGTGGACCTCGTAGCCCTCCTCACGCAGCCGCTGGTACGGGTAGAGGACTTCCAGGGACTCCGCTGCGTCGCCGGTGACGACGAGGATCTTCGCGGGCATGTCGGCTCCTCCTGGGCGGGCACGGCCCCCCTGCACGGGGACGGGTGCTGTCCTGGCAAGGTGCCCGCACGCGGCGCGCCTGCCAAGGGGGCCCGTCGCTTTCAGGGTGCGGCCCGCCGTACCGTGACGCGACCCGGTACCCCCGCCCCGGCGGGCTCCCGCCCCCTGCCCGTACTCCGCCCGCCACCGGATACGCCTCCCGCCTCCACTCCACCCCTGTGCAGAACGTCAAACTTCACCCCCCGGTTTTGTACACATACGGCTCATGACGGCCCCCGGGTGGGGAGCGATAGCCTTGTGGCGT
Organism: Streptomyces cellostaticus; assembly: GCF_023630175.1. Lineage (GTDB taxonomy): Bacteria > Actinomycetota > Actinomycetes > Streptomycetales > Streptomycetaceae > Streptomyces > Streptomyces cellostaticus_A. The sequence continues at coordinate 67,963 of NZ_JALLIN010000031.1, read as the reverse complement.
GATCAGCGCGATAGTTCGCGGGGGCGATGCTGCCCCCGCCCCGCGCCCGGGTTGCACGGAGCACCTCCGTGACCGGGCGGCGGTCGCTGGTCTTCGCGGGCGGGCCGGGGGCGCCGGAGCCCCCGGGATGCCGAGGACGGTCCGGGTACCGGCGGCGCCGAGAGCGGCGTCACATCCGGCGGGCGCGTCGAAGATGGCCGAATACCCCTCGCTCTCCTCCCCTTGCGGCATAGCGTCGGATCGGACCGGACACCCCGGGCCGTGGCGTCGAGCCGGAGGGAAGGAAACCGTATTTCCTTCTACGTCACGCAACGGCGCGCGACAGGAGCCAGAGGACAATGCAGACCAAGCTGGACGAAGCCAAGACCGAGCTGCTCGAACGGGCGGCCCGGGTAGCTGAGAACAGCCCGGTCGGGGGGCACCTACCGACCGGGACGACGGCGACGGGCGAGGGTACGGCCGGCACCCCCGACGGCGAAGCCGTGCACGCGTTCCTCCAGCGCTACTACCTGCACACCGCGCCGGAAGACCTCTCCGACCGCGACCCGGTCGACGTCTTCGGCGCCGCCGTCTCGCACTACCGGCTCGCCGAGAACCGGCCCCAGGGCACCGCCAACGTCCGGGTGCACACCCCGACGGTGGAGGAGAACGGCTGGACCTGCAGCCACACCGTGGTGGAGGTCGCCACCGACGACATGCCCTTCCTCGTCGACTCGGTCACCAACGAGCTGACCCGTCAGGGCCGCGGCATCCACGTCGTCATCCATCCGCAGTTCGTCGTCCGGCGCGACGTCACCGGCAAGCTCATCGAGGTCCTGCCGACCGCGCCCACCGGTGACCTCCCGCACGACGCGCACATCGAGTCCTGGATCCACGTCGAGATCGACCGGGAGACCGACCGCGCCGACCTGAAGCAGATCACCGCCGACCTGCTGCGCGTCCTGTCCGACGTCCGCGAGGCCGTCGAGGACTGGGAGAAGATGCGCGACGCGGCCGGCCGGATCGCCGACGGCCTGGAGAACGAGCCGCTGCCGGGCGACCTGCCGACCGCCGAGGCCGAGGAGGCCCGCGAGCTGCTGCGCTGGCTCTCCGCCGACCACTTCACCTTCCTCGGCTACCGCGAGTACGAGCTGCGCGGCGACGACTGCCTGGCCGCCGTGCCCGGCACCGGTCTCGGCATACTGCGCGCGGACCCGCACCACTCCGAGGACGACCAGCACCCCGTCAGCCCCTCCTTCGAGCGGCTGCCCGCCGACGCCCGCGCCAAGGCCCGCGAGCACAAGCTGCTCGTGCTGACCAAGGCCAACAGCCGCGCCACCGTGCACCGGCCGTCGTACCTGGACTACATCGGCGTCAAGAAGTTCGACGCGGACGGCAACGTCATCGGTGAGCGCCGCTTCCTCGGCCTGTTCTCCTCCGCCGCCTACACCGAGTCGGTCCGCCGTGTCCCGGTCATCCGGCGCAAGGTCGAAGAGGTCCTGCAGCGCGCCGGCTTCTCGCCGGAGAGCCACGACGGGCGCGACCTGCTCCAGATCCTGGAGACCTACCCGCGCGACGAGCTGTTCCAGACCCCGGTCGCCGAGCTGCAGTCCATCGCGACGAGCGTCCTGTACCTGCAGGAGCGCCGCCGGCTGCGGCTGTACCTGCGGCAGGACGAGTACGGCCGCTACTACTCGGCCCTGGTCTACCTGCCGCGCGACCGCTACACCACCGGCGTCCGGCTGCGGATCATCGACATCCTGAAGGAGGAGCTCGGCGGCATCAGCGTCGACTTCACCGCCTGGAACACCGAGTCGATCCTGTCCCGGCTGCACTTCGTGGTCCGGGTCCCGACGGGCACCGAGCTGCCCCAGCTCTCGGACGCGGACAAGGAGCGCATCGAGGCCCGGCTGGTCGAGGCCGCCCGTTCCTGGGCCGACGCGTTCGCCGAGGCGCTCAACGCCGAGCTGGGCGAGGAGCGTGCCGCCGAGCTGCTGCGCCGCTACCACAACGCCTTCACCGAGGGCTACAAGGCCGACCACAGCCCGCGCGCGGCGGTCGCCGACCTGGTCCACCTGGAGCGGCTCAGCCAGGAGAAGGGCCACAACTTCTCCCTCAGCCTGTACGAGCCGGTCGGCGCCGCCCCCGACGAGCGTCGCTTCAAGATCTACCGCAAGGGCGACTCGGTCTCCCTGTCCGCGGTCCTGCCGGTGCTCCAGCGGCTCGGTGTGGAGGTCGTGGACGAGCGTCCGTACGAGCTGCGCTGCGCGGACCGCGCCACCGCCTGGATCTACGACTTCGGCCTGCGCATGCCGAAGTCGCCGGCCGGCACCGACCACTTCGGCGACGACGCCCGCGAGCGCGTCCAGGAGGCCTTCGCCGCCACCTGGACCGGCAAGGCGGAGAACGACGGCTTCAACGCCCTCGTGCTGAGCGCCGGGCTGACCTGGCGGCAGGCCATGGTGCTGCGCGCGTACGCGAAGTACCTGCGGCAGGCCGGCTCCACCTTCAGCCAGGACTACATGGAGGACACCCTCCGCGACAACGTCCACACCACCCGGCTGCTGGTCTCGCTGTTCGAGGCGCGGATGTCCCCGGACCGGCAGAAGGCCGGGTCGGAGATCACCGACGCCCTGCTGGAGGAGCTGGACGCGGCCCTGGACCAGGTGGCGAGCCTCGACGAGGACCGCATCCTGCGTTCCTTCCTGACCGTCATCAAGGCGACCCTGCGCACCAACTTCTTCCAGGAGGCGCGCGGCGGCGAACCGCACGACTACGTCTCCATGAAGTTCGACCCGCAGGCCATCCCGGACCTGCCCGCGCCCCGGCCGGCGTACGAGATCTGGGTGTACTCGCCGCGCGTGGAGGGCGTGCACCTGCGCTTCGGCAAGGTCGCCCGAGGCGGCCTGCGCTGGTCCGACCGCCGTGAGGACTTCCGCACCGAGATCCTCGGCCTGGTCAAGGCCCAGATGGTGAAGAACACCGTCATCGTGCCGGTCGGCGCCAAGGGCGGGTTCGTCGCCAAGCAGCTCCCGGACCCGAGCGCGGACCGGGACGCGTGGCTGGCCGAGGGCATCGCCAGCTACAGGACGTTCATCTCGGCGCTGCTCGACATCACCGACAACATGGTGGCCGGCGAGGTCGTGCCGCCGCAGGGTGTCGTACGGCACGACGGCGACGACACCTATCTGGTGGTCGCGGCCGACAAGGGCACGGCGACCTTCTCGGACATCGCCAACGAGGTCGCCGAGAGCTACCACTTCTGGCTCGGCGACGCCTTCGCCTCCGGCGGTTCGGCCGGCTACGACCACAAGGGCATGGGCATCACCGCCCGCGGCGCCTGGGAGTCCGTGAAGCGGCACTTCCGCGAGCTGGGCGTGGACACGCAGGGCGAGGACTTCACGGTCGTCGGTGTCGGCGACATGTCCGGTGACGTGTTCGGCAACGGCATGCTGCTCTCCGAGCACATCCGCCTGGTCGCCGCCTTCGACCACCGGCACATCTTCATCGACCCGGACCCGGACGCGGCCACCTCCTACGCCGAGCGCCGCCGCCTGTTCGAGCTGCCCCGCTCGAGCTGGGCCGACTACAACACCGAGCTGCTGTCGACGGGCGGCGGGATCTTCCCGCGCACCGCGAAGGCGATCACCCTCAACGCGCACATCCGCCAGGCCCTGGGCATCGAGGAGAAGATCTCCAAGATGACGCCGGCCGACCTGATGAAGGCGATCCTGCACAGCCCGGTGGACCTGCTGTGGAACGGCGGCATCGGCACGTACGTGAAGTCGTCGGCGGAGTCGAACGCCGATGTCGGCGACAAGGCCAACGACGCCATCCGCGTCGACGGCAGCGACCTGCGCGTCAAGGTCGTCGGCGAGGGCGGCAACCTCGGCCTCACCCAGCTCGGCCGCATCGAGTTCGCGCTGCACGGCGGCCGGATCAACACCGACGCGATCGACAACAGCGCCGGCGTGGACACCTCCGACCACGAGGTGAACATCAAGATCCTGCTCAACGGGCTGGTCGCGGACGGCGACATGACCGTCAAGCAGCGCAACAAGCTGCTCGCCGAGATGACCGACGAGGTCGGCGGCCTGGTGCTGCGCAACAACTACGCGCAGAACACGGCCATCGCCAACGCCCTCGCCCAGTCCAAGGACATGCTGCACGCGCAGCAACGGTTCATCCGCCACCTGGTCCGCGAGGGCCACCTCGACCGGGCGCTGGAGTTCCTGCCCGCCGACCGCCAGATCCGCGAACGCCTCACCCAGGGCCAGGGCCTGACCGGCCCCGAGACCGCCGTGCTGCTGGCGTACACGAAGATCACGGTCGCCGAGGAGCTGCTGCACACCTCGCTTCCGGACGACCCGTACCTGCGCACCCTGCTGCACGCCTACTTCCCGACGGCGCTGCGCGAGCAGTTCCCGGACGGTATCGACAGCCACCCGCTGCACCGCGAGATCACCACGACCGTGCTGGTCAACGACACGGTCAACACGGGCGGTACGACGTATCTGCACCGGTTGCGCGAGGAGACCGGGGCCTCGCTGGAGGAGATCGTCCGCGCCCAGACCGCGGCCCGCGCGATCTTCAGCTCGTCGCCGGTGTGGGACGCGGTGGAGGAGCTGGACAACAGGGTCGAGGCCGCCGTCCAGACCCGTATCCGGCTGCACTCGCGCCGACTGGTCGAACGCGGCACGCGCTGGCTGCTCAACAACCGGCCGCAGCCGCTGCAGCTCGCCGAGACGGTGGAGTTCTTCGTCGAGCGGGTCGAGCAGGTCTGGCAGCAGCTCCCCAAGCTGTTGCGGGGCGCGGACCAGGAGTGGTATCAGCACGTGTTCGACGAGCTGTCCGCCGCCGGTGTCCCGGACGAGCTGGCCACGCGCGTGGCCGGCTTCTCCTCGGCCTTCCCGGCGCTCGACATCGTCTCGGTGGCCGACCGCATGGGCAAGGAGCCGCTGGACGTCGCCGAGGTGTACTACGACCTCGCCGACCGGCTCGGCATCAGCCAGCTCATGGACCGCATCGTCGAGCTGCCGCGCAACGACCGCTGGCAGTCCATGGCCCGCGCGGCGATCCGCGAGGACCTGTACGCGGCACACGCCGCGCTGACCGCCGACGTCCTGGCCGTCGGCAACGGCACCTCCACGCCGGAGCAGCGCTTCGGCCTGTGGGAGCAGAAGAACGCCGCGCTGCTCTCCCGCGCGCGCACCACCCTGGTGGAGATCCGCGGTTCCGACGAGTTCGACCTCGCCAACCTCTCGGTGGCGATGCGGACGATGCGGACGCTGCTGCGCTCGCACTCGTAGCCACGAGGGCCGTACGGCCGTAGCGGGCGCCCCGGGCCGGTCCAGGCCCGGGGCGCTCGCGGTGCCATGCCCGGTCGAATGCTCCACTACCGGACTATTCGGACATTTCCGATAGGGTCTGGGCTGTGACAGCGACCTCACCGAGAACCGCCCGGCGGCGGTCGCGCGGGAGGAGCGCCGTGCCGCCGGCCGTCGCACGGGCCGGACGGGCGCTGCCCCCGGTCGTCGCGGCGCTCGTGCTGGTGCTGCTGCTCCTGGTGATCGTCCGTCTGCCCTGGGTGGGCGATCTTGGCATGCACGCGGCGACCGTGCAGCGGCTGCGGCACAGTCCGCTGCACCCCGGCAACCCCCTGGTCGACGCCGACACGCCGAGCCCCTACTACTCGCCCTGGATGCTGCTGCTGGGCTGCCTCGCCCGGGTGACCGGCCTGTCGGTGTTCCCCGTGCTGCGGGTCGGCGCGCTGGTCGGACTGGGGCTGTTGGCCACCGGGGTGTGGCGCTACGTCCGCACCCTCAGCGCCCACCGCGCGGCGCCCGCCCTGGCGTTTTTGAGCCTGGTGTTCCTGTGGGGCCCGGTCCTGTTCGAGTGGAGCGGCTTCCTCGGTCTCAACTCCCTCGCGCTCACGGTGGCGTACCCCAGCGTGTTCGCCCTCGGCCTGTCGTTCCACTTCTGGGCCTGGCTCACCCGGGCACTGCGCGCCGGGACGGGATGGGGCGGGTGGCTCGCCCTGGGGGCGCTCTGGGCGCTGATCCTGCTGTGCCACCAGTTCACCGGGGTCGTGGCGTCCCTCGGGGCGCTGGCCACGGTGGTCGCCGCACGGCCGGGCCGGCCCGAACTGGCGCGGCTCGGCGCGGCGGTCGCCCTCGGCCTGGTGCTGCTGTGGGCATGGCCGTACTACGACTTCTTCGCGCTGTTCTCCGCAGGGGCCGGGCTCGAGGCGATCCACCGGTCGCTGTACGGGCATCTGCCAGGACGGTTCGGGCTCGTCCTGCTCGGGGTGGTGGCCCTGGGGGCGCGGTGGCGGCGGGACCGCCGGGATCCCCTGGCGCTGTTCTTCCTGCTCGGCGCGCTGGTGTTCGCGGCGGGCGGGCTGAGCGGGCACTACTCCTGGGGCCGCGCGCTGCCCGCGGCGCTGATCCCGGCCCAGCTCGCGGCCGCGCTGGAGGCCGTGTCGGCGGGCCGGCGGGCGGTGCGGGCCGGATGGGCCGGCGCGCTGGGCGCGGCACTGCTGGTGGGGGCGTGGACACAGGTGGGGACGGTCGGGTACGTGACGGGGCGGGACGCGCTGCCGGGCGCGGTCGCGGCGAGGTACCGGGAGCCGTGGACCGGGTACCGGTGGGTGACGCCCTGGGTGAGGTACGGGGACGTGGTGATGGCGCGGACGATGGCCTCGCGGCAGATCCCGGCGTACGGGGCGTACACCGTGGCTCCCGGGTATCCGGATGTCTTCCTGCCGTCGGCGGGGGTGCGTGAGGCTGCCGAGCGGCGGTACTTCTCGGCGGCTGCGGCGGCCCCGGCGCGGCGGGACGTGCTGCGCGAGTACGGGGTGCGGTGGGTGGTCGGGGTCCGCGAGGACGCGGAGCCGTGGCTGCGGAGGGTGGCCGGGGGGCCCGGGAAGCAGGTGCTGTACGCGGTGCTGCGCTGAGCCGCCCCGCCCGGGGGTCACTTCAGGACGCTCGCCGCCAGGCGGGCCGCGTTGCGCAGTCTGGGGTGGGAGAGCCGGCGGGCCAGGGGGCGGATCACGTGGGCCGTCAGGGACCGGGGCCGCCAGCGCACCTGCAGGCGGCCGGGGTTGCGGCCCTCGGGTTCGACGGTCAGTTCGTGGGCCGTGAGGCCGGCCCGGTGAGCGATCCGCGCCCGCCCCGGGGGGAAGTCGAGCGGGGCCAGCAGCAGGCCCGAGTTGGCCAGTCCCTGCTGTGACAGGCGGAGCAGCGGGTGGCGTACTCCGTCGAAGCCCTGGACGGGCGGCGCCGCCGCCGCGAGGTCCAGCCGGACCCGGCCCTCGAAGACACCCGGTCGCACCGGGTCCAGCCGGAACGGCACCGTCAGACGGCGCCGGCCGGGGCTCAGCACCAGGCTCGCCCGCTGCGGCCCCACCGGGAGCCGCAGGCCCGGGTCGTACGTCCGGATGGTGAGGTCGAGGCAGGCGCCGGGGCCCCGGGTCAGCTCGGTGATCTCGTGGCGGAACTGGGCACTGGTGAACGGCCGGGTGTCCAGCTCCAGGTCGGAGACGTCCAGTTCACGGCGGGCCCGGTCGGTCGTCGGGAGCGTGTCGCCCCAGAAGGTGCCGCCACGGGCGTCGTCGGTGACCTGCCGTGGGGCCACGTTGTGGCCGAGGCCGCGTGCCGCCTGCCGGGCGTCTGACAGACGCTCGTCGCGCAGCAGTTCGAGCACCACCCGCTCCGCGCGGGGCAGACGGACGAAGGCGCCGTCCGCGAGTGTGTCCAGGTAGGGGTTCATGATCCGCGCGAAGTCCCCGAGCCACGCGTCGTCCCGGTACGGCAGGTCGCCCGCGTACATCCGGAAGTCGTGCTTGAGGAACTTGTAGTCCTTGTCCTCGCGGAGCACCGCGTGCCCGCTCTCGACCAGGAAGTCGTCGATCAGGCGCTGGACGTGCACCCGGTCGCGGACGTTGGAGATCTTGTGCCGCTGGTTGGAGATGGACGCCGCCGCCTGCGCGGCGAACGGCTCGATGTACCAGACGTACACCGGGTCCGGAATGATCGTGAACGCCTTCGCCAGGCAGTAGGCCTGCGCGGAGAAGAGCTGGTCCTCGTAGTGGATGCCCTCGGGGAAGCGGAGCTCGTGGCGGTCCAGGAACGCCCGCGCGTACATCTTGCTCGTCGACAGGTGCTCGAACAGCAGCCGCGGGTCGGCGTCGATGCCGTCCAGCGTGCGCCGTTCGGCGACCAGGTGCGGCATCCAGGTCGAGCGGTGCCCGCTGTCCACCCGTACCCGCCGCACCGCGCCCATGGTGAAGTCCACCTCGCGTTCGCGGTGCGCGGCGAGCAGCGACTCGACGGCGCGGGGCGGGAGTTCGTCGTCGCTGTCCAGGAACATCAGGTACGGAGCCCGGGCGATCTCGATGGCCCGGTTGCGCGGTGCGCTGCAGCCGCCGCTGTTCCGCGGCAGGCGGAGGTAGCGGATCCGGTGGTCCTGTGCGGCCAGTTCCCGTGCCACGGCGGGCGTGTCGTCCGTGGAGTGGTCGTCGCTGATGACGATCTCGATGTTGGCGTGGGTCTGGGCGCGCAAGGAGGCGACCGCGCGGGGCAGGCGGGCCGCGTCGTTGAAGACGATGACGGTGACCGTGACGTCGGGGAGCGTCATGCGGTGGCCTCCTCGGGGGTCGGGGCGGGCGTGCGGCGCTCCAGCGGGATCACCGGGGGCAGCGCCTCCTCGGGTTCGCCGAGGAAGACCCGCCGTACGACCCGCTCGGCGGCGCGGCCGTCGTCGTACTCGCAGAACCGGCGCCGGAAGGCGGCCCGCGCCTTCGCCGCGCTCTCGTCGCGCCAGGCGCCCGAGGTGAGGATCTCGGTCAGCTCCTCCTGGGTGCGCGCGACCTGGCCCGGGTGGTCGGCCATCAGGTCGAAGTACACGCCCCGGGTGGTGCGGTACGTCTCCCAGTCGTCGGCGTGGATCACGATCGGCCGGTCCAGGTTGGCGTAGTCGAACATGATCGACGAGTAGTCCGTGACCAGCGCGTCGGCGGCCAGGCACAGCTCCTCGACGGGGTCGTAGGAGGAGACGTCGATGATCCTGCCGGACCGGCGCAGCCCGGTGAGCGGGGAGGCGGCGCCGTAGAAGTAGTGCGCGCGGACCAGCAGGACCGTGTCGCCGCCGAGCCGGTCGGCCAGGGCGGCGAGGTCGAGCCGGGGGGTGAAGCCCGCCTCGTAGTCGCGGTGGGTGGGGGCGTAGAGGACGGCGGTGGCGCCGGGGGCGATGCCCAGCCGCGCACGGGCGGCCCGCACTTCGGCGGCGCCGCTCGTGTAGAAGACGTCGTTGCGCGGATAGCCGTGGTCCAGCGAGGTGTAGCGGGCCGGGTACGCGCGCTCCCACATACGGGTGGAGTGGCTGTTGGCGCTGACGCTGTAGTCCCACTTGTCGACGCGGGCCAGCAGCGCGGCGAAGTCCAGCCCCTTGGCGGCGGCCGGGTGGTCGCGCTGGTCCAGGCCCATGCGCTTGAGCGGGGTGCCGTGGTGGGTCTGGAGGTGGATCGCCTCGGGGCGCTTGACGACCGCGTTGGGGAAGTTGACGTTGTTGGTCAGGTACTTGGCGGTGGCCAGCGTCTCCCAGTAGCGGCGGGTGCCGGGGATCACGTGGTCGGTGCCGGGCGGCAGCAGGGCCGCGTTCTCCCTGTTCACCACCCACACCCGGCGGATGTGCGGGGCGAGTTCGGCGAGCCGGGCGGCGATCGCGGCCGGGTTGCAGGCGACCCCGCGCTCCCAGTAGGCGGCGAACACGGCCAGTTCGGGGTCGACCGGGCGGCTCAGCGCCCTGCGGTACTGCTGGTCGCGGAGCTTCGTGCCCAGTTGCCGCTTGCGGTCGCGCACCGCCTTCCGGGCCGCGCGCCGGGTGCGGTTGGCGGCCTGGAAGGCGCGGTACCTGGTGTACGCGCCGTCCTCGAGCAGCGAGTGCCGGACGCCCTCCAGACCGGCGGGGCGGCGGTGGTTCTCGGGGCGCCAGCGGACCGCGGCCAGCGAGGCCCGGCGGAAGAACTCGCGGGCCACCGGGTCGGGCAGGTCCTCCCGGGCGAAGGTGCGCAGCAGGTCGCGGACCATCAGGTCGTACAGCACCGCGCGGGGCGCGCGGCGGTCCCTGGTGAGCGGGAGCAACGACTCGTAGCGGTCGATGAGCGTGTACCGGTCCTCCGGCGCGAGGGGCGGCAGGCTCTCGGGACGCAGCCGGCGGTCGTCGTACGCCACCTGGTTCAGGCAGGCGACACGGTCGGCGTGCAGCAGGGCCGCGTGCGCCGCGTAGGGCTCGTCGTCGGTGGTGAGCAGGTCCTCGTGCGCCCGCCAGAACCCGGCGCGCAGGGCGCGGGTGCCCAGCAGCGGGGCGAGGCGCAGCAGGTCGGCCGCGTCGTCCAGGGTCCGGTCGGCACGGCCGGCGGCGGCGAGGTGGCGGCCGCCGGCCGACGGGGCCGCGGCGCTCCGCCAGGTGGTGGTGACGTGGTCGAAGAGCAGTACGTCGACCGTGTCGTCCAACTCCGCGGTGCGCTCCGCGACCATCCGGGGCGCCCCGGCGGGCAGACCGTCCTTGGCGTGCACGAAGTGCAGCCAGCGGCCGGACGCCCGCGCCGCTCCCGCCGCCCTGGCCGCCCCGTCACCGGTGCCCTCCGGCAGCGGCACCACGATCGTGTCCGGGGCGTGCTCCTCGGCCGTCTCCCGGGCCCAGTCGCCGACCGCGGCGACGATCACCTCGATGTCCGGGAGCGGGCGGGTCTCCAGCGCGGCCAGCAACTCGGTCAGATGTCCCTGGGTGTTCGGCCCGTGGACGATGACGCTGAGGTGAGGCATCGCGGAGGCTCCTTGGGCTCGCCGTTCTGGTGGGCACCTTTCATAACATACTGTCACTAAGGGTATGAAAAGGATAACCACGCCCGGGGTGGGAGCGTCCGCGGAGCACGGGCCCCCTTGGAGAACGAGACTCCGGGGGCCGGGTTCCGGCCCTACGGCGTCGCGGCGGGGGGCTTGGGTGCCGCCTTCCTCGCCGGTTTCCGGGCCGGCTTGTCGCTCTTGTCACCGGTGAAGGCCTCGTACTCCTTCAGGACGTCCTCCGTGGCCCCGTCCATGCGCAGTTCGCCGCGCTCCAGCCACAGCACCCGCTCGCAGGTGTCCCGGATCGACTTGTTGTTGTGGCTGACCAGGAAGACCGTGCCCGCGTGCTTGCGCAGCTCGCGGATGCGGGCCTCGGAGCGGTGCCGGAAGGAGCGGTCGCCGGTGGCCAGCGCCTCGTCGATCAGCAGGACGTCGTGGTCCTTGGCGGCGGCGATGGAGAAACGCAGCCGGGCCGCCATGCCGGAGGAGTAGGTCCGCATCGGCAGGGTGATGAAGTCGCCCTTCTCGTTGATCCCGGAGAAGTCGACGATCTCCTGGTAGCGCTGCTTGACCTGCTCCCGGGACATGCCCATGGCCAGTCCGCCGAGGTGGACGTTGCGCTCGCCGGTCAGGTCGTTCATCAGCGCCGCGTTGACGCCGAGCAGGGAGGGCTGGCCGTCGGTGTAGATGCGCCCGTTCTCCACGGGCAGCAGACCGGCGACCGCCTTCAGCAGCGTCGACTTGCCGGAGCCGTTGGTGCCGATGAGGCCGATCGCCTCCCCCTTGTGGGCGACGAACGACACCTTCCTGACCGCGTGCACCTTGCGCACACCGGCCGCCTTCTCCGTCTGTCGGCGCCGCAGGATGCGGTTGAGGGCGGCGGTGGCGGTGCCCCGCCCGGCGCCGGTGCCGTTGACCCGGTAGACGATGTCGACCCGGTCGGCGACGACGGTGGGGATCTGCTCGCTGGTGGTCCCGGTCTGCTCAGCCACGGCCGTAGGTCTCCTCAGCCTTCCAGAAGTAGATGAAGCCGCCGACCCCGGCGAGCAGGGCCCAGCCCGTCGCGACCGCCCACACGTGCGGGGGCAGGGTGTGGAAGCTGTCGATCAGCGCGAACCGCATCAGGTCGATGTACACGGCGGCCGGGTTCAGCTCCAGCAGCAGTTTGACGATGTGCGGCAGGTGGTCGTTCTTGTCGATCTTGTCGATGCTCCACATCACGCCGGACACGTACATCCAGGTCCGCAGCACGAACGGCATGAGCTGCGCGATGTCGGGGGTCTTCGCGCCCATGCGGGCCATGACCATCGACACGCCGGCGTTGAACGTGAACTGGAGCACCAGGGCGGGGATCGCCAGCACCCACGAGGCGGCGACCGGGACACCGAAGCAGAGCAGGATGACGACGAGCGCGGCCATCGAGAACAGGAGCTGCTGGAGCTGCTGGAGCGCGAAGGAGATCGGCAGTGCGGCGCGCGGGAAGTGCAGGGCGCGGACCAGGCCGAGGTTGCCGGCGATGGCCCGGGTGCCCGCCATGATCGAACTCTGCGTGAACGTCCAGATGAACACGCCGGTGACCAGGAACGGCACGTAGTCGGGCACGTTGTGCTTGGTGCCCAGCAGCACGCCGAAGATGAAGTAGTAGACCGCCGCGTTCAGCAGCGGGGTCATGACCTGCCAGACCTGGCCGAGCTTCGCCTGGCTGTACTGGGCGGTGAGCTTGGCGGTGGCGAAGGCGGTGATGAAGTGGCGGCGCGCCCACAGCGCGCGGACGTACGCGGGCAGGGAGGGGCGGGCGCCGCTGACCGACAGGCCGTGCCGGGCGGCCAGCGCCGCGAGGTCGTCCTCGGCCGGGACCTGGGTCGGGGGCGGTGTGTGGAGGACCTGACTCACATCCGCTGCTTTCGCTCGGGGGAGGGGGGTGCGTCCGGCGGTCGCCGGGCCTGAGGGGTCCCCGTCCGTCATCCGGCGTTTCCTTACGTTTGTCTTCACGTTCTCTTACGTCGGGACGGGACCGTATCGTCGCAACGTGAGAGTAGAACCAACGAACGTCGGAACGCAACCGTTTCGTCGTAACGCCCTATGCTGGTCCGTATGACGACGAACGCCGACGAGACCCCGAAGCGTCCGCGCCGCCGGGCCCCCGCGGGGGCCGCCGTGCTCCGGGAGGACGTGACCGAGGCCATCCGGGCGGCCGTCTTCGAGGAACTGGCGGCCGTCGGGTACGCCAGGATGTCCATCGAGGGGATCGCGCGGCGGGCGGGCGTCGGCAAGACGGCGGTGTACCGCCGGTGGCGTTCGAAGCTTCACCTGGTGCTCGACGTGGTCTCGGCGATGGCCGTGCTGGGACTCCCGGTACCGGACACCGGCTCGCTGGAGGGCGACCTCCGCCTTCTCTACGGCGTCACGTCCCGCGCCCTGCGCCACCCCGTCGCCTCGCAGATCATCCCCGACCTCCAGGCGGAGGCGGCGCGCAGTCCCGAGATCGCCGAGGCGCTGCAGAAGGCGGTGCGGGACGGCCAGGACTCGATGGCCAGCAGGATCGTGGCCGCGGCGGAGCGGCGCGGGGAGGTGCGGTCCGGGGTGGACACCGACCTCGCCCTGGACCTGATCTCCGGACCCCTGTACTGGCGCTCGGTGGTGATCCGTTCCCCCAGGCTCCCGAAGAACTACCTGGACACCCTCGCCCGCGCGACCGCGGCGGCCCTCGCCGCCCTGTGACGGGCCGCCCGGGCGGCGGTGCGCCCGGCTGAGTCCCGGAGTCCCGGGACTCGGAGTCCCGGAGGCCGGGCCCGAGGCCTGGCGGGGCAAGGGGCCTGCGGGGTGCCGGAGCCAGGAGCCTCCTACCGGCGGGCCGCCTCCGGGTGCAGGTGGATCCAGCCCTCCCAGGCCGAGCCGATCATGTCCTGGACGTCGCGCTTGGCCCGCCAGCCCAGTTCGGTGGCGATGCGGTCGGCGGAGGCCACCACGCGGGCCGGGTCGCCGGGGCGGCGGGCGGCGACGGCCGGGGGGCGGTCGTAACCGGTGACCGCGTTGACGCGGTCGATCATCTCGCGGACCGACACGCCCTCCCCGCGGCCGATGTTGAGGGTCAGTTCGCGGCCCGGGTCGGAGCGCAGCGCGCGGGCCACCGTCACGTGGGCCTCGGCCAGGTCGGCCACGTGGATGTAGTCGCGGACGCAGGTGCCGTCGGGGGTCGGGTAGTCGTCGCCGAAGATCCGCGGGGGCAGCCCCTCGGTGAGCTTCTCGAAGATCATGGGGACGAGATTGGAGACGCTCGCGTCGGCCAGTGCGGGAGCGGCCGCGCCCGCCACGTTGAAGTACCGCAGGGACGCGGTCGCGAGCCCGGCCGCCCGGCCCGTCGCGCGCACCAGCCACTCGCCGGCGAGCTTGGTCTCGCCGTAGGGGGAGAGCGGCACGCAGGGGGTCTCCTCCGTGACCAGCTCCACGTCCGGCATGCCGTACACGGCGGCGGACGAGGAGAACACGAACGACGAGACCTCGGCCGCCACCGCCGCCTCCAGCAGGACGCGCAGGCCCTCCACGTTCTCCCGGTAGTAGCGCAGCGGGTGCTCCACCGACTCGCCCACCTGCTTCTTCGCCGCCAGGTGGACGACGCCGGTGACCTCGTGCGCGGCGAGCGCGCGGGTCACGGCCCCGGTGTCCAGGATCGAGCCCCGCACCAGGGGCACCCCGCCCGGCACCCGCTCGGCCACCCCCGTGGACAGGTCGTCGTAGACGACCGTCCGCTCGCCCGCCTCGGTCATCGCGCGGACGACGTGCGCCCCGATGTAACCGGCGCCGCCGGTGATCAGCCAGGTCATGACGGCCGTCCCCTCGTCAGTGGCCGGCCGCTGGCGGCCGGCGGCTCTTGGTCCCCCGGTGGTCGGTGAAGCAGGCGGCGCACCCGGTCGCGGGCCACCGCCAGCATGCCGTGCGCTCCGGCCGCCACGCGCAGTGCCAGCGCGCCGGAGTGGGTGGCGTACGGCTGTACGAGCAGTACACCGTGCCGGGCGCTCGGGACGACGCGCCGGCGCAGCCGGCCGGCGCCCGGCAGGGCGTGCGCGGTGACGTCACGGACCGCACCGTTGGCGAACCGCGCGGTCAGGCGCAGGTCCCAGGTGCCCGCCCCGAGCGCGGCCAGGTCGACGGGCGCCTCGGCCGACCAGCTTCCCGCACCCGCGGGCGTGAGGGCAGTCGTGACGCGCAGGCCCGTGTGCCCGTCCCGCCGGGACCGCCACTCCACCTCCAGCTCCCGCGGCCCGGCCGCGGCCACCCGTCCGTACAGCTCGTGCAGCCGCAGACGCAGCCGGGTGTCCCGGGCGCGCGGGCGCAGCTCCGCGTCCAGCGCGAGGGGCAGGACGCCGGTGGGCCGGGTGAGCAGGGGCGCGAGGGTGACCTGGGGCAGCTCGGGCGACCAGACGGGCGTGCCGTCGGCGCCGCGGGCGTAGGGCGGGAGCAGCCGGGCCGGGCGGGCGGCGAGTTCGCGGAGGCGCGGCAGGTCGCGCGGCTCGGGCGACTCCAGGACGACCCGGCCGAGCAGCCGTCCGGGGGCCGCCGGGTTCAGCTCCCAGTCGGCGGCGTCGTAGCGCGCGAGGTACTCGCGGGTGTGCGCCCACCACGCGCGCTGGTAGCGGGCGTCGCGCAGGCCCAGCTCGCGCGCGTACATACGCAGCTCGTGATCCAGGAACTTGGCCCGTGCGGCCCGCGCCAGCACCTTCTGCCCGGCGTTCAGCAGGATCTCGTACGCCAGCGCGCACGCCTGTGTGCGCGCATGCCAGTTGGCGACGTCCTCGCGGTCGAGCGAGAGCGAGAGCCGCTCGGCGGACCGGCGCACGTGCCACACGTACACCCGGTCCGGTACGAGCGCGACGCGCGGCGCGGCGGCCAGCACGCGCGCCGTGAAGACGAAGTCCTCGTAGAGGAAGCGGCCTTCGGGGAAGCGGATGCCGTGCTCGCGCAGGAAGCCGGTCCGGTACAGCTTGTTGACGCACAGGGTGTCGTGGACGAGACGGGGGCGCTGGGAGGGGCGCGTGAGGACGGCGGGCGCCGTGTAGAGCGCCGTCTGCCACGGCTGTTCGCGCCCTGAGGGCAGCTCCCGGCGCACGCAGAGCCCGCCCGCCACCTCGGCGTCCGCCTCGGTGGCGGCCGTCAGCAGCGCCGCCACCGCGCCGGGCGGCAGCACGTCGTCACTGTCGAGGAACATCACATAGGGCATCGTCACCGCGTCGATCCCGGTGTTGCGCGGGGTGCCGCAGCCGCCGCTGTTCACGCTCCGGCGCACCACCCGCAGCCGGGGCTCCCCGGCGGCCAGCCGGTCCAGCAGCACGCCGCTGCCGTCCGTCGAGCAGTCGTCCACGGCGACCACCTCGCCGACGGCGGGCCCCTGGCGGAGCGCGGAGCGTACGGCGTCGGCGACGTGGGCGGCGTCGTCGTAGCCGATGACGACGACACCGACCTGGGGCGCCGGGCGCGGGTGTCGCGGTTCGGTACTCATGGAGTCCACGGGCCGGGAGTGCGGATAAGTCGGTATTGCCCCATTGCGGACCGCTCAGTGCCCGGTCCGGAAGGCGGTCGGGGGCCGGGCGGAGCCGTGCCGGGGGGAGCGGGCTCCGAGGCCGGCGGCCGGGCCGATCGCGACAGCCGGGCGAAGGGCGGCACGGCCGCCGCCGCCAGCAGTGCGTTGCGGTCCGGCCTCGGCGGGCAGCCGGTCCGGGTGCCGCCCACCACCTCGCGGCAGAGCACCGGGTGGGCCGGCGAACTCAGCGCGCTCGCCGCGAGCGGGAAGGCGCCGTGCGACAGCAGGCCGTACCAGTGGAAGTGCGGGCACCACACCTCGCGCGGTACCGCGCCCCCGCCCGGCAGGGGCGAGCCGTCGTGCGTGAGCGGCCACGACATCAGGGCGCGGGTGACGAGCCAGACGGCGGTGAGGGCGAGGACCGGGCCGGCGGTGACACGGAGGCGGTTCATCACGCGGAAGCCTAATCCGGGTGGATGGAGTATTTGTGTTGATACGCCGCCATTACCGGCAAAGGTTCTCTAATCGCAAAAGATGAGTGCGTGGTGAACCTCGGCTCTCCTGTGAGAACGCGGCCGTACGGGGAAGCGGCGGCGGGACCGGTCACGGCCGCCCCGCCCGGCGGTACGGGCCGGTTGCCGGCCCGCGTCCGGTGGGCCGTCGCCGTGTGCGTGCCCGCGCTGGTGATGCTCGCGCTCGGCTGCTGGGGGCTCGACCGGGGCGGGATGTGGCGCGACGAGGCCGTCACCTTCCAGGTGGCCCGCCGCACGGTGCCGCAGATCTGGCGGCTGCTGCACGACGTGGACGCCGTGCACGGCCTGTACTACCTCCTCGTGCACGCCGTGCTGACCGTCCACCCCGGCGAGGTCGTCCTCAGGCTGCCGTCCGTGTGCGCGGCAGCGGTGACCGCGGGCCTGGTCGCCGCGCTCGGCTCCCGGCTGGCGAGGCCACGCGTCGGGCTCTGGGCCGGGCTGCTGTACGCCGTCTCGCCGATGGCCGGTCACTACGCCCAGGAGGGCCGCTCGTACGCGCTGGTCGCGGCCGGCGCCACGGCGGCGACGCTGCTGTTCACGCGGGCCGTGCGCGGCGGCACCTGGTGGGCGTACGGCACGGTCGTCGCCCTCACCTGCTGGCTGCACGAGTTCGCGCTGCTGCTGCTGCCCGCCCACGCGCTGTCGCTCGCGCTGGCCCGGGTGGGGCCGCGGGCGTGGCGCGGCTGGGGGTGCGCGGCGGCTGCGGCGGGACTCGGACTGCTGCCCCTGGTGCTCGTGTCCCGGGCCCAGTCGGCGCAGGTGGCGTGGCTGCGACCGCCGACGTGGGCGACGGCCCAGGGGCTGCTGCGCATGTTCCTCGGGCCCGCGGACGGTGTGTTCTGGGCTTGCCTGGGGCTGGCCCTGGTGGGGCTGCTGGGACTGTCGGCGCCGGGCGGGCGGCGGGGGGAGCCGACGTGTGCGGGCGTCGCCGCGCCGCTGGCCGTGGTTCCGCCGCTCGCGCTGATGCTGGTGTCGCGGATGTCGCCGCTGTACGTCGACCGGTACGTGCTCTACGCCCTGTCGGGTGTGCCGCTGCTGGTGGCCGCCGGGGCCGACCGGCTGCTGTCGCTCCGCCCTCGCACCCCGCTCGCCGCCCCGGCCGGCGCCGTCGCCGTCCTCCTGGCCCTCACCCACCAGCTCCCGCTGCTGCGCGCCGACCGCGACCCGGCCCGACGTCCCGACGACCTCGCCGCCGTCGCCCGGGCGGCCGACCGGGGGCTGCGCCCGGGCGACCCGGTGCTGTTCCTCCCGGCGCGGACGCGGAACACGGCCCTGACCTATCCGGCGGCCTTCCGTGGCGCGCGGGACCTGGCGCTGGCGGAGCCGGCCGCCGGGTCCGGGACCCTCTACGGGCGGGAGGCGGGACCGCTGAGGCTGCGTCACCGGATGGCCTCGCTGGAGCGTGTCTGGGTGATCGCCGACCGGGACGTGCTCGCCGGGCGGTGGACACCCGGCAGTCCCGTGGAGCGGGCGAAGTCCGCCGTGCTGGCGGAGGAGTTCACGCCGGTCCGGGAGTCCGTGCGGGGCGAGGTGGCGGTGCGGCTCTACGTCCGCCGTGCCCTGCCCGGCCTCAGCGGGGCCCCGGAGCCTCCGCCAGTGCCGCCGCGTCCAGCGCGTCGGTGAGCCGGTCCAGGCGCTCGCGCAACTCGCCGATCTCCGCCAGTTCGAAGCCCGTGGCCGCCGCGATGCGGCGTGGCACCTCCAGGGCCCGCTCGCGCAGTGCCGCCCCCTGCCCGGTCAGCCGGACCTGCACCGAGCGCTCGTCGTGGGCGCTGCGCTCCCGCGTGACCAGACCGGCCGCCTCGAGCCGCTTGACCAGTGGCGAGAGTGTCCCGGAGTCGAGCCGCAGACGCTCCCCGAGTTTCTTCACCGGCAGGTCGCCGTGCTCCCACAGCACGAGCAGCACCAGGTACTGGGGGTAGGTGAGCCCGAGGTCCTTGAGGATCACGCGGTACACGCCGTTGAAGGCGCGGGACGCCGCGTTCAGGGAGAAGCAGATCTGGCGGTCCAGCCGCAGCCACTCCGAGTCCGGGGCGGCTTCGGTGGCCGACGGGGTCGGCGGCGGGGTCGGCGAGGCGCTCATGGCTCCAGGGTAGCTCTTTCCGGCCATTTAGTTGTACACAATTTAATTGTGTGCTCTACTTGTGGTCGTGCAGCGGCCCGAACGGGGCCGCCGGGACGCAACCGACTCCCAGAGGGATGGTCTTCATGGACGCGCTCTACACCGCTGTCGCCACCGCCACCCACGGCCGCGACGGTCGTGCCGTCTCCTCCGACGGCAAGATCGACGTCAAGCTGGCCCCGCCGGTGGAGCTGGGCGGCGACGGCCAGGGCACCAACCCGGAGCAGCTCTTCGCCGCCGGTTACGCCGCCTGCTTCGGCAGCGCGCTCGGCCTCGTCGGCCGCCAGGCGAAGGTCGACGTCACCGACGCCGCGGTGACCGCCGAGGTCGGCATCGGCAAGCAGGGCGAGGGTTTCGGCCTGCAGGTGACGCTGCGCGTGGAACTGCCCGAGACCGTGGACGAGGCGACCGGCCGCAAGCTGGTCGAGACCGCCCACCAGGTCTGCCCCTACTCCAACGCCACCCGCGGCAACATCGAGGTCGACCTCGTCATCGAGTAGCCGGACCCGTCACCGGCGGCCGGCCTGCCGCGCCCTCGGGGCCGGCGACTCGCCGCCGACCGCCTGGCCGGGGATCCGCACGGACCCCGGCCCGGCCGGCATGGACTCGCCGAGCAGGAGGGTCCGTACGACCCGCTCGGCCGCCCGCCCGTCGTCGAACTCGCAGAACCGGGCCCGGAACTCCGCCCGCAGCCGCTGCGACTCCGCGTCCCGCCACGCCCCGGACGTGAACACCCGGACCAGCTCACGGCAGGAGCGGGACACGTGGCCGGGCGCCTCCGCGGTGATGTCGAGATAGGCGCCCCGGCTCGCGGTGAACGCGGCCCAGTCGTCGGCGTGCACCACGATCGGCCGGTCCAGGACGGCGTAGTCGAACATCAGGGACGAGTAGTCCGTGACCAGCGCGTCCGAGGCGAGCATCACCTCCTCGACGTCCGGTTCGTCCGTCGCGTCGACCACGACCCCGCGCCGGGCCAGCTCGGTCAGGCCCATGCCGCGCGCCGGACCGGCCGCCAGCGCCGGGTGCAGCCGGACCACCAGGGTGCTGCCCTCGCCCAGGCCGGCCGCGAACCCGGCCAGGTCGATCCTCTCCACGTGCCCGCCGCGCCGGTAGTCCCGGCGGGTCGGCGCGTACAGCACCACCCTGTGGTCCGCCGGGATGCCGTGCCGCAGCCGGAAGCCGTCGCCCGCCCCCGCGGCCGCGCCGGCCAGCACGTCGTTGCGCGGGCTGCCGGTGCGCACCGAGGTGAAGTGACAGGGGTAGGCTCGTTCCCAGACCAGCTCCGAATGGCGGTTGGCGACCAGGCTGTAGTCCCAGCGGTCGGCCCGGCGCAGCATCTGAGGGACGTCGAAGCCGAGCCGGGCGCCGGGCTTGTCCAGCAGGTCGGCGCCCATGTACTTCAGCGGGGTGCCCTGATGGGTGTGGATGTGCACGCTGCCGGGCCGTTTCACCAGCGTGCCGGGCCAGTTGACGTCGTTGACGAAGAACTTGGCGCGCGCGGTGATCTCCAGGCAGCGCCGTGAGTCCACGAGCACGTGCTCGACGCCGGCCGGCAGCCGCCGGGCGGCCTCCTCGTCGCGCACCACCCACACCCCGCGCAACCGCGGGGCGATCTCCAGCGCCTTGCGGTAGACGGCGGCCGGATCGCCCAGCACACCCCGGTGCGAGGACGCCGAGTACACCACCAGGTTCTCGTCCAGCGGCCGGTGCGCGTGCAGCCGGGCCCAGCCGCGCCGGGTCCGGGCACCGACGGCCCGCCGGGCCGGTCCCGCCCGCCGCACGGCCTCGCGCCCGGCCGTCCCCGCCCGCCGCTTCAGCAGGTACCGCGCGTAGCCGCCCGCCAGCACGGCGACCTCGCCGTCGACGAGGGCTCCCTCGGGCCGGTACCGGCGGAACATCTCCGCCGTGCGCCGGAAGAACTCGGCCCGGTCCGACGGCGGCAGCCGGTCCGGCTTGGCGAGGATGTCCAGACAGTGCTCGCCCATCTTGCGGTGCAGGTACGGCCGCCAGTCCGCCAGCTCCGGGCGCCCGTCCACGAAGGCGAAGACCCGCTCGTACTGGTCGTGGATGTCGAAGTGCTTGCGGCTGGTGGTGGAGAGGATGTTGCCCTGTCTGCGCTGCCGGTAGTTCAGGCAGATCCGGTCCAGCACGGCGATCCGCCGGGCACTGAGCATGACCGGGAAGGTCCAGGGGGTGTCCTCGTAGTACCCGGGCGGGAACTCGAAGCCGTTCTCCTCGACGAAGTCGCGCCGGTAGACCTTGTTCCACACCACCATCAGCAGGTCCAGGATCTCCGGCCGGCCGGCCGCCGTGAAGGTCTCGGCACCGGCGTCGGCGAGCACGTGCGCCAGGGCGTTGCGCCGGGTGCCGCCCCACCAGTAGGTGCGCGCGTAGTCGAAGACCAGGACGTCCGGGTCGCCGGCCTCCGCCAGCCGGTCGGCCACGGCGCGCAGCGCACCCGGGGTGAGAGTGTCGTCACTGTCCAGGAAGAACAGGTAGTCGCCGGTGGCGTGCGGCAGTCCGGCGTTGCGGGCCCGGCCGAGACCGGCGTTCTCCGGCAGGTGCAGCACCTTCACCCGCGGGTCACGGGCCGCGTACTCGTCCAGGATCGCGCCGCACCCGTCCGGGGAACGGTCGTCCACGGCGATCAGCTCGAAGTCGGCGAAGGACTGCCGCAGCACCGAGTCCAGGCACTCGCGCAGGAAGCCCTGCACCTTGAAGCAGGGGACGATGAGACTGAGACGGGGCACGGGTCAGCTCCTCACGAGGGTCGCGGCGGCGGGGGCGGGCACGCGCTCCGCGAGCGGGACCACCGGTGGGATCGCCTCCGGCGGCTCGCCGAGCAGCACCCGCCGCACGACGCGTTCTGCGGCCCGCCCGTCGTCGAACTGGCAGAACCGCTCCCGGAACGCGGCCCGCAGCGCCGTGGACCGCGGTCCCGCCCAGGAGCCGTCGCGGAAGACCCGGGCCAGCTCGCCCGGGGTCCGGGCGACCGGCCCCGGCGGCTCGGCCGGGAGGTCGAAGTAGACGCCCCGCGTCTCGCGGTAGACCTCCCAGTCGTCGGCGTACACCACGATCGGCCGGTCCAGGTTGGCGTAGTCGAACATGATCGAGGAGTAGTCGGTGACCAGCGCGTCCGCCGCCAGGCACACGTCCTCCGAGGAGCGGTGCGCGGTGACGTCGATGACCCGGCCGGAGCCCGCCGGGCGCCCGCGGTCGTAGAAGTAGTGGGCGCGCAGCAGGACGACGACGTCCTCACCGGCCGCCTCGCAGAACGCCTCCAGGTCCAGGCCGGCTTCGAAGCCGGTGTGGTGGTCGCGGTGCGTCGGCGCGTACAGCACCGCCGTCGCCCCGTCGGGCACGCCCAGCTCCCGGCGGACGCGGACGACGTCGGCGGCGGTGGCCGTGCAGAAGACGTCGTTGCGCGGATAGCCGTACTCCAGGTGCTCGTACGAACCGGGGAAGGCGCGCTCCCACATCTGCGTGGAGTGGCTGTTGGAGGACAGGTTGAAGTCCCAGCGGTCCACCCGGCCCAGCAGCTTCGTGAAGCTGCCGGACCGCGCCGCCACCACCGGGTACGTCGACTGGTCCACCCCCATCGTCTTCAGGGGCGTGCCGTGCTGGGTCTGCAGGTGCACACTGCCCGGCCGCTTCACCACGCCCTCGGCGAAGTTGGCGTTGTTGACCAGGTAGGTGGCGCGGGCCAGCACCTCCCAGTAGCGGCGGGAGCCGATCACCGCGTGCTCGACGCCCTCCGGCATCGTGTGCGCCTGGTCCGCCTCGACCAGGAACACCGAGCGGATGTGCGGGGCGAGTTCCCGTGCCTTGGCGTGGATCGCGGCCGGGTTGCAGGTGTACCCCCGGCCCCAGTAGGCGCAGAACACCGCGAGTTGAGGATCCAGGGGCCGGCGCAGGTCCCGGGCGTAGCGCAGCCGGGTGCGCAGCATGCGCGGGCGCGCCAGCCGCTCGGCGGACCGGGACACCGCCCGGTTGGCACCCCGCAGTGCCCGGAACGCGGTGTACGCGCCCGTCGCCAGCAGCCGGTGCTGCACCCCCAGGCTGCCGGCGGGCACGTGGTGGCCGGCCGGCCGGTGCTTGCGGTAGAGCCGGGCGGCCCGGCGGAAGAACGCGCGGTGCGCGGAGGGCAGCCGCTCCGGGCGGGACGCCGTCCTCAGCACGTGTGCGAAGAGCTGGTCGAACAGGGCCCGCGCCCGCTCGGCGGACAGCCCCGCCACGGCCGCCCGGGTCAGCACCAGCTCCACCTGGTCCAGCAGGGTGTGCTGGTGCGGCCCGGGCAGGTTGAGCCGGCTGCCCTGGCGGCGCGACCGGTGGCGTGCGACCACCCGGCGCAGCACCGCGATCCGCCCGGCCGCGATCCCGGTCAGCCCGCTCCAGCCGAGGTCGGTGAAGTACCCCTCGGAGAAGAGGAGTTCGTGCCCGGTGAGGAAGGCCCGGCGGTAGGCGGTGCCGGACACCGGCAGTCGCACGCCGGTCAGCTCCGGGAACCGGTCCGGGGCGAAGGCCCCCTTCGGCGCCTTCGCCAGCAGCGGCGCGGCCGGGTTCGCCGGCTCGCCCTCCCACCAGGGGGTCCGCTCGTGCTCGGCGTACAGCACGTCGACGCCCGCCGTCTCGGTCAGCCGCGCGTCCAGGGCCGCCAGCGCACCCGGCAGCAGCAGGTCGTCGCCGTCCAGGAACAGCACGTACGCGCCGCCCGCCGCCCGCATCCCGGCGTTGCGCGCCCCGCCCAGTCCCGCGGACGGCGGCGAGTGGGCCGGGGTCACCCGGGAGTCCCGCCCGGCGTACGCGGCGGCCACCGCGGCGGCCGGGGAGTCCGGTGCGTCGCAGACCGGGATCAGCTCCAGGTCGCCGAAGGACTGACCGAGGACCGAGTCCAGCGCCTGGGACAGCCGGCCGGCGACCCCGTGGGACGGGACGATGATGCTGAAGCGGGGCATTCTGCTCTTTCCGTTGGCTTGCCGACGCGGCCCGGCCGTCCGGCGGGACGCCAGGTGGGCGGCCGGACCGGAGTGGGCCGCGTCGTACTGAGGGGCATGGGAACTCCCGTAAGGAACAACGCCGTTCAGAGGCTCTCGGTGACGGTGCGCGGGCTGGAAGGTCGCGGCACGGTGACGAGCGGGGAACGCGGAGCCGCCGCCGCGGCCGACGGCACCGGCCTGCGCTCGGCGAGCGGGACGAACGCCGGCAGCCCCCGCGTCTCGCCCAGCACCACCCGCCGTACGACCCGTTCGGCGGCGCGTCCGTCGTCGTAGGGGCAGAACCGCTCCCGGAAGGCCGCGCGCAGCCGGCCGGAGCCGGGGTCCCGCCACCTGCCGGTGGCGAAGACGTCGATCAGCTCGTCCTCACCGGCGGCGACCGCGCCCGGCGGGAAGGCGCGCAGGTCGAAGTAGACACCCCGGGTCGCGGCGTAGGTGTCCCAGTCCCCGGTGTGCACGACGATCGGCCGGTCCAGACACGCGTAGTCGAACATCAGGGACGCGTAGTCGGTGAGCAGCGCGTCCGAGGCCAGGCAGAGGGACGCCACGTCCGGATGCCCGGAGACGTCGATGATCCGGCCGCCGTCGGCGCGGGAGGCGGCCCGCGGGGCGGGGGAGCGGTCGAGGACGACGAAGCGCGGGCCGAGCAGGCGCTGCATCCGCTCCAGGTCCAGCAGCGGGCGCTGGGTGCGGCGGTGGTCGCGGTGGGCCGGAGCGTACAGGACGGCGACCGCGCCCTCCGGCACACCCAGCGACGCCCGCAGCCGGGCCACGTCCGCCGAAGTGGCGTGCTGGAACACGTCGTTGCGCGGCGAGCCGTACTCCAGCGTGGTGTAGCGGCCCGGGTACACCCGCTCCCAGGTCAGGGTGGTGTGCCGGTTGCCGGACAGCACGTGGTCCCACTGGTCGACGGCCCGCAGCAGCTCCTCGAAGTCCGTGCCCGCGGCGGCCGCCGGACGCTCCTGCAGGTCCAGGCCCCGGTGCCCGAGCGGGGTGCCCTGCTCGGTCTGGACGAAGACCTGGCCCCGGCGCTTGCGCACCCCGGGGCCGAAGTGGCCGTCGTGCACCAGGTACTTGGAGCGGGCCAGGGCCGTCCAGCAGGCGGCCGTCCCGGGGCGCAGCCGGCGCGGGCCCGGCGGAACCGCGTGCTGGTGTTCCGGGCGGGCGATCCAGGCGGTGCGGATGTGCGGCGCGTGCGTGCGGAACGCCTCCTCCAGGGCGCCGGGCCCGCCGCCCGGCCCCTCCTGGGCGCCGAACACCGCGTGGTCGGCGCGCAGCGGCAGGCGGAGCTGGATCCGGTAGTGCAGCCGGAGCGCGCCGGCCCGAAGGGCGCGGGTGAGCCCTTGCGCGTGCAGCAGTGCGCGACGCCGCAGGGCCGCGGCCAGCCGCAGGGCGCCGAAGGTGCGGTGCAGGCCGAAGCGGACCAGGGTGTGCCGCAGCCGGGAGCGGGCGGGAACCCGTGCGCCGGGGACGCGGTAGCGGCGGTGGTGCGCCCGGGCCCGGCGCAGGAACTCGGCGCGGCTGCCGCGCGGCAGCCGGTCCCGGCGGGTGAGGACCGTGACGTAGTGGTCGATCATCCGGCCGAACAACTCGGCACGCCAGACATCGAGTTCGGGATGCCGCTCGACGTAGGCGAACACCCGCTCGTACTGCTCGAAGACATCGAAGTGCCTGCGGCTGGTGGTGCCCAGGATGTTGCCCCGGCGGCGCTGCCGGTAGCGCACGCACACCCGGTCCAGGGTGGCGACGGACTCCGCCGCCATCAGCGTGGGGAAGGTCCAGGGAGTGTCCTCGTAGTAGCCGGGCGGGAAGGCGAAGCCCCGCTCCTCGACGAACTCCCGCCGGTAGGCCTTGTTCCAGGCGACCATCAGCACCCGCAGCAGTCCCGGGCGGTCCGCGAGACGGAACGGCGCCGGACCCTGTTCGGTCAGGTGGGCGGCCGCCTGGTTGCGGACCGTCTCGCCGGTCCAGAAGGCGCGCGCGTAGTCGAAGACCAGGACGTCCGGCTCGTCGGTCTCCTTGATCCGGTCGGCGATCGCCCGCAGCGCGTCCGGGGTGAGCGTGTCGTCGCTGTCCAGGAAGAGCAGGTAGTCGCCCGCCGCCCGGGCCATGCCCGCGTTGCGGGCGCGGCCCAGACCCTGGTTCTCGGGGAGGTGCACGACCCGCACGCGGGCGTCGCGGGCCGCGTACTCGTCGGCGATCGCGCCGCAGGCGTCCGGGGAGCAGTCGTCCACGACGATCAGCTCGAGATCGGGACAGGACTGGGAGAGCACCGAGTCCAGACACTCGGACAGATACGCCTGGACCTGGTACGCGGGGACAATCACAGTGAACCTGGGCACGGGACATCCATGGGTCGGTCGGCACGGGCGTCTGGCCCGGGAACGGCCGATGGAGTGAATTGGTTACGGTGCGTACGGCGTTCGGGGGACACCGCGAACCCGCCGGACACGCGCCGAGGGACGGGCCGCGGCGGGCCCGCCCCTCGACGTCGGTGCGCCGGAGGTCTACTTGACCGCGCCCGCCATCACCCCGGACACGAACTGCCGCTGGAACGCGAAGAACACGGCCAGCGGGATCACCATGGAGATGAACGCGCCGGGTGCCAGCACGTCGATGTTGTTGCCGAACTGCCGTACCTGCGTCTGCAGGGCGACCGTGATCGGCTGCGAGCCGGACTTGGTGAACACCAGCGCGACCAGCATGTCGTTCCACACCCACAGGAACTGGAAGATGCCCAGACTCGCGATCGCGGGCCCGCCGAGCGGCATCACCACCCTTGTGAACAGCCGCAGTTCACCGGCGCCGTCCAGACGGGCCGCCTCGAGGAGCTCCCTGGGGATCTCCGCGAAGAAGTTGCGCAGCAGGAACACCGCGAACGGCAGGCCGAAGCCAACGTGGAACAGGACCACCCCGAGGATCGTTCCGAACAGGCCGATGGTGCCGAACAGTTCGGCGATCGGGATCAGGGCCACCTGCACCGGCACCACCAGCAGGCTGACCACACCGAGGAACCACCAGTCCCGGCCCGGGAACTCCATCCACGCGAACGCGTAGCCCGCGAGCGAGCCGATCACCACCACCAGGACGGTCGCCGGGACCGTGATCAGCACGGTGTTCACCAGGGAGTCGGTGATGTCGCCGTTCTCCAGCAGCTTCCGGTAGCTGTCGAAGGTGAGCTGGGAGGGCTTGGCGAACACCTGCCACCAGCCGCTCGCGCTCATGTCCTCCGGCGAGCGCAGCGACGAAATGAGCAGGCCGATGGTCGGCACCAGCCAGAACAGGCCCACGAGGAGGAGGAAGAAGCGGACCAGCCCCCCGTTGAGCCGCCCGGTGATCCGCGCGGCCCGCGGCTGCCGGGCCCGCACGGCCGTGTCACCGGGGGTCACCTTCCCGATCCTTCCGGCGGTCGCGCTCATCGCCGCCCCTCCCTCCGCAGCCGGCGGACGTTGAACAGCATCACCGGGATCACCAGCAGCAGCAGGAACACCGCGATCGCGCTGGCGATGCCCGGCCGGCCCTCCGCGAAGCCCTTGCGGTACAGCTCCAGCGCCAGCACGTTGGCGTCGTCCTGGGAGGAGCCGGGGGCGATGATGTAGACGAGGTCGAAGACCTTCAGCACGTTGATCATCAGCGTGACCACGACCACCGCGAGGACGGGCGCGAGCAGCGGCACGGTGACCTTGCGGAACACCTGCCACTCGCCGGCGCCGTCCACGCGCGCCGCCTCCAGCAGCTCCCGGGGCACGCCCGCGAGCCCGGCGGCGATCAGCACCATCGCGAAGCCCGCCCACATCCACACGTACGACCCGATGACGGCCGGGGTGACCAGCGCCGGGCCGAGCCAGTCGACGCCGTTGTACGGCTCCTTGAAGTTGCTCGCCGGCAGCCGCAGCAGCGCTCCGTCGGCCGACGCGGGCAGCGCGAAGGTGCCGTCGCCCGCGGCCTCGGTGGAGGCCACCACCCGGCCGTCCCGCACCGCCTCGATCCGCATCCCGGCGTAGCCCAGCTCGGACGGGTCGGGCGAGCCCGGCCTGCCGACGCCCTTGCCGCGCGTGAAGTCCTGCCAGGTGGTGCCGGTGACCTTCCCCGGCTCCGCCGCGGCGGCCACGGCGCTCCTCGCGCCGTCCGGCATACGGTCCGGGGCCACTCCGACCAGAGGGAGCGTGACCGGCTGCCCGGCGTGCACGGGGGCGGAGGTGATGAAACCGCCCGCGTCCGCCTTCAGCGGCGAGTCACGGCCCGGGTGCGCCTTCGGGAACGCCGACGCCTGGGCGAAGGTGTCGTGGACGCCCACCCACACCGCGTTGGCGACGCCCCTGTCCGGGTCCTGGTCGTACACCAGCCGGAAGATGATCCCGGCCGCCAGCATCGAGATCGCCATCGGCATGAAGACGACCAGTTTGAACGCCGTTCCCCAGCGCACCCGTTCGGTCAGTACCGCGAAGATCAGGCCGAGCGCGGTGGAGACCGCGGGCGCGAACACCACCCAGATGACGTTGTTCTTCAGCGCCGTGCGGATGCCGTCGTCCGTGAACAGCGCCTTGTAGTTGTCGAGCCCGGCGAAGCCGTCGCCGGAGGCGTCGTAGAAGCTGCGGACGACCGAGTACCCGATCGGGTAGACCACGAGCGCGCCGAGCAGCACCAGGGCGGGCAGCAGGAACAGGGCTGCCACGGTCCGGCGGGTGCCGGTCACGCTCTTGCGGCTCTTGGGCGCGGCCGGACCCGGTGGGGCCCCGGCCGCCGCTGCCGACGCCATGGCCGGCTCAGCTCCCGTTCCCGTACGCGGCCGCCGCGTCCTTCTCGAGCCGTTCCTGGGTGCCCGCGACGTCCTTCGGGTTCTTCAGGAAGTCCTGCAGGTCCTTCCACTCGCCCTTGCCGGGGGTGCCGCCGAACGCCTGCGGGGCCTGGTCGGACATGTCGAAGCGGAAGTCGTCGCCGGAGGCGATCAGCGCCTTGGCGATGGTGCGCTGCACCTCGTTCGGGTACGCCGACTGCGGCACGTTCCTGTTCGGCGAGAGGTAGCCGCCGAGCTTGGCCTGGATGGTCGCCGCGTCCGGGGAGGCCAGGAAGGTGGCGAGGGCCTGGGCCGCCTTGGAGTCCTTCAGCACGACGGCCGCGTCACCGCCGGAGACCACCGGCGCGTCGGAACCCACGGCGGGGAACGGGAACACCTTCGCGTCCGAGCCCACCTTCGCCTTGGTGTCGCCGATGTTGACCTGCGCGAAGTCGCCCTCGTAGACCATGGCGGCCTTCGGCTGGTCACCGCCGGTGAAGGTCTGGGTGACGGAGGCCGGGAACTCGGTCTGCAGCGCGCCGTCCGCGCCGCCCGCCACATAGTCCTTCCTGCCCCAGATCTGGGCCAGCGTGGTGAGCGCCTGCCGCACCGACGGATCGGTCCACTTGATCTCGTGCTGGGCGAGCTGGTCGTACTTCTCCGGGCCGGCCTGGGACAGATAGACGTTCTCGAACCAGTCCGTCAGCGTCCAGCCGTCGGCGCCGCCGACCGAGAACGGGGTGACCCCGGAGTCGTACACCGCCCGGGCGGTGTTCAGCAGCTCCTGCCAGCTCTGGGGCTCCTGGGCGCCCGCGTTCTCGAAGGCCTTGGCGTTGTACCAGATCAGCGACTTGTTGGCGGCCTTGTAGTAGACGCCGTAACTCTTGCCGTCGACCTTGCCGATGTCCTGCCAGCCCTGCGAGTAGTTCTTCCGCAACTCTTCCAGCGCGTCCGCGCCGAGCGGCTTCGCCCAGCCCTTCTGCACGGCCTGCTTGATCGCGCCGGGCTGCGGCAGCAGCGCCACGTCCGGCGGCTGACCGCCCGCGATCTTGGAGCCCAGGAAGTTGATGATCGGGTCCTGCGCGGGCACGAACGTCACCTTCGCGCCGGTGCGCTTCTCGAACTCCGCCAGGACCTTCTTGAAGTTCGCCTGCTCGGTGCCGGTCCAGACGGCGGCGACCTCCAGCTTCGCGCCGTTCAGCTTGGGCAGGTCCAGGGTGGAGCCGGTGGCCCCGCCGCCCGTGTCGCCGTCGCCCTTCCTGTCGCTGTCGCCGCCGGAGCAGGCGGTCAGCGCGAGGGCTCCCGCGAGCAGTGCGGCGAGCGTGGTGACGGCCCTGTGTGTCCGGATGGTGCCGCTGTTGCTGCGCATCACTTCCCCGTTCGTCGTTCTCCGTTGAACGTCAGGACTCTGTCCCGTCCGATCCGGTCTACGCCGGGCCGGACGGGGGCGGCAAGAGCGCCTGCGCCGTCCAGCGGTCCATCGTGACCGGCTCGTGATCGGCGGGGTATGCGCGGACTTCCGGACGGGCCGTCAGAGCAGCGAGGGCACCTCCGCCGCGGCGACCTCGCGGGCGGCCCGCTGCACCGCGCTCGCCAGCAGCGCCAGATCCGTCGGGCCGTTGCCCAGCTCCCGCACCGGGCGGCGGGCCGGCGGATCGCCCATGCGCTGCCACTCCAGCGGCACCACCGTGGGCCGCTGGGTCGCGGTCCGCGGGATACGGCCGGTGACCCGGCCGCCCTGGAAGCCGACCGCCCGGCCGTCCGGGTGGATCAGCCGGCCGCGCCCCGGCGCCGGTTCGCCGCCCGGCTCAGCACCGCGCTCGGCCGGAGCGGAACCCGAGCGCCCGGCGGACGGCGCGTCCAGGGCGACGCGCAGCGTGGCCCGCCGGGCCGGCTCCGTCTCCGCCGTACGGCCGCCGGTGCCGGCCGTCGCCACGAGGTGCACCCCGAGCCGCTCGCCGTCCCGGGCCACCGCCTCCAGCGCCCGCAGCACCGACCCGGCGGCGGGCCGGCCCGGTGAGCCGAGCCCGGGGGACACCAGCGCGTCCAGATCGTCGACGACCACCACGAGCCGGGGCAGCGGCGGCGCGGCCTCGGCGCGCTGCCGTGCCGCGGCACCGGGCCGCAGCCGCAGCGTGGAACTGGGCGGCGCCTCTATGTCCCCGGTCGCGTCGGACGCGCCGGCACCGGACCCGGCGGTGCGGCCGCTCGGGGAGCGCTGCGCGACGATCCGGCCCGGCACCGCGCGCCCGGTGTGCCACCGGGCGAAGTCCGCCAGGCCCAGCAGCTCCGCTCGCCGCTTCAGCTCCGCGGTCAGCGACTGCGCGAACTCCCGCATGCGCACCGGGTCGTTGGCGACGAGATGGGTCGTCACATGGGGTATGTCGGTACAGACGCGCAGTCCCTCGCCGCGCCCCGCGCCGGTGCCGACGCCGTCCCGGCCGTCGATCAGCACCATGCTCAGCCGGTCGGGCCGCTCGGCCGCGGCGAGCGAGGCGGCCACCGTCCGCAGCAGCTCGGTGCGGCCGCTGCCGGGTGGCCCCTCGATCAGCAGGTGCGGCCCGTCGGCCACCAGGTCGACGGTGAGCGGTCCGTGCGGCCCGGCTCCCAGCACCGCCCTGGCCCGGCCCGCCGGGGACGCCGTGTCGTCGGCCGCGTCCGCCCACCGGGCCATCAGCGAGGCCGGGGTGGCCCGGGCCAGCCCCAGCTCGTCCAGCAGCCGCGCGGACGCCGGCAGCGGTACGGCCACCCGTGCGTGCGGCTCGGCGAGCGGGCCCTCCGGCCGCAGCGGGGCCAGCGCCCGCGCGAACCGCTCGGCCCAGGCGGGGGATACGGCGTCGACGGTGGCGAGGGCGCCCGGGCCGATCGGGCCGGTGGGCGCGACCCGCATCAGATGGAGCGCGCCGGCCACGTCACCACCGAGCAGGGCGACGGCCCCGCAGTGCCGGAACGTGGGCGTGGCCGCGCAGGCGGCCTCGTAGGTCCGGGTCACCGGCGAGGCGGCGGAGGCGGGCTCGGTCTCGGCGAGGCACACCACGTGGATCCCGGCCCGCGGCCCGGCCACGGCCAGCCGTGCCAGGGACTCCCGCAGGGCCGCGCCTCCCGGGTCCCCGTCCACGACGACGACCGTGTACGGCCCCGGGAAGCCGCCGGTTCCGGCCGGGCCGGCGTCCTCCCTGGCCCACGACGGGCGGCGCGCGGCCGTCCGGGACCCGGCGTCCGCGGGGGCGGCCGGCGGGACCGGTCCGGCGTCCGGTGCCCCGTCGGGTCCGGCGTGGCCGTCCGCCGCCGCGGTGGCGGAGACCGCCGTACCGAACGCCGTGCCGGTGGCGGAGGCCGGTCCGGCGGGGAAGGCCGGGGCCGGGTGGGCGTCGTGGTCCGGGGCTCCGCGGTCGTCGTGCTGCCGCGGACCCGGTACGGAGGCGGTACCGGTGTGCGTGCCGCCGCCGGTCGCGGAGCCCCCGTGCTCCGCCGGGGCCGTCCGGGGCCTGGCCGTGCCCCGGCCCGTCGCCGCGTACTCCTCGACCCGGCGCAGCAGCTCCTGGACGCGGGCCGCCGCCTGCTCGCGGTCGTGCGCGAGCAGCAGGCGGCAGTCCTGGCCGTGACCGGGACGCACGTGCGGCAGCCAGCCGAGCCAGGACCACTCGGCCGCGCGCTCCGCCTCCGGGCGGGCCCGGTCCGCGCTGACCAGCACGATCTCCAGCAGGTCGGGGGAGTGCAGCGCGGCGAGCTGGGCCAGCACCGCGCGGGCCAGCCCGGACAGCCGGGGGCGCGGCCCCGCCAGGCCCAGCGCGCCCGCCTCGCGCAGCGCGGCGGTCACCGGCACGGCGGGCAGCACGCCCGAGCCGTCCGGCGCGCCGCGGTCGGTCGTGCCGAGCCGTACGGTCAGCGCCTCCGGGTGCCCGGGCCCTCGCTCCCACAGCCGGGGTCCCGGGCCCAGCGCGGTGAGCAGCAGCGCGGCCGGGTCCGGCCAGGTCTCGGGCCGCTGGGACGCGCCGGTGCTTCCGGCGGCGGCCGGGCCGGGCACCGCGCCGTACTCCTCGGGTACGGCGGCGGGCAGTTCCCCGCGGCCGCCCGTCAGCCGGCGTGCCCACGCGCCGAGCCCGCCGCGCCGCCGCACCCCCGGCGGGACGTCGGTGCCCCGCGGCGGCGTGCCCTTGCGGGTGCCGGGGCCGGTGTCCCCGGAGAACTCCGTACGGGCGGGCGCGCCGACGCCGTGCCGTCCGGCGTGGGTGTCCCCACTGTCCGCGCCGTCGGCGCCGGGCAGAGCGCTCAGGCTCTCCGCGGCGGGCACCCCGGCCCGCCCCGGCGCCGCACGGGGCGCCGCGCGGTCGAGGCCGGCGTCGTGGTCCGCCGAGCCGTAGGCGTGCCGGGTGGGCCCGGCCGGGTCGCCGCCGCTCCGGGCGGCGGTCGGCTCCGCGCGCGCGTGCTCCTGCGGGTCGCCCGGGAGCACCCGCAGGCACCCTTCCCCGTCCGGCACCGTCGCCGTGCGCGCCCCGGGTCCCCCGGACGGCGTAACCCGCAGGGCGGACTCCCCGATCCGCAGCAGCGCGCCCGCCGGGAACGGCGCCGGGCGCTCGGCCACGCGCGTGCCGTCCAGGGTGGTGCCGTTGGTGGAGCCGAGGTCGGTGACCGAGACCCGGCCGTCGGCGCCGACCGTGACCGCGCAGTGCAGACGGGAGACGTCCGGGTCGTCCAGCGGGACGTCGGCGTCGGCGGAACGGCCGACGGTGATCCGGCCGCCGTGCAGCAGGTGGACCCCGCCCGCGTCCGGCCCGGCCACCACGTGCAACTGGGTCGGGGCGTCGTCCAGCTCGGGATGCGGCTCGGGGGCCGCCGGGGCGCCCAGGGACAGCACGGCCCCGTCGACCAGCGGGGGCTCGCCCAGGACGCGGCGGCGCGCGTCCAGCCGCTCCGCGCCCGCGTACAGCACCACGGGGGAGCCGCCGGTGTCCCGGCCAGCGCCGCCCTCCCCGGCGACCGCCGCGGCCAGTCCCGACGCCACCGCGGCCAGATCCGTGCCCGCGGGCGCCGTCACCAGCACGTCACGGCTCACGGCACGGCCCCGCTGCGGGGACGGGCCCAGCGGATCTACGACGGTCAGCCGGATCTGCATCGCCGTCAGCGGTCCCTTCTGCCCGGGCGCGGACTACCCCACCCCCCGCACGAGCACGTCGGCCAGTACTGCACGCATCCTCGCACCTGTCACTGACAACGTGCCCACGACCCGGTGCCAAGTGATCTTGATTGGTCAGCTCTGCCCCCAAAAGTGCCTGACCAGTGGTGCGCCGGCGATCAGTTGAGATCGGTCACGTACGGCGCCCGGCAACCAGGGGACCGGGGCGAGCGTCTTCCCTTCGGACCAGGACCCCTGGAGCCACGGCCCCGACGGGCGGAGTCCGGGCGGACCGGCGAACATCGACGGGAACGCCTACGTAGTGCCCTGTGTACCGGCACTACAGTGGGTCGGAACACCAGAACACCGGCATGCAAGCAGCAGGG
The DNA here is from genome assembly GCF_023630175.1 of Streptomyces cellostaticus. Classification (GTDB taxonomy): domain Bacteria; phylum Actinomycetota; class Actinomycetes; order Streptomycetales; family Streptomycetaceae; genus Streptomyces; species Streptomyces cellostaticus_A. Next base: position 33,691 of record NZ_JALLIN010000031.1, on the reverse strand, counting down.
AGCGCGTGACGTGCGGCCAGTCGGCAGCAAGTACCTGCTCGAGGAGCCGCTCGGACGCGGCGCCACGGGCACCGTCTGGCGTGCCCGCCAGCGCGAGACGGCGGGCGCCGAGGCGGCCGTGCCCGGCCAGCCGGGCGAGACGGTCGCGATCAAGGTCCTCAAGGAGGAGCTGGCGAGCGACCCGGACATCGTGATGCGCTTCCTGCGCGAGCGTTCCGTGCTGCTCAGGCTCACCCACCCCAACATCGTGCGGGTCCGCGACCTGGTCGTCGAGGGTGATCTGCTGGCCCTCGTCATGGACCTGGTCGACGGCCCCGACCTGCACCGCTATCTGCGCGAGAACGGCCCGTTCACGCCGGTCGCCGCCGCGCTGATGACCGCCCAGATCGCCGACGCGCTCGCCGCGAGCCACGCCGACGGCGTGGTCCACCGCGACCTGAAGCCCGCCAACGTGCTGCTCCAGCAGTACGAGGGCCGGATGCACCCGATGCTGACCGACTTCGGCATCGCCCGCCTCGCCGACTCCCCGGGCCTGACCCGCACCCACGAGTTCGTCGGAACGCCCGCGTACGTGGCGCCGGAGTCCGCCGAGGGCCGCCCGCAGACCTCCGCCGTCGACGTGTACGGCGCCGGCATCCTGCTGTACGAGCTGGTCACCGGCCGTCCGCCGTTCTCCGGCGGCAGCGCCCTCGAAGTGCTGCACCAGCACCTGAGCGCCGAACCGCGCCGTCCCTCCACCGTCCCGGACCCGCTGTGGACGGTCATGGAGCGCTGCCTGAGCAAGAACCCCGACGAGCGGCCCAGCGCCGAGAACCTCGCCCGCGGCCTGCGGGTCGTCGCCGAGGGCGTCGGCGTGCACGCGAACTCCGCGCAGATCGCCGCCGCCGAGGGCGTGGGCGCGCTGCTCGCCCCCGACCCGGCCCCGGCCGCCGTCCCGGGGGTTCCCGGCGCCGCCGATCCCACCCAGGTGCTGCCGACCAACGCGCCCCACGGGGCGTACGACCCCAACGCCGCGACCAGCGTGCTGCCGCACACCGGCGGCCCGGCCGGCGCCGCGGACCCCACGGCGGTGCTGCCGAACACCGGCCCCCAGGGACAGCAGCCCGACCAGCCGCACCCCTGGCAGAACCAGCTCCGCGCCGCCCGGGACCGCAACGAGCAGACGCAGGTCCAGTACCTCGACCCCGACGACGATCCGCTGCGCCGCCGTCCCCAGCGCCAGGTCGCCCGGCCGCAGCAGCCGCGCCAGGCCCAGCAGGGGCGCCCGCAGCAGCCGCAGCCGCGCGGCAGGCAGCAGCCGCACGCCGGGTACGGCTACCCGGACCAGCAGCCCCAGCAGTACGCCCCCCAGCGGCAGCCGCAGCGTTACGCGCCGCCCCCCGCCGCGGAGCCGCAGCGTCCCGCGCGCGAGCCCAGGGCGCCGCGGCAGCGCAGCGCCAACCCGATGAAGGTCCCCGGACTCGGCTGCCTCAAGGGCTGCCTGTTCACGATCGTCATCCTGGTCGTCGCGAGCTGGCTGGTCTGGGAGCTGACCCCGCTGCACACCTGGGTCGGCCAGGGCCGGGGCTACTGGGCCCAGCTCAGCGACTGGGCCGGCCAGGTGGGCGACTGGATCAAGCAGCTCGACACTTCCGGCGGCGGCAACTGAGCTCAGCGCCAGTTTGGAAACTTGTCGACATCTGGCGGGTGATTTCCGCCTCGGCGGTGAAGGTTGGCTCGTTCGACGCGTAGTTTTGTCGCCCAGGGGTCCTGGTCTGTCGGCTGGGGGTCCGGGGGTGTCCCCCGGAATGACGCAGCGGCGACAACACGCGTCGGTAGGAGCAGTCTTGGCACGGAAGATCGGCAGCCGGTACACCGCGAACCAGATCCTGGGGCGGGGCAGCGCCGGCACGGTGTGGCTGGGCGAGGGACCGGAGGGGCCCGTCGCGATCAAGCTGCTGCGTGAGGACCTCGCCTCCGACCAGGAGCTCGTCGGGCGCTTCGTGCAGGAGCGCACCGCGCTGCTCGGCCTGGAGCACCCGCGCATCGTCACCGTGCGCGACCTGGTCGTCGACGGCAACGACCTGGCCCTGGTCATGGACCTGGTGCGCGGCACCGACCTGCGCACCCGCCTGGAGCGCGAGCGGCGGCTCGCGCCGGAGTCGGCCGCGGCGATCGTCGCGGACATCGCCGACGGGCTCGCGGCCGCCCACGCGGCCGGGATCGTCCACCGGGACGTGAAGCCCGAGAACATCCTGCTGGACATGCAGGGCCCGCTCGGGCCCGGCGGATCCCACCCCGCCCTGCTCACCGACTTCGGTGTGGCCAAGCTGATCGACTCCCCGAAGCGGACCCGCGCGACGAAGATCATCGGCACCCCGGACTACCTGGCCCCGGAGATCGTCGAGGGCCTGCCGCCGCGCGCCGCCGTGGACATCTACGCGCTGGCCACGGTGCTCTACGAACTCCTCGCGGGCTTCACGCCGTTCGGCGGCGGCCACCCCGGCGCGGTGCTGCGACGCCACGTCACCGAGACCGTCGTGCCGCTGCCCGGCATCCCCGAGGAGCTGTGGCAGCTACTCGTGCAGTGCCTGGCCAAGGCGCCCGCCTCCCGGCTGCGCGCCTCGGAGCTGGCGGCACGGCTGCGTGAGCAGCTTCCCCTGCTCGCCGGGCTGCCCCCGCTGGACGTGGACGAGCCGGACGCGGAGTCGGCCGACGAGGCCGAGGACCCCGCGGCGCGGGACCCGGCCGGGGACCAGCCGGCGCGGCGGCGGGGCGCGGTGTCCCTGGTGCCCGGCGCCAGACCCGACTCCAACCGCGACACCCACACCTCGATGCGGGTGCCGGCGCCGGACGAGCTGGCGGGCGGGGCCCACGGCACGGCACGGGCGCCGCGCGCCACGGGTGCCCCCCGGCCGGGCTCGGCACGGCACCGGGCCGCGATGCGGCGGCGCCGGATCACGCTGGGCGTGGCGGGGGTGGTCCTGGCCGCGGCCGTCGGTGCGGGGGCGTGGGCGGCGACGTCGGGCGGCGACGAACCCCCGGCGGACACCCACAGCACGTCGGCGCCGTGACGCCCGGGCGGGCCGGGGCGGCACCGACCGCCCACGGGTTCGGGCGAGCCACCCTGCTCTGGCCGCCCGGCGGAGCCGTTACGCTGGATGCGTGGCAGTCGTCGATGTATCCGAAGAGCTGAAGTCCCTCTCCTCGACCATGGAGTCGATCGAGGCCGTCCTGGACCTCGACAGGATGAGGGCAGACATCGCCGTGCTCGAGGAGCAGGCGGCCGCGCCGTCCCTGTGGGACAACCCGGACGAGGCGCAGAAGATCACCAGCAAGCTCTCCCACCTCCAGGCCGAGGTCAGGAAGGCGGAAGGGCTGCGCGGCCGGATCGACGATCTCGCCGTCCTCTTCGAGATGGCCGAAGAGGAGGACGACCCGGACACCCGGGCCGAGGCCGAGTCCGAGCTGGTCCTCGTCCGCAAGGCGCTGGACGAGATGGAGGTCCGGACGCTGCTCAGCGGTGAGTACGACGCGCGTGAGGCGGTCGTCAACATCCGCGCCGAGGCCGGTGGCGTCGACGCCGCCGACTTCGCCGAGAAGCTCCAGCGCATGTACCTGCGCTGGGCCGAGCAGCGCGGCTACAAGACCGAGGTCTACGAGACGTCGTACGCCGAGGAGGCGGGCATCAAGTCCACCACCTTCGCCGTGCAGGCGCCGTACGCCTACGGCACCCTCTCCGTGGAGCAGGGCACCCACCGCCTGGTGCGCATCTCGCCCTACGACAACCAGGGCCGCCGCCAGACCTCCTTCGCGGGTGTCGAGATCCTCCCGGTGGTCGAGCAGACCGACCACATCGAGATCGACGAGTCCGAGCTGCGGGTGGACGTCTACCGGTCGTCCGGTCCCGGTGGCCAGGGCGTGAACACCACCGACTCCGCGGTGCGCCTGACCCACATCCCCACCGGCATCGTCGTCTCCTGCCAGAACGAGCGCTCGCAGATCCAGAACAAGGCGACGGCGATGAACGTCCTCCAGGCCAAGCTGCTGGAGCGGCGCCGGCAGGAGGAGCAGGCCAAGATGGACGCCCTCAAGGGCGACGGCGGCAACTCGTGGGGCAACCAGATGCGTTCCTACGTGCTGCACCCGTACCAGATGGTCAAGGACCTGCGCACCGAGTACGAGGTGGGCAATCCGGAGGCCGTGTTCAACGGCGAGATCGACGGGTTCCTGGAGGCCGGTATTCGCTGGCGCAAGCAGCAGGAGAAGTAACTTTGTCGACATGACAACTGCCGCCCCCGAGGCGGCAGTTGTCATTTGTCTGGGTTCTACATCACACTCACAGGTTCCAAGTCGCGGCAAAGGCCGCCCCGTCGGACATTGCGCCCGCAATGGCCTTGACGATGCTTTGAAAAATCGGAAAGGTGAAGCGTGGCATGCGTATTTCTGGGGCGCATGTGAACCGGGGGAAATGACGCAGATGTCGTCACCGCTGCCCTCGTCGATCACGGCACGCCCCAAGCGCCGCCTCATTGACGACAGCTACTGGGGGTAGCAACCACATGACGAAGAAGACGCGGATCCGGGTCGCGCGGATAGCCGCCGGCGCCGTGATCGCGGCCGGCGCCTCGCTCACCGCCGCGGGTGCCGCCTCGGCCCTGGACCTCGGTGTCCAGGCCGGGCCGATCACCCTGGGCGTGAGCACCGAGGGCGGAGAGGACGACGGCGGGACCGGCTGCGACCCGATCGGGGTTTGCGACACCGGTGGTCAGACCGATGGCGGTCAGACTGATGGTGGTCAGACTGACGGTGGTCAGACTGATGGTGGTCAGACTGATGGTGGTCAGACCGACGGTGGTCAGACTGATGGTGGTCAGACCGACGGTGGTCAGACTGATGGTGGTCAGACCGACGGTGGTCAGACTGATGGTGGTCAGACCGACGGCGGTCAGACTGATGGCGGCCAGACCGACGGCGGTAACGGGAACTCGGGCGGCAACGGGAACTCGGGCGGCTCCGGCTCCACCGGCGGCAACGGGAACTCGGGCGGCTCCGGCTCCACCGGCGGCGACAGCTCCACCGGCGGTACCACCACCGGCGGCGGCTCCACCGGCGGTACCACCACCGGCGGTGACACGCCCCAGGGTGGCGGCAACGACAACGCCTCCCAGGAGGAGGGCTCCTCCGCCCTCACCGACACGGGCTCGGACACCACGCCCCAGGGCGGCGACAAGCAGCTCGCCGAGACCGGTGCCGGACAGACCGCGTTCCTGCTGGTCGGCGCCGCGACGATGATCGCCGGCGGTATCGGCTTCCGCTTCCTGCCGCGGCTCGTGAACGGCCGGGGCGGCGCCGCCGCCTGAACGTAGCCGCACGGCGACGTTCCGCACACGGCACGCACCACCGAGGGCCCGGAGCTTCCCGCTCCGGGCCCTTCGGTCGTCCTGACCGGATCTTCCTACGCGGTCTGGTGGGCCAGCAGCGCCACCGCGGCGATCAGCACCGCGAGCAGCGCGATCAGCGCCATGGGGTTCAGCCCCGCGAAGAAGCCCTCCTGCTGCAGCCGCTCGCGGTTGGCACGGCACACCGGGCACCGGCCCTCACTCACGGGCGACGCGCAGTTCGCGCACACCAACCGGTCGTATGTCATGCGCTCGCCCTCCTCGCGCCGGCCATCACCCATACAACGCACACGGGAACCAGAACGTTCCCCCTCCACTGTGCCAGGTTCCCCCGCAAAGGGCGCGGGCTCCCCGAGAACCCCGAATCCCGCCTGTACAAAAACACCCAAGCCGCGACCAACCGCGACCGGGCCCTGCGCTCGCGCTCCCGGTTCGCGTATGGTCACGCTCATCTACCTCCGGCGACCCGTGGTGCATCCGTGATCCGATTCGACAACGTCTCCAAGGTCTACCCCAAGCAGACCCGCCCGGCCCTCAGGGATGTCTCCCTGGAGGTCGAGAAGGGTGAGTTCGTCTTCCTCGTGGGGTCCTCCGGCTCCGGCAAGTCCACCTTCCTGCGGCTGGTGCTGCGCGAGGAGCGGTGCAGCCACGGCCAGGTGCACGTCCTCGGCAAGGACCTCGCACGCCTCTCCAACTGGAAGGTGCCGCAGATGCGCCGCCAGTTGGGGACGGTGTTCCAGGACTTCCGCCTGCTGCCCAACAAGACCGTCGCCGAGAACGTGGCCTTCGCGCAGGAGGTCATCGGCAAGTCCCGCGGCGAGATCCGCAAGTCCGTGCCGCAGGTGCTCGACCTCGTCGGGCTCGGCGGCAAGGAGGACCGGATGCCGGGTGAGCTGTCCGGTGGTGAGCAGCAGCGCGTGGCCATCGCGCGGGCCTTCGTCAACCGGCCCAAGCTGCTGATCGCGGACGAGCCCACCGGCAACCTCGACCCGCAGACCTCCGTCGGCATCATGAAGCTGCTCGACCGCATCAACCGGACGGGCACCACCGTCATCATGGCGACGCACGACCAGAACATCGTGGACCAGATGCGCAAGCGCGTCATCGAGCTGGAGAAGGGCCGCCTCGTCCGAGACCAGGCCCGCGGCGTCTACGGCTACCAGCACTGACCCGCCGCACCAGTCACGTCCACGGAAAGGCTTGATCCGACGCCATGCGCGCCCAGTTCGTCCTGTCGGAGATCGGTGTCGGTCTCCGCCGCAACCTGACGATGACCTTCGCCGTCATCGTCTCCGTCGCCCTGTCCCTGGCCCTCTTCGGCGGCTCCCTGCTGATGAGCGACCAGGTGAGCACCATGAAGGGCTACTGGTACGACAAGGTCAACGTCTCGATCTTCCTGTGCAACAAGAGCGACGCGCAGTCGGACGTCAACTGCGCCAAGGGCGCGGTCACCGAGGACCAGAAGAAGCAGATCCGCACCGACCTCGGCAAGATGACCATCGTCGAGAAGGTGACCTACGAGTCGCAGGACGACGCGTACAAGCACTACAAGGAGCAGTTCGGCAACTCCCCGCTGGCCGGCTCGCTGACGCCGGACCAGATGCAGGAGTCGTACCGCATCAAGCTCAAGGACCCGCAGAAGTACCAGGTCATCGCGACCGCGTTCAACGGGCGGGACGGAGTGCAGTCGGTGCAGGACCAGAAGGGGATCCTGGACAACCTCTTCCAGCTGCTGAACCTGATGAACCGGGCGGCGCTCGGTGTGATGGCGCTGATGCTGCTCGTGGCGCTGCTGCTGATCGTCAACACCGTGCGCGTGTCGGCGTTCAGCCGTAGGCGTGAGACCGGGATCATGCGCCTCGTCGGCGCCTCCGGCTTCTACATCCAGGCGCCGTTCATCATGGAGGCGGCGGTCGCCGGACTCATCGGCGGAGGCCTCGCCTGCGTCTTCCTGGTCGTCGGGCGGTACTTCACGATCGACCACGGCATGGCCCTGTCCAACAAGCTCACCCTGATCAACTTCGTCGGCTGGGACGCGGTGTTGACCAAGCTGCCGCTGATCCTCGCCACCAGCGTGCTGATGCCCGCCCTGGCGGCCTTCTTCGCGCTGCGCAAGTACCTGAAGGTGTGACGCATCCCAAGAGGGCCGTACGGGCGTCCGCCCGTACGGCCCTTCGTCGTTGTCCTAGACTCACCGCCATGTCAGGCCGTGACCCGCTCTGTCAGCCCCGCCGCACCGGCCGTGGGGCCGCCCTGACATTGGTCTTCGCCTGCGCCCTGGTCGCCGGCGCCGCCACCGGCTCCTTCCCGGACACCGGCCAGGGCGCCCGGTCCGGCCCCAAGTCGGCATCGGCTCCGGCGCCTTCGGCCACCCGGCACGAGGCCGTGCGGCGGGCCGCCGCCAAGGCGATGGCCGAGGGCACGTCGCCCATGGAGGCCGCCGAGCGGGCCGTCAGCCGCAGCGGGGACCGCTGGGGCGCCGTCTACTCCGAGGGCGAGTACCAGGAGTTCCAGGAGGCCCTGGACGGCCAGTACACCGGCACCGGCCTCTTCGCGCGGGCCGAGCCGGACGGCCGGATCGCGGTGACCCGGGTGCAGCCCGGCTCACCGGCGGACCGGGCCGGAATCCGCAAGGGCGACCGGCTGCGCAGCGTCGACGGCACGGACGTGGCCGGGTGGCCGGTCACCGACGTGGTCTCGTTACTCCGCGGCGACGCCGAGGACGCGGCCGCCGGTACGGCCGTGACACTCGGCCTGCAGCGCGGCACGCGCGCGTGGAGCGAGACCCTGCACCGGGCCAGGCTGTCCACGGACCCGGTGACCGTGCGCAGGCTGCCCGGCCGGATCACCGTCATCAAGGTCGCCGCCTTCACCAAGGGCTCGGGCGACTCCGTGCGCGCCGCGGTGCACCGGGCCCCGGCAGGCGCCGGCATCGTCCTCGACCTGCGAGGGAACTCCGGCGGCCTGGTCACCGAGTCCGTGGAGACCGCCTCCGCCTTCCTCGACGGCGGCCTGGTCGCCACCTACGACGTCGACGGCGCCCAGCGCGCCCTGCACGCCGACACCGGTGGCGACACCGGCCGGCCCCTGGTCGCCCTGGTCGACGGCGGCACGATGAGCGCGGCCGAGATGCTCACCGGTGCCCTGCAGGACCGGGGCCGCGCGGTCGTGATCGGCACCCGCACCTTCGGCAAGGGCTCCGTGCAGATGCCCACCGAGCTGCCCGACGGCTCGGTGGCCGAGCTGACCGTGGGCCACTACCGCACCCCGTCCGGCCGCGCGGTTGACGGACGCGGCATCATCCCCGACCTGGACGCCGGGCCGCAGGCGCTGCGGCGGGCCGAGACGGTCCTGGGCGGCCTGGGCGACCCCTCGTAGCCCCCTTTAAACGCACTTCCCCCGCACCCCCTCCATGGTGCGAAAATGGTCGGCACTATGGCTAAGGAAAAAGGGCGCAAGCTGATCGCGCAGAACAAGAAGGCGCGGCACGACTACCTCATCCTCGACACGTACGAGGCCGGTCTCGTGCTCATGGGCACCGAGGTGAAGTCGCTGCGCCAGGGGCGCGCCTCGCTGGCCGACGGCTTCGTGCAACTGGACGGTCACGAGGCGTGGCTGCACAACGTGCACGTGCCCGAGTACAGCCAGGGCACCTGGACCAACCACAGCGCCCGGCGCAAGCGGAAGCTGCTGCTGCACCGCGACGAGATCGACAAGCTCGAGGCGAAGTCCCAGGAGACGGGGCACACGATCGTGCCCCTCGCCCTGTACTTCAAGGACGGCCGGGCCAAGGTCGAGATCGCGCTGGCGAAGGGCAAGAAGGAGTACGACAAGCGCCAGACCCTGCGGGAGAAGCAGGACCGGCGCGAGGCGGACCGCGCGATGTCGGCCGTGCGGCGCAAGCAGCGGGCCTAGCCCTTGGACCCGCGCGCGAGGCGGGACCCGCGCGAGGGCGCGACCGGCGCGACCGGCGGGAATAGGCTGGCACCGACCTGCGTTGGTCACGTACGATGGCAGCGCACCCCACAGAGGGTGCGAGCCCCCTCTCCGGAGGGATTGAAAAATCAACATGGGGATGATCGGTTTCGACAGCGGCTGTCGAAGCAGGGGAAGCGTGTCGAGGAAGCGGCCATGATCTCGTAAACCACAGGCCGAAAAAAATAATCGCCAACACCAAGCGCGATTCCTCCCACTTCGCCCTCGCTGCCTGATAAGCAGCTAGGCGAAGCTCTCACGGGAGTGTCAGCCCGGGCTTGTTCCCGTCCCGGATCCTGGCATCGACTAGGGAACTAAACCTTGATCCCGGTCACGGGGTGAAGAGGGAAACCAAACAGTGACTGAGCCCGTCGGCGACTTGTTCGCGTGATCGCCGGGGCTGAGAAAAGCGAAGCGAACTGCACACGGAGAAGCCCTGGTTCCGCACCGTTGGACGCGGGTTCGATTCCCGCCATCTCCACTCATCCCATGTAGGCACAGGCCCCGTCGCTCCGAGTGACGGGGCCTTTGTCGTGGTCGCGAACCGGTTCGGGCGACGACCCCCGCGGAATCGCCGGATCGTCCGGAGGAGCGGGTCGCGCCCGCCGCCTCGCGTCCGAGCGTGGCGATCCCGCCGGCTCACGGCCGCTCCGGGGCCGTACCGGGATGCCGGGGCTCCCCAGGACGCGCCTCCCGCCCCGCCCAGCCGATCGCCGCCGCGGCCCCCGCGGCGAACGCCGGTACCGCGAAGCCCGCGGCCGGCGAGCCGTGCTCGGCCGCCCAGCCACCGGCCGCCGAGCCGCCCGCGACACCGGTGAGCAGGCCGGTGACGACGAGGCTCATGCCCTCGTTGATCCGGTCCGCCGGGGTGCGGGTCTGCACCAGGGTCATCGCGGTCACCATCGTCGGCGCCGTCGCCATCCCCGCCACCAGCAGCGCGCCCGCCAGGGCCACGAGGGAACGCGTGGTGGCGGCCGCCAGCCAGGGCAGGGTCATCAGGGCGGCCATCGCGAGCAGACAGCGGGGCAGGTTCGCACGCCCGGCCGCTTCCACGGCCCCGTGGAGCAGACCGGCCGCGCACGAGCCCGCCGCCTGCAACGCGAGCACCGCACCGGCCGCCGTCCGGTGCCCCTGGCCGTCGGCGTAGGCGATCGTGACGACCTCCGTCGAGCCGAACACCGCGCCGGTCGCCACGAAACAGGCCAGCAGTGCCGGAACCCCCGGGCTGCGCAGCGGTGACCGGCCCTTGGAACGGACCAGCGGCGGTGGCTCGGTGGACCGCTGCGCGGTGAACAGCAGCATGCCGGCCAGCAGCAGCACGGACCCGGCGAGCGTGCCCGCCTCCGGGAAGAACGTGCCGGTCAGGAAGGAGGCCAGGACGGGGCCCAGCATGAAGCACAGCTCGTCGGCGGCCTGCTCGAAGGAGTTGGCGGTGCGCAGGGCGCCGGGGTCGTCGCGCAGCAGGTGGGCCCAGCGGGCCCGGGACAGGCCGCCGATGTTGGGAGTGGCGGCGGTGGCGGCGTAGGCGGCGAACAGGGTCCAGTCCGGGGCGCCGCAGCGCACGCACAGCAGCAGGGCGAGGCTGCCCAGGACGGCCGTGAGGGTGGCCGGCACGGCGACCCGGGCCTGCCCGTGCCGGTCGACGAGCCGTGCGATCCACGGCCCGGCCACCCCGGTCGCCGCGAGTCCGACGGCGGTGACGGCGCCTGCGAGCGCGTACGAACCCCGGGCCCCGGCGATCATCACGACCGCGCTCACGCCGAACATGCCCATCGGCAGCCGCGCGACGAGATTGCCCGCGGTGAAGGCGAGCGTGCCGGGGCGGCCGAGGAGTCCCCGGTACGCGCGGAGCCATCCCCTTCCCCTGGCTCCGGTCCGCTCCCCGCACTGCTCGTCCGGTATCCGGCTGTCCTCGGTGGTCTGTCGCGGCATGGTCCAACGGTGGCCCGGAGCGGATCACCGGGTCCAACACCTTCTCGGTGCCGACTCACCCGCCCGCGTTGTGAATCGGCGCTGTAGATTCGCCGCCATGCCCGCTCCCGCCGCCGTGGAACCGCGCCTGCTGCGCGCCTTCGTCGCCGTCGCCGAGGAGCTGCACTTCACCCGGGCCGCGGCCCGTCTGTACGTGGCGCAGCAGGCGCTGAGCCGGGACGTGCGGCGGCTGGAGCGCGAGCTGGGCGCCGAGCTGTTCGTCCGGACCACCCGGCAGGTGGCGCTCACCGTGGACGGCGAGCGCCTGCTGCCGCACGCCCGGCGGGTCCTCGCCGCCCAGGACGACCTGCTCGCCGCCTTCGGACAGGCCCGGCCGCTGCTGGTCGACCTCAACTCCGCCGGTCTGCTCACCGCCCGCCGGGTGCTGCACCGGGCCCGCGAACTCGCCCCCGACTGCGAGCTGATGGCCCGCTACGAGAGCGGCCTGACGGGAGCGGCGGCCGAGGTGCTCGCCGGTCGGCTGGACGTCTCCTTCGGGCGCTTCGCGGGCCTCGACCCGGCCCTGCGGTCCGGGCTCGAACAGCAGCCGGTGCGTTACGAGCCGATGGCGGTCGTCCTGCCCGACGACCACCCGCTGGCGGCCCTGCCGGAGATCCCGCTGGCGGCGCTGGCCGGGGAGACGGTGTACGCCGGCGCGGGCAACCCGCGCACCCGGGAGTGGACCGACCTCGCGATTCACCTCTTCGAGGGACGTGGTATCCGACTCGCATCACCCCTTCCGCTACCGGTCGGCGACGAGGAGTTCGAGCGGATCATGGCGAAGACCCGGAACGTGATCCTGGCCGTGGTGGACTTTCCGGCCATGCCCCGTTCGGTGCTGCGGCCACTCGTCGATCCGGTCCCCCTCTCGCCCGTGTCACTGGTGTGGCGCAAGGGCCTGACGCATCCCGGTCTGACCGCGCTCCGCAGGGCCGCGAGCGACATCGCGAGGGCCGAGAGATGGCTGACGCGACCCGCCGACCGATGGATTCCAGCCGTGGATGATGATGTGATGAGCGTCCAATAGGTGGCCCGTGGCAAGCACAAAACCTCCGCATGCGCTACATTCATGGCCCGAGCACGGTGTGGTACAGGGGGCGCTCGGGCTGGGTGGGGGCCTGGTTCGAACGATGGGTGCTCGATGTCGATGCGCACCCGGAACTGTCCCGTGGGGGGATGTGCGCACGTGAAAGAGTGGCGAGAAGACGCCCAACCGGAGTGGCCCGAAACGGCATCCGCGCCCTGGGAACGCCCGATGAGGGGTGGTCACACCCAGGTGTTCCCGGAGTCCGGAGCCCACGCGAGCGGCGGTCACGCCGGTTCCGGCCACCCGAGTGGCCGTCACCCGGGGGGCGCGGCGTTCCCCGACTCCGGTGACGTCCGCGGTGCCGGCGCCTTCCCGGCGAACGGGATACCCCGGGGCGGTCGCGCCGCCCGGACCGAGGCCGACGGGACGGCCGTACTCCCGCGGGCCCGCAACGACCGCAGAGCCGCGGACTTCCGCCGCGCTCCGGAGCGCGACGCAGCCCGCGCCGCGGATCCCGAGCAGACCACCGTGCTGCGCCGGGTGAGGGCCGGCGGGCCCGCGGGACCCGGCACCGCCGAGCCCCCGAGCGATCCCTGGACCGAGCCCTTTCCCACCATTCCCACCCAGCCCACCGCCGCCGACCCCACGCACGACCCGCACGAGGTGACGGTCCAGATGGACGCCGTCCAGCTCGGCGACGGCCGGCTGACGCCGGTCCCGGGCAGTGCGCACGGCACCGGCCGCGAGACCGCGGACGGCCCCGTCTTCGTCGACGAGTCGGGCCGCCGCAGCCGTACCTTCCGCCGCCTCGGCCTGATCGTGGGCCTGGCCTGCGCCGTGTACGCCGTGATCATCGTGGCGACGCTGTTCTCGGGCAGCTCGGACGCGCCGTGGACACCCGTCCCGCAGAACGAGGACAAGCCCGCCGGGCAGGTGAACAGCTCGCCGGTCCCGGCCGAGTCCGCCGAGCCGTCCGCCACCGCCAGTGCCTCGCCCAGCGCCGGCACCGGCGCGAGCCAGGGCACGACCCCCGCCCCGAGCGCCTCCGCGCCGGCACCCGCCGCCGGCTCGGCCACCGGCGCCGCCCGCGTGGACAGCTCGGCCGGCTCCCGGCCGACGACCACCGGGCCCACCTCCGGCACCTCCGGCACCGGCGGCGGCACGGCGTCCGGCGCCCCGCCGTCCACCTCGGCCGGTGGTACGCAGACCGCGCCGAGCAGCCCGTCCGGTGCTCCCGAGTCCCCGGTCGAGGGCACCGCCGGCGCCGGTGCGGCGGCCGGGCAACCCGCCCCGCAGTCCCTCTCACTCGCGGAGAAGCCGATCCCCGGCGCCTCCCACCTCACCCCGTCCCCGGAGCACAACCTCTGATGGCATCACGCAACCGCCGTCACGGTGCCGCACGCGGAGCCCGTGGCGGCTCCCAGCGACGACGCCTGCCCATGCGCCTGCTGCTGCCGCTGCTCGTCCTCGTCGCGCTCGTGGCGATGCTGATGCTGCGCGGCTACGTCCACAGCGAGATCCTCGCCGACCACCGCATCCGGCCCGAGGCCGCCACCGGCAAGGTGCCGGAGAAGATCCTCGACGGCGGCCCGGTCATCGACACCCGCGGTGGCCGCGCCACCAGCGTGCGCGTCCCCGACCACCGCCTCGTCCTCACCTTCGACGACGGTCCCGACCCCACCTGGACCCCGAAGGTGCTCGACGTGCTGAAGAAGCACCACGCGCACGCCGTCTTCTTCGTCACCGGCACCATGACCTCCCGCTACCCGGAGCTGGTCAAGCGCATGGTGGACGAGGGCCACGAGGTGGGCCTGCACACGTTCAACCACCCCGACCTCTCCTACCTGAGCAAGAAGCGCATCGACTGGGAGCTGTCCACCAACCAGCTCGCCATCACCGGCGCCGCCGGCATCCGCACCTCCCTCTTCCGGCCCCCGTACTCCTCGTTCGCCGACGCCATGGACGACAAGTCCTGGCCGGTGACCGAGTACATCGGCACCCGCGGCTACATCACGGTCGTCAACAACACCGACAGTGAGGACTGGCAGAAGCCGGGCGTCGACGAGATCATCCGCCGCGCCACCCCGCACGGCGGCAAGGGCGCCATCGTCCTGATGCACGACTCCGGCGGCGACCGCCACCAGACCGTGCAGGCGCTCGACACGTTCCTGCCGAAGCTCCAGGCGCGGGGCTACACCTTCGACAACCTCACCGAGGCGCTGGACGCGCCCAGCGCGTCCACCGAGGTCACCGGACTCGACCTGTGGAAGGGCAAGGCGTGGATCTTCCTGGTCTCCGCCGCCGACGGCATCACGGACGTGCTGGTCGTGGGGCTCGCGGTGATCGGCGCGCTCGTCATCTCCCGCTTCGTGCTCATGCTCCTGCTCTCCGGTGCCCACGCCCGGAGGGTGCGCAGCCGGAGGTTCCGCTGGGGCCCACCGGTGACCGAACCGGTCTCGGTGCTGGTCCCGGCCTACAACGAGGCCAAGTGCATCGAGAACACGGTCCGTTCACTGATGGCGAGCGAGCACCCCATCGAGGTGATCGTCATCGACGACGGCTCGAGCGACGGCACGGCGCGGATCGTGGAGGCGATGGGCCTGCCGAACGTCCGGGTGGTCCGCCAGCTCAACGCGGGCAAGCCGGCGGCGCTCAACCGGGGCCTGGCGAACGCCCGCCACGACATCGTCGTGATGATGGACGGCGACACCGTCTTCGAGCCGGCCACCGTCCGCGAACTCGTCCAGCCCTTCGGCGACCCGCGTGTCGGCGCCGTGGCCGGCAACGCCAAGGTCGGCAACCGCGACTCGCTCATCGGCGCCTGGCAGCACATCGAGTACGTGATGGGCTTCAACCTCGACCGCCGCATGTACGACATCCTGCGCTGCATGCCGACCATCCCGGGCGCGGTCGGAGCCTTCCGCCGCTCGGCCCTGGAACGGGTCGGCGGCATGAGCGACGACACCCTCGCCGAGGACACCGACATCACCATGGCGATGCACCGCGACGGCTGGCGCGTGGTGTACGCCGAGAAGGCACGGGCCTGGACCGAGGCACCGGAGTCCGTCCAGCAGCTCTGGTCCCAGCGCTACCGCTGGTCCTACGGGACCATGCAGGCGATCTGGAAGCACCGGCGCGCCGTGCTGGAGCGGGGTGCCTCGGGCCGATTCGGCCGTGTGGGCCTGCCCCTGGTCTCCCTCTTCATGGTGGTGGCCCCGCTGCTGGCCCCGCTGATCGACGTGTTCCTGCTCTACGGCGTGGTGTTCGGCCAGACGCAGAAGACGATCGTGGCCTGGCTCGGCGTCCTCGCTCTCCAGGCGGTCTGCGCTGCCTACGCCTTCCGCCTGGACAAGGAACGCATGACCCATCTGATCTCGCTGCCCCTGCAGCAGATCCTCTACCGCCAACTCATGTACGTCGTGCTGCTCCAGTCCTGGATCACGGCGCTCACGGGCGGCCGCCTGCGCTGGCAGAAGCTGCGGCGCACGGGTGTCGTCGAGGCGCCCGGCGGTCCCGTGCCGACCCAGCGCAGCCGCCGGAGCAGCAGTGATCGGAGGCCCGTGGCATGACCCACGGATACACGACCGGTACCCCGGACTCGACGCCGTCGTACGGCTTCCCGCAGCAGCGGACCGCCGAGCCGGGGCCGGTTCCCGAGCCCGCCCCGGCCGCTGCCCCGGCTCCGGCCGCGAAGAAGCCGGGCCGCGACCGCTACCTGGACCTGCTGCGCTCCCTGGCCCTGGTCCGCGTGGTGGCCTACCACCTCTTCGGCTGGGCCTGGCTGACGGTGCTGTTCCCCTCCATGGGCGTGATGTTCGCGCTGGCGGGCTCGCTCATGGCACGCTCCCTCAAGCGTCCGGCGCTCGAGGTGATCAAGAGCCGGGTCCGCCGGCTGCTGCCCCCGCTCTGGGCGTTCAGCGTGGTGGCGCTGGCACTGATGCTGGCGGGCGGCTGGAACCCGGTGAAGGACCCGGACAACGGCGGCATCTGGGGCCTGGTCAAGCTCCTCGACTACATCGTCCCCGTCGGCGCCCCGCCGTTCCCCTGGCACGTGGGCTCCAAGTCCGGTCTGCTGGAGGACACCTGGGCCGTGCAGGCCGCGGGCCCGCTCTGGTACCTGCGGGCCTACCTGTGGTTCGTGATCGCCTCCCCGCTGCTGCTGTGGGCCTTCCGCCGCTTCCCGTGGCCGACGCTGCTGGCCCCCCTCGGCCTGACGGTGGTCTTCGGCACCGGCATCGTCACCATCCCCGGCGAGACGGGCAACGCGGTGACGGACTTCGCGGTGTACGGCGGCTGCTGGGTGCTGGGCTTCGCCCACCACGACGGCCTGCTGGCGAAGATCCCGCGCTACGTCGCGATCTCCGCGGCGACCCTGGTGATGGCCTTCGGCCTGTGGTGGGCCTCGGGCCACCTCGGCCCCGACGGCTGGGACCTCAACGACATCCCGCTGGCCCAGGCCTGCTGGTCCTTCGGGTTCGTCGTCGTCCTGCTCCAGTACTCCCCGTCCTGGCAGGAACTGCCCGGACGGCTGGCCCGCTGGGACAAGCTGATCACGCTGTCCAACAACCGCGCCGTCACGATCTACCTGTGGCACAACATGCTGATCATGGCCACGGTCCCGATCATCGACCAGGCGTACAACCTGCCGTTCATGCAGGGCGACCGCGCGGTGGCCGCCCTCGACTCCAGCTACATGCTGTGGATGTTCTTCCTGGTCTGGCCGCTGATCGGGCTGTCCATCGTGGCCTTCGGCTGGATCGAGGACATCGCGGCCAAGCGGACCCCGAGGCTCTGGCCGAACGGGGTCAAGCGGGGTGGTGGGCGGCGCAAGGCGGTGTGACGGCGCCTCCCCTCACCGGCGCTCCCCGCGGCGAGTGAGAGCAACGTTCCCTACCGGTCACCCACAGCCACAGCGAGGAAACGCGTCCTCCCTACCTTCGGGTCTCGTCACCGCTCAGCAGCAGCCGAGTCCCGGAGCACCGTGGAGGCCCGACATGACAGCCCCGAGCAGCATCAGCCCACCCCACCAGGGGTCCCACTGGATCGAGGAGTGGGACCCCGAGGACGAGAGCTTCTGGGAGTCGAAGGGCCGGCGGATCGCCCGGCGGAACCTGGCCTTCTCCGTGATCTCCGAGCACATCGGCTTCTCCGTCTGGAGCATGTACTCCGTCCTGGCGCTGTCCATGGGGCCGGAGTACGGCATCGATCCGGCCGGCAAGTTCTTCCTGGTGGCCGTGGCATCGCTGGTCGGGGCGATCCTGCGGGTGCCCTACGGCTTCGCGATCGCCCGGTTCGGCGGCCGGAACTGGACCGTCTTCAGCGCCGGCCTGCTGCTGGTGCCGACCGTCTCGCTGCTGTTCGTGATGGAGCCCGGGACCTCGTACACCACGTTCATGGTCGTCGCGGTCCTCACCGGGGTCGGCGGGGCGAACTTCGCCTCCTCGATGACGAACATCAACAACTTCTACCCGCTGCGCCTGAAGGGCTGGGCGCTGGGCATGAACGCGGGCGGCGGCAACATCGGCGTCGCGGTGGTCCAACTGGTCGCGCTGCTGGTCATCGGAGTGGCCGGTGCCGGCCACCCGCGGGTGCTGCTCTCCGTCTACGTGCCGCTCATCGTCGTGGCGACCCTGCTGAGCGCACGGTTCATGGACAACCTCGGCCCGGTGCGCAACGACACCGGCGCGGCCGAGGAGGCCGTGCGGGAGAAGCACACCTGGATCATGTCGGTCCTCTACATCGGCACCTTCGGCTCCTTCATCGGCTACAGCTTCGCCTTCGGACTGGTGCTGCAGAACCAGTTCGGCCGCACGCCGCTGCAGGCCGCCTCGCTCACCTTCATCGGCCCGCTGCTGGGCTCGCTGATCCGCCCCGTCGGTGGCCGGCTCGCGGACCGGCTCGGCGGGGCCAGGGTCACGCTGTGGAACTTCGCGGCGATGTTCGCGGCGTCCGGCGTCGTCGTCCTCGCCTCGCTGCAGAAGTCGCTGCCGCTGTTCATCGCCGGGTTCGTCGCCCTGTTCGTGCTCACCGGCGTCGGCAACGGCTCCACGTTCAAGATGATCCCCGGCATCTACCGCGCCAAGGCCTCCGCCCAGGGGATGGAGGGGGAGGCGGCGGCCGTCTACGCGCGACGGCTGTCCGGTGCCTCGATGGCCCTCATCGGTGCCGTCGGCGCCCTCGGCGGGCTCGGCATCAACCTGACCCTGCGCCAGTCGTTCCTCTCCTACGGCTCCGGGACCGGCGCCTTCCTCGCCTTCCTCGCCTACTACGGCCTCTGCTTCGTCCTCACCTGGGCCGTATACCTTCGCCGGACGGCCGTCCGCGCCGCCCCCGAGGCCACCGCCGGGACGGAGCCGCGGCTCAGCTACGCCGAGGTGTGACGTAACACCGCGGACATCGAGCCGAACCGAGCCTGTCACGCGCCGTTGACAGGCTCGTTCGGCATGCGGGCCGGCCAGTGCCGCGCCGACCGGGGTTCGCCCCGTCGCGGCGCCCGGCGGGCACTCCCGCCGCACCGGCCGGAAGCCCGGGTACATCCAGCGGTACGGAGGTCTGCGGCCGGCACGCCGAGGGACACGCGTCGGACGCCGCACCCTGACGGCGCACACGTCGACCGACGCGGCACGAGGAGAGTCATGGACGACGAACAGCAGCACCCCGAGCACGGGCCCCTGGCCGGGTTCACCGTGGGCGTCACCGCCGCGCGCCGCGCCGAGGAACTGGGCGCGCTGCTCCAGCGGCGCGGTGCCGTCGTGCTGCACGCGCCCGCCCTGCGCATCGTGCCGCTCGCCGACGACGGCGAACTGCTCGCCGCCACCAAGGAGCTCATCGACCAGGCGCCGGACGTCGTGGTGGCCACCACCGCCATCGGATTCCGGGGCTGGATCGAGGCCGCCGACGGCTGGGGGCTCGGAGAGCCGCTGCTCGAACGCCTGCGGGACGTCGAACTGCTCGCCCGCGGGCCCAAGGTGAAGGGCGCGGTACGGGCCGCGGGGCTGACCGAGTCGTGGTCGCCGTCCAGCGAGTCCATGGCCGAGGTGCTGGACCGGCTGCTGGAGGAGGGCGTCGACGGGCGCCGGCTCGCGGTGCAACTGCACGGCGAGCCGCTGCCGGGGTTCGTGGAGGCGCTGCGGGCCGGGGGAGCGCAGGTCGTCCCGGTGCCGGTGTACCGGTGGATGCCGCCGGAGGACATCGGGCCCGTCGACCGGCTGCTGGACGCCGTCGCCGGGCGCGCGGTGGACGCGCTCACCTTCACCAGCGCGCCCGCCGCGGCGTCCCTGCTGTCGCGGGCCGAGGAGCGCGGGCAGCTCGGCGAGGTGCTGGCGGCGCTCGGCCACGACGTGCTGCCCGCCTGCGTGGGTCCGGTGACCGCGCTGCCGTTGCAGGCGCGGGGCGTAGACACGGTGCAGCCGGAGCGGTTCCGGCTCGGGCCGCTCGTACAACTGCTGTGCCAGGAACTGCCGGCGCGGGCGAGGGCGCTGCCCGTCGCCGGGCACCGGGTGGAGATCCGCGGACACGCGGTGCTGGTGGACGGGGAACTGAGGCCGGTGCCGCCGGCGGGCATGTCGCTGCTGCGGGCGCTGGCACGGCGGCCGGGCTGGGTGGTGGCCCGTGCCGAACTGCTGCGGGCGCTGCCGGGCGCGGGACGCGACGAGCACGCGGTGGAGACGGCGATGGCCCGGCTGCGCACGGCCCTCGGCACGCCGAGGCTGATCCAGACGGTGGTCAAGCGGGGCTACCGGCTGGCGCTGGACCCGGCCGCGGACACGAAGTACGCGGACGGCTGAGGCGGGCCCCGGGCACGGATCCGCCGGGAAAGCCGCCGCGAAGACCGTCCGAAGGGTTCCGCGGGCCGGGCGGCGCGGGCACTGTGAAGGGGAGCGACGCAACTGTTCCCCTGTCCTAGGCGGTGGCAGGCACATGACGCCGAGTACGGTCCCGGCCCCGAACGAGCCGCGGTTCGACGCCGGTCGGATCTGCCTGGACCTCCTCGCGACCGCGCATCCGGTCGAACGGCTGGGCGGTGTCGAGCCGTTGCGGGCCTGGATCGCCGGGGCCGGGCTGGTGCCGGCCGGCACCCCGCTGGAGCACGCCGACGCCTCCTGGCCGGCCCGGTTCCGGGAACTGAGATCGGATGTGGGGCAGTTGCTGCGCGGCACCGGCGCGCCGGACCCGCGGCCGTACGACGGCGCGCTCGGCCGGCTCAACGAGGCCGCCCGTGCCGCGCTCCCGGCCCCGTGCGCGGTCCGCGGCACGGACGGAGCCCTGGTGCGTGAGCTGGCCCGGGCGCCCGAGTGCGCGGCGCTGCTGGCGCTCCTCGCGCGCGACGCCGTGGACCTGCTCACCGACCCCGTGGCGCGGGCCGCGGTCCGTGAGTGCGAGGGCGACAACTGCCCCCTGGTCTACCTGGACACCTCCCGGGGACGCCGGCGGCGCTGGTGCTCCAGTGAGGTGTGCGGCAACCGTGAACGGGTCGCCCGGCACCGGCGCCGGGCCGCGCTCGCCCGCGCGTGAGGGCCCGCAGGGGCCCGGCTCGCAAGTGATTTCGGTTACACCGCGTCCGCGCCGGCGTCCGCACGGACGCTTCACGACTCCTCCGGTGATGTGTCGGAAATGTAAAGATCACTCGGTGGGAATGTGCCCCCATGTCCCCCTCGTCACGTCACCGCCGAGAAATCTGTCCCTCCGGTTTGAACACCGCGCCCCCTCCTTCCGTACGGGTGGGCGAGCGACCGACTGGGGGAACCCCCGGACACCGGAGGTGGGCGTGCGCAAGGATGCGGCCGTGGCCAATGAACGTGGATCGAGGGCCCGACATCGCATGTCCTCACAGCCCTCGGAACCTGATGAGGAGCTGATGCGTGCCCTGTACCGCGAGCACGCCGGACCTCTGCTCGCGTATGTCCTCAGGCTGGTCGCCGGAGACCGGCAGCGAGCCGAGGACGTCGTGCAGGAGACGCTCATCCGTGCCTGGAAGAACGCCGGTCAGCTCAATCGGGCGACCGGTTCGGTACGCCCCTGGCTGGTGACGGTCGCGCGCCGCATCGTCATCGACGGCCACCGCAGCCGGCAGGCCCGGCCGCAGGAGGTCGATCCGTCGCCGCTGGAGGTCATCCCCGCGGAGGACGAGATCGACAAGGCGCTGTGGCTGATGACGCTGTCGGACGCGCTCGACGACCTGACCCCGGCGCACCGGGAGGTCCTCGTCGAGACGTACTTCAAGGGACGTACGGTCAATGAGGCGGCCCAGACGCTGGGCATCCCGAGCGGCACGGTGCGCTCCCGGGTGTTCTACGCCCTGCGGTCGATGAAGCTGGCACTGGAGGAGCGGGGGGTGACGGCGTGATGAGCAACGGATACGGAGGAATGCAAGGATTCGGTCCGGGTGGTCCGGGTATTTCTGGACCCATGAGCCCCAGTCAGGGATCTTCGGTGCCGAGCGAGCACGAGACCGTGGGCGCCTATGCCCTCGGGCTGCTCGACGACGGCGAGGCAACCGCTTTCGAGGCGCATCTCGCCACCTGCGAATGGTGCGCCCAGCAACTGGACGAGCTGGCCGGGATGGAGCCGATGCTGGCCGCGCTGGCGGATCTGCCGGGTTCCGGCAGCACCCCGGCGATCGGCGAGTCGCTGTCCGCCAAACCGAGCCCGCGGCTGGTGGAGAAGCTGGTCGACGAGGTCTCCGAGCGCCGTGCGCAGAAGCGGCGCAAGGGCTTCTACCTGGTCGCGGCCGCCGCCGCGCTGATCATCGGCGGCCCGGTGGCCGTCATGGCGGTGAACGGCGGCGGCGAGTCCGGGCAGACGGCCACGCCTCTCGCGGCCGGCGCCCAGGCGACGTTCAAGCAGCTTCCGGACAAGGTCAGCGGAAGCGACGGCGCGACGGGTGCCAGCGCGACCGTCGCCCTGGGCGAGAAGGACTGGGGCACCTCGGCGGTTCTCGAACTGAAGGGTGTCAAGGGGCCGCTCAAGTGCTCGTTGGTTGCCGTCGGCAACAACGGTGACCGGCAGACCCTGGGCTCCTGGTCCGTCCCCAAGTGGGGATACGGCATCCCGGACGCCAAGACCCCGGAGTCCCGCAAGCCGCTGTACATCGGCGGTGGCACGGCGATGAAGCCCGACGAGATCGACCACTTCGAGGTGACCACCTTCGACGGCAAGAAGCTCGTCCAGGTGGATGCGTAGTCATGTAGCTTTGCCGGGTCCCCTTCGCGTACGGTTGACGGCTGCCCAGCACGTCAGAAGGGGGCCCGGTGGCCGCTCAGGTTCAGCAGTCCGCGGTCGGCTCGGTACACGAGGCACAGGACTCCGTGCGTGACCGAGAGATCAGCGTCGAGCAGGAGCATCTGGACCGGGTGTACCGGCGCCTCGAGGAGAAGATCCACGAGGCCGAGTTCCTGATGAACGACGCGGCCCAGCGCGGCCAGGTCGGCACCCCGGGCGCACTGGCCGAGCGGGACGCGCAGGTCTTCCGGGCCGGCATCCACCTGAACCGGCTCAACAACGAGTTCGAGGACTTCCTCTTCGGACGGATCGACCTGCTGCCCGGCAAGGACGGCAAGAAGGGTCCCGACGGCGCCTACACCGCGGTCGAACCCGCCGAGGGGGCGGTCCGGCCCGACAGCACCGCCGACATCGCCGAGACCCTGCACATCGGGCGGATCGGCGTGCTCGACGCGGACTACGCCCCGCTGGTCATCGACTGGCGGGCCCCGGCCGCCGCCCCCTTCTACCGGTCCACCCCCAGGGATCCCGGCCGGGTCGTGCGCCGCCGGGTCATCCGCTCCAAGGGCCGCCGGGTCCTCGGGGTCGAGGACGACCTGATGCGCCCCGAACTGCGGGCGTTCCTCGACGGGCGGGCGCTGCCCGTCATCGGCGACGGCGCCCTGATGGCCGCCCTCGGCCAGGCCCGCAGCCACACCATGCGGGACATCGTCTCGTCCATCCAGGCGGAGCAGGACCTGGTCATCCGCGCCCCCGCCGCCTCCGTCACCTACGTCGAGGGCGGCCCGGGCACCGGCAAGACCGCCGTCGCCCTGCACCGCGCGGCCTACCTGCTCTACCAGGACCGCAGACGCTACGCGGGCGGCATCCTGATCGTCTCGCCGACCCCGCTGCTGGTGGCCTACACCGAGGGTGTGCTGCCCTCGCTCGGCGAGGAGGGCCAGGTCGCGATCCGCGCCATCGGCTCGCTCGTCGACGGCGTCGAGGCCGCGCTGTACGACTCGCCGTCCGTGGCCCGCGCCAAGGGCTCGTACCGGATGCTGAAGGTGCTGCGCAGGGCGGCCCGCGGCGCCCTGGAGCTGAACGGTTGCCCGGAGCGGCTCCGGGTCGTCGCCTTCGGGCGCCGCCTCGAACTGGAAGCCGAGGAACTGGCGCACATCCGCCGTACCGCCCTCGGCGGCACCGCCCCCGTCAACCTGCTGCGCCCGCGCGCCCGCAAGCTGCTCCTGGACGCCCTGTGGGCCAAGTCCGGCGCGGCCGGCCGGCACACCGACGCGGAGCTGGCCGCCGAGCTGCGCTCCTCCTTCGACGAGGACGTGGCGGGCGAGGACCCGTTCATCGCCTTCCTCGACGCCTGGTGGCCCGAGCTGACCCCGAAGGGCGTCCTCGCCGCCATGGCGGACGAGAAGCGGCTCGGCCGCTGGGCCCGCCGGATCCTCAACCCCGGCGAGGTCCGCAGGGTCGCCCGCGCGCTGCGCCGGGAGGGCTGGTCGGTGCACGACACCGCCATGCTGGACGAACTCCAGGCGATCCTCGGCGCCCCGGCCCGGCCGCGCAGGAAGCGCGAGCTGGACCCGCTGGACCAGCTCACCGGCCTCGAGGAGCTGATGCCGGTGCGCGAGGAGACCCAGCGGGAGCGGGCCGAGCGCCTCGCCCAGGAGCGCACCGAGTACGCGCACGTCATCGTGGACGAGGCCCAGGACCTCACCCCGATGCAGTGGCGGATGGTGGGCCGCCGCGGCCGGCACGCCACCTGGACGGTCGTCGGTGACCCCGCCCAGTCCTCC
The DNA here is from genome assembly GCF_023630175.1 of Streptomyces cellostaticus. Classification (GTDB taxonomy): domain Bacteria; phylum Actinomycetota; class Actinomycetes; order Streptomycetales; family Streptomycetaceae; genus Streptomyces; species Streptomyces cellostaticus_A. The sequence goes on along the minus strand of NZ_JALLIN010000031.1, from coordinate 9,329 downwards.
TGGTCCGATCCGGACGAGGCGGCCGAGGCCCGCGACGAGGCCCTCGGCACCCGTCCCCGGCGCCGGTTCCAGCTCACCGTCAACTACCGCAACCCCGCCGAGATCGCCGAGCTGGCCGCCCGGGTGCTCGCCCTCGCCATGCCGGGCTCCCAGGCGCCCTCCGCCGTGCGGTCCACCGGGGTCGAGCCGCGCTTCGTGACGGCGGCCGGCGCAGCGGGCGCGCCCGCGCGGGACCCCCTGGAGGCGACCGTCCGCGCGGAGGCCGAGAGACTGCTCGGCCTGGTGGACGGCACGGTCGGGGTGGTGGTCGCCATGAACCGGCGCGAGGAGGCCCGCCGCTGGCTGGCCGGGCTCGGCGACCGGGTGGTGGCGCTCGGCAGCCTGGAGGCCAAGGGCCTGGAGTACGACGCCACGGTCGTCGTCTCCCCGGCGGAGATCGCCGACGAGTCGCCGGCCGGCCTGCGCGTGCTCTACGTCGCGCTGACCCGGGCGACCCAGCAGCTCACCGTGGTCTCCGGCGAGCGGGACGAGCCGGACGCGGCAGGGGTGCCGGATCTGCTCAGGGACTGAATTCCCGGGAAGTCCCCGCGCCAGGAATGGCCCGCGGCATCCGTTTGTTAGCCTTGACGTGGCACCGGCCCGATCCAAGCCCCCGGGCCCAACCTTCGTCCCTCAGAGGGACCACTTGCCGCGAGGCGAGCATGGCGGGTCGGTGTCATGAACGTGAGAGAGGCCCACGTCCGACAGGCGTGGGCCTCTTTCTTCGCCCGATCGACTCTCGTATTGTGGAAGTTGTTTTCCGAAAAGGCGTGCCGTCGTGAACACAACGTCCGCAATCCGGGGCGGCTACCACGTACTCGGGGGTAGGTGCGACGATCGGACGGCACAACACGCGACACGGTGAAAGCAGAGGAAGTCGGCCATGGCAACGGCGCCCAGCGTCTCCTACTCGATGACCATCCGGCTGGAGGTGCCCGCGAGCGGAACCGCCGTCTCGCAGCTCACCAACGCCGTGGAGTCCTCCGGAGGCTCGGTCACCGGCCTCGACGTCACCGCGTCCGGTCACGAGAAGCTCCGTATCGACGTCACCATCGCGGCCACCTCCACGGCCCACGCCGACGAGATCGTGGGCAAGCTCCGGGGCATCGAGGGCGTCACCCTCGGCAAGGTCTCCGACCGTACGTTCCTGATGCACCTCGGCGGCAAGATCGAGATGGCGTCCAAGCACCCCATCCGCAACCGCGACGACCTGTCCATGGTCTACACGCCCGGTGTCGCCCGCGTCTGCATGGCGATCGCCGAGAACCCCGAGGACGCCCGCCGCCTCACCATCAAGCGCAACTCCGTTGCGGTCGTGACGGACGGTTCCGCCGTGCTGGGCCTGGGCAACATCGGCCCGAAGGCCGCGCTGCCCGTCATGGAGGGCAAGGCGGCCCTCTTCAAGCGCTTCGCCGGCATCGACGCCTGGCCGATCTGCCTGGACACCCAGGACACCGACGCCATCGTCGAGATCGTCAAGGCGATCGCCCCCGGCTTCGCCGGCATCAACCTCGAGGACATCTCCGCCCCCCGCTGCTTCGAGATCGAGGCCCGGCTGCGCGAGGCCCTGGACATCCCCGTCTTCCACGACGACCAGCACGGCACCGCGATCGTCGTCCTCGCCGCCCTGACCAACGCGCTGCGCTGCACGGGCAAGGCGATCGAGAACATCCGGGTCGTGATGTCCGGGGCCGGCGCGGCCGGCACGGCCATCCTCAAGCTGCTCATCGCCGCCGGCGTGAAGAACGCCGTCGTGGCCGACATCCGCGGTGTCGTCCACTCGGGCCGCGAGGACCTGGTGGACGCCCCGGCGGACTCCCCGCTGCGCTGGATCGCCGACAACACCAACCCGGAGAACCTCACCGGCACCCTGAAGGAGGCCGTGCGCGGCGCCGACGTCTTCATCGGCGTCTCGGCCCCGAACGTCCTCGACGGCGACGACGTGGCCGCCATGGCCGACGGCGCCATCGTGTTCGCGCTCGCGAACCCCGACCCGGAGGTCGACCCCGCGATCGCCCGGCAGACGGCCGCCGTGGTGGCCACCGGCCGCTCGGACTTCCCGAACCAGATCAACAACGTACTGGTCTTCCCGGGTGTCTTCCGCGGCCTGCTGGACGCGCAGTCCCGTACCGTCAACACCGAGATGATGCTCGCCGCCGCGAAGGCACTCGCCGACGTGGTGACCGAGGACGAGCTGAACCCCAACTACATCGTTCCGAGCGTCTTCAACGACAAGGTCGCGGGCGCGGTGGCGGGCGCGGTGCGCGAGGCCGCGAAGGCGGTGGGCGCGGCGTCCTAGGCGCCGTACCGTGGGGTGCGGGGGCTGTGAGGATGGACACGGCGGCCCCCGTACCGGCGCGTCGCGGAACCACCCACCGGCGGGCGCCCTCTAGGGTGACGGCCGAGCAGGCGCTTTTCGTGTGACTCCCTAGGGTGTTCTCACGACTCCTACGGGTGCCGGATTGGCATTACCGCCGCAGGTAGGGGCAGGATGCGTCTTTGGGCGCGAGCGCATCGGCATCGATCTCACCTCACGCCTCAACGGCAAGAAGAACACGGGAGTAACAACATGAACCGCAGTGAGCTGGTGGCCGCGCTGGCCGACCGCGCCGAGGTGACCCGCAAGGACGCCGACGCCGTTCTGGCCGCGTTCGCCGAGGTCGTCGGCGACATCGTCTCCAAGGGCGACGAGAAGGTCACCATCCCCGGCTTCCTGACCTTCGAGCGCACCCACCGTGCCGCTCGTACCGCGCGCAACCCGCAGACCGGCGAGCCGATCGACATCCCGGCCGGCTACAGCGTCAAGGTCTCCGCGGGCTCCAAGCTCAAGGAAGCGGCCAAGGGCAAGTAAGCGCTCCGCTCGGTGGTGCCGGGTGACCGGAGCGCCGTTCTGACGCGGCGCCGCGGGTGACCGCGGGTCCGCTGGGGCTGGTCGCGCCCGCGCGGCGGAGCCGCACGGGCGGCGCAGCCCGGTGCCCCCCGGGGTGCTTCGGCCGAAGACGTCGAAAAGGGCGGCCCCCCTCGTACGAGGGGGGCCGCCCTTTTCGACGTCTTCGGTCAGCCGAGCGCCTTGCCCGGCAGCTCGACCTTCGCGCCCAGTTCCACGAGCTTCTCCATGAAGTTCTCGTAGCCGCGGTTGATCAGCTCGATGCCGTGGACACGGGAGGTGCCCTCGGCGGCCAGGGCCGCGATGAGGTACGAGAAGCCGCCGCGCAGGTCGGGGATGACCAGGTCGGCGCCCTGGAGCCGGGTGGGCCCCGAGACGACCGCGGAGTGCAGGAAGTTCCGCTGGCCGAAGCGGCAGTCGGAGCCGCCCAGGCACTCGCGGTAGAGCTGGATGTGGGCGCCCATCTGGTTCAGCGCGGACGTGAAGCCGAGCCGGGACTCGTACACCGTCTCGTGGACGATGGACAGGCCCGTCGCCTGGGTCAGCGCGACCACCAGCGGCTGCTGCCAGTCGGTCTGGAAGCCCGGGTGCACGTCCGTCTCCAGCGCGATGGACTTGAGCTGCCCGCCGGGATGCCAGAAGCGGATGCCCTCGTCGTCGATCTCGAAGGCACCGCCCACCTTCCGGTAGGTGTTCAGGAACGTCATCATCGAGCGCTGCTGGGCGCCGCGGACGTAGATGTTGCCGTTGGTCGCCAGCGCCGCCGACGCCCAGGAGGCGGCCTCCAGGCGGTCCGACAGGGCGCGGTGGGTGTAGCCGCCCAGCTTGTCCACACCGGTGACGCGGATCGTGCGGTCGGTGTCCATCGCGATGATCGCGCCCATCTTCTGCAGTACGCAGATGAGGTCCTCGATCTCCGGCTCGACGGCCGCGTTGGACAGCTCCGTGACGCCCTCGGCCAGTACCGCGGTCAGCAGGACCTGCTCGGTCGCGCCGACGGACGGGTACGGCAGCCGGATCTTCGTGCCGCGCAGCCGCTGCGGCGCCTCCAGGTACTGCCCGTCGGCCCGCTTCTCGATGGTCGCGCCGAACTGCCGCAGCACCTCGAAGTGGAAGTCGATCGGCCGGCCGCCGATGTCGCAGCCGCCCAGCCCCGGGATGAAAGCGTGCCCCAGACGGTGCAGCAGCGGACCGCAGAACAGGATCGGGATACGGCTGGAACCCGCGTGGGCATCGATGTCAGCGACGTTCGCGCTCTCCACGTGCGACGGGTCGAGGACCAGCTCGCCGGGTTCCTCACCCGGACGGACGGTGACCCCGTGCAACTGCAGCAGGCCGCGTACGACACGCACGTCACGGATGTCCGGGACGTTGCGCAGCCGGCTCGGCTCACTGCCCAGCAGGGCGGCGACCATGGCCTTCGGTACGAGGTTCTTCGCACCGCGGACACGGATCTCGCCCTCCAGCGGGGTTCCGCCGTGGACAAGCAGGACATCGTCGTTGACGGTCATGAATCTCGCGTTCCGATGAGTCGGGCAGGGGCCGGCCGATCACTTTGCGCAGGGGCCGGAGAGACAGGGTAATCGCCTCCTACCCCGGTCCTGTAAGCCCAAGTACCGCACAGCCGCGTCATGGCTGTGTCACAACACGAACCGTTCGCTCCCGGGCACATGCGGTCACCGGCGCGGGCGCGCGCCCGCGCGCCCTGAGCTGCGTTCACCCGTGCACCCCGATCGGCTCCCCGCGGCGGGCGAAGATGCGGGATCATGTCTGGCATGACCGAGGTGTCCTCGCTCACAGGGCGGCTGCTCGTGGCAACCCCCGCCCTGGCGGACCCGAACTTCGACCGTGCGGTGGTGCTCCTTCTCGACCACGACGAGGAGGGCTCCCTCGGTGTCGTCCTCAACCGGCCCACCCCGGTGGGCGTGGGCGACATCCTGGAGGGCTGGGCCGATCTGGCCGGTGAGCCCGGGGTGGTCTTCCAGGGCGGTCCGGTCTCGCTGGACTCGGCGCTCGGCGTCGCGGTCATCCCGGGCGGCGCGAACGGGAACAGCGCCCCGCTCGGCTGGCGGCGGGTGCACGGCGCGATCGGCCTCGTCGACCTGGAGGCCCCGCCGGAGCTGCTGGCCTCGGCCGTCGGATCGCTGCGGATCTTCGCCGGTTACGCCGGCTGGGGCCCGGGCCAGCTCGAGGACGAACTGGTGGAGGGTGCCTGGTACGTCGTGGAGTCCGAGCCGGGCGACGTGTCCTGCCCGGAGCCGGAGACCCTCTGGCGCGAGGTGCTGCGCCGCCAGCGCAACGAGCTGGCGATGGTCGCCACGTATCCCGACGACCCGTCGCTCAACTGATGCCCGCGCCCTTCAGTACCCTTGGCGGCATGAGCACTCTCGAGCCCGAGCGCGGGACTGGTACGGGAACCCTCGTAGAGCCGACGCCACAGGTGTCCCACGGCGACGGCGACCACGAGCGCTTCGCCCACTACGTCCAGAAGGACAAGATCATGGCGAGCGCCCTCGACGGCACGCCCGTCGTGGCGCTGTGCGGCAAGGTGTGGGTGCCCGGCCGCGACCCGAAGAAGTACCCCGTGTGCCCCATGTGCAAGGAGATCTACGAGTCCATGGGCAGCGGCGGCGACGACAAGGGCGGCGACAAGTAGGCGCCCGCCCGTCGTCCGCCTGAAGAGCTCCGGGCCCCCGGGACGCGCCGCCGACGCGGGCCCGGGGGCCTTTCGCGCTTTTCGGCCACCAATTGGTTCAGACCTCTTGTCGGCACGCTCGCGTCGGCCATAGCCTTCTCCGCGTCGCGCGCGACGCGGAACGCGCCGTGCCGCCGTGCAGTCCCCTGTAGGAACGCCTTCCTCCACCAAGGACTGATGTGACCGACAAGGCGGATCTGATCCCGGCTCCGGCGCGCTGTTCGAGCCACACCGCCGGGCGCACGGACATCGGCGCCGGAACGGCGCTGGAGGCGCGGCCCGGCACCGAGGGTGTCGCGCGGTGGCTGCGGGCCACCGTAGGCGCGGCGACCGGCCTGCCGCTGCCGGAGAGGCCTGGCGGGGACGACCGCGTCGTGCTGAGCGTCGAGCCCGACCTGCCCCCCGAGGGCTACCGCCTCGTCGCCGACGGCCTCCCGGTGCGCATCCAGGGCGGCGGCGCCGCAGGCGTCTTCTGGGGAGCGCAGACCTTCCGGCAACTGCTCGGGCCCGACGCGTTCCGTCGCGCGCCGCTGCGCCCGGACCGGGACTGGGGCCTGCCCCGGCTCACCGTCGAGGACGCGCCCCGGTTCGGCTGGCGCGGTCTCATGCTGGACGTGGCCCGGCACTTCATGCCCAGGGAAGGCGTACTGCGGTACCTGGACCTGATGGCCGCGCACAAACTCAACGTCCTCCACCTCCATCTGACGGACGACCAGGGCTGGCGGATCGAGATCGAGCGGTACCCGAGGCTGACCGAGGTCGCCTCCTGGCGGACGCGGACGAAATTCGGCCACCGCGCCTCACCGTTGTGGGACGAGAAGCCGCACGGGGGTCACTACACCCGGGACGACATCCGGGAGATCGTCGCCTACGCCGCCGAGCGCCACATCACCGTCGTCCCGGAGATCGACGTACCGGGCCACTCGCAGGCCGCGATCGCCGCCTATCCGGAACTCGGCAACACCGATGTCGTCGACACCTCCGCGCTCACCGTCTGGGACGACTGGGGGATCTCCGCCAACGTGCTGTCCCCCTCCGACACCACCCTCCGTTTCTACGAAGGGGTGTTCGAGGAAGTGCTGGAGCTGTTCCCCTCCGAGTTCGTGCACATCGGCGGCGACGAGTGCCGCAAGGACCAGTGGCGCCTGTCGCCGGCCGCGAAGGGCCGGGTCGCGGACCTCGGGCTCGCCGGCGAGGACGCGTTGCAGTCCTGGTTCGTCGGCCACTTCGCCGCCTGGCTCGCCGCGCGCGGGCGCCGCCTCATCGGCTGGGACGAGATCCTGGAGGGCGGACTCCCGCCGGGCGCCGCGGTGTCCTCCTGGCGCGGCTTCGGTGGCGGCGTCGCCGCCGCGCGGGCCGGGCACGACGTCGTCATGTGCCCGGAGCAGTACGTCTACCTGGACCACCGTCAGGCGCCCGGGGACGACGAACCCGTGCCGATCGGCTTCGTGCGCACCCTGGAGGACGTCTACCGGTTCGAGCCCGTACCGGCCGGACTCACCGCTGGGGAGGCCCGGCACGTGCTGGGCACCCAGGCCAACGTGTGGACCGAGGTGCTGGAGGACACCGCGCGCGTCGACTACCAGGCCTTCCCCCGGCTCGCCGCGCTCGCCGAGGTCGCCTGGAGCAGGCTGCCCGCCCCGGCGGAGCGGGACTTCGCCGACTTCGAACACCGTATGGCCGCCCACTACCGGCGACTTGACGCCCTCGGTGTCGGCTACCGGCCGCCCGCGGGGCCGCACCCCTGGCAGCGGCGCCCCGGTGTCCTCGGCCGTCCGATCGACGGCGTGCCCCCGGACCGGTAGGAAGCGCCGGACGCCCGTACCGGCCTGCGCGGACCGGGCACTGGAACGAATGACGGAAAACGCCGCGGAATCACCGAAGAGTGTCAATCGGCGCGCACCGGTGATGGCGTGCGAAAACGGAATATGTCGCCGATGAGGTGGGCGAATGCCTCCTAGCGGACCCCCGCGTCCGGCCCTGGCGAAGATGTGCCAGAGTTGCCACGTCCGCCCTGTGAGCACGTACCGTACGGCCACACAGGTGGGACCAGGTGGGGCAGCGGGAAGGGGCAGCCGGTTTGACCACGCACACACCGCAGACGGCGCAGGCCGTCACGCTGCCCACGACACTGGACGAGGCCGTGGCGGCCCTCACCGCCATGCCCGCCGCCGTGCCCGTGGCGGGCGGCACCGACCTCATGGCCGCCGTCAACTCCGGCCAGCTCAGGCCCGCCGCCCTGGTGGGCCTCGGACGGATCAGCGAGATCCGCGGCTGGCAGTATCAGGACGGCCACGCCCTGCTCGGCGCGGGCCTCACGCTCGCGCGCATGGGCCGCCCCGACTTCGCGGCCCTGATCCCGGCGCTCGCCGCCGCCGCGCGCGCCGCCGGCCCGCCGCACATCCGCAACGCGGGCACCCTGGGCGGCAACATCGCCTCGGCCGCCCCCACCGGCGACGCGCTGCCGGTGCTCGCCGCCCTCGAGGCGACACTGATCATCGCGGGCACCGGCGGAGCCCGCCGGGAGATCCCCGTCTCGCACCTGCTGGCCGGCGTGGAGATGCTGCGCGGCGGCGAACTCATCGGCTACGTGCGCGTGCCCCTGCTGCACGCGCCCCAGGTGTTCCTGAAGGCGACCGGCCGCACCGGCCCCGGCCGGGCAATGGCCTCGGTGGCCGTGGTGCTCGACCCGGCCCGGCGCGGGGTGCGCTGCGCCGTCGGTGCCATAGCGCCGATGCCGCTGCGCCCCCTGGACGCCGAGCAGTGGGTCGCCCAGCTCATCGACTGGGACAACGACCGCACGCTCGTACCCGAGGCCCTGGAGGCCTTCGGGGAGTACGTCGCCGCGGCCTGCATCCCGGACCCGGCCCCCGAGCCGGACGGGTCCGTGGTCCCGTTGCCGCCCGCCGTACTGCACCTGCGGCGCACCGTCGCCGCGCTGGCCCGACGAGCACTGGGGAGGGCGCTGTCGTGACCGACGACCAGCACGAAGAGGGCACCCCGCAGGGCGGCGGCCGCTGGGACCCGCTGCCCCAGGGCGACTACGACGACGGCGCCACCGCCTTCGTCCAGCTCCCCGAGGGCGGTATCGACGCCCTGCTGTCCGGCGACAGCCCCCTGGCCGCCCCCGGACACGGCTACGTCCCGCCGCCGATAACGCCGGCGCCCTCCGACGGTCCGGCGGACGCGTGGCCCGCGCCCGACGGCGGCGGCCGGTGGCCCGACCCGGACGCCGCGGCCCAGGAGCAGGGCTCGGGCGACCGGTTCACGTACCAGCCGGCCGCGACCCAGCAGTGGACCTTCGAGGAGCCCGCGGCCCCGTCGGCCCCGGGACACGACGTCACCGGGCAGTGGTCCATCCCGGTCGCCGGCGGTGACCTCCCGGACGAGTCGGGCGAGTTCACCGCGTCCTCGCTGGTCGAGCAGTGGGGCGGCACCCCGCCGGCCACCCTGCCCGGCGGCGCGCCCGCGCCCTGGGCGACGGAGACCGCCGGACAGCCCTGGACCGAGCCGGAGGCGGACGCCGCGCCCCGCCCCGCCGACGCGCCCCCGGCGACGGAGACGGAGTCCGCGCCCGGCACCGCCGACGCGCCCCCGGCACCGGAGTTCGCGCCCGCGCCGCCCCAGGACCACGACCCGGGCCGACCCGGGCAGGCCCCTGAGGGCCACGCCGGCGGCCCGGAACGGCACGAGGGCCCGGCCGGCCCG